>JBPOIU010000036.1:0-77584 GCA_052034255.1 Planctomycetota bacterium | reverse complement strand
GGCGACTTCGCCTTGGCCGTGAACGCCAAGCTGCTCGGGCCGCGACTCGGCAAGGACGTGCAGCGCGTGATCGGCGCGTCGAAGGCCGGCCGTTGGAAGTCCCTGCCCGACGGTGCGGTCGACGTCGATGGCGTGCGCATCGAGCCCAACGAGTTCGAACTGAAGCTCGTGTCGAAGCCCGGCGTCGCCAGCCAGCCGCTCGGCGGCAATCGCACGATCGTCGGCCTCGACGTCGCGCTCGATCCGGACCTGGTTCGCGAGGGAGCCGCGCGCGACGTGATCCGCGCGATCCAGCAGGCGCGCAAGGACGCGAAGCTACGCATCCAGGACCGCATCGCGTTGGTGCTCGAACTCCCCGCCGAAACCGCGACCGCGATCGAACCGTTCCTCACGACGATCCGCGAGCAGACGCTCGCGACTTCGTTGACGCTCGGCCCGGCGACGGGCGCTCACGTGCAGGACGCGGCGCTCGACGACGTCTCGATCCGGATCGGCGTCACCAAGGCGTGACGACACCGCTCTCGCCGGCGCGCAGGAAGGCGGCCGCCGTGGCGTGTGCGCGCATCGCGTCGAGTTCGGACTCGAGCGTCGCCGCGCGCACGTCGCGCGACAGGCGTTCGAGCGGATGGCCGAGTGCGAGGCTCGCGGCACCGATGCGCGCGCGGACCGCGGACACGATGCGTTCCGCGACCGCGGGGGCGTGAGCCGCGACCGCGTCCGAAGCGCTCGCCGCACGCGCGAGAGCGGTCGGATCGGCGTCGAACGCCGCGTGCGCGACGAGGCGCAGGACTTCGAGACTCGCCGCCGCCGCGGCCCGGAGTTCGAACAGCCAACCGCCCAACGCCGCGACCCGATCCCCATCGATGGCCGCGGCGCGCCGGGTCAAGACGTGGGCGCGATACTCCTCCAATGCCCGTTGCGCGGCGCCGAGCCAGGCGGCGGGTCGCAGCGCGCGCACGCATGCATCGCGCAACCGGACGCACCGCGCGAAATCCGCATCTCCTTCGCGCAACAGCACGGCATCGTGCGGGACGCTCGCGCGCTGCAGCACGAGCCGGCCTTCCGCGCGCGTGGACGGGTCGTTCGCGTGAGCCGAGGGCAGCCGGTGAACGGCCTGGTCGGCATCGAGCTCCACGAACGCGAGCACCGCCCCACGGCCGTCGTGCGCGCGCAGCCACGCGACGTCCGCTTCCGGCGCCAGCGCGCTCGGATCGACCTGGCCATCGATCCAACGCCGATCCCCGTCCGTCCGGCTGACGAGCTTCGCCGTGCGCGGATCCCCCCAGTCGTGGGATGCGATCACGCGCCGCCGCCGCAGCACGTGGACCAGCGTCGCGGCGCTCTTCGCGCGCGCGATGCCGTTCGCGAGCACGAACAGCGAAGCGTGATGCAGCGCCAACGCGGCCGCGGAGTTCGGTTCGACCGCGCCGAGCAAGAACGTCGTCGTGAACGCGTCGCGCAAGCGATGCTCCGCGTCCCGATCGGGCCGACCGGTCGCCCACGCGAACGCGCCGTCGCGAACGCGCAGGAACAGGCGCTTCTGCCGATGGATCGGCGCGATCGCGTCGAGCTCTGCGACCACCGCGAGCACGTCGCGCGTGGGATCGGGGCGATTCGTGGGTCCTTGCATGGGGTCGACTCCTCGCGCGGCAGTTGTGCTTTGCATCACAAAGTTGACGAACGGACGACGAGCGCCGATCGCGACGCGGGCGGATCACTCCGCGTCGCGGAGTTGGCGGATCAGGGCTTCCATGTGGTCGAGGTAACGATCGAGCGCCTTCTTGCCCTTCGCGGTCAAGCGGTACTCGGTGCGCGGAACGCGGCCCGCGAACGACTTGGTGCAGGTGATCAGCCCGCCCTCTTCGAGCTTGCGGGCATGAACGGACAGATTGCCGTCGGACAGCTCGAGCTGCGCCTTCAGGTCCGCGAACGTCAGTGTGTCGCCGACCGCGAGCGCCGACACGATGCGCAGGCGTGCGGGCTCGTGGATGAGCCGGGTTTCGACGCCACCTTCGTCGAGGCCTTGGATCTTGCGCAGCGATGCGGCCGCGCGGCGCGAAGCGGATGAATCAGCCACCGTGCCTCCTCGCGACGTAGGCGCCGAAGACGATGTGGAGTCCGCCGAATCCGATGCCGAGCAAGACGTTCGACCATGCGGTCGGAGCGAACGCGGCGAGCGTTCCGAGGGCGAAGAAGAACCCGCCGAGTACGAGCACCGAGCGCACCGACGATGCGCCGCCGGTCAGCACGCCGACGCCGTAGAGCAACAGCCACAGCGCCGGCAGCCGGTCCGCGTGCCCGTTGTCGAGGAACCACAGCGACAGCACACCTGCGGCGACGAAGGGCGGCACCAGCGCAACTAGGAAGCGCAAGCCGCATCCACGCAGCAGCGGGACTCCGGCACGCCGCGCTTTCGCGACCATGGAGCCGACGCCGACGGCGAGGGCGAATGCGAGCTCGGCGAGCCAAACGGCGAGCCATTGGCGCGGCGTCGCGGTCGCGGCCCCGGCGATGGCCGCGACCAGCGCGCTGGAACCCATCACGCACATGCCGATGCCCGGCACGGCCGTGAAGGTCCCCGCGCGTTCGATCGTCGAGCGGATGACGTGGAGGTCGTGGTGCGCGCGGCGATAGACGGAGGATGCGGGAAGCATGGTCCGGAGTGTGCCACCGCACGCGGCGTTTTCAAGTGCTTTACTCAGCAAAGCCATCCACACCCTAGGATCCGCGCCCATGCTCCAACTCCTTCCCTTCACCGACTTCGCGCAGGTCCACATGCGCGGCGTGCCGTTCTCCTTGGTGTGCGCGACGTCGACGCTCGCGACGTCCGTGCTGTTGCTGACCCTGCTTTGGTGGCGGCGTTCTGCTTCGTTGACGGCGCTGCGAGCGCTCGCGGCCGGTCTCGCGTTGGTGCCGCTCGCCGTCGTGCGCTCGATCGTGCTCTGGCGCGTCGGGCTGAACGGCTTCGGCGCGCTGTGCTTGACCTGGTACGACCTCGTGCTCGCGCTGCCGATCGCCTGCGCCAGCGTGTGGATCGCGGCGCGCCGCGGCGCTCGCGTCGATCGCGGCGCGCTGCGCTTGTCCTGGCTCGGTCTCGGCGCGATCGGCGTCGGCGTGTACGCGAGCGCGATCGAGCCGCGACGCCTCGTCGTCGAGTCGGTCACGTGCCGCCTCGAGCGCGATCGCGTCGGCGCGGAGCCGATCCGCATCGCCGTTCTCGCCGATCTGCAGAACTGGCGGATCGGCGAGTTCGAGTGGGACGTCGCACGCGCGTTGCGCGCGCAGCAGCCCGACCTCGTGCTGTTGCCCGGCGATCTGTTCCAAGGCTCACCGGCGCAGTACGCGGCCGCGCGCTCCGAACTCGTGCGGTTGTTGCGCTTCCTGGCCGAGACCGCTCCGACGTACGCCGTACTCGGCGACACCGACGAGGGCGCCGACTTCCAGCAACTCGTCGCGGACGGCGGCGTCACGGTGCTGTGGAACACGTCGACGACCATCCGCGTGAAGGACCGGCTGGTGCGACTCGGCGGCGCGTTGCCGTTCCACGTGTTCCACGACCACGTCGGCAAGCACGGCGAGGAGACGCGCAATCGTCTCGATCGCGTGTACACACGCGCGTTCGACGCCGAGCCCGACGACGGTGCGATCCGCATCCTGTTCGGACACCACGGTGAGATCTTCGACGACCTGCGGCGCGATTCGAGCGTCGACCTGGTCGTCGCCGGACACACGCACGGCGGGCAAGTGCAACTGCCGTGGTTCGGTCCGCCGATCACGTTCTCGGGCCTGCCGAATCGAATCGCCGCGGGAGGACTGTTCCGACCGCACGGCGCCACGTGGATCTACCAATCGCGCGGCATCGGACTCGAGCGGCACCAAGCGCCGCGCATCCGCTTCCTCTGCCCGCCCACGTTGGGGATCGTCGAACTCGTCGAGGCCGAGCCCGTGAAGTCGTCCTGAGCTCGCGTTCCCGGCACCTCGTTACGCGCGCCTGACCTCGGCCTCGGCCCAGCGGCCGATAGGGTTCGCCGCACTTCGATGCGGAGGACGAGCCATGCGGACGCGGATCCGGGTGATGGTCTTGATCGTGCCGGCCCTCGCCGGCATCGGCGCGCTGGTGTGGTCGCAGCGTGCTCGCTTCGACACGCTCGACGTGCCGCCCGGGCGCGTCGCGATCCTGTTGCGCCGCGACGGTCGTGAGCCGCCTCCCGGTTCCATCATCGCGCCGCGCACCGCGCCCGGACAGCCGCCGTACCGCGGCATCGTCGAAGACGTGCTGCCGCCCGGTCGACACGATGCGATCAACCGCCACGACTACGACTGGCAGACCGTGCCGTTGACGGTGGTCCCGACCACGAAAGTCGGCGTGCTCGTGCGCCTGTTCGGCGAGGACTTGCCCGCGGGACAAACGCTCGCCGACGAGAATCCGGCCGACGCCGCGGCGGGCATCGTCCGCAAGGGCATCCTGCGCGAGCCGCTCGCGGCCGGATCGCACGCGATCAACCTGCGCGCGTATCGCGTGTTGTTGTTCGATCCGGTCGTGATCCAGCCCGGCCAGGTCGGCGTCGTCGCGCATCTCGTCGGCCGCGGTCCGAGTCGCGGTGACGCATGGCTCGCCGCGGCGGACGAACGCGGCGTTCAGGCCCAGGTGCTGCCGCCCGGCATCCACCACGTGAATCCCTTCGCCACGTTCGTGCTGCCGGTGTCGCGCCAATCGCAACGCCTCGACCTCACGACGCCGGGCACGCGCGTGCGATTCCCGACCAGCGACGGCTTCGACATCGCGCTCGACGGCGCGATCGAATGGAGCCTGACCGACGCCAGCGCTCCGCTCGTGTACGTGAAGTTCGGCGGCACGAAGGTCGTCGAGGACAGCCTGATCCTCCCTGCAGCCCGCGCGATCTCGCGCTCGTTCGGCGCGCGCTCACCGGCTCGCGATTTCATCGCGGGGACGTCGCGACAGAGTTTCCAGAGCGCGTTCGAAACCGAACTGCGCCGCCTCGTCGAAGCCGAGGGCCCGGTGATCCACGCGGTCACGATCAGCGGCATCACGCCGCCCAACGAGTTGGCGACGTTGATCCAACGGCGCGTCGAAGCGGCGCTGCTGCGCTCGCAGATCGACGCGCAGATGGAGACCGAGCGCGGCCGCGCGTCGCTGGCGCGCGAGCAGGAACTCGAGAAGTTGCCGGCGCTGCTCGCGGCCGCGCGCGCGACGCACGCGACCGAATTCGGCAGCGCGCGCGAAGCCGAAGCGCGCGCTCTCGCGACCGCCGCGGCCGAGGACGAGCAAGCGCAGATCGCGCTCGAGATCGCGAAGCTCGACGCCGAACGCATCCGCGCGAGCGCGCGCTCGAGCGCGACCGCGAAAGCGCGCTCGAGCGAAACCGTCGCCGCGATCGAACGCAAGATGGCCGCCGCGACCGGCGGCGGCGACGCCTACGCGCGCCTGCGCCTGCTCGAACGCTTGATCCCGCATTACCGCAGCATCGTGGCCACGCTGGACGCACCGCCGTCGCACGTGCTCGTCGAGCAAGCGCTCGACATGGGACCGGATCCGGAATCGCCGTCGCCCACGGACGGCGCCGCGGCGCCCGCACCGACTCCGAAGGAGAATCCATGAACCGCGCCTTATCCACCTTCACGCTGGCCGCTGTCGCTTGCGCACTGCATGCCTGCGGCAAGACCGTCGACGTCGGGCCCGACGAGTTCCTCGTCGTCATCGCGCACGACGGCGACGAACTCGAGCCCGGTCAGATGCTCGCGCGCGACGGCCAGAAGGGCGTGCGCGAGCACGTGCTCGGTCCGGGCCGGCACGTCGTCGATCGCTTCGGAGTGACGATCGAACGCCATCCGATGCTCGAGATCCTGCCGGGTGCGCCGGGCGCGAAGAACGGCGACACCGTCGTCCCCGCGCGACTGCCGCAAGTCGGCGTCGTCACCGCGCTCGTCGGCGCGCCGCTGCCGCCGGGGAGCTTCCTCGCGGACGAGGGCCAACGCGGCGTGCGGCGACGTGTGCTGACGCCGGGTCGGTACGCACTGAACCCGTACGCGTACACGGTCGAGGTCCACGACGCCGTGGTCGTCCCGACCGGTTCGGTCGGCGTCGTCACGCATCTCGACGGCGTGCTGTCGTCGGACGAACTCGCGGGTCCCGACCAACGCGGTGTGCAGCGCGACGTGTTGCACGCAGGCGTGCACTTCCTCAATCCGCTCGAGTACTCGGTGAACCACATCCGCATCGGATGGCGCGAGTTGTCGTTCACGGGCAAGCACGCGATCCAATTCCCGTCCAGCGACTCGAACACGATCACGGCCGAGATGTCGCTGATCTGGGGCCTGTTGCCCGAAGACGCGCCGTACCTCGTGAAGCGCTACGGCTCGGAGAAGGACGTGATCGAACGCGTGATCAAGCCGCAGGTCGAATCGATCGTGCGCTTGAAGGGCAGCAACCTGTCGTCACGTCAGTTCATGGAGGGAGACGCGCGCGTCGTGTTCCAGGACGAAGTCACCGTCGAGCTGAAGGCAGCGCTCGAGAAGAAGAAGGTGCGCGTCCTGCTCGCGCTCGTGCGCGGGCTCGAAGTGCCCGAAGCCGTGCGCAAGCCGTTCCAACTGGCGCGGCTCGCCGAGGAAGAGGTCCTGACCAACGTCGAGCTCGAGGCCACCGCGCGCGTGAATGCGCGCTTCAACACGCTGAAGGGCGAGGTCGCGATCGCCGTCGCCGAGACCAAGGCCGAGATCCAGCGGCAGGTCGCGGAGGAAGAGCAGCGCGGCGCCGCCGCGGTCGAAACGCTCGAGGCGCGCACGAAGCTCGAAGCGAAACGACGCGAAGCCGCGAGTCGCGAGCAGCGCATGCTGGCCGCGACGACGGTCAGCGAGGCCGAGATCGACGCGCAGGCCGTACTCGGCGATGCCGACGCCGAAGGCGAACGCCGCTTGGTCGACGCGCTCGGCGGCGCCGGCGCCTATCGCGTGTGGAAGCTCGCGAAGTTGATCCCGAGTGGACTCGCGATCGAGCTGCGGGCCAAGGAACTCCGTTACGGCTCGGAGTCGAGCGGGCAACTGCCCGCCGCGACTCCCGTCGCAGCGAAGTCGTGAGCACGTGAGTCGATCGGCTGGATCCGCGTTGCTGGCCTCACCCGAGGGTGCAGCGCGGCGCGAGCGCGCGTCCGTTCACTTGTGGTCGAGCAACTCCGCGAGCTGCGCGAGCGCGCGATAGAGCAAGCCGCGGATCGACGCCTCGCTCTTGCCGAGCTTCTCGGCGATCTCCGCGCGCGAGAGGCCGACGATGCGCGACAGGATGATGACCTCGCGGTAGTCGTCTTGCAGCTTGTCGAATGCCTGCTCGATGCGACCGAGTTCTTCGTTGCCGATCGCGACCTGGCTCGGCGTGGCGAAGTTCTTGTAGGCGGCGAGCAGGCCGACGTCCGCCGCACCGGAACTGCTGCCGCCGTTGGCGGCCGTCGACGGCGGCGCGATCTCTTTCTTCACGTCGCGCTTCTCGGCCGTGTAGTACTCGTGCCGGTTCAGGACCTTGCGCAGCGCGGTCGCGTACAGCCACTGGCGGAATCCCGCCTCGCCGGCGTACTGGAAGCGGTCGATGTGCTCGAGGACCTCGCGGCACGCGGACTGGACCAGATCGGACACCGACTCCTTGGCTCGGACGACGGGTCCGGCGCGCAAACGAACGAACGCGCGCACCCCCGAGATGTGCTGCTGCATCAGCGCTTCGATGGCCGCCTTGTCGCCACGAGCGGCAGCTTCGACGAGTTCGCTGGAACTGCCGTCGTCGGCGGCTGGGTCCTTCTCGGACATGAACACCTCTCACAACGGGGGGCCGAACTGGGGAATCTTCGTGAGCTGCGGAATCTTGGGGATCGTCGGTCCAGGCGTTCCGGAGTCTACAACGCATGAAGGCATGTCGGACGGTTCGAGCCCGAAAGCGCGTGACGGTGCGCCCCGGCCCCGGATGGCAGGGTTATGGAACCTTCGCAGGCCCGCCCGACCCCAGAAAGTCCACGGCACGACGAGCGGGTCCGCGAATTCGTCCGCCGCTGCCTGGAGGTCGGCGAGCGCGAGGGAGAGTCCGGCGTCGAGCGGCTGTACGCGAGTCAGCCGCAGTACGCCGATGCGGCACGTCGTCGACTGATCCTGTTGCGAATCCTCGGCTTCTACCGGTTCCGGTCCGTCGACGACGAGTACGAAGCCCCCTGACGCCGGCACGGCAACCGAACGCGCGCCAGCGGACGCCGACGCTCACGGGCTCGATTCGACACCCGTCAGCGCCCACCGCGGATCTGGCCGACGACGCGATCGGCCAACTCGACGGCGCGTAGGCCCTCGGTCTCGGACACGAGCGGGCGGGAACCCGAGCGGATCGCGGCGACGAAACTGGACAGTTCGCGACGCAACGGTTCCTCGTCGCTGCCTTGCAGCTCGCGCACGGTCTGCGGCGTCGTCGTGCCCTTCTCGACGATCTGCAACTTGCGGGTCTGGAAGTCGATCTCGAGCGTCTTGTCGGTCGCGAACACGCGCGTACGCCGTCCGCCGGCCGGATTGACGCGACTTGCGCGGACTTCCGCGACCGTGCCGTTCTCGAAGGTCAGGCGACACTCGGCCCAATCCTCGAACGGTCCGACGACCACGCCGCCGGTCGCGCGGAGATCGACCACCGCGGAGGCCGCCAACGCGCAGACCAGATCGAGGTCGTGGATCATCAGGTCGAACACGACGCTCGTGTCGAGCGAGCGACCGGTATGCGCGGCGAAGCGCTCGGCGTCGATGAAGCGCGGCGCGCACCGCGTGTTCGTGACGTGCTGCCAAACCGGATTGAAGCGCTCGATGTGCCCGACTTGCAGGCAGCGCTTCGCTTTGGCCGCGATGGCGGCGAGCGCGCGCGCCTCCTCCAACGTCGCGGTCATCGGCTTCTCCACGAGCACGTGGACGCCGCGCTCCAGGAAGTACTTCGCCAACGCGAAATGGGCCGGTGTCGGCGCAGCGATCGAGACCGCGTCGAGTTCCGCCGGCAGGTCTTCCGGGCGCGCGATCCACGTGGTCTTCGCGGTGTCGGCCGCCGGCCGGCCGCGCTCTTCGGAGGGATCGACGACGGCGATCAGCTGCACGCCGTCCATCTGGCCGAGATTGCGAGCGTGGTGGCGACCGAGGTGTCCCGTGCCGAGCACGGCCATTCGCAGCGGTGAAGTCACGGGTTTCTCCGAATGCGGGATCGAGTGCGAGTCGTCCGTTGCGGCGCGAGCGTCGCTCGGGCCAGCGGCCGCCGTCAGGCGGCGTCGATCAGCGTGAACGTCAACACGGCCTCCGCCGCGGTCTTGTCGTTCACCCGCGCCCAGGCTTGGACTTGGCCGATCGTGTCGCGGACCTTGGTCGCTTCGATCTCGATGCGCAGTTGGTCGCCCGGGATCACCGAGCGCCGCAGCTTCACCTTGTCGATCGACCACAGCACCGCGAGCTTGCCGGTGTTCTCGAGGCGGCGCAGCAGCAGCACGCCCGCGAGCTGAGCCATCGCTTCGAGGATCAGCACCCCGGGCATGATCGGTTGGCTCGGGAAGTGGCCTTGGAAGAACGGCTCGTTGATCGTGACGTTCTTGATGCCGACGGCGCGCCGGTAGCCCTCGAGCTCGATCACGCGATCGATCAGCAGGAACGGGTAGCGGTGCGGCAACAGCTGCAGGATCTCGCGGATGTCGACGCCGGAGTCGCGACCCACCTGGCCAGCGACTTCGCGCGCCTTCATCTCTTCGGCGATCAGTCGCACCAGCGCGCGATTCGTGCCGTGCCCCGAACGCGTCGCGAGCACGCGCCCCCGGATGTCGACGTTGGCGAGGAACAAGTCGCCCGCGAGATCGAGCAGCTTGTGGCGCGCGAACTCGTCGGGGAAGCGCAGCACGTTCTCGATGACTTTGCCGTCGTCGATGACGAGCGTGTTCTCGGTGTTGGCACCTTGGCCAAGACCCGCGGCGCGCAGTTGATCGGCTTCGGCGCGCAGCACGAACGTGCGCGCGGGCGCCACGTCGCGACAGAACGTCTCCGCATTGATCGGGACTTCGACGAACTGCGCCGGATAGCCGGACCCCGGCAGATCGAGCGTGTACGACAGGCGCAACTCGTCGGCCTCGTTCGGCACGAGCATCACCGTCGCGTCGCCTTCGGTCACGTGCAGCGGTTTGTCGGCGATGAACTGGATGCGCTGCGATTTCTGCTCGACGAGTCCGATCTTCTGGATCGCTTCGACGAACGGGATCGCGGAGCCGTCGAGCCCCGGCAGCTCCGGTCCATCGATGTGGATTTCGGCGTTGTCGACGCCGAGCCCGAGGAACGCGGCGAACAGGTGCTCGACCGTGTTCACCTCGGCCTCGCCGTTCTTCAGCGCAGTGCGCCGCGCGCCCTGCGCGAGGAAATCGAGCGTCGCCGGGATGTGCGGGGCGTCGGGCAAATCCGTGCGCACGAAGATCACGCCTTGGTCGGGGCCCGCGGGCAAGACCTTGACGGTCGTCTCGCGCCCGGTGTGCAAACCGATGCCCTTCAATTCGAGCGGCGCGCGCAGCGTCTTCTGGTTGCGCATGATCAGCCGTCCTCCGTCGCACCGCCGGAGTCGGCGATTCCGAGTGCCTTCTCGAGTTCACGCACGCGTCGCAGCAGCTCGGGCAACTTGCGCAACGCGGCTTCTTCGCGTCGCTTCTCGTGCACCGGGCCGGCGTAGATGCCGAACATCACGGCGCCGTCGGGCGCGTCCTTCGTCAGACCCGCGCGCGCGGCGGCCGTCACGCGCCGACCGATGCGCACGTGGCCAGCGGTGGCAGCCTGCCCCCCGAACACACAGCCATCGCCGATCGTCGTCGAGCCCGAGATGCCGACTTGCGCAGCGATCACGCAATGCTCGCCGATCTGGACGTTGTGCGCGATCTGCACCAAGTTGTCGATCTTCGTGCCACGACCGATCGTCGTCCGCCCGAAGCGCGCGCGATCGATCGTCACGCAGGCGCCGATCTCGACGTCGTCGCCGATCTCGACCGCGCCGATGTGCGGGAGCTTCTCCATGCCCGCCTTGCCCGGCCGATAGCCGAAGCCGTCGCATCCGATCACGGTGCCGGCGTGGATCACGACGCGATCACCGAGGCGCACGCGTTCTTGCAGCACGACGTTTTCGGCCACCACGCAATGGCGTCCGATGTGCACGTTCGCGCCGATGCGCGCGCCGGCATGGATGACCGTCGATTCGCCGACGCTCGAGCGATCGCCGATGCTGACGTGGCCTTCGATCGTCGCGGTCGCAGCGATCGTCGCGGTCGACGCGACGAGCGCGGTGGGCGAGATGCCCGCGACGATGGGTGCGCGCTCCGGTGTGAACCAGTCGAGCAGCGATTCGAATGCCGGCATCGGCTTCGGCACGCGGATCACCGGCACCGACGCGCCTTGGAACTCGGGGCCGACGATCAGAGCGGACGCACGCGATCGAGCGACGAACGGCGCGTAACGGGCATCGCCGACGAAGGCGAGGTCGCCTTCACGCGCGTCGAATAGTCCCGCGAGGCCGTGGACTTGCAGCGCCGGGTCGCCGTCGAGCTGCCCGTTCAACCGTCGAGCGATGTCGCCGAGGGATCGCGCCACGAAACGCCCTGGGATCAATACGCCCCGCGAGGCCCGCCGTCGAACTGCCTCGAGCGCACGTAACTCAAGCCGCTGATTCGACTAGCGGTTGAGCACACTAAGCACGTCCGAAGTGATGTCAAGCGCCCCGTCGGCATACAGCACGGTCCGCAGGTAGATCTCCGCCGAAACCGCGGATTCGGTCTCGCCGTCGAGGTCGCCGCCGCGCGCTTGCAGCACCAAGTGCAGGCCCAAGCTCTTCGCGACGTCGCCGATCGCCTTCTGCGCGATCTCGAACCCGAGCTTCCGCGCCGCCTTGATGCGCGTCTGGCGCTCCGCGTCGGCCGCGTTGAACGCGTACTTGAATTCGACGCTCTTGTGTTCGAGGTCACGCTTGGCGGTGCGGGCATCGGGACCGTTCGCGTCGAGCAATTCGATGCGCGCTTCGATCTCCTTCAGCTCGTTCTGCATCGCCTTCAGCGGAGCCTGCTCCCGGTCGATCCAGCCGCGCAATTGCTCGTCGATGGCCTGGATCGCCTTCGGCTCCTTCAACACGCGCAGCAAGTCCACCACGCCGACGCGTAGCGGTGCGCCATTTGGCTGCAGCACTGCGCCCGCCCCCAACGCAGCGATTCCCGCGAACGTCTCCCGTCGAGTCACCATGCGCACCTCCTCGGATCGGACCCAATCGAAGTTCACGATTCCGTCATGGCTGCGGCCGGCTGTGAACCGCGCAAGCATCGTGTCTGGAGGATCGGGTCGCTCCGCGACCGGGGACTCTGCGACTCGTTCCATTGAGTCGCGTCGTCGATCCCCCTCGCCTGCGCGCTTCTCGCTCGACCTCGCGGCATCACAGCATCGTGAACTTCGATTTAGAAGCGCGTGCTGACGCGCACGCTGATGAGCTCCGTCGAATCGTCCTTTTCCTCGAGAACGGGGACGCCGAGATCGACCGAGACCGGCGCATCGCCGAGGAACGGCAACCGCACGCGCACGCCCGCGCCGATCGACGCGCGCGGCTGGCCGAACAACCCGGCGACGGAATCCTCGACCGAGCCGATGTCGACGAACGCGATCCCGCGCACGTACTCGATCTCCTGGTCGACCAGTGGCTCGTAGGTCGAGTACAGCGGGAACGAATACTCGAAGCTCGTCGAGTACGCGAACGCGCCGCCGAGATGGACGTCTTCGTCCTCGGGCCCGATGCCGCGCAGCTCGAACCCACGCAGCGGGAAGTCGCCGCTGCTGCCGCCGCCTTGGAGGCGCTCGAAGAACGGCAGCTCTCCCGAGAAGCCCTGCGCCACACCCACCGAGCCGCGCAGATTGAACAGGTGCTTGCGCCCGCGATCGTCCTCGTGCAGAGGCGTCAGCCAGGAGCCCGCGACGACGGCGCGCTGGCCCCAGGCGTCGAGCGTCAGCAACTCGTAGCGCCCGCCGACCTCGAAGCCCTTCGACGGCAGCAGCACGCTGTCGAAGTCCTGGTACTTCGCGAGCAAACCGACGGCGGGCACGACGCTGAGGCCTTCGACGTCCTCGACGTCGTCCGGCGCGTCGTCGAGGTCTCCGACGTTGACCACGTCGAACCGCCCCATGACGCCCGCGGTCCAGTGTTCGTCGAGGCGGCGCGTGAAGGTCGCCGACACGCCGTACCGGTCCTCGTCGAACTCGTCGAAGATCTGCGACTGAACGCCGTAGACGTCGAAGCGCAGCGCGAGCGGATCGCGCTCCGAACCACGGAAGTACGGGTCCTCGAACGTCACGCGCGCCGTCGACACGCGCGATCCCGGCTGCACCTGGATCTGCAGGTGCTGACCGCCGCCGTGGAACGCCTCGTTGTTCCAGAACTCGGAGAACAGCGTGATGGGATCCCACGCCGACGGCGTGTCGTGCAGATCGAAGTTGTTCTTCTCGAGGTTCACGCCGGCGAAGAAGCCGACGTCGGTGTCCGCGCCGACCACGAAGAAGAGCCGGCCGGAGCGCACTTCCTCGACGTCGACGAGCACGTCCTCGAGCAGCGGGTCGGACGTTTCGCGAAAGCGCACGTCGACCAAGTCGCGCCCCCGGTCGTCGCGGAACCACCCGGTCGCGCGCAGGCGGTCGGCGGTCTTCTTGAGCTCGCGAGCATCCGCGAGGTCGCCGGGACGCAGCGTGACCTCGCGTCGCACGATGCCGTCGGGTGTCTGCGTGTTGCCGCGCACGACGACGTCGCGCACGCGCTTCTGCGAACCGGCGCCGACGCGGTGTACGACGCGCGCTTGGTCCGCGGCGTCGGGGTACTCGATGCGCGTCTCGACCTGCGCACGGATGAAGCCGCGCTCTTGCATCGCGTTCTTCAACCGATCGCGATCGCGCTCGAGAGCGGCGGCGCGCACCGGGTCGCCGGGTTTCGACTCGATCAACGCGTCGAGCGCTTCCTGCGGCACGGAACCATCGCCTTCGACGACGACCTCGCGCACGCTGGAGCGCGCGCCTTCGTCGATCGCGATTCGCACGACGGCGGAGTCGCCCTCGGCATCGACGTCGACTCCGGCGAGCGTCGCTTTCGCGGAGCGGTAACCCTCGTTGCCGAGGTAGCGCTCGAGCTCGACCAAGTCGCGATCGAGCTGATCCTGGCGTAGGTAGCCCTTGAACACGAGCAACCGCGTCGGCTTCGTCGTCATGACGCCGAGCAGCCGATCGGCGGGGATCGACGCACCGCTGAACTCGATCGCGTCGATGGCGACTTTCTCGCCCTCATGCACGTGCAGCCGTGCCGTCATGCCGTCCGCGTTCGGCTCGAGCGCGACCTCGACCTTCGCGAAGTAGCGACCCTCGTCCTTCAAGCGTTGCTCGAGTTCGGCCGCGCGGTCCTTCACCTGGGCTTCGAGCATCGTGTGTACGCCGAACAGCGACACGTCCTCGAGCAGTTCGCGCGCGCGTGAGTCCTCGACGCCGTCGATCACGACGTCCGTGATCATCATCTCCTCGTCGACTTCGAGGAACAGATGGACGGCCTGGTCGCGCTTCTCGGTTTCGACGGTGACGCGAATGCCGAACCGTGCGTAGAGGTCGCGGATGTCCTGCTGGACGTCGTTCGGATCGAGCAGCTTGCCGACCCGCGTGCGCATGTTCTCGAGGATCTGCGCCGTCGCGACCCGTTCGTTCCCGCGGACGTCGATCGAGCCGACGACGCCTTCGTCACGCGGCGGGATGAATCCGAGCAGCGCGAAACACAGGCACAGCGCCAGGAGTCGGGCGATCATCGCGCAGCGTTCTACCCGGCGCGCGCCGGATCCTCGAAGCGAAGTCTCTCGCCGAAGAAATAAAGGCTGACGACGCCGGTCGGGCCGTTGCGGTGCTTGCCGATGATGACTTCCGCGGTTCGCAGTTGCTGCGGCAGCAGATCTTCCTGCGCCTTGTAGTACGCGTCGCGGTACAGGAACATCACGACGTCCGCGTCCTGCTCGATCGAGCCCGATTCACGCAAGTCGGACATGCGTGGGCGGTGATCGTCGCGCGCGTCGACGGCGCGGTTCAACTGCGACAGCGCGATCACGGGAACGCCGAGCTCGCGCGCCAGCGCCTTCAGTCCCTGCGAGATCTGGCTGATCTCGTGTTGGCGGCTTTCCGCGCCGGGTGAAGTCATGAGTTGCAGATAGTCGACGACGATCAAGCCGATGCGCGGATCACGCGCTTTCAAGCGCCGAGCCTTCGCGCGCAGCGCGAGCAGCGAAATCGCGGGCGAGTCGTCGATGTAGACCGGCGCTTCGGACAATGCGTTCGCGGCCTCGATGATCATCGGCCAGTCACCGGCCTGGATCTCGCCTTGACGGATCTTCATCGCGTTCATGCGCGCCAGTGAGCACAGCAGGTTCTCGGCAACCTGGAGCTTGCCGACTTCGAGCGAGAACACGAGGACTCCGGTCTTCTCCTTCACGGCGATGTGCGTCGCCATGTTCAGGGCGAAGGTCGTCTTGCCCATCGACGGCCGCGCCGCGACGATGATCAGTTCACCGTTGCGGAGGCCGCCGAGCTTCGCGTTGAGATCCGAGAAGCCGGTCGACAGCCCCGGCGTGACCTTGCCGCCGAGCGCTTCGCGCCGCTCGATCTCCTGGACTTCGAGCTTCATCAGCTGCGCGATCGACGCCATGTCGGTGGTGTCGTCGCCGCGGACCGCGAAGATCCGCTGTTCGGCCTGGTCGACGATCGATGCGACGTCGCCCTTCGGTTCGTACGCGTCCTTGACGATCTCCTGGCCGGCGCGCAGCAAAGCTCGCAGGCGCGCCGTGTCGCGCACGATGCGCGCATGGTGCTTCGCCGCGGCCGACGACGGCACGGATTCGGCGAGACGCACGAGGGCTTCGGGACCGCCGATCGAGTCGAGTGTCTTCTGCCGCTTCAGCTCGTCCTTGACCGTGATCGCATCGATGGTCGAGCCGGTCTTGTCCAGCGCCAGCATCGCCGCGTACACGTGCCGGTGCGCGCTGACGTAGAAGTCGTCGGCAACGATCTTGTCGCCGATCTCGTGCAGGGTGTCGCCATCGAGCAGGACGGCGCCGAGCAAGGCTGCTTCGGCGTCGACATCGTGCGGAGCGATGCGCTCGGGATTGCGCGCGTCGGACATGGGGGCCACCATCCGGCGACAGGAGCTGTCGATGCGAGCCCGGGCCACGGCGCCGCGCGCCGTCGAACCCAGCCGATGAGATACGAATCGCGCGTGCGAAACGCCAGCAGCGCGTCGAAGAAGCGCTGCAAGCGCGACGGCGGCAGGATGCGCGCGCGCATCGTGCCGCCGTCGCGCCGACCGGACGGGCTCAGCCTTGCGCGGGCTGCTCGTCGGCTTCCTTGACGACCGCGACCTTGATGTCGGTCCGCGCGTCTTCGTGGATGACGATCGCGACGGTGTGGACGCCGGGCTCCTTGATCGGGTCGGCCAAGCGGATCGCCTTGGAGTCGATCGCGTGACCCTGCTTCGCGAGGAGCTCTTGGATCATCGCGACGTTGACCGAGCCGTAGAGGTGACCCTCTTCGGAAACCTTGGCCGAAATCGTCAGCGTGAGGCCCTGGAGCTTGTTGATCGCGGACATCGCCGCGGCCTTGCGCTCCTTCTCCTCCTCCTCGTACTTCTTGCGCAAGCCTTCGAGACGCTTGAGGTTGTCCGACGTCGCGAGCACCGCGATCTTGCGCGGCAGGAGGTAGTTGCGCGCGAAGCCATCCTTCACGCGGACGACCAAGCCGCGGCGACCGATGGTGTCGACGTCCTGGACCAAGATGACCTGTTGCATGGCGAGTTTCCTTCGATGATCTGGGGCCGGACGCGGATCAGCCGACGTACGGCAAGAGCGCCATGTGACGCGCGTACTTGACCTGCTGCTTCAGGATGCGCTGCGCAGCGGCGGAATTGCCCGCGCGCTTGCGCGAGTACAGCTTGCCCTGTTGCGTCGTGAGCTTCTGCAGCATCGGGACGTTCTTGTAGTCGAACAAGAACTCCGCGCGCTCCGGGCGCACCAGGAACTTCGGGCGCTCGCCGAGACGGCGGAAGCGCTTCTTCTTGGCACTCGACTTCTTGTTGGTCGCGTTCCTCACGGGTCCATCCTCTCAATCTGCGACGGTGAAACCGGCGCTCAGTTGTCGTCCTCGGCGCCGTCGAGATCGGGCACCACCGCCAAGCCATCGTCACCGCCGACGCGCGCGGGTTCGGCTGCCGACGCTTCGTCGCGCTTCTCCGCGGCCGCCATGCGCTGCTGGTATTCGGCGAACGTTTCGATCGCCTCCGGCATCTCCTCGCGCCGCAGCACGAGGTGGCGCAGGATCAAGCTCGACAGACGCACCTCGCCGCGCAGCTTGGCGACGACTTCCTTGTCGCCCGTGAAGTACGACAGGATGTAGATCCCGTGCGTCACGCCCTTCACCGGATAGGCGAGCTTCCGCTCGTCCCACTTCTTCAAATGCGTGACCGCGCCGCCCGACTTCTCGATCAGTTGGCGCACGTGCTCCTCGAGGTACTCGACGTCCTTGCGAGCCTCTTTGTTGTGGGCAAGGAACATGCCCTCGTAGACGTAACTCAACGCTGCGCTCCAGTTCGTGCCGGCGCTCCTGCCCGGCGGTGATCGCCTATGCCTTCTACAACCGGCGGTTGTACCGGTTCGCCAAGTCCTCGATGCGCGCGCCTCGGATCCAGTCCTCGACGGCCCAGGCAGCGGACTCGACGGTCGCTTGGACCGCCTTCGCCTCGCCGCGCTCGAACCGCCGGAGGACGAAGACGTCCTTCGGCATGTGCTCCGGCGCCGGTCCGATGCCGACGCGCAGCCGCGCCACTTCGTTCGTGCCGAGGCAGGCAATCACGGACTTGAGTCCGTTGTGCCCGCCGTCGCTGCCCGACGCTCGAACGCGGAGCGATCCGAGTTCGAGATTGAATTCGTCGAGCACGACCAGCACGTCCTCGACCCTCCCACCCATGTCCCGCATCACCACGCGCAGCGGCTCTCCACTGCGATTCATGTAGGTCAGCGGTTTCACGAGCAGGAATGGCTTGGCCGCCTTCCGTCCGTCCGCCACCGCCGCGCTGCCGCCGCGGATGGAGAACGTGACCTTCGACAGCTTCGCCGTCTCGTCGAGGACCGAGAACCCGACATTATGCCGAGTTCCCTCGTATTCGTCTCCAGGGTTGCCGAGTCCGACCACGATCCGCATGGCTTCACACTGCGAGGCTCATGCGGTCCGAGTCCAGCGACCCGCTCCCTCTGATCATCCTCAGCCCTTGCCCTCGGGCTTGCCTTCGGCCTTGGCCTCGTCGGCCTTGGCCTTGGCACCCACCACCTCGGGCTCCGCCGCTCCAGCTTCCGCCGGGGCCGCGGCGACCGTTTCGATCTTGCGGGTCGCGACGGTCGCAACGGCGCGATCCAGGTCCTCGGCGTGCGTTGCTCCTTCGGGGAGCGGCACGTCCTTGATCTGGATCGACTGGTGCAGACCGAGGCCTGTCACGTTGATCTTGATGACATCCGGCAGGTGGCGCGGGGCGCACAGCAGACGGATCTCGGCCATGTGATGCTCGAGGACGCCGCCTTCGGTGACGCCCTTCGGAATCCCGACCAGCTCGACCGAGACTTCCATCTCGACCTTCTCGTCCATGTTCACGCGCAGGAAGTCGACGTGCATCACGTGCATGCCGAACGTGTCCCACTGCGTCTCACGGATGATCGCCGTCTCCGTCGAGCTGCCGTTGGCGAGTTCGAAGAAGCGCGTGTGCCGACTCAACGCGCGCTCGAACGAACGCGCGTCCAGCGACAGCTGGGCCGGGGTCTGACCGTGACCGTAGAGCACCGCGGGAATGCGGCCGTCCGCACGCAGCTTGCGCATGGCGTTGCTGCCGGTCTTGTCGCGCGACGTCACATCGAACTTGAGGATCTGGGACATGGGAGCCTTCCGACGAAATCCGGGTCGATCGCGACCCCTTCACTTCTTCAAATCGAACAGTGCGCTGACCGACGCCCGACGGTGGATCCGGTCGATCGCGCGCGCGAGCAGCGGCGCGACCGAACGGACCCGCAAGCGCTCGAAACGCTTGGCGGGCTCGATCGGAATGGTGTTGGCGACGACGACCTCTTCGATCGGCGCGGCCTTCAGCTTCTCGGTCGCAGCCCCGCAGAGTACTGGATGCGTGGCGCCGAGATAGATGCGACCACAACCAAAGCTCTTGACGGTCTTGGCGGCTTCCGAGATCGAACCGCCGGTCGAGATCATGTCGTCCATCATCACGACGTCGCGACCGCGCACGTCTCCGATGAGGTTTTCGACCGTCGTGTTGTCGGCCGAATGGCGGCGCTTGTCGACGATCGCGAGCGTGCCGCCCAGCGACTGGGCGTAGGCGCGGGCCATGCGGATCGAGCCGACGTCCGGGGCGACGATGACCGGGTTCTGGAGCTCGATGCTCTGCAGGTACTCGACGAACACGGGCTTCGCGTAGAGGTGATCGACCGGGATGTCGAAGAACCCTTGGATCTGCGCGGCGTGCAAGTCGATCGTCAGGACGCGATCGGCGCCGGCGGCGACGATCATGTTGGCGACGAGCTTGGCGGAGATCGGCACGCGGCCTTCGTCCTTGCGGTCCTTGCGGGCGTAGCCGAAGTACGGGATGACGGCTGTCACCCGGTCGGCCGACGCGCGCACGCAGCAGTCGATCAGCAGCAAGAGCTCCATCAGGCTCTCGTTGACCGGCGGACACGTCGGTTGGATCAAGAAGACGTCCGCGCCGCGCACGTCGTCGTTGATCTTCACGTCGATCTCGCCGTCGGGGAACTTGCCGACGTACGCCGAGCCAAGAGGCTGCCCGAGTTCCGCGCACAGTTCTTCGGCGAGCTGCCGGTGAACCGTGCCGGTGAAGATCTTCAACCGATCGGCGGAACTCATGATTTGCCCCCACCGGATGCGTCGACGGTCCGATCGAGCTTGCGCGCCGGAACGCCGACCCAGACCTCGCCGGCGCCGATGCGGCTGCCGCGACGCACGATGGCCCCGGCGCCGGTCATCGCGCGCTCGCCGACGTCGACAGGAGCGACGAGGACGGTGCCGCTGCCGATGAAGGCGTGCGGACCGACCGTGGTCGAGTGTTTGGCCTTGCCGTCGTAATTCGCGGTGATGGTGCCGGCGCCGATGTTCACGCCTGGCCCGATCTGCGCGTCACCGAGATAGGTCAGGTGCTTCGCTTTGGTCTTCTTGCCGACTCGGCTGCGCTTCACCTCGACGAAGTTGCCGATCTCCGCGGCATCGTCGAGCACCGTCGCCGACTGGATGTGCGCGAACGGCCCGATCACGCAGTTCTGCCCGATCTTGACGCCGTGCGTGATCACGGTGAACGGCAGGATCCGCGTGCCAGCGCCGATCTCGACGTCGACCTCGATGTGCGTCGACGCGGGATCGACGACGTCGACGCCGCGTTCCATGTGCTCGCGCAGGATGCGCATCCGCATCAGACGGCGCACCTCGGCGAGTTCGGCGATGCTGTTGAACGCGGCGCACTCGCTCGGATCCTCGACCGACGATCGCGCGACGCGAGAACGAGCCGCGCGCAAGCGTTCGACGATGTCCGTCAGGTAGTACTCGCCCTTGCGATTCGCGTTGGTCAACGCTCGCAGGGCGGGCACGCCTTCGTCCGCACGGAACGCGAGGATGCCCGTGTTGATCTCGCGGATCGCTCGCGTCGCGGCATCGGCTTCGAGCTCTTCGACGATGCGTTCGACGCCGCCATCGGCGGCCGGGACGATGCGACCGTAACCGCGCGGATCGGCGACCTGCGCGGTCAGGATGGCCGCGGCGGCCTCGTTCGCTTCCATCGCCGCGAGCAACGCCTTCAGCGATTCCGTGCGATACAGCGGACCGTCGGCGCACAACACGATGACGTCGTCACCCGCCTTCGATCCCAGCGCCTCGACTGCGAGCAGCACGGCGTGCCCGGTCCCGAGCGGCGGATCCTGGACCACGTACGTGGCGTCGACGTCGAGTGCCGACTTCAGCGCTGCGTGATCCGGCGGAACCACCATCGCCATCCGCGCCGCGCCCAACTCACGCGCGATCCGCGCGACGTGGGCTACAGACGGAAGCCCGCAGACGTCGAAGAGAACCTTCGGCGTCGGCGACTTCATGCGCGTTCCCCGGCCGGCGGCCAGGATGACGACGTGACGAGTACGCACTCGGGAGGGGTCCAGGACGGTGACACGACGTGTCGGCGAAGCGATCGCGTTCACGGCGCCTGCGAGCGTCGCGTCCGTGCGCGTGCATTGCCGACGCTGGGTGCGAGGTCGGCGCACGACACGAAGAGTTCGCCCACGAAACGAAGCGCGGCATTCTGCCAGTGAGGCGCGCAGCTTTCAAGGTGGCGCGCGGCGTCGAAACGTCGCTCCCGCGACGCCGATTTCGAAGTCGTTCGGAGTCGACTTAAAGTTCCTTGGAATTCATAACCGATGATGGGAGGCTCGATTCCGACGAGTCCAAATTTCACCTATCAGGTTCGTTGACACCCCAGGGGGTCGGGATATCATCCGATCGCGCTTTAGTGCGCAGACCTGATGTGCGGGAATCTGATTCGAGAAGTGATCCGTTGCGTTCGAACGCCGCGCAGTGCGGTTTTCGATCGATCCGAATCACTCGGCGTGTGCCGGTCAGGGTCCATGCTGCCTTTCGCGATGGTCGCGACGGTGCCCTGCCAACAGGTTCGACAAGTTGCCCTCTTTTCAGGCTTCTTCTCGCGTCCTGACTGCTGTCCCTGTGTCTGACCTTTGGAGGTTTTCTAATGAGGCTAGGTCGTTCGGCCGCAGCTGTTCTCGTCCTCGGCGCTTTCAGCGCTTCGGCGATGGCAGCCAATGGCT
The DNA here is from genome assembly GCA_052034255.1 of Planctomycetota bacterium. Lineage (GTDB taxonomy): Bacteria > Planctomycetota > B15-G4 > B15-G4 > JADJEK01 > JADJEK01. Next base: position 55,637 of record JBPOIU010000036.1, on the reverse strand, counting down.
CCAACTACGTCCACGCCACCAACGGCGTCGACTACTTCTTCAACACGGCGGGCAATGGCCCGGGCTCGATCTTCAATACGCCCGGCACCAACGCGCCCTTCGGGTTCTGGAACTGCTTCAACAAGGAGATGCTGTACTCGCCGACCCTCGTCGTGAATCCGACCGACCCGAACGTCGGTACGTACGCGGCGAAGATCGAAGGCTTCGACGTGAACTTCACGGCGGCCGCGGGTGCGAACATCACGTTCCCCCTGATCGTCCTCTCGTCGGGCAACGGCACCTGCACGTTCGTCACGTCGGGTGGTCTGAACTGGGGTCTCGCGACGGGCTTCGGCAACGGCTTCCTCGCCATCGTCGGTCCGACGAGCGGCTCGGCGCTGTCGATCCTGGCCGCGTTCGCGAACATCGGTGTCGCGAACCCGAACCTCGGCAACGGCTTCATCTACACCCTGGCCCTCAACCTGAACCAGTTCGTCGGCGCTCCGTCGGCGGTCACGGTCAAGGAAGGCCACGACCTGACGTTGTTCGTCCACGCCAACCCGCTCCAGACGTCGGCCCTGCCGAACGGCTGGACCTGGTCGGGTGATGAGAAGAACCTCTGCTCGTCGCACTCGTACATGGTCAACACGACCGCGTCGGGCATCACCGCCTTCGCGTTCGTGTCGACGGTCGAATGGGGCATGGGCGTGCGTTCGATCGACGCCACGCTGAACACGTACACGACGTCCCTCGGCGCCGGTGCGTCGGGCTTGAACGCGAACGCCGCGTTCGGCATCGACAACGGCTCGGGCGCGCAGACGCTCTCGATCACGGGTACCTACCCGAACGTCGGTGGCGCGCTGGGCTCGGACGTCCTCGGCTTCCTGACCTACGACACGACGCACCCGACCGGTTCGGGTCGCTACGTGCTCGGCAGCGTCACGGGCTTCCGTACGTGCTTCAACACGGCTCTGGTCATCGGTGGTCCGGGCGGTCCGGTGTTCTCGAACGCGATTCCGCAGGCTCCGCGCCTCGTGGGTACGTTCGACGCGCTGACCAACGCCCTGGCCGGCCTCGGCCCGACCTGGTTGCTGATCTCGGGTCACGACACGGTTCCGGGCGCGGTCAACATCCCGTGGTTCCCGGCCGCTTCGGTCGGTCCGTCGGGTGCGACGGGCGTCACCGGTGGCTTCGCCGTCACCGTGCCGCCGTTCCCCACGCTGCCGGGTATCGAGCTGCTCTGGTACTCGACGCCTCTCGCTCTGTCGGCGTCGATCATCCCGGGCAACTTCCTCGATCCGCTCGTCAACAACGGGCACTCGAACTCGCTGAGCTATCCGGTCCAGTTCCACCCGTAATCACGGGTCGAACCGAACCGATCGCTTGACGTGATCGACGAGAGGGGGAGCTGCGCAAGCAGCTCCCCCTTTTCGTTTGCATCGAGCTTCGGCGCCCCAGGGAGCAACGACGGCGTCGCGTCGACCGCGCTTGCTGGCCGGCGCGAGGTGATTCCGGGGGACCGACGGAGAGTGTGGAACACGCGGAGGGGCGGACGCCTTCAGGCGGCGGAACTGCGCGCCAGTTCCAACAGATCATCGACCCGAGCACGGGCCGCGGCTTCCCCCGCCGCCACCACTTCGGCGCAGTTGCGGAAGTCGAGCCAGTAACGGCCCGAGATGTCCGGCTCGATCACGAGGGACGCGCTGCGCTTGCGCTCGTCATTGACGAGCTTGGTGCCGATCTCCTCGTTCCGGAAGATCACGTCGATGCCGGTGGGGAACTCGGTCATCGGCAGAACGCGGTTGTTCAAGCTGACCGCGATGACCTGCTGCGCCCCCAGCGAACGCGCGACGGCGATCGGCATGTTGTTGAACAACCCCGCGTCGGACAGCAGCCAAGGCCCCACCGCGCGCGGCGGAAAGAAGCCTGGAACGGAGCTCGAGGCAATGATCGCGTCGAGCAAGCTGCCCTGTTGAAGAGTGACCTCGGACCCGGATTTCAGGTCCAATGCCGTCACGAACAGCGGAACGCGCAGATCCTCGAAGTCGAGCCGTCCAAGCAGCGCCTCCACCAACCGCTCGAGCACCGTGGCACGGAACATCGACGGCCGACGGAACAGCAACTCCATCGCGAGCTGCTTTTTCAATCCGTGCACGAAGCGGTTCATCAGCGAGGGGCGATCACCTGCTGGCCGGCCGTCCAGATCGAAGCGCAAATTGAGGCGCTTGAACGCCGGACTATCGAGGAATCCCAGTGCCTGCGCGATGACCACCTGAGCGTCGGGATGGCGCGCATAGAGCGCACCGACGAGTGCTCCAGCGCTCGTACCGACGATGCCGTCGATGCGGACGCCGACTTCCTCGAGTACGCGTAAGACGCCGAGATGCGCCAATCCTCGGACGCCGCCGCCGCCCAACACCAGGAACGTCTTGCCACCGACTGCCAATGGTCACTCCGGCTCCGACGGGGTCGCGCCGATCGTAGATTCGCCCGACGTGGACGTGCTCCGGACGCAGCCCGCGCTGGAATCCGGCAGAACCCGCATCTCTCGTCGTCCAGCCCGCGGCGCCCACTTGAGGCGTCCGGGAGAAAGGCCCACGGCTTGGCATCTCACAGGTTGTGAATCAACCCCTCGCATCTCGAACGTAGTCGATCCGAGGCGCACGGATCACGGCGCGTCGTCGAGTTCGAAGCGAAGGAAGAACACGTCTCGATAGCGATGCGGCCCTTCGTGCCCAGTCGCGAACAGCGAGCGCCGTCCGATACGGAACACGCCGGTTTCCCCGTCCGCCAGCCCATTCCGGCGATGGAACAAGAGGCCGGCGAGCACGTCGGTCTCACTCCACGCCGCAGCAGCGTCACTGCGGTATCCGAACAACCAACCCCAGCCCAAGTCGATCCGCCGATGCGGGGCTTCCGGAACGACTTCGCGGCGCTCCCAGCGCATCAAACCGCCGAGTAGGCCGAGGTCGTAACCGACTCCGACGTCGCCACGCCAGCGGGCGAGCAAGCCGAAAGGCAGCAACTCGATCGTGCGGTCGCGCCCGTCCCGACTCGCCCAGCGCACGGCGTCGAACACCACGCCGGTCGAGCGCTCGGCGCCATCCAGCGCGGTCCAACGCGAGTACGCGGGGCGCGGCGAGAATTCCTCATGCCCCGCCCCATCCGCCATCGCGAACAACCAGCCGCCGAGCACCTTCACCGAGCGATGCTCGGGGGTCGTCGCGACGCAAACCAGAGGCGAGGTGTAGCGCGTCCCGTCCAGGGCCTTGTTGCGGTACCGCGAGAACAACAGACCAAACAGCAGATCGAAGCGACCGCGCGCTTGCCCGGTTTCCAGGCGCATCAGCGCGGCCGAGCTGCCCGGCGGCAACAGCGATCCGAGCAGCGGGAAGCAATCGGGGTTCAGCAGTTCGTGCAGCGCACCGCCGGGGTACGCGCGATGGGAGAACAGGAAACCGAAGAACGACCGCACCAGCGTGTCGAAGCGACCGGGCGAATCGAAGAACAACGGGCTCGCGAGGATCCGACTCCAGTGGAACGCGAAGTCCTGTCGCCCGGCGGAGGCCACGGCCTCTGGAGCGACGTCCTCGACGACTTCGTCGAGCAGCGCGGTGGACGCCGCCCGCGAGCGCAACACCGTGCCACCGACCACGACGCCGACACGTGCGATGCGGCGCTCGACGAACACCGGCACGGCCCCGCCCTCCAACGAGAAGGCGCCGTCCTCGATCTCCACGAACTGGCCGCCGTGGCGCGCACGCAACGCGGCCATGACTTCGGCTGCGAATTCTTCGGCGTCGAAGCGCTGTTCGAACTCCAGGCGCCACGCGTAGGCCTGATTCCCGGCGTCATCGGCGTGGACGGACAGCAGATCGGCATTCCAGCCGTCCGCGGCCAGCGCCGCGCGGCGCGTTCCGACGACGGGTTCCAGCACTTGCCGCAATCCCAGTTCGCCGACGACACCGCTGCTCACGAGTCGCAGACCCGGTCCGAGGATCCCGCCGCGGCGGGCCTTGATGACCTTGGACGGCGGATCGTCGCGATCGAAGTAGAACTCGGGATGCAACAGTTGCTCGGTGGAGACCGGCGGATCGGCGACGACCCTGTGGAAGTTCGCGACCGACAACCTCTGGATGGCCTCGAGCACGAACCGCGCGCCGAGGAAGCGCCGGCATGCACGCCGCGCGCGGTCTTGATCCTCGGCGTCGACGATCTCCTCGAGTGCGAACCGCGTGACGTCGGGCAGATCCGGATCCGCCAACAGCCTCGTGGCGCCGCCATCCGGATCCGCGAGCAGCAACGCGACGATCCGCTGGTGGCGTTCGACCAGCGACGGCGTCGCGACGTCGACGACGGCGATGGGATCGTGCGTGGCCGCCAAGGTCGCGACGTACGCCGCGCCATCGATGAACGCGCACAGCGCTTCGATCCCGTCACGCGTGATCCGCGGATCCGCGAAACGCTCGGCCAGGCGCAACTCACCGTCCAGCATCGCCAGCGCATACGCGTGAACGCGCAAGACGTCCGCGCGCCGCGACGGCGGCGGATCCGCGTCCCGCGGCACCATGACGACTTGCGCGGCGTCGACGTCGTATGCGGTCTCGATCGATTCGGGGAATGGCCGCGCCAAGGCCGCGACCGCCGCCTCACGCTCCGCGGGGCGCAGCATCATCCAAAGCGAGCGTTCGAATTCGACGTCGACACCCGGAGTGCGTCGACCCGGAGAGCTCGCAAGCGCCTGCGCCACGCGCTCCTGCGACCCGAGCGCGCGGACCACTTCCACGCGTGGCTCGACGCCGAGGACTCGTTGCAGCAATCCGATCGTTCCGTCGTAGTCGTCGGGCCTCGGCAGAACCGCGGGCGTGAACGACGTGCAACCCGTGATCGCCGCAACGACGCAGATCGTCGCCGCCTGTCGCATGAAGCGCATGGGAACCCGATCGCTGGGTGTGGTTACCCCGCCAGGACTCGAACCTGGAAACTCAGAACCAAAATCTGATGTGTTACCAATTACACCACGGGGTACTTCGAACAGGCCGAGTCGTAGCAAACCCACGCGCCCAGCGTCAAAGCCGGTGTGGGCGCATGGACGAAGAAGTCGTCACGAACCGGTCTTCGAGGGGGCCGGCACCGGGGTCGAGTGCTCACGTGGCCACAGGTCACTCGACGCCGTCGAAGACCACTCCGACGATCCATCAGGCTCTGGCGCGATCCTGGTCGTCCCCCAGAGTTCCGAGCACGGCCCGACGCGCGAGATCGAGCGCGCATCGAGCTCCGCGCAATTGGACGCTTTCACGGTCACCGATGAACGTCGCGGAGCGCTCCCACGTCTCTCCGCGCCAGTGGACACCGAATTCGACTCTCCCCACCGGCTTGGTCGGAGTGCCGCCCCCCGGACCCGCGACGCCGGTCGTTCCGATGCCGCATTCGACTCCGGCCGACGCCGCGACGCCGGACGCCATCTGCCGGGCCACGACGCCACTGACCGCACCGTGATCACGCAACGCCTGTTGCGCCACGCCGAGCAGACGTACCTTTGCCGCATTGGCGTAGGCGATGACGCCCTGGACGAAGACGTCCGAAGCACCCGGAACGCGGGTGATCAGCCGGGCCGCCAGCCCGCCGGTGCAAGATTCCGCGATCGCGAGCCGAGCGCCCCGCGCGCGCAGAACGTCGAGCAGCGCTTCCTCGATCGTCACTCCGTCTCGGCCGAAGGCATGGGGGCCGAATCGTCGCCACACGTCGTCGGCGATCGTCGTCACGCGCTCACGCGCCGCCACGGTCGGCGAGCGCGCGGTGACCGACACCGTCAGGATGCCGCCGGACACCGTGATGCCCACGAATGGGTCCTTCCCCGCGCCCATCCACTCGGCGATCCACTGGCCCGCAGTCGATTCCGGCACGCCGTGGGCATGGACTCGGGCACGCGCCAACGGTTCCGCGCCGCCGCGATCCGCGATCAACGCGGGCAGCACGGTTTCCCGCAACATCGCGCGCATCTCCATCGGCACACCGGGCAGCACGAACACGCGCGCCGGCCCGAGCCTCGCATCGAGTCCGGGCGCGGTGCCCAAGGGGTTCGGCACGATCCGAGCTCGGCTCGGACGCTGGGCCTGGACGCGATTCGTCGGGTTCATCACGCGGCCGATGCGCGCGAAGTAGTCCTGGATCGCCTGCCATGCGTGCTCGTCTTCGACCAGCACGTCCCCGGTCGCTTCGGCCAGACCTTCGCGGGTGAGATCGTCCCGCGTCGGACCGAGGCCACCCGTGACGATCACCACTTCGCTGCCCGTCGCGGCGTCGCGTAGTGCGTTCGCGATGACCGGAACATCGTCACCGACGGTCCGGATCGATCGCAACGTCCAGCCCAGTCCGCGCAGCTCTTTCGCGATCTCGGCCGCGTTGGTGTCGACGATGTCGCCCGCGAGGATCTCCTCACCGACGGACACGATCGCCGCGATGCGCATGCGTTTCCTCCTTCGACGGGCGCCGCCGGGTTCCGCTCGACGACTTCGAGCGAATCCAAGCCCGGCCTCTCACAGGCCGTGAATCAATCCCTCGCGTCGAGGAGTTGATTCGCAGCCGAACCCACAAGGTGTCCGAGGCGGCACCCCGGTCGCGAAGCGACCGACTTCTTGACCGCCGGATTCACAGGTCGTTCGCGTCATTCAACGCCGTTCACCCGTGAATTCGGCGACTGCCGTCGGCGAGCGCACCTAGTGGAAGAGTCGTCGCTGTTCGCGACGATTCTCGGACGTAGTCGATCAGGTCGCGTCACGTCCCTCGGACGCGGTGACCGTTGTTTCTGGTTTCGGCGCGACGCGCTTCGCGACCAGGATGCCGATCTCGTAGAGCACGACGATCGGCGCCGCGACCAGCGACATCGTGATCGCGTCACCGGTTGGCGTGAGTACGGCCGCGGCGACGCTGGCGCCGACGATGAACGCGCGCCGCTTCGACGCCATCATGCGCGGACTGACCAAGTCGAACTTCGCGAGCACGGCCTGCAGCAACGGCAACTCGAACACCGCGCCGAGGATCAGGCACATGAAGAGGAAGAACCCGTTGTAGGCGTCGGCGCGCAGGCCGGACGCGAACATCGTCGGGTCGCCGTAGTCGAGCAAGAACGCGAGCGCAGTCGGCACGACGATCACGAAGCCGAAGACGACCCCGAGCATGAACAGCACGATCGAAACCGGCAGCACGCGCATCACCGCGCGACGCTCTTTCGGATAGAGCCCGGCGCCGACGAAGCGCCAGACCTGCGCAAGGATGAACGGCGCCGACAACACGAACGCCGCGTACATCGCGACCCGGAAGTAGAAGAAGAACTTCTCGGTGACCTCGATCGCCTGCAAGGGTCCGGGATCGCGGCCCTGCTCCGCGAGCAGCTCGCGCGCGTGCTGGTACGGCCAGATCGCGACGTGCTCGGTCAACCAATCCTGAAAGATCAGGCACAGCGCCAACGCGCCGACGAAGGCGATCACCGAGTTGCGCACGCACACGCGCAGCTCCTCGAGGTGCTCGCCGATCGTCATGGAACGACCGAGGCCGTCTTCACCCGGCTCGGCACCCGCGCGCTGCGGCCTCGCTTTGGGCTTCGGATCCGCCATGGGCTCTTGTCTACCAAACCCGCCTGCAAACGAACGCGGCCCGGAACCATGGGCTCCGGGCCGCTTGTTCGTTCCGCGTGGCGGAGCGAAGGATCAGGGCTTGATGAAGCGCTCGATGTCGCTCATGCGCAGCACCTGGCAGCCGAGCTTCTGCGCATTCTTGAACTCGGGCGTGTCCGTGACTTCCAGCGCGTCCTCTTCCGGCATCTTCTCGCCGAGGACGACGAAATCCGTGCGGCTGGTCACCGTCGAGTCGACTTCGGCACCCAGGTCCTTGATGCGCTTCTCGAGGAAGTTCTTGCCGTAGACCGGGAAGTTGCCGAGCAGCACGAACACCTTCTCGCGCGTCTTGCTGAACAGCGGATTCGCGACGACGTCGCCGGGCGCGATCGGATCGAGCTGATTGAGCTCACCGACGACCGCGCAGACCGACGACTCCGCGTGGACTTCGCGGACTTCGATCGAACCCTTCGGGATCAACGTGCCGCCCTTGCCGTGACGGAACACGTCGAACTTCACGCCGCGGCGCAGCAGATCCTTCGAGCCGATGTCGAGGAACACCGTGCCCGTGGCCTTACCGACGCTGACGACCGTGCCGTCCGCGTCGAACGCCGTTTCGTCGAAGCCGGCGATCTTGATCTTGTTCGACAACTCGGCGACGCGGCCGTCCGACTGGTCCTTTTCCTTCTGGATCTTCGCCTTCTCGGCCGCGAAGTCGGACTCGATCGTGCGCTTCTGCGCATTCGACTCGTCGAGCTGACCTTGCAGCGCCGTGATGCGGCCGTCGTCCTGGCTCTTCTGGTTCGTCGAGCGGTCGCGCTCGTCGCGCAGGTCCGTGTTCAGCTGCGCGATCTGGCCTTGCAGCGTCTGCTCGGAGGAGGACTTCGCCTCGTCCGACGCGCCGCGCGCCGTCAGCTCCGACTGGAACTGGTTCGCGGCATCGCGCGTGGCCGTCACCTGCTTGTCGTACATGACGACCAAGCGCTCGACGACGTCGCCGAGCGTCTTGTCGTCGGCGCCGAAGTCGTTCGGGTAGCGACCCTTCAGGTCGGCGATCTTGTTCGCGATCAGGTCGTTGCTCGAGTTCGCCGTGGGATCGGCCTTGTAGCCGACGAGGTTCGACACCTTCTGCATCGCTTCCACGGCGGTGAGCAGTTCGGCGTCGCGTTCAGCGACGAGGCGCTCTGCCGCGCTCTTCTGGTTCAAGACCGTCTGGAACTCGGTCTCGCGTGAATAGATCCAGCCGCCCGCGGCCAGCAACAGCACGATGAGGACGATGACCCACATCATGCCGACGGTGGCACCTCGTTCACGCACGCTCATCCGCAATCCTCCGAGGGGAGATCGTCGTTAGAGAGAACACCGCTCCTCGAGATCCGTACACGTCCGTGCAGAATCCGGTGCGGCGCGGAAAACCGGAGCACTATAGGGACGGAACCGCCTCTGGCAACGCCCCTTGTCGACGACGAGCAGACATCTGCGGGGCTGTGCCCAGGGACCCGCCGCGGCGATCGCGCCGCGGCTCACGTCGCGGTCGCGCCGATCGTCGATTGGTTCGAGCTCCGAGCCGAGGATCGCGAAACCGCGCGCCGCGCGCGCCAGAGGGTCCCCTGACCACGCGAAGCCCCCATCGGGGCGCCGCCCGGTCTTGACCGACCCGTGCGCGCACGGTGATCTGCCCCCACGTCCTCCGTTCCGGCCCGCCAAACCGGCCTCCACGGCCTTCCCCCGTCGGGAACTCGTGACCTCGAAACCACTCCGCCGACCGCCCCTCGTCACGATCGGACTCGTCGGCGGCATCGCCAGCGGAAAGAGCACCGTCGCGCGCCTGTTCGCCGAGCACGGCGCGATCGTGCTGGATGCCGACGCGATCGCGCGCGCAACGCTGTCGGAGCCGCCGATCCTTGCCGCGATCGTGAATCGGTTCGGTTCACGAGTTCTGGACGCAGGCGGCTCGATCGACCGCAAAGCGCTGGCGGCGGTCGTTTTCGACGACCCCGCTGCCCGCCGCGACCTGGAAGCACTGATCCATCCGCGCGTCGCCGCAACGCTGGAAAGCCGACTCAGCGCGTTGGCGACCGCGGGCCGTCGCACGGCCGTCGTTCTCGACGTGCCGTTGCTGTTCGAAACCGGGCTCGATGCGCTCTGCGACACCGTCGTTTTCGTCGACACACCCGAAGCGCTGCGCCGCGAACGCGCGATGAAGGATCGCGGTTGGACGGCCGACGAACTGGACCGCCGGGAAAAAAACCAGCAAAGCACGGGGCAGAAAAAGGCCCGGGCCGACTCTATGATCCAGAACCTTGGCTCGATCGAGCCGCTTCGCGCACGAACCCGGGAACTCCTCCAAAAGATCCTGAACGAGCACGTGTGAGCCCCGCTCACGCGCCGCACCCGCGCCAGCCACCGATCGAGCCCTCGCCGCCCGCCTGCTCCCTGGTGCCCCTATTCGAGGGTGCCCCACTGGTGCCTCGCGGGCCCCCCCGAAGTCCACGGAGAATCACCGTTCATGTCCCGGGCCAAGTCCCCCCGTTCGAAGTCCACCGCGTCCTCCGAAACTCCCGCCAAACCAGCCGCCGCGAAGAAGAAGGTCGCCGGCGACACTCCCACGAAGACCCGCAAGAAGGCCACCGCCGAGCCGGCAGCTGCCGCCGCCGCGAGCCCGCCGCCATCACCCGCGCCCGCCGCGGAACCGCGCGCCGAGAGCCGCTCGGAAGCCCGTTCCGAGGGCCGGCAGGAATCCCTGTTCTCCGGTCGCGACGCCGCACGCGAACCACGCGGCGACGCGCCGCCGCGCGGCGAACGCATGGATGCCCCGCCGCGCCGCGAACCGCCGCGCGCCGACCACGGCCGCGGTGAACACGGCCGCAGTGAACACGGCCGCAGTGAACACGGCCGTGGTGAACACGGCCGCGGTGAGCAAGGCCGCGGTGATCGTCCGCAACCGCCGCGCGACGAACCGCGCGCGGAACGATTCGATCGCGAGAGCGATCCGCGCCTCGCGGACTTCGCCGACGACGAACGTCGCGGCCCGCGCTTCGACCGTGGCGATCGCCGCGATCGATTCGAGCGCCGTGATCATCGCGACCATCGCGGTCCGCGCGGTGGTGGCCCTCACGGCGACCGGCACGGTCATGGCGATCGCCGTGATCAGCGACCGCACCGTTCGCACCACGATCCGCGAGGCGGCGACGAGCGCGCCCCGCAGCACGGTGGTCCGCAGCACGGCGGTCCGCACGAAGCGCGCCACGGCCACGGCGACCCGCAAGCGGGTCGCGAAGGCCCGCCGCGCGACGAGGCGGAACGTCAGGAGAACCGCGGCGACAACGGCGGCGCGCAAGCCGGCGCGCCGCGCGACGGCGGCTTCGATGCCGAGCCGTCGGTGGCCCCGGGCGAACAGCGTCCCCATCACGAGTTCCGCGACGACGGTCGTCCGCGCCACGATCGGCAGGACCGCCACGATCGGCACGATCGGCATGAACGGCACGATCGACACGGCCGTCACGATCGACACGATCGCGGCCGCCACGGTGGACCGCAGCACGGCGGTCAAGGTCATGGCGGCGGGCCGCAGCACGGCGGCAACGACCGCTTCGGCGGTGGCCGTCGCGGCGGGCGCAATCGCTTCGAGCGTTTCCAGCGCCACGGCGGCGGACCGCGCGTCGATCACGGATTCAACCTCGACGAGGATCCGTCCCTCGACGAAGCCTCGTACGGCGTGCCGCTCGCGCCGACGGGTGAGAAGCGGTTCCGCGAACCCGAGTTCCGCTCGGACCGCACGCTGCGCGACACGCTCGACAAGCTCGCGGCGGGCGAGCTCCACCTGCACAAGCTGCAAAAGCTCACGCAGGAGGAACTGCTGAAGGTCGCCGAGTCGGAGAACATCACCGACTGCGTCGGTCTGAAGAAGCAGGACGTGATCTTCCGGCTGCTGCGCCAGCGCGCCGCGACGAACACGCTGCTGTTCGGCGAAGGCGTTCTCGAACTGCTGCCGGACGGGTTCGGTTTCCTGCGCTCGCCCGACTACTCGTACATGCCGTCGCCCGACGACATCTACGTCTCGCCGTCGCAAGTGCGCCGTTTCGGCTTGCGCCGCGGTCAGGTCGTCGCCGGCCAGATTCGTCCGCCGAAGGACAACGAGAAGTACTTCGCGCTGCTGCGCGTCGAAGCGATCAACTACGACGAACCGGAGAAGGCGGCGCGCATCGTGCCGTTCGAGGACCTGGTGCCGCTCTATCCCGAGCAGCGCTTCGTGCTCGAGACCGAACCGGCCGAGATCGCGATGCGAGTGATGGATCTCGTCACGCCGATCGGCAAGGGCCAGCGCGGCTTGATCATCGCCCCGCCGCGCACCGGCAAGACGATCCTGCTGCAAAAGCTCGCGAACTCGATCACGAAGAACAACCCCGAGGCCTACCTCATCGTGCTGCTGATCGACGAGCGGCCCGAGGAAGTCACGGACATGACGCGCTCGGTGCGCGGTGAAGTCGTGTCGTCGACGTTCGACGAACCGCCGGCGCGCCACATCATGGTCGCCGAGATGGTGATCGACAAAGCCAAGCGCTTGGTCGAAGCCGGGCGCGACGTCGTGATCCTGCTCGACTCGATCACGCGCCTCGGTCGGGCGTACAACGCCGAAGCGCCGCACTCGGGCAAGATCCTGTCGGGCGGCATCGACGCGTCCGCACTGCAGAAGCCGAAGCGCTTCTTCGGCGCCGCGCGCAACATCGAGTTCGGCGGCTCACTCACGATCCTCGCCACGGGCCTCGTCGACACCGGCTCGCGCATGGACGAAGTGATCTTCGAAGAGTTCAAGGGCACCGGCAACATGGAGCTCTTGCTCGACCGACGCCTCGTCGACAAGCGTGTGTGGCCGGCGGTCGACATCAACCGCTCGGGTACGCGCAAGGAAGACCTGCTGTTCACGCCGGAAGAGCTGAAGCTGGTCTGGATCCTGCGCAAGGTGCTGAACGAACTGAACCCGGTCGAAGCCATGGAACTGCTGATCGACAAGCTGAAGAAGACGCGGTCGAACGCGGAGTTCCTGGTCTCGATGACCGGCGGCCGCGAGTTCTGACGAAGCGCGCGTTTCGCTGCGGAGCGCTCCCTCGCGACGAGGGAACGCTCCGCGAGGTGGCCGTGAACCTGATGGACACGGCCGCCGCGAGCGGCGAAACGTCCCGCCGAACACTCGTGGATTCAGCGGCCCTGAACTCGGTCGCTTCGCGACCGGGGCGCCGCGCCGGTCATCGGCGTGAGTCGAAGGCGGCGCGCTCGACGATCAACGCCTCGACGAGGGCCTTCGCCTCGTCGAGGCGTTGATCGTTTTCGGACGACGCCTGCGCGCGACCGCCCGCGAATGCGGCGGCTTCATCGGCGTCGATCAATTGCGCCACACGCTCGGTGAGTGCGGAACCGACGCCCGCCGCGTGGAGAAACTCGCGCGCGCCGCCGCCGCCGAGCGCGCCGACGTCGATGCGCCACAGCACGGCGATCGCGTGGCAAAGAGCCCGTGATGCACGCAGCGGCTCACCCACCCCATGCTCCGCGCAGATGTGTTGGAACACGCGACGCGGGTCACGCCTTGCCCGACGCCGCGCCCGCGCGCGCAGGACCGCGACCGACGCCCAGGCGGCGAGCAGACCGCAGCCGGCGCCGAGCACCGCGAACAGCGCCAGCCGCGAGCGCGTGGACCGCGGTTGTTCGGGAACCGCGGCGCCGCCTTCGCGGACGCGCAGCGGAATGGGTTCCGAGCGACCGCTGACGTACCGCCGGGTCCGCGGATCGAACGTCGCGATCTCGTAGCTCGCGATCTGCTGGGCATCCGCGCGCGTCGCGCGAACCTCGAAGACGCGCGTCCGCGCGTGCGCGTCGCGCCGATCCTCGCGCAGCGTTGCGACGCAGCCGTCGATCGCCCACGCGTCGGGAAGCGTCGCGAAGCGCAGATTGCCGGAGTCACCGCCCTGCGCCTCGATCACCACTTCGACCCGAATCGGTTCGCCCACCGCGACGTCGACGCGCTCCGCGGAACTGCGCACGCTCCACACGCCGATCGCGTCGACGTGCCCCGCGGGGCGCCCCTCCGCGGGCAGGGGTACGACATCGACTTCGCCGGCGGCAACCGGGACATCACGCGGCGCGGCGCCCGCGGGTCGCGACCCGCCGTGCGCGAGCGGTCGCAAGCGCGACCCCGCCCATGTCAATCGACCCGCCTGCGGCGCGGCGACATGCAACGTGGTGCGCGCGATCAATGCGTCGCCGGCATCCGTACGCGACAGGCGCATCGGCTCGGGTTCCCCGTCGATCGCGAACGTGACCGGATCGCCGACCGCCGCGGCATCGATGCGCAGCACGTCCTTGAACCACGGCAGCACGAGCGTGTAGCCGTTCGCGAACGCACGCAGGCTCAAGCGGACTTCGACGTCGATCGCGAACGGCTCGCCCGCGTACACGCGCGGCGACGACGGCGTCAGCGTGAACCGCGGCTCCGGCTCGATCACCGCGCCACCACGGATCGTCAGCGTCGGCGCGACGACGCTGCGGACTTCGGCGCTCTGGCACTGCACGCGCAGCGTGAAATCCAAGGCTCCCGCACGTCGCGCAAGGGCGTCGATGCGCCACGAACAGCGATAGGCGCCGTCGCTCGCGTAGTCCGGCCCGCTCGCCACGGACAACGTCGCGCCGTCGAGTTCGGGCAATGCGAGGAGCTCCGCGTCGACGGCGCACTCGCCGCGGACGACGACGTCGAGCATTGCATGTTCCCCGACCTCGACCGTCGTCGTGTTCCACGTCGCGGTCAGCGTCGGTTCGTCACGCGGCGCGGCGAACGCGAGGAGGGCGAGCGACAGCGCGATCACCAGTCGTTCCCTCCGCGCGCGTTCGCGGCCGCGCTCGCGCGGTCGAATGCGCGGCGCTCGCGCTCGAAGCGGCGCACGACGTCGGCGATCGACTCGGCTTCGGCACGGAACATCCCGCCGGGCAACCGCGGCGACGACCCCGTCTCGTCGACGGCGCCTGGCGCGGCGGCCGACGCTTCGTCTCGTCCGGCTGCGGCGCCGCTGCCCGCCGCCGGTGTTCCCGCGCCGTCTCCGCGCGTTCCGCCCGCACCGTCGTTCGCGGTCGCGGACGAATCGGTGTCGGGCGGATTCGTCGCCCCTGGAGCGTTTCCCGCGCCCGAGGGCGCGGCGGCTTCGCGCTGCGCGCGCACACGCTCGAGCCAATACGACACCACGTCGAGATTCGAACGCATCGCGTCGTCGGCGCCGTCGGCGAGCCCCGCCACCAGCGCCGACCGCGCGTGGACGAGCAGATCTTGCGCGACGGCGAGTCGCTCACCCCCGCGCGCTTCTTCGAATCGAGCCTGCTTCGCGAGCGCCAGCGCGAGACCGTGCCGCGCCGCGGCACGCTCCACCGCATTCGTCGAGTGCGCAGCGCGTTCGAAGGACGCGCACGCCGCGGGCCAGGCGCCGGAGCGCAACTGCGCCAAGCCGAGGGCGAACGCCACGCGCACGTCGTCGGGCCGCAGCTCCGCCAATGCGGTCAATGGCTCTACCGCGTCCCCCGGAGCGTTGCGTGCGAACGCGGCGTCCGCACGCCGCGCGAGTTCGTCGGGATCGGTCGCGGACAACAGCCACGGCACGCAGCTCAGCAGCGCGATGCCGGCCGCCGCGCGCAGGCCGCGCCGCCCGGGGAACGAACGCCCAAGGCGCCAACGTCGTGAGCGCATCCAACGCAACGCCCCGCGTACGAGGGCCATCCTCGCCAACGCGGCCCACCACGGCGTGGCGAGCAGCAAGCCGAGAGCGACGAACCCGGCCGAACGATCGATCGAGCGCCATTCGCGCGCGAAGCCATCGGCCGTCGGCATCCGCGAGCGCAGCTCGTCGTCGATCAGCCGCTGCATCGCGAACGCGTCGGCCGCGAGCTCGACCACGCGACCGTTCGTCCCCGACGCCAGCGCGTCGAGCGCCTGGCGCCGCGCGCGCGATGTGACGACTTCGCCTTGCGCGTCCCGCAACGGCGCCGCGTCCGGCGTATCGTCCGACGGCACGGTGGCTCCCGCGGTGGTCCCGATCACGACCCCGAGCACGACCACGCCGCGCGCGCGCGCCGCCGCCGTGACACTCGCGAGGTCGTCGTCCTCCTGCGCCTCGCCGTCGCTCAACACCAACACCACGCGGCGACGCGCGCCTTCGGTCCCGAATACGTCCAACGCCGCGCGCACGCCGCGCGCGAGTCCACTGCCGGCCCCGGGAACCGATTCCGGATCGGTCTCCCGCGCGAGCGCCGCGACGCTGGCATGATCCTCGGTCAGCGGACTCACGACCTCCGCGTCCCCGCGGAAACGCACCAGGCCGAGACGCCAAGGTCCGCGCGCATCGGCCAACGCGTCGAGTTCCGACCACGCCCGCTCCAGACGACTCGGACCCACGTCGCGCGCCCGCATCGATCGCGAAGCGTCCAGCACCGCGACGACGTCGAGCCCACGCGCCGGCGTCTGCACGAAGCCTCGACCCCATTGCGGTCCCGCCGCCGCGACGGCGAAGCACGCGGCAGCGCAGAGCAGCGCAACGGAGCGCCGCAGCCATGCGACGTCGCGCCCGGCCCGCGCGGTGAACGCCGCGACCGCGGCCGCGCGCCGCATGCGCCACGCGTAGAGGCCGGCGCATAGCCCGAGCGCCACCACCACCAGCAGCAGCCAAAGCGGTGTCGCGAAGCTCACGGCGCCCTCCGCATCCACACGCCGTCGAGCATCACGGCGAGTGCCAACAGCACTCCCGCGAGCGCAGCGCACGCGGACGTCGCCTCGACGAACACGGGATAACGCCGAACGTCGCTGGCGCGCTTCTCGATCACGTCGATCTGCTCGTACACGCGCTCCAACGCTCTCGGATCAGCGGCGGCATGTGCGCTGCCGCCGGTGGCTTCCGCGATCGCCTCCAACTGCCGCGCCGCCGCGCGGCCGGTTCCGGCCAACACGGTGTGGACCCGGACCCCGTGCGCCTTCGCGAATGCGGCCGCCTGTTGCGGTTCGACGTCGCCGACGTTGTTCAGGCCATCGGTCAACAGCACGACGACCTTCGTCCGGCCATCGTCCGCGCGCAGGCGCGTGACCGCCGTCGCCAGCGCGACTCCGAGGGCCGTCAGGTCCTCGGCCGAGTTCTCGGCGACCGGCGCGATCCGTTCCAGCCGTTGTGCCAATGCGCGATGGTCGTCGGTCAACGGGCAGATCAACCGCGTGAACCGAGCGAACGTCATCAGCCCGATGCGATCGTCGCGCCGATCGGCCACGAAGCGGTCGACGACGCGACGCACCACTTCGAACCGCGGCGCGTCGAACGAGCCACGGGACCGCATCGTCGACGAGACGTCGAGCACGAGCATCAAGTCCACGCCGGAGCGTGATTCGACGTCTTCGCCGATCGCGACTCGCGGCTTCGCCAATGCCAGCACCGCGCTCACGATCGCGATGCGCACGAGCATGGTGGGCAGCGGAGCGAGGCGGCGTCGCCATGACGGCGTGATCGCGCGCGCGATGCAAGCGCGGGGGAACTCGAGTCGCGACGCCGCGGGCTTGCGCCATTCGACCCACGCCCACACCAGCAACAGCAGTCCCCACCACGGCGCGGCGAAGCTCATGCGGCGCCTCGCGGGGTGGTGAGCCATCGGCGCGTCGCGTCCAGCCAACGGGAGACGTCGTCCTCATCCCCGGCCGCTCGGTTGCCGTAGCACTGCTCCTCGACCGCGGCGAAGATCGCGCGGCAGAACTCCGCGTCGGAGCCGGCGGCTTCGACCAGCGCATCGAGTTCGGCGCTCGTGCGCGCCCGAGCGGGCTCGCCGACGCGAACCGCGAGGACGTCGCGCAGGAGGTCGCGCAGAGCATCGGCGGTCGCGCGCAGCGAAACCGCGCGCACGGCGAACGCGGCGGCGATCGCGTCGAGCCGCTCCGTGAACGTCTGCGCGGAAGGCGCCGGCGGCTCCAGCCGCAGCGCGCGCTGCCGGTCGCGCTTCGCCGCGACGGAACCGCGCCACAACAGCCATCCGATCACGACGACGAACGCGAGCCCTGCGGCGGGCACGCGCCACGACGACGGAGCATGCAGCGCGATCGGCTGCAGCGGATCCACGAGTTCGCGCCCCGCGCGACCCGGATCGACCGGATCGACGTCGAGACGGGCCGGTTTCGCGCTCCAGCGCGCCGCGCCGCTGCGAACGATCGTGCGGGGTAGTTCGACTTCGCCACTCGCTGCCGCGACGTAGCTGCGCGTCAGGATCAGCCGCGTGCCGTCGCGGCGGAACTCGAACCCACTCGATTCGACCAGTCCAGGCGCGGCGCCGGCATCCTCGACCGAAACGTCCGCGCGCGGCGTCGGCTCCAGCAAGCCTTCGAGCACGATCTGGTCACCGACACGCGGCGTCGCCGGCGTCACCCGCCACGTCAGAGCGCCGTCGTCTTGCACCATCGCGAGGGCGATCCAGAGCGCGCTGATCATCGGCGTCGATCCGAAGCCTGCGCGGCGGGGCCCTGCGGCCGCGATTCGAAATACGTCAACAGACGTTCGACGACGTCGTGTTCGGTCGACAGCTCGAAGACCCGCGCGCCGGAGGCGCGCAGGCGGGCGAGACGATGGGCATGCTCCGTGATCGCGAGCGCGGCGAACTCCGCGCGCTCCCGCGGATCCTCGGCATCGAGCTCGAAGCGCTCGCCGGTTTCTCGATCCACGCACGCGACCAAACCCGCGCCGTCGAGCACGCGCTCCCGTGGATCGAACACGATCGCGGCCAGGACGTCGTGCCGCCGCGCAAGGCGCGCGAGGCGCGCCGCGTCCGGCGGATCATGGAAATCGGACACCAGCACGACGACGCTCTTGCGCAGCAGCCGGCGCTCGAGCACGTCGAATGCCGCGGCGAACGATCCGGAGCCCTCCGGCTCCCCGGCTTCCAGCGCGAGCAGGATGCGTTCGAACTGCGACGCGCGGCAGGCCGGAGCCAGCACGGTGTCGACCGTGCGCTTGAACGTCACGAGGCCGGTCGGGTCGCGGTTGTGCCGGGCGGCCAGCGCGAGGACGGCGGCGAGTTCGGCCGCGGCCGCGGCTTTCGACCGCTCGCCCGAACGAAACGCCATCGACGCCGAGCGATCGACGACGAGCCACGTCGGGCGCTCGCGCGATTCGACGAACAGCTTCACGTACGGCCGCGACAGTCGCGCCGTCACGTTCCAATCGAGAGCGCGGACATCGTCGCCGGGGACGTATTCGCGGACGGTCTCGAACTCCATCCCGGTGCCCCGGAACTGGCTGCGGAACTCGCCGGAGAGCAGCGCGGAAACCCGCCGCCGGCTCGCCAGGGCGAGGCGACGGACGCGCTCGAGGGTCTTCGGATCGAGTTTTGGGCGAGGCATCGTTTCGGATGCAACGTAACGCCAGAGCGAGAGTTCAGCGAGCGGCAGAGCGTGGATCCGCCGGTCCCCGGGCGAGCGCGGCCAAACCGCCGCGGACAGTGCGCTGGCCGGGCGTCGCGGTCACGGGATCTCGGTCCGATCGAGCAACTTGGAGACGATCGCGTCGGCGTCGATCCCCTCGGCCTCGGCGGCGTAACTCGGCTGGATCCGATGGCGCAGCACGTCGTGCGCGATCGCCTTGACGTCCGCGGGCGACGCGTACGCCCGACCGCGCAACAACGCATGCCCCCTTGCCGCGAGCACCAGCGCGATCGAAGCCCGCGGCGACGCGCCGAACCGCAGCGCGTCGGCGAGATCGTCGAAGCCAGCCGTCTTCGGCTCACGCGTCGCGCGCACGATGGCCAGCGCGTAGCGGACCAAACGATCGTCGACGTAGATCGCATCGACCAACGCCCGCGTCTGCAGCAGGCGCTCCGCCGACGCCACGACGCGCAGCTCCGGTCGCTTCGCGGTGGTCGCCTGGCGCGCCACGATCTCGCGCTCTTCGTCGAAGCTCGGGTAGTCGACCTTCACTTTCAGGAAGAACCGATCGAGTTCGGCTTCCGGCAACGGATACGTGCCTTCTTGCTCGATCGGGTTCTGCGTCGCCAGGACGAGGAACGGTTCGGGCAGCGGATGATCGACGCCGTCCAGCGAGACCTTGCGCTCGGCCATCGCTTCGAGCAAGGCCGCATGGACCTTGGCCGGAGCGCGGTTGACTTCGTCGGCGAGCAGCAGGTTCGTGAAGATCGGACCGCGCCGCACCTCGAACGTGCCCTTCGCCGGTTGGTAGACCGGTGTACCGAGCACGTCGGAAGGCAGCAGATCGGGCGTGAACTGGATGCGCTTGAACTGCACCGCGAGCGTGCGCGCCAAAGCTTCGACCGCGAGCGTCTTCGCGATGCCGGGTACGCCTTCGAGCAGCACGTGGCCGTCGCACAACAGGCCGAGCAGCAGCCGCTCGACCAGCGTGCGTTGACCGACCAGCACGCGCCCGACTTCGGCGACGACGTCGTCGAGGACCTGGGCTTCGCGCTCGACGCGCTCCGACCGCTCGCGCATCTCCGTCATGTTCCGGCGCCCGCCTCGGCCGCCATCGCGAGATATCCCTGCCAGCGCCGTGCGATGCGTGCGACGTCCTCGTCGGCCGCGTAGCGATACGGCGTTCCCAGCGACACGCCGTACGCGCCTTCGAGCAACTTGGCCGCGTTCCAGCGCACGTACCAACGCGGATCGGTCAGCGCCTCGACGAGGCGCGCCACCGCGATCCCCGCAACGGCGCGCGTTCCCGCCGGTTCATCGCGCTCGTGCGCCAACGCGCGCTTGAACCACTCGAGCGGCGTCACGTTCGGCTCGTCGCGGTAGCGCTGCGTGAACTGCTCACCGCGCTCACCCCCGTCGCAGACGAGCATCTGCGCGAGCAGGTCCATCGCCCGCTCCGCGCGCGTCGGCGCGTCGAGGATGCGCAGCAGCACCGGCACCGCGGCCAGCTCGCCGTACGCGCCGAGGCGCAACGCGGACTCCTCGGCGAGCGCGACGTCGTCGCCGGTCAGGCGCGCCCGCAACCAATTGCGGCCGAGTTCGGACCGCATCGCGCACAGCGCTTCGAGCGCCGTCGCTCCGAGCTGTGTCGTCGCGCCCTGCTTCGCGACGACGTCGGCGAGCACGGTCACGCCGTCGTCGCCGCCGCGTCGGCCGAGGCCGCGGATCGCGGCGATCGCGAGCGCCGGCTCATCGCCCAGAGCATGTGTCTTCAGCAACTCGAACGCGTCGCCGGTTCCGTCGTCGCCGAGCGCTTCGAGCGCGAAGCGCGCCGTCACGCGATCCTCGCCGCGCGCGAGTTCGAACAGCCGCGCCCGCGCCGCCGCATCGCGACTCCGCACCAACGCCTCGATCGCCGCCATGCGCACGCGCGGATCGACGTCGTCGAGTAGCACGGTCAACGCTTCGGCGCCGATCGCGCTCTGTCGCGCGCCTTCTTCGACCGCGACCAATCGGATCAGCGGTCGGTCGTCGC
Organism: Planctomycetota bacterium; assembly: GCA_052034255.1. Taxonomy (GTDB): domain Bacteria; phylum Planctomycetota; class B15-G4; order B15-G4; family JADJEK01; genus JADJEK01. Next base: position 34,585 of record JBPOIU010000036.1, on the reverse strand, counting down.
GGAGCGCGACGTCCAGCGTGCCGAGCTCGCGCACCAGCAGCGCGATCAGCGACTTGCCGGTCTCGTTGAACTGGTGACCGAGGAAGCCCGCGACCGGCGCGAACAGCGACGGGTCCTTCTTGCGCGCCACCGCGGTCACCAGCAAGCCGACGGCGCCCTCCGGGATCGTCTCGTCGATCAGACCGGCCAGCACGAGCTGAATCGATGGTTCATCGAGTTGCGCGAGCAGCAACGGGCGGCGCAGGAATTCCATGACCGCCGCATGACGGCCCTCCGCCGACAACCGCGGCAGAGCGTCGACCATCGCCGTCAACAAGCGTCGCTCGCGCGTCGCGTCGTCGGGGCACGACGCGAATCCAGCGGCCTCGCGCTGATAGAACGCGCCGAAGTCCTTGCGGTCGCCGACGAAGAACCGTTGCCAGCCCAGTTCGGACTCGACCTGCGCGAGCGCGGCCTCGACCTTCGCGAAGGCCTCGTCGGATTCGCTGGTCGTGGACACGATCCGCTCGCGATTGCCCGCGACGAAGCGCAGCACGCGCGCCGGTACTTTCTCGTCCGCAGTCGGCGCCTTGCGGCTGCGACCGTGCCCGAACACGCCGCTCGCGTCGAGTGCCGCGAGGAGTGCGCGCATGCGCTCCGGTTCGACGAACTGCGCGCTGGCGACGACTTCGGGATCCGCGGAACCGATGAGCCCGGCGGCCGAGAATCGCAGGTCCAGATCGCGTCCGACGCCGAACATGCGCTGCCGGCGATAGTGGATCGTCAACGCGTCGGCGTTCTCCACGAGCGCGGTCGGCGGCAGATCTCGCCGCAAGCGCGGCCCGGTACCCGTCCCCGTCCACGCGGCTTTCCACGCGGACAGGTCGGCGCTCGGATCGGTGCCGGTGATGCGGCGGATCCGCGCGCGCGCCATCGCGAACAACGGCGAGAAGTCCTTGAAGTACGTCCCGCCGAGGAAGCTCTCGACCAGCGTCGGCAGCACCTTCTCCTCGGTCAACGCGATCATCGCGGGATCGTCGCTGCGGAAGCCGAGCTGCGACAACGCGATCGCTGCCGACAGGCGCGTCAGTGGATCCGCGGACTTCAGCCGCGGCGACAACACAGCGACCGCGGCGGGCGTCAGCTGTTCCTCTCCCCAACGCTCCTCGATCTCGGCCAGCGCCAGCAGTGCCCAGCAACTTTGACGCGTCGGATCTTCGAATGCGCGGGCGTTCAGCGACCGCACGAGTTCGGGCGTCCGTTGCTCCACCACCATGCGCAGCGCGCGCTCGGACAGTGCGGCCGAGCCTTCGCCGAGCATCGCGCACGCGTCGCCGACGAGGTCCGGATCCCCGAGGCGCTCGAGGATCTGGAACGCCTGTTCGCGCGTGGCTTCCTGATCGCTTTGCAGCAGCGCACGTACGCGCGCCGTGTGCGTCGCGTCGGTCTTGTCGCGGAGGTGCGCGAGCCCGATCGGCCGCAACGGTGCGACGGAGCCGGCGGCGAGATCGAACGCCAAATCCATCGCCTTCGCCGGATCGAGCCGCGCCAATGCGTCGAACAGCAGGCGCGCCTGCTTGCGACCCTTGGGATCGCGGATCGCGGGCTCGAACAGCGGCACGGATTCCTGGTCGGCCAGACGCACCAGGATCTGGGCCGCGGCGACTTTCGCGCGCGGCTCCTGGCCTTTCAGGATTTCGCGCACCGGCTCGGCGATCTCGGCGCCGTACACGGCGAGGCGCTCGATCGCCTCCTGGCCCTCGACGTTCGGGTACTTCGCGAGTGCGGGCAAGGCGGCCTTCACCTGATCGGCGGGCGTGCTCGGCTGCGCCTTCGTCCGATCCGCCGACTTCGACGGTAACTCGAACTCTATCTTGCCTTTACGCTTGTTCTCGGGGAGCTTCGGCGGGGTCTCACCGGCATTCTGCGCGACGGCACACGTCGCGCCCAGCGCGACCGCGATCAAGACCGACGTCAACCGACGAACCGCCATCCTCGTCTCCGTGTTCCGCGTCATCGTCCCCTTGGCAGGAACGGTCGGGGCGCCACTCTACCCGGAGGCTTCGACGCAGTGACGAGCCGCGCCATCGTCGCCTCGGACACCTGGTGCGGGATCGACTACGTCCGCGAATCGTCGCTGGACGCGACGACTCTCGGACGTGGTCGATCAACGGCCTCAACCGGGCCCGACCGTCGCCGTTGCCACGAAGCGCGCACGCAGCGTCGAGGGCGACGACCGCAGCACGCGTTCGATCGCGCGGGCGTCGATCGCTTGCAGCAAGCGGCGTAGGTCCTGCTGCGCGCGCGCCAGCAAGTCGACGTCGCGCGCGAGGTCCGCGAACCCGAAATCGAGCACGCCGTGCTGTCGTGCTCCCGCGATCTGCCCCGGCCCGCGCACCTCGAGGTCCTTTTGCGCGATCACGAGCCCGTCGTGTTCGTCGACGAGGACATCGAGTCGTTCGCGGGATTCGGGCTTGTCGTCCTTCGCGACCAGGATGCACCGCGACGCGCGATCTCCACGTCCGACGCGTCCACGCAACTGATGCAGCGCGGCCAGCCCGAAACGCGCGGCGTCGACCACGACCATCAGCGTCGCCTCCGGCACGTCGACGCCGACTTCGACGACCAGCGTCGACACCAGCACCGGCGTCGCGCCGGCCTGGAATGCGGCGAGCGCGGCCACGTTCTCCTCGGGCTTGCGGCGGCCGTGCGCGAGTCCGACGGCAGGAGTGCCGCGGAAGTACGCGGACAGTCGTTTCGCCAGTGTCTCGGCCGCGATCAGGTCCTGCTGCTCGCTTTGTGCCACCAGCGGGCAAACCACGAACACGCGTCCACCGGAGCGCGCCACCGTCCGAATGTCGTCGGCCACGGCCTTGAGCTCGCGGCGCTCGCGCACCTGCGTCGTCACCGGCGTGCGGCCCGGCGGCAACTCATCGAGCGCGGAGACTTCGAGATCGCCGAACACCGCGAGCGCGAGCGTGCGCGGAATCGGCGTCGCCGACATCACGAGCAAGTCGACCGCGGCGGCCTTCGCGCGCAACTTGGCGCGTTGCTGCACGCCGAAGCGATGTTGTTCGTCGACGACGGCAAGGCGCAAACGCGGGATCCGCACGCGTTCGACGAGCAACGCGTGCGTGCCGATCAGCAGCAGCGGCTCGCCCGCGGCCAATCGCGCATGGAGTTGCTTGCGCTCCCGCGCCGGCGTCGCCGCCGTCAACGTCGCGAACGCCACGCCGATCGGACCGAGCAAGCGTTGCGCGGTCCGCGCGTGCTGTTCCGCGAGCAATGCGGTCGGCGCGAGCAACGCGGCCTGTTGTCCCGCGCGCACCACCGCTGCGGCGCACAGCAGCGCGATCGCCGTCTTGCCGGAGCCGACGTCGCCATGCAGCAGGCGATGCATCGGAACGGATCGCCCCAAGTCCGCGAAGACCTCGTCGAGCACGCGCTGCTGCGCGCGCGTGAGCGAAAACGGCAGCTGCGCCGTCAAACGCGCGCGCTCCGCCGCGTCGACCACCACCGCGTCGGACTTCGAGCTGCGCTCGACGTCCACGCGCGCGGCGATCATCGGCCGCAGGTGGTGCACGAACTCGTCGTACGCGAGCCGTCTGCGCGCGGCCGCCAATGCGGTCTCGTCGGCGCAGGCATGGATCGCGGCGATCGCCTGGGACAGCGGCATCAATTCGTCGCCGGACAGCGTCGTTGCCGTGCGCCAGTCGTCGAGCCGCGATGCGAGGGTGCTCGCGAGTTCGCGCACCAGCCGCCGGTGCGTGCGCGGTGGAACCGCGTCCGGCAGCGCGTACAGCGGGAGCGCGGCCGCCGGCCGGCCGGCGTCCTGTGACCCGACGAACTCGTAGTTCGACACTGCGAGGAATGCTCTGCCAGCGCGTTCTCCGCTCCGCCCCATCGCGTAGACGAACGCTCCACGAGCGAACGCGCTGCCGACATGCGGCTGATGGAAGAACACGAGCGACAGCGAGCCGCTGCGGTCTTCGACGTCGACGCGCGTCGCGCCCTGGCGTCGGCGCGACGGCACGATCTTCGTGACACGCCCCACGATCGCCGCGTCCTTGCCGGGCGCGAGCTCGGCGATGGGGCGCGGATGCGGCAAAGCCGTGAACTTGTGCGGCAGATGCAGCAGCAGGTCACGAACGGTCGTCAGCCCCATCGACGCGAACGCGGACGCTCGGGCCGGGCCGACGCCATGCAGCTCCGACAACGGTCGCTCCAACGGGTCGTGCGACGAAAGCGCTGCCGCGCCACCGCGAGCCGGCGCGCCGTCCGCGGCCGCCGCGGCGGCGGGAGCGTTCGCCGCTCCCGAAGGACGCGGCGTCGAATCGGATCCACGACGTGGGGACATGGCGCGGAGTCTGGCGCTCGCGGCCGCCGCTGTCGAGCGCGGCGCGGCATCACTGCAGAGTCGATTCGAATCCGGATCCGCAGCCGATGCGGCATTCCGCCGTGCGAGCGCGCCCGCCTATGATCCCGCCCATGATCGCGCGCGCATTCCTCCTCGCCATCGCCCTGTCGACGCTCTGTCCCGCCGTCTCCGTTCGGGCGCAGGATGCCGCGTTGGCCGAACTCGAAACCCAGCTGGCGGCGCGGCACGAGGAACTCACCGTCGCCGAGTCGGCGCTCGAAGCGGCGTACCTACGCATGGAGCGCGAGTTCAACGCGCTGGCCGCCGATCCCAACACCACGGCCACGCGGATCGCGGCCCCGCTGGCGGCGCAATTCTCCGCGTTGCGCGATCGCGTGCTCGCCGGCGGCTCGGGCAAGGCGGCGCTGAAGCCGGCGCAAATCCAGGCGCTGCGCGACGGAATGGTCGCGGCGATGGCCGAGGCGGACTTCGATCCGGGCTATCGCGCGGCGTTCGTCGAGTGGCTGGTCGATCCCATCGTGCCCCTGCTGGTCGAGCAGCGCGCAGGCGATCTCGAGCCGCTGATCACGACGCTCGTGCGCGAACGCTTCTCGGTTTCGGTCGACTTCGCGGAGGTGTGGAACCGCTCGTTGTACGCGGCAGTGCCGGAAGCGCGCGCGTTCGCGACCGCGCATCGCGCGTACGTCGAAATGGGCATCCGCGTCGAGCGCGCCCGCAGCCCCGATCGATTCAGCGAGAACGGCGAGCGCCTGCCGCCGGGGATGATCGAAGTGAAAGGCGGCGCGTACGAGATCGGGCCGCATTCGGGCTGGCCGAAGGCCGGGCTCGAGCGGCGCGGCCGGCGCATCAGCGTGAAGACCTTCTACCTCGACCGCACCGAAGTGACGAACGCGCAGTACGCGGCGTTCTGGAAAGCGCTACCCGACGAGCGCAAGCTCGCGCACCTTCCTCGGTTCTGGGTCAAGCAAGACGACGGCAGCTACACCTACCCGGAGGGCAAGGCCGAGCATCCCGTCGTCGGCGTCAGCTTCAACGACGCGCGCGCGTACGCGACGTGGGCCGGCAAGCGCGTGCCGACCGAAGACGAATGGGAGATCGCGGCGCGCGGCCCGAAGGGACTGCTTTACCCGTGGGGCAACGAGTACGACGTCGGTCGCGCGAACGACCGCTCGGCCGGCCTGAACGACACCGCGCCGGTCGGCAGCTACGCGGCGGGCAACAGTCCGTTCGCGTGCGCGGACCTCGCCGGCAACGTCGACGAGTGGACCGCGAGCAACGCCGACGGCGATCCGATCACCGAAGAGCTGACGTCGAACCTCGTCCAAGTCGTGGTGCGCGGCGGCAATTTCCTGTCGAACTCCGAAGTCCTGGCCGCGACGTACCGCTGGCTCGCGCCCGGACTGTCGACGCGGCGCGCGCAGCTCGGCTTCCGCTGCGCGCAGACGCCGGCGAAACCCAAATGAGCGGCATCCCGGGGCTGTGGGTCCGGGAAATCCTCGGACTGCTGCTGTTGCCGTTCACCTTGCTCGCGTTCCTCGTGCGACGCGGCGCCATTCGGCGCGATCTGCGCCGGATCCTCGAACGGAGCGCGCGCCGGAGCGCCGCCTCGTGACGAGCGAACTGAACTGGGCGACGCCGTCCATCCCGCTCGATCTCGCGCCCGAGCCACCGCGGTCTCGCGAACGCGCGGCGGGCTGGTTCGCGTTCCTCGGCGCGGTCGCGATCGTGCTGACGACGCTCGACCTCGCATACGAAGTCTCGCTGTACCTGCGCGCGCGCGGGTTGATGATGAACACCGTCATCGTGTCCGCGATCTTGGTCGGGACGACCTTCTTCTACGCCGTGACCGTGGGCGCGGGCGTGCGTTCGGCGGCTCCGTTCCTGCGGGCGCTGCTGCCGCTTGGCATCTTCCTGTACGCGATGTTCACGATGCGCAAATCGCCGGCGGAGCGCTTCCATTTCGTCGAGTACGGCGGTCTCGCGCTGCTGGCGCTGCGCGCGATCGCCGTCGACGTGCGCTCGGTCGTCGCGTACCCACTGGCGATCGTCGTCGCGGGCGCCGCGGGGTGGCTCGACGAATGGCTGCAAGGGCGCAGCGCGGTGCGCTACTTCGACGAAGTCGATCTGTTCGTCAACTTGGTCGCCGTCGTGCTCGCGGTCGTGATCGCCGCGACGTTGTTCGGCCGCGACGTCGGACGGGCTCGATTCCCCCATCTCGCGGCGCGCCGGATCCCGGCTTGACGGGGACGCCGCCGAAAGAGCGCGCCGCCACCGATGGTCGCGTCGGCTCGACGCCGGGCTCCCGCGAGAAGACTCCTCCGCAGCGCCGTCGTCCAATGGAGCACTGCGCGCTAACACGCCGAGTCGTCCCCGACCTATACTCCGCGCCGCATGCGTGAACGCAAAGTCCGGATCCTCCACGAAGGCCAGGAGTACTTCCTGCTCGACCGCGGTCGAGACGGGCATGGGCGCACGATCGCGTTCCTGCGCCGCCTGGACGACACCAAGCCGCCGCCCGAAGACGCGCAACGCGTGTTGACGGACCTCGGCGAATACGAGTGGATCGCGTCGTTTTCCGACGGCGAACTCCGGGTCGAGCCCGCGCACGCGGCGCTCGCGCCGGCGCTCCAGAGCATCGTGACGCGCTATCTCGACGAATCGCGCCATGGCCGCGCGCGCGACGGCGCGACGCCGTACTGGACGATCACGGTGCGCGGTGAGCCCGTGTTCGAGTTGTCGAAGGCCCTGCCGCACGGTCTCGCCGTGCTGATTTGGAGCGACGAAGCGCGCGCCGAAGCGGCCGCGGCGTCCCGCAAGGGCATCGAGACGTCCGATCTGGTCGTCGAACGCATCCACGACCTCGCGTCGTTCCTGATCGCATGCCGCAACGACGGCTTCGTCGGCGCGACGCTCGACGAACGCGATCCGGTGTTCTTCTGCCTCGACGAGAACGAGGAACCGCGCCATCTGCGCCTCGCGGTCGATGCCGGCGGCAAGCTCACGCAACGGCTGCTGGCCGCGGACGGCAGTTGGGACGCCTGGGACGGCGACGAGGACATCACTCCCGAAGTCGACATCGAATCGGCCGACGAACACATGGTCGTGCGGATCGGCGAAGTGCCGTGGCTCGGCTTCTTCGAGAACACGCCGCTGTTCGCGCTGGCGCGCAAGGGAGCGCCCAGCGCGCTCCACGTCGAAGAACCCGCGGCGGACGACGATCAAGCCCCGGCGTTCTGCCCGATCTTCCAGGACACCGAACTGGCCGAGGAGTTCGTGCGCGAGCACGGTCGCCGCGGACTCGAACCGACGCCGATCCCCGACCTCGGCGCGTTGGCGCTCGAGATGAGCCGGCGCGGCGCGACGCTCCGTTTGCACCCGGATTCGCACCGCGCGCGCGGCGCGACGATGTGGTGGTCGGACGGTGTGGTCGTGCTCGATTCGTTCTCCGGCTTGTGGAAAAGCGCCGAACACGGCGCATTCGAGAAGACCTGATGCCGACCTCGCCGGGCGCGAAGCGTGTCCTCGGCTTTGCGCTGATCGTCGCGGCGGTCGTCCTGCTGCCGTACGTCCTCCGCATCAGCGCGGTCGATCCGGCGGCCGTCCGCGGACCCACGCTGGAACCGATCGATCTGCTCGAGCGCCTGCCGTTCGCGCTGGTCGAGACCGAGACCCGGCGCATCGACTTCGGCAGCGCGCAAGGCAAGCGCTGCTACGACGAGCCCGATCCGCGCCTCCACGCCGCGGCGACCGGCTTCCTGTCGATGTTCGAGGACGACGACGCGCGGCGCTGCGGCGTCGCGATCGGCGACGCGGTCGACGTGCGCTTCACGCTGTTCTCCGAGCGCGAGCTGCGCGTCGAACTCGAAGCGACGGGGCTGCCGCCCGAAGAGGGCGCGCAGACGATGTCGGTCCATCTGAACGACGATGCCGCCGCGATCGCGCGCATCAAGCTGCCGGCGTCGCCGGAGCTGAGCACGACCGAGTTCACGCTGCCCGAGACCAAGGTGCGCCGCGGCACGAATCGACTGACGTTTCGGTTCGCGAAGACGGTGCGACGCGCGTTCGACGTCGGCGAGCCGTTCCGCTACCCGATGGCGGCGGTGTTCCGCACACTGCGGTTCAAGCTCGACGACGGCGCGACCGCGACGACGCTCGCTCCGGGCGACGTGCGCGTCGAGACCTTCCCGAGCCGCGACCGCAAACGCTTGCAGCGCGCGTTCGTGTTCGACGAGGGCTCACGCGTCAGCGTGCCGCTGCAGCTGCCCACGGGACGACCCTTGTTCAAGGCGGACGTGTTCGTCCACCCCGACGATCGCCGTCCGGAGCGCGACGTGTCGTTCCGCGTACGCATGGTCACCGCCGACGGGGCCAAGGACCTCATCGCGCAATGCGAGCTCGACGCGCACGGCGCGAGTGAACTCCGGGTCCCGCTGGAGATCGACCGCGACGTCTCGCTGTTCCGCGACAACGTGGTGTCGCTGCAGTTCGAGTCGACTCCGCGCCCGATCCCGGTTCGTCCGCTGCGGATCGTCGTCGCGGATCCACGGATCGAGAACGGTGGCGTGACGCCCGAGCCCACGACGAACCCGGCCGCGACGGCGAAGCTGCGCGCCGCGTGCCGCGCGAAGAACGTCGTGCTGATCACGCTCGACGCGGCCAGCGCTTCGCACTTCACGGCCTACGGCGACGCCGCGGAAGTCGCGCCGAACGTCGATCTGCTGGCGCGGGACGGCATCGTCTTCGAAGACGTGTTCGCACCGGCGTCGTACACCCTGCCGTCGATCGCGTCGCTGTTCTCGGGGACGTATCCGCAGACGCACGGCGTGATCGACACGTCGAAGCGCCTCGGCGAGACGACCGCCACGCTCGCGAGCGAACTCGCACGCCGCGGCTACGCGACACTCGCGTTGGTTACCAATCCGAACGCCGGCGCGGCCTACGGACTCGACCGCGGGTTCGAGGTCTTCGACGAACTGAACCGCGATCCGAAGCTCTGGAACGAGGGGATCGCGCCGACCGAGCTCGCTCCGCGCCTCGAGGCGCATTTGCGCAAGAACGCGTTGAAGAAGCCGTTCTTCCTCTACGTGCACGTGTTCCAGCCGCATGCGCCGTATCGCCCGCCGGCGCCGTACCTAACGACGACGCCGGCTCCTCCCGCGGACGGCACCCGCGCGCGCATCGACGCGTTCCGCTTGCACCAGGACGACGACTGGAAGGCGGCGGACTTCGAGCGGCTGCGCGAGCTCTATCGCGCGAACCTGCGCTACGGCGACGCCGGCGTGCGCGCGGTGCTCGACCTCCTGCGCGCGTCCGAATCGATCGACGACACGATCATCGCGGTCGTCGGCGATCACGGCGAGGCCTTCGGCGAGCACGGCACGCTCGAGCACGGTGACACCGCGTACGCCGAAGAAGTCCGCGTACCGTTCATCGTCCGACTGCCGAACTCCGTCGGCGTCAAGCCGATGCGCATCGCCGGGCCGCATTCGCTGGTCGACGTCGCACCGACGTTGCTCGCGTTGGTCGGCGGCGACGACGTCCCGCCCCCGTTCGACGGACTCGACCGGAGTCCACTGATCGCCGGCGGAGGCGTCGCGCGTGGCGCCGGCGCGGGCATTCCGCGTCCGGTCTTCCAGCGCTCGCTCGGGGACCGGCCCCAAGTGGCGATCCGCGCGCTCGGTCACACGTACATCGCCGACTTGCGTACGCGATCCGAAACCGTGTTCCGCTTGGGCCTCGATCCGCACGAGCGCACGCCGCTGCGCGATGCCGACGTGTTGCGCGAGTACCTCCGCGCCGAGCTCGATGCGTTCCTCGGCAGTCGCGCGCACATCGCCGCGCCGGCCGCGGAAGCCGACGACGCCGTGCGCCAAGCGAGCGAGATCGGGTACGCGGCGGGCGCGGCATCGTCCGCGCCAAAGCCCGTGGGTAAGGCGCAGAGCCCGCTCGCGCGGCGCACGTTGACGCTGCCCGAGAAGCCCTGAGGACGCTCGACGCGCATCGCCCCCCGGAGCGCGCCGCGCTCGTCTCGCGTCAGGTCCGCTCCTGGACGATGCGACATCGTCCCGCGGCCGGGCCGAGCAGCGCGTGGATCGCGTCGAGGTAACCGGGGAACGACTTCGTGATCGCTTCGAAGCCGTGGACGCGACTCGTCCCTGGCGCCGCCAACGCCAACGCGACGGCGAGGAACGCGATCCGGTGGTCGTCGCAGGCGTCGACGTCGGCGGCACGCAACGCCGCCGGTCCACGGACGATCATGTGGTCCGCGCCGGTTTCGACGTCGACGCCGAACGCGCGCAGCGTCCGCGCCGTGGTTTCGATGCGATCGGACTCTTTCACGCGGAGCTCGGCGATGCCGAGGAACCGCGACACGCCGGGCGCCAGCGCGGCCACCGCCGCGAGCTGCGGGATCTCGTCGACGAGCCGGGGGACGTCCGCGGCTTCGATCGACAATGCGCGCGTCGGCGTGGAACCGCAGGTCAACGTGCCGCGCGGCTCTTGCGCTTGCGTGCTCGTCGCGGACTCCACGACCTCGACGCCGAGCGCGCGCAATGCGTCGACGGCGCCCGTCCGCGTCGGATTGAGTCCGACGTCGGGCAACGTGATCCGCGATCCCGGCACGCATGCGGCGGCACTGGCGAGCGCGATGGCCGCCGACACGTCGCCGGGAACGTGGACCGTGGCGCCGCGCAACAACGCGGGCCCGTCGACCGCGACGCTCCGTTCGCCGACCGTGACGCGAGCGCCGAACGCGGCGAGCATGCGCTCGGTGTGGTCGCGGGTCGCGAGCGGCTCGACGACGCGCGTGGTGCCATGGGCCGACAGCGCGGCGAGCACCACCGCCGTCTTCACTTGCGCGGACGCCACGTCGAGCACGTGCTCGCGCGCGCGCGGTGCGGCGACGCCGTGAACCCGCACCGGCAACGTGTCGCGCGCCGGCGGCAATCGCGTCAATCCCATCGCCGCGAGAGGCTGCAGCACCCGTCCCATCGGCCGGGCGCGCAAGCCGGGATCTCCGTCGAGCATGACCTCGCGATCGAGGCCGGCGACCAAGCCGAGCGTCAGGCGCGCCGTCGTGCCCGATGCGCCGCAGTGCAACGTCACCGGACCGCGTGCGGAGCGATCGATCGGGTGTTCGACGTCGAGCGCGTTGCCGCGGCGCGCGATGCGAGCGCCCAAACGCTCGAGCACGTGGATCGTCGCGTCGACGTCGTCGGCGACGAGCGCTCGCAGGATCGTCGTCGGACCGTCCGCGAGCGCGCCGAGGAACAGCGCGCGGTGCGTGATCGATTTGTCCCCGGGTACGCGAACGTCGCCCGACAGCGCCGGAACCGGACCGTCGACGATCAGTGTCGCGCGCGGCTTCACTCGTCCGCTTCGTCCTCGTAGTCGGCCGCCGCGTCCGGATCCTGGGCTGCCGTGTCGGTGAGGAACGCGCCGATCACGTGAGCGCCCGCGCGTTCGAGCACGTGCCTCGCGCGCTCCGCCTGCTCGCGTCCCGTCGAGTTCATGCGCACGACCAACACGACGCCATCGGTGCGCGCGCCGAGCACGGCCGCGTCGGTGAACGGATTCACCGGCGGCGTGTCGCACAGGATGTGCGTGAACTGCTGCTTCAACGTGTCGAGCAGGTTCTTCACGCGCTCGGACGCGAGCAACTCGGACGGATTGCGCGGTGCGCGGCCCGAGCGGATCACGAACAGGTTCTGCACGCGCGTCTCGACCAACACGTCGGCGAGAGTCGCTTCGTCGAGCAACAGCTCGGACAGGCCCTTGCCGCCGCCGAGGCCGAGCAAGTCGGCCACGCGCGGCGATCGGAAGTCGGCGTCGATCAGACACACGCGAGTGCCGGGAGCTTCGGCGAGGCAGATCGCGATGTTGACCGCCGACACGCTCTTGCCGTCGCCCTTCACGCCGGACGTCAGCACCACGGAGCGCGAGCCCTTGTTGCGACCCATCGCCAACAGGTTCGTGCGGAACGCGCGGTACTGCTCGGCTTGCAACGCACGCGGTTCGTGATGCATCACGATGTGCGGATCGACCGCGGTATCGGTGATGACGACCAGCGGCGGGGAATCCGCGGCGTCGGGTTCGTTTCGGTCTTGCGTCGATTCCGCCATGACAGGCTCCGGCGTCGGCTCGGCGAGCAGATCTACCCTATCGCCCCGCCGGAGTGAAACTCTTGAGGGCGAACCGTTTGCGCGAAGCGCGCGCCGCCGCCAGGGTCGATAGGATGCCCCCGCATGATCCTCGGCCTCGCCAACAGCCTGTTCCGCCTGTTCCGTGAGCACTCCGACGTCGTCTCCGTCGACAAGCTCAAGAAGGACGGCGTGCGTTCGGTCACGGTGCTCGATTGGAGCCGGATCGATCAGTTGATCGCGAAGGCGGTCGACGAGGCCCTGAAGAAGCGCGGCGTCGAGCTCCCGCCGGACGCTCTGGCATCCGTCAACCAGCAGGCGCGCGAGGCGTTCGCCCGGCTGCTCGAACAGCGCGATCAATGGCGGGATTCGGCGCAAACGCTCGAACAGCAGAAGAACGAGCTCGAAGCGAACTTGAATCGACTGGTCACGGAATTGGACACCGCCCGGTCGCAGCTCGACCGCGAGAAGACGCACCGGGTGACGGACGCCGATGTCGCGGTCAGCCGGGCGCGGATGGACTCGTTCGCGCTGCGGCTGAAGGACGGCCTGGTCGACCTGTTCAAGGGCAGCCCCGCCGGGGCGTCGCCGGAACTCGCGCGCGCCGCCGCCGAACTCGCCGAGCACCTGCTGGCCGACGAGAAGGCGCGGGCGCTCGCGGACGCCAAGCGCGATCAAGACGCGCGCATCGACCTGCTGGAGCGGCGCATCGCGAAGCTGAACGGCATGCTCGAGAACAGCGACCGCTTGGTCGAGCGCCTGAAGGCGGCGAAGACCATCGACCCGGGCATCGAGTCCGAATTCCGGGAGGTCCAAGGGCTGAGCGTCGCGGACTCGAACGCGGGCGCAAAGCGCGGCCTGCTGGAGCAGATCTTCAAGCTGAACGTCGAGCTGCGCGAAGCGATCGGCAAGGAATCACCGCAGAGCGGTGGATCGGCCAGCGCGCCTCGATAGAACGTGTCGCGAGTTTTGACGACGCGACGACCGGAGGGTGAGCGCATGGCGCAGGAAGCTGGCGGTGACGGCGAGGTTCGCAAGGACCACGGCGTGCTCTACATCGGCATGGACCTCGGAACGTCGCGGACGTCGATCGCGTGCAGCAACGGCGTGCGCGAGACCGTGGCCAGCGTCGTCGGCTATCCGAAGGACGTCGTCGCGCGCAAGCTGTTGAAGAAGGACCTGCTGGTCGGCCAGGAGGCGTTCGACAATCGCCCCGCCCTCGACTTCTACCGCCCGCTCGCGCACGGCGTGATCAAGGGCTCGGACGGCAAGGGCGATCCGGAGGACGCGAAGCGCAACCTCCAAGCCGCGCGCGACCTCGTGCGCACTGCGATCGGACTGGCGCGACCGCGCAAGGACGAGCTGATCTACTGCGTGATCGGGGCGCCGGCGCAGGCCTCGATCCACAATCAGCGCGCGATCATCGAAGCGGCGCGCGAGATCGTCGACTCGGTGATGCTGTGCTCCGAGCCGTTCTCGGTCGCGTACGGCTTGGATCGGTTGACGGACGTGCTGGTCGTCGACATCGGTGCCGGCACGACCGACCTCTGCCGCATGCGAGGCACGATGCCCGCCGCCGAAGACCAGCTCACGAACACGTTCGCCGGCGACCACATCGACCAGACCTTGCTCGATCTGATCAAGGCGAAGTGCCCGGATGGCCAGATCACCCCGAACATGGTGCGCCAGTGGAAGGAACGCTGGGCATCGGTGCGCGACACGCTCGAGCCGGTCCGCGTCCAGATCCCGGTGCGCGGCGCGCCGACCGAGGTCGACATCACGGACGCCATGCGGACCGCGTGCCGCACGCTCGTCGGCCCGATCGTCGACGGCGTCCAGGAGTTGATCAGCACGTTCGATCCCGAGTTCCAAGATCGACTGAAGAACAACGTGTTGATCGGCGGCGGCGGCAGCCAGATCGACGGCCTCGGCGACGTCGTCGAACGTGAGATGCGGCGCAGGCTCGGCGTAGGCCGGGTGACGACGGTCGAGGAGCCGATCTACGCCGGCGCCAATGGCGCCCTGAAGATCGCGCATGACATGCCCGCCGAGTACTGGGAACGCGTGCGCTGACACACGCGAGGGACCTGCGCTCGACGAGCGACGTCGGTCGATTCGACAAATTGCATTGCCCCGACGGTGTCCGCGCGTGTCCGTCCCGATCTGACCGGATCTGCGTAAGTCGTGATGTGAACTTCGTTCACATCACCTAACAGGTCGCGTCAGGGGGACCTAACAACGCTGCTCCCCGACGATTTGCGTTCGAAATCGCACATTCCTGCAACCCGGCCCCAGACACACTCTTACGGCGAATGCGCGCGATTCCGCGGTTTGGCATTCGCGCTGCTCTTTCGGTCCCTCGACGCTTCTCCCTGCGTTTCGAGGAGTCCGCCATGCCTTACGACCTGCCCGTCGAAGTGGTCCGCCGCGCCCAGATTGGTGACTTGGACGCGCAGCGCACGATCGCCGATACCTACACCCACCCGTTCACCGTCACCGCGCGCCGCTTCCTGGGTCATCGCTTCCCGAACGAGATCGAAGATGCCGTTCAGGAGATCTTCCTCCGCATCTTCAACCACATCCGCGACTTCGACTTCACGCGCGGTGTGAAGTTCTCGACCTGGGTCTACACCTTCGCGCGCAACTACTGCTTCGACCGCCTGAAGTCGAAGAAGCCGATCGCCCGCGCGCTCCCCGCGCTGTCTCGGCACGAGGACGACGATCCGATCGGCGACTGGATCGACGAAGAGCGCGGGCCGGAGGGCAACGCCGCGGAAGACGAGTTCTTGACCGCGGTGGAGAAGGCGCTGAAGCGCCTGAAGCCCGACTCCGAGAACATCTTCCGCCTGCGCGAATACCAGGGCCTGGAGTTCCACCAGATCGCGAAGGTGCTCCATCAGCCGATCGGCACCGTGAAGTCGAAGCACTATCGCGCCTGCATCCGCCTGCGCGATTTGCTCGAGGCCTTCCGGCCGGTCCGCGCAGCTTGATCAACACGGCGGCGTGAGCCGCACGCCGGTCGCGGCGCCCGCGCGCTGGCCAGCAACGCAACGGGGCCCGCACTCGAAACGTCGAGTGCGGGCCCCGCGTCATGTCTGGTTGCCGGACTAGGATTCGAACCTAGACTCGCGGATCCAGAGTCCGCTGTCCTACCGTTAGACGATCCGGCACGAAGGCGGAGCAATCTAACGGCGTCGCGGAACGCTCGCAAGCCGCCCGGCCGCGAACCGCCGGAATCCATCACGCGCGCGGATCGCGGTAATGCACCGTCGAACCGTCGATGGGACTCTCGAACCACACATCGTCCCCGGCGCGCCGCACGACGAACTCCGGCACCAGCGGCACCTTGCCCTTCCCACCCGGTAGGTCGACGACGAGTCGCGGAATGCCGAAGCCGGCGATCTTCCCGTACATGCCGCGCACGATCTCGATGCCACGCTCCATCGGCAAGCGGAAGTGGCCGGCGCCGGCAACCGGATCCGCGAGGTGCAGGTAGTACGGCCGCACTCCGAGCGCCAGCAGCGCGCGTCCGAGCTCGATCTGTGCCGCCGTCGAGTCGTTGACGTCCCGCAACAACACCGTCTGGTTCTGCACCGTGATGCCGCGGTCGATCAACCGCCGCAGCGCCGCGGCGGCTTCGGGGCTGACTTCGCGCGCGTGATTGAAATGCGTGATCAACCACAGCGGTCGGGCCGCGGCCAGGACGTCGAGCAACTCGTCGTCGACGCGCTGCGGCAACGTGACCGGCACACGCGTCGCGATCCGCAAGACTTCCACGTTGCCGCAGGCGCGCAATTCGCGCAGCAACAGCGCCAGCGCGTGCATCGACAGATGAACTGGGTCGCCGCCCGTGATCAGCACGTCGCGAATCTGCGGGTGCGATCGCACGTACGCCGCGGCTGCGGTCAATTGGGCTTCGCTGAGCACGAAGAACCCGTCGGCCCAAGAGCGCTTGCGGAAACAGTGCCGACACAGCGTCGCGCAGAAGTTGGTCGGGATCACCAGCGCGCGATCCGCGTAGCGGTGAACGATTCCGGGCACCGGAGCGAGCTGCTCTTCGTGGAACGGATCCGCGGTTTCCTGCTCGGAGCGCTGGCGTTCGGCGGCGATCGGCAACACCTGGCGCAGGATCGGATCGTGCGGATCGGCCGGATTCGCGAGGGACAGGTAGTACGGAGTCACGCCGACCGGGAACTCGCGCTCGAGTTCTTCGTCGGCGAGCTCGAACGTGGCGAGGGCCGGCGCATGGGCGCGCAACGCGGCCACGGAGCTGACGCGATGTCGCGTCTGCCAGCGCCAGTCGTTCCATTCCTCTGCGCTCGGTCGTGCCATCGTCGCGTGCGAGTCGTCCAACGCCCGACGCACTGCGCGCCGGACACCGAAACGGCGCAGTGTAGCCGGTGCGCGGAACGCGCCGCCGACCCGAGTTCCGACGCGCTGTCGGACCAGGCGATCCCGCGAATGCGGGCGGAGTCGGTCGTCGGGCTGGTAGTTTCGCCGACCGCGTCCCGCACCGCGCTCGAGCTGGCGCGCCCGAACGGAGTCCACTCTTGGTCCGACCCTCGCGCTCCCCCACGTTCCGTGCTTCGCGCATCGCAGCGACGCTCGTTTGGTCGCGAACGATCGGGCTGGCGCTGATCGTGCTGTCGTCGACGCCGCTCGGCTGCGGCGTGCTCCACCAGGACTTCGGCCGACTCGATCCCGAGGTCATCGCGTTCGCCCACGCGGTCGACACGACGCGCGGATTCGAACTCGCGCTCGACGACGACGGCCACGTCGTCGGCTACGCCGGAGCGATCTCGACGGCCGAGCTGCCCGGCCTCGCGCGCGAGGTCGCTCTCGGGCTCGCGCCGCAAGCCGTCGTGCGCGGTGGATCGCGGATCATCGAGCGCGAACACGAGACGTGGGAAGTCGAGTTGGATGCGAACGGCGCTCGATCCGCGGTTCGCGTGCGTTTCGACGACGAAGGCGTTCCGCACGTCGTCCAGACCCGCCGCGCCGCGACGACCGCCGAAGTGCCGCCGGTGGTCCGCGACCGCGCGAACGTGGACGGGGGCGCGGGCACGCTCGCCGGCATCGAAGTGATCGAAGCCGACGGCAACGTCGTGTACCACGTCACGAAAACGGTCGGCCGCGAGACGGTGCGCTTGGCGATCCAGCGCGACGGGACGGTCGTCGACCGCTTGCGCCTCGTGCGCTGTGGCTTGGGGCTCGTCGATCCGACGCACTGATCCGACCCGGCGGCGAGACTTCGCGCCGGGACGGCACGATCGTCACCGCGCGCGCTTCGTCGCGCCGATGATCCACGAGTCGAACAGTGGCGCGAGCGGTGAGCCGAGCATTCCATCGACCGCGCAACCGACGCGGTTGGCCGCGAGCAATGCGGCCTGGACCATGCGATTCTTCGACCGGTGGATCAGCTCCGGCACCGGCGACGTGAGCTGATAGAAGCGGCGCCAGTCCACGGTGAAGCCGCGGCGCTCGAGCCCGCGCTCGACGTCCTCCCGCAACGAAGCGTTCAGTTCGCGCACCGGCACGATCGGCTTCTGCGTGCGGCGGCGCGTCATGCCGCGCGAGCGTGGATTCAGATCGCCGATCACGAGCCGGCCACCGGGCTTCACGACGCCGCACAGACCGTCCAAGAAGACGTCGGCATCCGGGGAGAACGAGATGACGCCGCTGTTCAGCACGAGGTCGAACGGGCCACCAAACGGCGGCTTCTCGCAGAACCCGACCCGGCCCTCGACGCGAACGCCCTCGCTCGCGGCGTTCGCCAGCACGAACTTCACCATCTCGGGACTCGGATCGAACGACGACACGCTCGCGCCGAGCTTCGCGGCTTCGATCCCGACCCAGCCGGCGCCGGATCCAGCGTCCAGCGCGGTCTCGCCGGAGCGCGGCTTGCCGAGCACGGCCAGTAGTTTGCGCATCCAGCGGAAGTGCGCGTAGTCGGGTGCGCCCGGCACGCCGTTCCAGCCGGCCGCGTTCTTGTCGAACTTCTGCGCGGTCGTCGCGGGCGACATCGCGACCAGTCGCTCGAGCGCGAGCACCGCGAAACCGTCCGCTTCGGCGACGTGCGGCAACTTCGTGGAACCGCCGAGTTCGATGCGCAGCACGGGCTCGCCACGCTTCATCCGGTAGGCGCGTACGACGTGCAGATGCGGCCACAGCGCGTTGCGCAACTGGCAAAGGTGCGGCGCGTCCTCGAGCGAGTGCCCGACCACCAGGACGTGACCCTCGGGCGACAACCCATCCCGCACCGCGCGCAACACGTCGGCGCCGAGCGTGGCGTCGGCCGCGCGTCGCGTCCCGGCATCGACGACCAGCAGTGCGCCGCGCGCGCGCGGCGGCGAGCCGGCACCGACCTCGACGACGCGGTCCGAACCGACGCCGAGGTCTTGCTTCAAATCCACCAACCAGGCCTCTGCGGACGCTTGCACGCGCGACTCCGGATCGAGCTCGGGAAACGGCGTGAACACCGCTTCGACGAAATGGGCGCGGCATCCTATCGTGCGCTGGCCACAGGACCTGCACCGACGAGGACTCCATGCGCATCGCCATCATCGGCGCGGGCGTGTTCGGACTTGCGGCCGCGCACGAACTCACGCGTCGCGGCCATCGAGTCGACGTGTTCGAAGCCGATGCCATCCCCGCCGAACGGGCCGCCAGCAATGACGTCTCCAAGGCACTTCGGCGCACGTACGGGCCGATGACGGCGCGCTACGGCGCATGGGTCGAGCGCGCCAGAACGGCCTGGCGCGACCTTGAACGCTCGACCGGGACCGTGATCTACCGCGAAACCGGATACGTCGGGCTGTCGACGCGCTGGGACGCCGCGTGTTTCGAGCAGCAGAGTCTCTCCGGCCTCGCGACGTCGCACGATGCCCCGCGACGCATCGATGCCCGCGCCGCGGCGGCGCTGCTGCCCGAGTTCGATCTGCGCGGAGTCGACGCGGCGATCCACGATCGCGTCGCCGGCTGGCTCGATCCGATCACCGCATTGAGCGCGCTGGCCTCGAGCGCGCGCGCGGGGGGTGCGACGATCCGCACACAGCACCGCGTCGAGGATCTCGCGACGCTCGAAGCCGACGTCGTCGTCGTTGCCGCGGGCGCGTGGCTCGCGAAGCTCGTCCCCGCTCCGTGCATGAAGGGCATGAAGGTCACGCCGTCGCTCCAAGTCGAGCTGTTGTTCCGTCCGCGCGACCCGCGACGCGCGCCGACGGCGTGGCCGTTCTGGTCGTTCGATCTCGCGACGGCAGGCTTCTACGGCTTTCCTGCGACGCCCGACGGTTGGTTCAAGATCGCGTGCCATCGCCCCGGCAGCACGGTCGACCCCGATGGCCCGCGCGATGCGCCGCGCGAAGACGTCGAGGCGATCGCGGACTTCGTCCGATCGCGGATGCCGTTCCTCGAACGCGATCCGGCGATCGTGCGCACGTGCCTCTACACGATGTCGGACGACGGCGATTTCGTCATCGACCATATCGACGCACCTCGCCCGACGGTCGTGGCCGGCTGCGGCAGCGGACACGCGTTCAAGTTCGGCCCGATCCTCGGCGAGCTCACGGCCGACGCCGTCGAGGGCAAGCCCACTCCGCGCGAGTTCCGCATCCCGCGGACCGCCTCGGCGCGAACGGTCTGACGCGAGACCTCGTGCGCGGCGCCGTGATCGCCGACGCCAAGCCGGCGCCCGCCGCGCGCGAGCAGGACCCGCGCGGCGGCTTCAGCCTTCCTTTTGCGTCACCAGATACTCTTTGCGCGTGAACAGGTGTCCCGCGACGGCGACCAGCACGAGGGTCGCGATCAGCACACCCGTCACCGAACTCGCGACCGTCGGCAACAGTCCGAAGTCGCGAAAACGATCGATGACCGCGTGGACGCGTGAACCTTCGAGCGTGGCGTGCGACAGCAGTGCCCGCGAATGGAAGCCGACCGTGTACACGGCCGCCTTGTTCGGCAGGATCAACACCGCCGTTTCCCAGCCGACGACCAGGAACAATCCGAACAGCATCGCGCGGAAGAACAGCGCCGCGAACACGAGGAACAGCGCCGTGTACGCGAACGTCGCGAGGATCACGATGCCGCACACCGCCGCGAGCAGGCCGAGTTCGTCGCGAAACAGGTCGGGGTGCCGTGCGGTGGTCTGGATCACGTACAGCACGATCGTCGCGGGCACGAACAACACGCAGCACGCGAACGAACAGCCGAGCCAACGGCCCGCCATGATCGCGGCGCGCGAGATCGGCCGCAGCCGCAGGTACAGCAGCGTCCCGTTTTCGATGTCGTCACCGACCGCTCCCGCCGACAGCAGCATCGCGACGAGGGGCAGCAGCAGGCTCAGGTCGAACAGCGCGACGAAGTTGACGAAGTTGTTGACGCCGAGCACCCGCGGGCGCGCCGCGAACGCGATGCCCGAGACGATCACGGGCACGGCGACCAGCACCAGCACCAGGATGAGCCGGGACCCGCGCAACAGCCGCAACGGGCCGAGAGCACCGACGCGGAACGCGGCGGACGCGAAGGAAAGCGGAACCACTCCGTCGACCGCCACGGTCACCTCACCAAGTAGTCGAACACGGCCTCGAGCGAATCGTCGCGCGTCGACATCCGCGTGACGTCGACGCCTTCGTCGAGCACCAGTCCCTCGATCGTGCGATACAGAGCCTCGGCGTCGCGGGTCTCGATGCGCAACTCGCGCTCTTCGAAGCGCAAGCCGACGACGTGGTCGCTGTCCATGATCCGGCGCGCGACCGCATGCGGATCGGCGCTCTCGATCGCGACCTGATGGGGATACCCCTTCAGCAGTTTGCGGATCTCGTGGACGCGCCCTTCGGCCAACACACGGCCGTGATGCATCAGCGCGACGACATCGGTCATCGCTTCGACTTCATGCAGGACGTGGCTCGAAACGAGCACCGTCTTCCCTTCCTGTCCCAGCTTCCGCACGAAGTCGATCGTCTCGCGCCGCGCGAGCGGATCCATGCCGTTCAGCGGCTCGTCGAGCACGAGGACGTCGGGCTCCAGCACCAACGCCTGCGCCAGCTTCACCCGTTGACGCATCCCCTTCGAGTACGACCCGATCGCGCGATCGGCGGCAGCGCTCATGCCGACGCGCGCGAGCAGTGCGGTGGCGCGCGCGCGGGCGGCCGCCCGCGAGAACCCCGACAGCCAGGCGTAGGACGCCACGAATTCGTGCCCGGTCGCTTCCTCGTCGATCGCCTCGACGTCCGGACAACACCCGAGGCGCGCCAACACTTTGGGCGTCCGGAACACGGGCTCGCCGAAGACCAGCACCTCGCCGGCGCTCGGTTCGGCCTGACCCGTGATCAGGCGGATCATCGTGGTCTTACCGGCGCCGTTCGGGCCGAGCAGCCCGGTCACTCCCGGTTTGATCTTCAGAGTGACATCGTTGAGACCGATGACCGGTCCGTACCACTTCGATGCAGACCGTAATTCGATCGGTTCGATCACGCGCGGTTCCTGGTCATCGACGGGGTCGATTGCCGCGACCTTCGCCGGCGCTCGACTTGCCCGATCGGGCGGAGCATCGTACCTTCCGTTCACTCCTGCCGGAGTCCCTCGAACTCGTCGGTACGGCAATCGCGCCGGGTTCCTCGTCGACGCCGTCGACGGGCCCTCGGTGCGACACGGTCGCCGCTCGGACTCGAGGTCCCCTTCACGCGCGATCCCCTGTGGCGTCTCCACTCATGGACCGGAACCAAGCCCTCTGGCTTCCGATCGTCCTCGTTGCCGCCCTCGGTATCCCCGAGGCGGCCGCGCAGGCCACGCTGTTTTCGAACGAAGGGCTGATGGCCGGGGACCTGTTCGGCGCCTGCGCGTTGCGCATCGCCGATGTCGACAACGACACCGTCCCGGACTTGTTGGTCGGCGCACCCAACGCGTCCCCCGCCGGGGCGTCGAATGCCGGCGAGCTCGCCGTGATCTCGGGGATCACCGGCGCGCGCGTCTTGACCATTCCGGGCACGATTCCGCTGGAGCGGTTCGGCGCGGCGTTGGCGGCGATCGGGGACGTCACCTTCGACGGCATCCCGGAAATCGCGGTCGGCGTCCCCGGCGCCGGGGGCGGTCTCCAAGTCGGAGCCGTACGCATCCTGAACGGAGCGTCGTTCGCAGCGCTCGGCACCATCCCCGGCCCGAGCACCAACGCGCGCTTCGGCGAATCCCTGGCGAGCCTCGACGACGTCAACGGCAACGGTTCGCTGGACCTGGCCGTCGCCGCGCCGGGATTCACTGCGCTCAGCGGAGCCAACGCCGGAGCCGTGTTCGTCCTCGATGGCGTCTCCGGGGCGACGTTGCGGACGTTCACCGGCATGGCGGCGTTCGACGCCCTCGGGTCCGATCTCGCGAGCATTGCCGACCTCAACGGCGACGGCCTGCGCGATCTGCTGATCGGGACTCCCGGTTTCGATTCCGGGGCGGGGTCCGGCTCGGGACGCAGCCGTGCGGTCAACCCGACGAACGGCGCGACGCTCTGGACCTTCGACGGGCCGGTCGCCGGTGAGTCGGTCGGCTTCGTCATCGACGACACGTTGGATCTCGATCAAGACGGAGTCGCGGACGTCGTGGTCGGCGCCCCGGGGGCCGCGCCCTCCGGACTTCCCCTCGCGGGACGGGCCTACGTCCTCAGCGGCGCGGCGGGAACGATCCTGACCGTCGTCGACGGCCTTCTCGCCGGGGATCGCCTCGGCAGCGTCGTGGCCGGTCTCGGCGATCTGGACGCGGATGGCCGAGGCGACATCGCCGTGGCGTCGCCGGACGCGCAGATCAACGGCAACCCGAGCGCGGGAATCGCGCTCGTGCTGCGCGGCGGTGCCTTCACGCCGCTCTACGTGTTCGAAGGATCGAGTGCGAACGAAGGTCTCGGCGGATTCGTCGCCGACATCGGCGACGCGAACGGCGACGGGCGCTCCGATTTCGTGATCGGCAATCCTCTGAACGACGGCCTCGCGGGCATTAACTCCGGATCGCTCGTCGTCAAGGCCGCGCAGGTCGGCGCATTCGCCGTCGACAGCACCGGGAAGTACGGGTCCGCGTACGCGCTGACGTTGCAGGCGATGCCGAACCAACCGGCGTTCCTGTTCATCGACATCGCGCCCGGCGCGTTCGCGTCGCCCTTCGGCATGATCTGTGTCGGCCTCACACCGTTCCTCAGCGTCGTTCCGATCGGCTTCGTCCCGTCGACGGGAGTCTGGTCGACGTCGGGCGTGATCCCGCCGGGCGGCACATTGGTGCAGTCGTTCCATCTCCAGGCGATCGTGCAAGAGCCGTGGAGCGCCGTCGGCTGGCGCGCCTCCGCGTGTCCGACGTTGACCGTCGGCCCGTGACGGGAACGAACGCGCTCGGCGATCAGGTCGCGACGATCTCCACCGCGCGCACGCGGCGATAGAACAGCGCCGTCGACAGTGCGACCCATGCGATGACCACGACGGTCGGCGCCGTGCTCGTGAACGCGCTGAGCGGCTCCTTCGCGTCGAACATCCCGAGTAACGACTCCTGCGGCGAGACGTCGAGGATCTCGAACGCCACCCGGTCGACGCAGTCCTTGAGCGCGATCAACTGCATCGCGTCGCTGTCGAACATCGCGGCGAAGTTGTCGTTGCCGAGGATCTGGGTCAAGCCGACGATCGCCGCGAACCCCACCACCGCCAGGCGCTGCGACCGTGCCATCGCCGAGATCGCGAGGACCAGCGTCGCGTACGGCAGCGTCACGACCAGTGAGGCGGCGACGATGCGCGGCAACAACGGCAACTGCGTCCACAAGCGCTGCGGGTCGGAGCTCACCGCGATGTCGAGGATCCACAACACGAATGCCGGCAGCAGCGTGAAGAACGACAGCACCGCGAGCACCGCGCCGAGCTTGCCGAGGAAATAGTCCGTCAGCGTCAGCGGCCGCGAGAAGTAGAGCTCGAGCGCGTTGGCCTTCAAGTCGTTCGTCACCAAGCCGGCGCCGGCGAGCATCGCGTACAGGAAGATCGCGAGCCATTGGGTCGGGAACACCAAGAACGTGTAGATGGTCGAACCATCGACTCCGGAGTTCCGCATCATCCCCTGGACTTCCGAGCTCTTCACCCCGGGCGGCACGAGGAACGGCAGCAGCACGCCGATCAATCCCATGGCGAACGGGATCAACGTCAGCGCGCCAGGGATCAGTCGGCGCTTGTCGCGGAAGAACAGCCGCAAGCTGACGCCGAGCATCGCGAGCCACACCAGGCGCGGCGGGCGCTTGACGCTGTCGATGTGCCGATAGGTTTGGTCGTAGATCGGCATCAGCCCGCTCCCGCCGATGCGGGCGCCCCGTCCGCGTCGGATTCTTGCAGCGCGCGCAGGAACAGATCCTCGAGCGTCTCTTCCTCGGGCAGCACTTCGCGCAACAAGGTCTGCGACTGGCGCGCCATCGCGAACAGTGCGGCCACCGTCGGCGCCTGTGCGGACTGACCTTGGCGCACGATCCACTGGTGGCGCGCGTCCCGATGCACCGCGAACCCGGCTTGCTCGAGCACGGCCTGGAACGGTTCCCACTCGCCGTGGACCTTCACGGAAAAGCCGCCCGCATCGCGCGTCAACAGACCTTGGATCGGCCCCGACGCGCGCACGCGCCCTTGGTCGAGCACGAGGACGTCGTTCGCGACGCTCTCGACGTCTTGCAGCAGATGCGACGACAGCACCACGTGGATGTTCTTGTTGCGCGTGACGTCCGACACCGTGGTCAGGAACTCGCGCCGCGAGCGCGGGTCGAGACCGTTCGTGGGCTCGTCGAGGAACAACAACGCCGGATCGTGGACCAGCGCCGCCGCGAGCTTCGCGCGCTGCTTCATGCCACGCGAGTAGTCGTCGACCTTGCGATAGCGCTCCTCGCGGAGCCCGACGTACGCGAGCATCTCGTGGGAGCGCCGCCGCGCTTCCGCGACCGTCAGGCCGGCCAAGCGACCGCAATACGCCACGAACTCGACGCCCGTGAGGCCGGGGATGTGGCATTCGCGTTCCGGCATGTAGCCGACGTTCCGGCGCACGCGCTTGCCGTCGGCCGCCGCGTCCAATCCGAGCAAGAGCGCCCGGCCACCGGCGGGCTTCACCAGACCGAGCGCGGCACGCAAGAACGACGATTTCCCGGCGCCATTGCGCCCGAGCAAGCCGAGGCAGCCGCCCGCGAACGAGAACGACAGCCGATCGACCGCCACGCGCTTGCCGTAGCGCACCGTGAGTGCGTCGGCGACCAGAACGGGTTCGGGCATGGACGGCTTCCGAGTCCTTTTCCAAGGCGCGACGAGGAGCAAACGAGCGACGAACGCACGCATGGCATCGCACGTCGACGCGCGCATGCGGGCTCGGGAGTCTATCGAGCGCTCGGCGATCCGCGCACGCGGCGCGGGCGACACCGACCCGACGTCACCCGCTGCGGATCACGAGGCCGCGACCGCAGCTTTGACCAACACGCGCCCTTGGTACGCATAGGCCGGGGTCCGCACCAAAACACGCTGGTTCGCTTCGGCGCGACCGGCCACGCACTCGTGCCAGGCCGGATCGAACGGGACCTCCGTGCCGGGCGTCGCCATCGTCTCGACGCCGAACTTGCGCAGCACGCGTTCGGTGCGCTCGACCCACGCGGTCACGTCCCCCATGTCGGCATCGCGCCAAGCCGCGGGATCGCGCGCGAGTCCGGCGATCGCGGCGAGCATCGGGGACAGCTCGGTCAGCAACTGCCCGACGCGATCGTGCACCGCGTCGTCGATGTGGTTCGAGAACCCGGCGCGCGCCCGCGTCAGCTCCTCGCGCCATTGATTCATGAGGAACCGGTTCTCCGCCAACTCCTGGCGCAGGAGTTCGGCTTCGCGTTCGAGCGCCGCGAGGCGCTCCGCCGCGGGGGACCGGTCGGAACGGAACCAACGCCCAAGGAATGGACTCATGGGCGCGAACGGTAGCATCCCCGGTTCGACCGCGCGCCTCCGGTGGCAGGACGGCGTGGCGCGTCGACTCGATGTTCGTCCCGTATCGATGAGGAAGGTTGAGCGATGGGAAACACCGCCGAAACGCACGAGTTCCAGGCCGAGACGCGCGAACTGCTGCGTCTGATGATCCACTCGCTGTACAAGAACCGCGAGATCTTCCTGCGCGAGCTGATCTCGAACGCCAGCGACGCGTTGGACAAGCTGCGCTTCGCCGCGCTGACGAAGCCGCAACTGATGGAAGGCGACGAACGCCTCGGCATCCGGCTCGAACCCGATCCGGGCGCTCGCACCCTCACGGTGATCGATACCGGCATCGGGATGGATCGCGACGAAGTCGTCGCCAACCTCGGGACGATCGCCCGCTCCGGCACGCGCTCGTTCCTCGAGCACGTGAAGCGGGACGCGAGCGCGACCGCGAGCGGCTTGCCCGAGTTGATCGGCCAATTCGGCGTCGGGTTCTACTCGGCGTTCATGGTCGCGGACGAAGTCGTCGTCGAGACGCGCAAGGCGGGTGACGTCGCCGGCGTGCGGTGGCGTTCGAAGGGCGACGGGACGTTCACGATCGAAGCGGCGGGCGGACTCGCGCGCGGCACGCGCATCACGCTGCACCTGAAGCCGCAGCCCGAAGACGAGGACGATCCGCAGGACTTCACGCAGGAATGGACGCTGCGCACCGTCGTCAAGCGTCACTCGGACTTCATCGCCTACCCGATCGAACTCGAGGTCGAACGCAAGGAAGGCGAGCGCGAGGTCATCACGCTGAACTCGATGAAGCCGTTGTGGACTCGGCCGCCCGCCGAGGTCACGTCGCAGGAGCACACCGAGTTCTATCGCCACCTCGCGCACGCGATGGACGAGCCGCTGGAGTCGATCCACTTCCGCGCCGAAGGCACGTCCGAATACACGGCGCTGATGTACCTGCCGACGAAGCGCGCTCCGACGCTGTTCGAACCGGAGAAGCCGCGGTCACGACTCGCGCTGTACGTGAAGCGCGTGCTGATCATGGCGGAATGCGAAGAGCTGCTGCCGCCGTGGTTGCGCTTCGTGCGCGGCCTCGTGGATTCGGCCGACCTGCCGCTGAACGTGTCGCGCGAGACGCTGCAGCACGCGCGCCAGTTGAAACCGATCCGCAGTCGCCTGACGAAGCGCGTGGTCGACGCGTTGGCGAAGTTGCTCGAGAGCGACCGCGAGAAGTACGCGAGCTTCTTCGCCGAGTTCGGCGCGACGCTGAAGGAGGGCATCTACGCCGACGACGACCTGCGCCAGGACGTCGCCAAGATCTGCTTGTTCACGACGACGAAGGACAAGACGCCGTCGACGCTGCACGAGATCATCGAGCGCCTGCCGGTCAAACAGCGCGAGCTCTACTACGTCAGCGGCGAATCGCGCGCCGCGCTCGAGCGCCTGCCGGTGCTCGAGGCCGCGACGAAGAAGGGCTTCGAGGTACTGCTGCTCGTCGACGCGGTCGACGAGTTCGCGCTCGCGCGCCTCGAGTCGTTCGACGGCAAACCGCTCCGTCCGCTCGACAAGGGCACGATCGACCTCGAGGACGACGACGAGAAGAAGGAACGCGAAGAGAAAGAGTCGGAGCTCAAGGAACTACCGGACGCGATCAAATCCGCGCTCGGCGCACAACCGACGCCGATCTCCGCCGTGCGCTTCACGAATCGCCTCGACTCGAGTCCCGCCGCGGTCGTCTACGGCGAGCACGACCTCAGTCCGCACCTCGTCCGCCGCATGCGCGAAGCGCATCAGGACGTGCCCGACGCGACCGTCGTGCTCGAACTGAATCCGCGCCACGCGTTGATCCAAGCGCTCGATCAGCGGCGGTCCGCGGACGAGGCCGGGTTCCGTGACGCGTGCGAGTTGCTGCTCGGCCAAGCGCTGCTCGCGCGCGGTGAGCCACTCGCCGATCCGTCGCGCTTCAACGAGCTGCTGGTGAAGTTGATGCTGACGAGTCGCTGAAACGACCGCGACGGCGGCCGGCTCGCGCGGTTCAAGGCCGCCCGGAGGGTGCGATGAACGCTTGGTGCGTCGCGATCGTGATCGGCGTCGGTGCGGCGGTGGCTCGGGCGCAGGACGGCCTCGAACTCGAGCCCGCGCTCGCCCGGCGCGAAACGCTGCTGGCTGAAGCCGCTGCGTTGGCGCTCGACCACGGCGGCCTGTCGTTCCTCGTCATGCATGACGGGCAGGTCGTGTTCGAGCGCTACGCGCGCGGTCGGGATCCGGACGCTTCGTGGTTCCTCGCCAGCGGCACGAAGAGTTTCTGCGGAGTGGCCGCGGCATGCATGGTCGAGGACGGCCTGTTGTCGTCGTTCGACGAGCCCGTCGCCGACACGATCACCGAATGGAAAGGCGACGCGCACAAAGAGCGCATCACCGTGCGGCAGTTGCTGTCGTTGGTGTCGGGACTCGATACGGCCGCCGGCGAACTCGACGGTCCCGAGTTCGACGACAAATACGCGGTCGCGCTGACGCGCCCGACGTTTGCCGAGCCGGGACGGAAGTTCCGCTACGGCCCGGCGCCGTTCTACGTGTTCGGCGAGCTGATGATCCGCAAGTTGCGCGCAGCCGCGCGAACCGACGCCTCGGCGAACGAGGTCGTGACGAGCGAGGATCCGCTGCAGTACATGCGGCGACGCTTCCTCGATCCGATCGGCATGCGCATCGACGATTGGCGCCACGATCGCGCGGGACACCCGCAGTTGCCGAGCGGCGCGAAGTTGACCGCGCGTGAGTGGGCGAAGTTCGGCGAGTTCGTCCGCAACCGCGGACGCGTCGGTTCGCGCCAGGTCGTCGCGGCCGCGCTGCTCGACGCGTGCTTCGAGCCCACGGACGCGAATCGACGCTACGGCATGACGTTCTGGCTGCCGCGAGCGGGCGTGGTGCAGGCGGCGGGCGCCGGTGGTCAGCGGCTCGTGATCGTGCGCGACCACGGCCTCGTGATCGTGCGCCAAGCGACGGCGAATCTCGGACGCGACGAAGAGCGCATGCTCGATCTCGTACTGGACGCGTTCGGGATCGAACTGCCGAACTTCGCCGACTCGACGCTCGACGCCGGTTTCGGCGGTCGTTCGTTGTTCGACCGCACGGATGCGAACGGCGACGGCAAGATTACGCCGGACGAACTCCCGCAGAGTCGCGGCGCGCGCATGCGCAAGTTGCTCGAGCGCCTCGACACCAACGGGGATGGCGCGTGGACACGCGACGAGCTCGCACCGCTGCGTGACGTGCTGCTCGTGCCACAGGACCCGGTCGATGACGAAGACCCGCCGCGCGACGATCCTCCGCGCGCATCCCAAGACGTGTGAGACCGGACCGCGGACGTCCGCCGCTGTGGTTTTCCTGGCGGCCGGCGCTCCCGCACGAACGGGGCTCGAGGGCGGGCTGATACACTTCCGCGCCCCTTCCCGCAGCCACACCCCGTTCGCCAAGGAGCGCACCCATGGACGCCACCACCCTCGTCGCCGATTTGACGCAACGCATGTCGACACTCGAACGACGGCACGTGCGGTTGCAGCGCGCGTTCGCGACGTGCGCGTGCCTGCTCGCGGCGACCACGTTGTTCGCGTTCTCGCAGTCCAACGCGCCGGCCGCGTTGAAAGCGAAGAGTCTCGAGATCGTCGACGACCGTGGTTTCAGCACGATCGTGCTGGCGTCGAGCGCCGCCGGTCCTGCGATCGGGCTCTACGTCCCCGTCGGCGGCAAGGAACCGTCCCGCATCCCGGCCGTCGCGATCGGCGCGACCGCGGACTCGTCGGGCATCCACCTCTCCGATTCGATGGGTCGCCCGTGCGTCGAGATGAACGCATCGCTCACGAACGGTGTCGAGGTCGGTCTGCGCGACCACGGTGGTCCGTCGCGCATTCGCATGCGCACCACGGGTGACCGCGCCTCGACGCTGATCTTGTCCGATTTCAAGGGCAACGATCGGGCGTTGTTGCTGGGCGGCGATTCTCCGTCGGCCCTCGTCGTGAAGGACAAGGACGGCAAGTTGCTGAAGTCCTTTCCCTGAGTCGCGGGATCGTCCGCCACCACCGTGACCCACGCAGCGCCGCCGACACCGCGAGTCCCGACCTCGAGTCTCCCTACGGCGCGGCGCGTCGGCCTGGCGGGGTTGGTGACGGCATGGATCGTCCTGCCGTTCACGACGACGTTCGCGCCCCATCTCGTCCCCGCGCTCGGCGCACTCGCCGCGCTGTTGGTGGCGGCGCCCGTCCTCGTCGAGGGAATCGTGCGCGCGCCGGCGCGGCGGACTCTGGCGCTGGAAGACATCGGGCTCGCGCTGTTCTTCGGTGGCGCGGCCTGGGCGATCTGGGCGCCGCACGCGGTCGTCGACGTATGGACGTGCATCGTCCGCCTGACGCAACTCGTCGCGTTCGCGACGCTGTATCTCGGCATGCTCGGACATCTGCGCCAAGACGATGGCTCGTTCGCGCGCGCCGCGGTGCGCATCGGAGCACTTGCGGCCTGCGTGCATGTCGCTCACGCCGTGGTCGATTTCGCGTGCGGTGATCACGATCGACTGACGAGCAGGGCGTTCAACCCGAACTTCTTCGCGTCGTTCGTGCTGGCGTGGACCCTCGTGTTCGTTCCGACCTGGCTGCGGCAGAAGGGCGGCACGCGCAAGACGCTGCTGTGCGCGGCATTGCTCGCTCCGCTGTTGATCGCGACGGGTTCGAAGGCCGGCGTGATGTTCTTCATCGGGCTCGTGCTGCTGCTGCTCGTCGGCAAGACGCGGTTCGGGTTCGTGCGCACCGCGCTGGTCGTCGTCGCGGTGGTCGCCGGAGTGTTCCTGGTGCCGAATCCGCTGCGCACGCGCATCCTGGCCGGCGAAACCAATCAGGTGTATCCCCGGCGCTTCTACTACCAAGTCGCGCTCGAGAACTTCGCCGAGCATCCGTTCGGCATCGGTCCGGGCATGAACAAGTTCCGCTTCGCGACGCGCGCGTTCGACGCCGCCGAGCCGTCGTACTTGCATCGACGCCGCGAAGTCGGACTCGTCCACAACGTGTTCCTCGGCGCCGCGCTCGAGACCGGCTGGATCGGAGTCTGCGGCGTCGCGCTGTTCGTGATCGCGTTCTTCCGTCGCGGCGCACGGCGGTTTCGCGATGCCAGTCCGCTCGCCGTCGGCGCATGCGCGGGCGCATCGTTGCTGTGGCTGCACGCGCAAGTGGACGGACTGTCGCAAAGCACCGTGATGATGACCACGCTGTTCGCGCTGGTCGCGCTCGTGCGCGCCGAATCGGAACGTCGCGCGCCCGACCGCCGGAGCTTCGTCATTCCGCGAGTCGTGTACGCAGGGGGCTTGCTCGTCGCCCTCGCGTTGCCGGCTCCCGGAATCGCTTCCGCGATCGCGAGCCGTCATCTGCAAGCCGGCGACGCCGCGCTGACCGCGGCCGATCCGCGGTTGGCTTTCGTCGAGTTCAGCGCAGCCAGCGCGGTCACACCGCTCGACACGGTCCCGCGCAAGCGGGCGCTCGAAGCGCTGCTCTACGTGTTCGACTTGACGCTCGACCCGATGATCGTGCAGAACCTCGCCGCACTCGCAGGTGAAGCCGCCACGCTGAACCCGCTCGATCCCGAGCCGTGGCTGTTGTCGGCGCGCGCCGTCGTGACGTTGCATCTGAAGCTGAAGGTGCCGGCCGAGCACAAGCTGATGGACGACGCGCAGTGGCGCATGGGCAAGGCGCTCGAAATCGATCCACTCGACGTCGAAACGCGACTCGGCCGCGCGCGCCTGCTCAGCTTCACGGGCAAGACGCAAGAAGCCATTGCCGAGGCTCGTCTGGCGATCACGCACGAACCGAACTACGTCGACGCGTACGTGTTCGTGTCGGACCAACTCGAACGCATCGGTGAATTCGACGCGGCCGCGGTCGCGATGGAAGACGCCATTCGTGCATTCGGGGCGTGCGTCGAAATCGCGCGTGACAGTCGCTACGGTCCGGTGCAGTTCTTCCCCGACCAAGTCGAGGACTTCGATCCGGTCGCCGCGCAGACCGACGTTCGCCGCTTGAAGAACCACGTCCGCAAGTGAAGGAGTCCCGATGCTCGCCGCGCTCGTGCTCGTGTCCCTGTCGCTCTCCGATCCGCCCGCGTCCGCCGAAGCGGTGACCGTCGGCGCACGGCATCACGTGTACACGTGGGACACCGCGTTCGTCGTCGACGCCGATCGCGAACTCGGCAGCACGCACGGCGGCATCGCGTTCTTGCGCGATGGCTCGATGGTGTTCAGCACCGACGCGGATCGCTCGCTGATCGTGCTGTCGCAAGACGGCAAGTCCAAGCGCACGCTGTGCGCCGATCTCGGCGCGGGCATCCACGACGTCAAGGTCGTCGTCGAGGACGGCGAGGAGTTCCTCTGGTTCGCCCACCTCGGCAAGCACGCGGCGTACAAGGTCGCGCTGGACGGCACGGTGAAGCTCGAGTTGCCGTGGCCGGAGGCGAGCAAGCTCTACGCCGGAGCGGGCGAGTACCACCCCACCAGCGTGGCGATCGCGCCGAACGGGACGATCTTCGTCGCCGACGGTTACGGCAAGTCCTACATCCACCGGTACGCGAAGGACGGGACGTACCTCGGCGCGTTCGGTGGCTTCGGCGACGCGCCGGGCCTGATGCGCACGTGTCACGGCTTGTGGGTCGACACGCGGAACGATCCGCCGACGCTGCTCGTGTGCGACCGCGAGAACCACTGTCTGCAAGAGTTCGACCTCGACGGCAACTCGCTGCGCGCGATCCGCTGCGACGTTCGCCGCCCGTGCGCGATCGACGAGCGCGACGGCGACCTCGCGATCGCGGATCTCGAGGGGCGGATCACGATCCTCGATCGGAAGTTCGACGTGATCGCGCACATCGGCGATAACGCGAAGCCCGAACTGCGCGCGCAATTCGACGTGCCAAGGGACCAGTGGAAGCCCGGCGAGTTCATGTCGCCCCACGGCATCCGCTGGGATGCGGACGGCAACCTGTACGTGATGGACTGGAACAAGACCGGGCGCGTGACGCGACTCGTGCGCAAGCGCTGAGCTCCAGTCTTCTGCGTCAATCGTTTGCCCATGGCGCGCTCGCCGTTCTCGCTCGTTCCGCCGCTCGCGGGAGACTCATTCACGGCCTCTGATCTACTACGTCTGAAAGTCGTCGCGTCCAGCGACGACTTTCGGACGTGGTAGATCCCGCACAGGGTGTCCGAGGCGGCGGCAGCCGCCGCCCCGTTCAACAGGCACAGGTGTCCGGCGAGACCGTGAGAACGCGCAGACTCATTCGGTTGCGGGCGTAGCCCGCGCTAGGAGGTTCAATGCCCGAGGGATCGCGGTTGCTCTCGGGCTGAAGCGCGACCGGGTCTTCGCAGAGGCGGCGGATCCACGCGCGAGTTTTCGGGGGCGACTTGCCCGCGCGGAGTTCATGGGACAGGTTTGGGCGTCCCCCCTCCCATTCCGCGAGGAACGCCGCATGTTCACGCGCACGCTGACCGCCGTTGCCCTCACGTTCGCCATCGTGACGACGTCGACGGTCTCGCGCGAAGTCGAGTCGGTCGGCTCGTTCGACCTGCTCGGGACCGGAATCCAGCGTGTGAACGGCAAGGCCGAAGCGATCTCGTTCATCGGCTGGCTGGACTACGACCTGGACGCGCGCACGTGCTCCCTCGTGCTCGAGGATCTGGCGTTCGACGGCACGCTGACTCCGAAGGGCGCCAGCGGCGAATGGGTCGCGGACTTGAAGCCCGGCTTCAAGCAGGCGTACCAGGACGAGAACGACGGCGACTCGATCAAGGTGATCCGCTACCGGATCACGAAGCTCGTGCTGCAAGACGGGTTCGTCAGCGGTCGCCTGTCCGCGCGCTACCGCATCACGCACGACGACGGGACGAAGGAGACCGTGACGTTCGAAGGGAGCTTCGGGGGAAGTGAAGCGTTTTAGCTCGGGCCGCATGGCCGGATCGCCACGGGCGATCCACCCCGGCAGGGGCCAACGGCCCCTGCACCCCTCCTGGCCAGGGGCCAATGGCCCCTGCACCGCATTGGGCGGCCGACGGCCGTCCTACTCGCGGGCCGATGGCCGCTCCGCCTTGTGCGGTGGCTGGGGGCCTAAGGCCCCCTGCGACCCCCTCGTTCGACCGCTTC
>JBPOIU010000220.1:0-19046 GCA_052034255.1 Planctomycetota bacterium | reverse complement strand
ATCTTCGCCATGGCTGGCCTCCTGTTTTTGAGCCTCGTGTCAATTCACGAGAGCTCGCCAAAGTCTGACCGATCTCTTCGGAGATCCCAGACGGAGGCCAGCCACTTCTCATCTCATCTGTCCCCGTCATGCGCGCGGGGCCGAGGCCGCCCCGACGGGGACGGAGGCGCGTCTGTCCCCGTCATGCGCGCACCGAGCCGAGTCCGGAGCGAAGGGGTCTGTCCCCGTGCGCAAGCGCACGGGGACAGACCCCTTTTCACGCCGTCGCGTTGCGCTCGCCCCACGCGTGCATCGCATCGAGGACCGGCGCGAGGCTTCGGCCTCGGTCGGTCAGCGCGTAGTCGACGCGCGGCGGGACTTGCGCGAAGACCGTGCGGGCGACGATGCCGTCGCGCTCGAGCTCGCGCAGCATGCGCGTCAACGTGCGATGCGTGATGCCGCGCAACTTGCGTTCGAGCTCGTTGAACCGCTGCGTGCCCTGCAGCAGGTAGTGCAGCACGAGCACCTTCCAGCGCCCGTTCAACACCGCGAGCGTCGACTCGACCGGGCAACCGACGTCCTTGCGTCCGCGTTTTGGCTTCATGGCGCGCGCCACGGTATCCGGCGGGATACCGACGTCCATGCGTGTGCGTTCTTGTGGCGCTTCGATGGAGAGCTATCGAGCGGACCTCGTGACCCATTCGGCTTCTCGGAGGATTCGCCCATGTCGTCGTCCACTCGTCCCTCGCGTCTGTCGGTCAAGGACTCGGTGCTGCTGCTCGTCGATCATCAAGCCGGCCTGCTGTCGCTCGTCGGCGACTACACGCCCGACGAGTTTCGCAACAACGTGCTCGCGCTCGCCGACATCGGCGTGTTGTTCAAGCTGCCGACGATCCTGACCACGAGCTTCGAGACCGGCCCGAACGGTCCGCTGATGCCGGAACTCGTCGAGCGCTTCCCGAACGCGCCGTACGTCGCGCGGCCCGGGCAGATCAACGCGTGGGACAACGAGGACTTCGTCAAGGCCGTGAAAGCGACGGGCCGCAAGCAGTTGATCCTCGCCGGCGTCGTGACCGACGTCTGCGTCGCGTTCCCCGCGCTGTCGGCGTTGGCCGAAGGTTTCGAAGTCTTCGTCGTCGCCGACGCGTCCGGCACGTTCAACCACTCGGTGCGCGACGCAGCGCTGATGCGCGTGGCGCATGCAGGCGCGCAGATCACGAACTGGTTCGCCGTCGCGTGCGAACTCCAGCGCGATTGGCGAAACGACATGACGGGCCTCGCGACGCTGCTCGCGAGCCACCTACCCGCCTACAAGAACTTGATGACGAGCTACGACGCGCAGACCGCTCGCTCGCGCTGAACCTCGTGGCGTTCGAGATCCCGCATCCGCAACTCGGAGTCCTTCCATGAACGCAACTCCCCGCATCCTCGGAGACGTTCCCCGGCATTGGGTCGGCGACGGCTTCTTCGTGAAGACGATGTTCTCGTACTCGGATCTCGGCCACGACCTCAGCCCGTTCCTGCTGTTCGACTACGCCGCACCGCGCGAGTTCCCACCGCGCGACGTCCCGGCCGGCGTCGGCGAGCATCCGCACCGCGGCTTCGAGACCGTGACGATCGCGTACCAGGGCAGCGTCGCGCATCGCGACTCGAGCGGCAGCTCCGGCGTGATCCACCCCGGCGACGTGCAGTGGATGACCGCGGGCTCCGGCGTCGTCCACGAAGAGTTCCACGAGCGCGAGTTCGCGAAGCGCGGCGGCATCGTCGAAATGGTGCAGCTCTGGGTGAACCTGCCCGCGCGCGACAAGAAAGTCGAGCCGCGCTACCAGACGCTGCGCGCGGCGACGATCCCGACGGTCGCGCTCGCCGCCGGAGTCGAAGCCCGCGTGATCGCCGGTGAACTGTCCGGCGCACGCGGACCAGCGCAGACGTTCACTCCCGTCGACCTGTGGGACCTCACGTTCGCCGCGGGATCGAGCGCGACGCTGCCGCGCGTGAAGGGTCACACGGCCGCCGTGTTCGTGCGTCACGGATCGCTGCGCGTCGGCGACGACGTCACGATCGGAGCGGGCGAACTCGTCGTGCTCGAAAAGGACGGCGAGCGCGTGGAACTCGCGGCGGAAGCCGACACCGCCGCGCTGTTCCTCGGCGGCGAGCCGATCCGCGAACCGATCGTCGGCTACGGCCCGTTCGTCATGAACACGAAGGCCGAGATCGCCGCGGCGTTCGACGATTACGAGCGCGGTCGCATGGGACGACTCGCGCGGTGACCGCTCGCGGACCCCGACGGACGGACACCAAGGGTTCGTCCATCGTGGGTCCGCGCGTCGATTCACGAACCCAGCGCGAATCCGAACGCGTCGTCGTCCTCACCCGCGTCGAGCACGCTCGGGGAATCCTGCGACCAGAGCTGCGAGTTGGCGACGGCCGGCCCGTCGTCCGTGCCGCGCAGGGAGATGAACGCTCCCATCCCGTCGGATCCGAGTCCTTCGAACGGCGCGCTGATCGCGAGATCCACGAAGCCGTCGCCGTCGAAGTCACCCGCCGCGAGCGACGTCCCGAACTGATCGCCGGCGTCGGCGGAGTCGAGCATGCCGAGCAAACCCTGCGTGTACGTCGGCGTCATGGCCGGCTTCGGTCCTTCGAACTGCGATCCCAGCAACACGTGGACGCGGCCCGCGAACAGGGCGCCGTTGACGGTCGCGAGCGATGCTCCCAGCGCGAGGTCGTCGTTGCCGTCGCCATCGAAATCGCCGAACGCGAGCGCCGAACCGACGTCCCGCGCGTCGGCGGGGTCGATCGGCAAGGCGACGGTGCCGGGCGCGATGCGCAGGCTCTCGTCGGGATGCACTCCGGTCGGACTTCCGACCATCAAGTAGACAGCGCCTGCGTTCGAGGTCGTGCCGACGTGCGAACCGCGCGCTCCGACCGCGAGGTCGGCGAGACCGTCCTGGTTCATGTCTCCGCACGCCAGCGACGCGCCGAACGACGAGAACGGATAGACGTCGTTCGCGCACTCGAGTTCGACGATGCGGCGAGCGCCCTTGGCGCCGACGCCCTTCTTCTTCTTGCCGCGCAATACGGTCACCGATCCGGACGCGAGCGTTCCGGCCTTGTCGCTGGCGCCGACGACGAGTTCGGCGGCGCCGTCGCCGTCGAGGTCGCCCGCGGCCAACGCGATTCCGAAGCTCGCGAACGCCGCGCCCGTGCCGGGGACGCCCTTCGCGTCGAGGTGGTACTGCTGATTGCCCTTCGCCGTCAGCCCGTTCGCGGAGCCGCGCAGCACATGCACCGCTCCGGTGTGTGCCTTCAGCTTCGCTCCGGCGCCGAAGCTCTCGCGCACGCTCGCGGCCAGGTCGTCGTAGCCGTTGCCATCGAAGTCGCCGACCGTGAGCCGCCAGCCGAAACGCTCGTCGCTCCGCGTCGGGTCACCCACCTTGGGCTCGACCGCGTCCTTCAGGCCCGGCGAATCCTGATGGAACGTGGACACAGTGCTCGTGTCGAGTCCCGACGGTCCGCCCTGGACCACGATCACGCGCCCGGCGGCCAACAGGCCCGAGACGGTCGCTCCCGGACAACCGATCGCGAGGTCGTCGAACCCGTCGCCGTTGAAATCGCCGACGGCGAGCGCCGATCCCATCTGTTCCTCGCCCGACACCCCGAGGCCGAGTCCCGTCGCGGTCAGGAACTGATCCGCGGCGACCGAGAACAACGACGCGAAACCGGTCTGTCCGTACAGCACGTTGACGCCCCCGGCGTCCTGCTGTGCCCCGATGTCTTCGAACGGAACCCCGACCGCGAGGTCCTCGAAACCATCGCCGTTGAAATCGCCGGCGAAGGCCGAGCCTCCCCACATCAAAGCCACGCTCCACGCGATTGCGGACCGATTCATGTGTCGAACTCCTTCGTCGTCGGTCGGGGACGAGGTCGATGCGTCCGCCGAAGCCCCCCCATGCATCCCGGTGCCCGTCACGGCGTCACGCACGAAATCCCGGATGCCGACCTCACGCCCGTGCCGTTTCCCGCGTAGGACGGCGGTATGAGAACTCCCTCGCAACCCCGTTCGTCCCGCCGTCGATTCCTGCGTGATGCGCTGACGGTCGCAGCCGCGCCGTTGATCACCGGCTGCGCGTCCTTGCCGTTCCTGCGCAGGAAGACGCTGCTCGTGTTCGGCGGCACGGCGTTCACGGGCCCCGCGATCGTCGACGCGGCGCGCGAGCGCGGCTTCGATGTCACGCTGTTCACGCGCGGCAAGACCAACGCCGACCTCTTCCCCGAACTCGAGCACCTGATCGGCGACCGCGATCCCGACGTCGGCGACGGCTTGAAGGCGCTCGAAGGTCGCTCGTTCGACGCCGTGATCGACACCAGCGGTCACGTGCCGCGGCACATGAAGGCGTCGTGTTCCCTGCTGAAGGACAAGGTCGGCGCGTACGCGTTCGTGTCGAGCATGAACGCCTACGCCGACAACGCGACCGTCGGCGCCGACGAGACCGCACCGCTCGCGCGCCTCGAGCGCGAGACCGAGGACTTCCGCGACTTCGCCGCGTTCGGGCCGTTGAAGGTCCTGTGCGAACAGGAGGTCACCGCCGCCTTCGGTGAGCACGGAGCGATCGTGCGTCCCGGACTGATCGTCGGTCCACGCGATCGTTCGGAGCGCTTCCCGTATTGGGTCGCCCGCGCCGACCGCGGCGGCGAGATCCTCGCGCCCGGCGATCCGAATGCGCGCGTCACGTTGATCGACTCGCGCGATCTCGCCGCGTTCCTCGTCGAGCTCGTCGATCGACGCGTCGGCGGAGCGTTCAACGCGGTCGGCCCGCAAGGCGGCTTGCCGATGAAGGACATCCTCGCGGCGTGTCAGCGCGCGGCGGGCATTCCTTCGACGCTCGAATGGGTCGACGGCGACTTCTTGCTGTCGCACGGCGTCGCACCGTGGTCCGAGATGCCCCTGTGGTTGCCGCCGGATCCCGGACTCGCGGGCTTCCACACGCGGTCGATCGCGCGGGCCGTGGCTGCCGGCCTCACGTTCCGATCGATCGACGAAACGGCGGCGGACACGCTGGCGTGGTGGCGCGCGTTGCCCGAGGACAAGCGCGCCTTCAAACGGGCGCTGAGTCCGGAACGCGAACGCGAACTGCTCGAGGAATGGCGCATGTTGCGGGCTTGAGCGCTCTCGCGAAGGTCAGCGTTCGACGGTGACCTTGGTGAAGCGCAGAGTCTCAGGGCCCCAATCTTCGAAGACGTCCCGCATCTCGACGGTCTTCGGCCAGGCGACGCCGGGCGCCGGGAACGACCACGTCCAGCGGATCGACTCCTTGCCCGCGGTCGCCTCCGCGACCAGCCATTGCCCCTCGACCTGAGTCCAACGCCAACGCGACTCGTGCCCATCCGCGGCGCGCGTTCCGCTCGGTCGGCCGTCGTCGACGGTGATGCCCGCGATCGGTGCTCCAGGCGACTTGAAGCCATCGGTGGTCGCTTCGATCGTTGCGCCCGCGAATGCGACGTCGAACGGCTCGCGGAACGCCGGGTCCCGCCAGGCGAACATGCGCAGGCGATCGTCGACGACTTGCGCGAGTTCGGCTTCGTCTTCGCGCGACACCTTGGGGTCGGTGACGGTCACCGTCCATGAGTCCCAGCCATGCGGCTTGGTGCCGACGACGCGGAACGTCCCCGTGAGTTTGCGGATGCCCTTCCACAACGCATCCGTGCCGGGGTTCTCCAGCGTGTAGGTGCCGGTGATGGTCGCGCCCCGCGGGATCGCGTACGGCGCCGACCAGACCGTGCGCAGTGCGTCGGCCGCAGGTCCGCTCACGGCCACAGAAGGCGTGTCCTGCGCGCCCGACTTCCCGCTCGGCTGCACGGGCGCGAGTGCGACCAGGACCTCCTGCGCGGGACGGTCGTCGATGCGCCAATCCGAGAACGTCAGCGTGATGTCGGTCGCGATCCCGAGGCTCGTCGCGCGCTCCGCGCGCACGAACCCCGTCGGCAACGGCGCGATCTCGGGCCTCGCGTACGTCCACTGTTCCGCGGACTGCGGCTCGACCTGATACGTCGCGTGTTCGATCACGCCCGTGACGACCCCGCCGCGCGGCAGCGACGCGGTGACGACTTCGGACCACGGGCCGAACGTGTTCGGCGAGAAGGCCCACCACGCGAAGCGCCCATCGCGCAGCGCGACGTGCCCGTTCTTCATGCCGCTCCAGGCGAAGTCCTTCACTCCGTAGACGACCACGGCATCGCTCGCGACGACGCGCGCGTCCGCCACGGTGCGTTCGCGATCCGCGCCCTCGCGCACGAACGCAAGTGCGGACTGGATGCTGTGGGTCACCACTTGCGCGTGCTCCGCGGCCAGCGTGCCGTCCGGCACGAATGCGGCCTTCGGCGCGGCGCGCAACGTGCCGCGCGCGGCGAACGACGCCTTGCCCGTCACACGCACGTCGACCGTCGCCGTCAGCACGGCGTCGGCGCCGACGCCGCTCATCGCGCGTACGGCATCGAGCAATGGCTGTGCGCTCGCGCTTGCGCCGGCATCGAGGGACCAATCGACGACGTCGACGTCGGTCGGCTCGCCGGCCGCGAACTCCCGATCGTCGGAGTGACGGGCGCCACGCAACCGCACTTCGGCCGTCGTCGCGGATTCGATGCGGCCGCGCGCGAGACCGAGACCCCGCTTGCCGAAGCGCACCAGGAACACCGCGTCCACGGGTCGATCGGCTGTGTTCTTCAGCTTCACGTACGTGACTTCGACGTCGCGCTGCTCGTCGGGATCGAACTCCTTGCTCGTGCGCCGCGCCGCGATCGACAGCGGCGATGGGATCGGTGTCGCGTCGCGCGCGAACGATGCGCGCACGACGCGCACTTTCGCCTTCTTCAGGACCGCGGGCGCCTGCATCGCGATGGCCGCGAACACGACCTTCGCGCGCGGTGCGACCGTGCGGCCGTAGCGGCCGAAGTGCGTGGACTCGACGCGCGTCCACCGGCTGAGGATCGTGTCGGCGGCGCCGCGCGCACCGGGCTCGAACAACTCGAAGACCAGCGGTTCCGCGGGAACCTCGCCCTTGTTCTCGACTTCGACGTCGAGCAGAGCGCCATAGTCCTTGTCGGTCGCCGGCTTCGCTTTCGCGATGCGCGCGACGAGCACGGCGGGATCGCCGGGAACGAACGCGACCTCGGCACGCACCGCCATGCACAAGCACACGACGGCCAAGACGAACGCGAGACTGCGCATGGTCGACACCTCGAATGGTCGACATTGCTCCGGCGACCGGAGACTACCAGCGACGGTTCGGGATCACACCACCGCGATCACCCGGGCGTCGAGGCCAAGGCGCGCGCGCGCGGGAGCGACCGCCGCGGGCTCGAGCCGGTCGACCGCGTCGCGCCGGCACAGCACGACGATCGCGCCGCCGAATCCCGCTCCGGTCAGTCGCGCCCCGAGGACGCCCGGCACGGCGCGACACGCGTCGACCAGCGCGTCGAGTTCCGGCGTCGAAACCTCGTAGAGGTCGCGCAGCGACGCATGCGACGCGTTCAGCAGCGCGCCACAGCGCTCGTCGTCGCCGCGCCGCAGCGCCTCGACGAAGGCGTCGACGCGCGCGAGTTCCTCGACGACGTGCCGCGCGCGTCGTGCCGCCACGGGATCGAGTCGCGTCGCCGCGGCATCGAGATCCGCGGTCGTCACGTCGCGCAGCGCGTGAATCCCCGGCCGCAGCGTCGCGAGTTGGCGCGCGGCGTCCATCGATTCCCGCACCCGCGCATTGAAGCGGCCGTCGCGCAGGTCGCGGCGCGTGCCCGAATCCACGACGACCACGGCGAGCCGCTCGCGCGGCAACGGGATCGACTCGGTTTCACCGCTCCGACAATCGAAGCGCAGCGCGCACCCCGGC
The DNA here is from genome assembly GCA_052034255.1 of Planctomycetota bacterium. Lineage (GTDB taxonomy): Bacteria > Planctomycetota > B15-G4 > B15-G4 > JADJEK01 > JADJEK01. The sequence goes on along the minus strand of JBPOIU010000220.1, from coordinate 11,181 downwards.
CGCCCGAGCGCCGCGACCGTCTGGTCCATGGTGCCGCACGCCACGCCGACGAACTCGCGCTCCGCGCGGTACGCGAGTGCCGCGTGCGCCCGGGCATCCAGTCCCAGGCCGAGCCACTGATCGAACGCGCGCGCGCACGCGACGAGGTACGACGCCGACGACGAGACCCCGCCGCCGATCGGCAGCGAGCCGACCACGCCGAGCCCGCAGCCCGGCACGCGTACGCCCTTCTCCCGCAGCGCGGCGATCAGCGCCAGCGGATACACGGCGAAGCCGTCGACGCGCGCGAACGGCTCCAGCGCATGGGGACCACTCGCCCCGAAGCGGGGGCTCACGGCGCGCAGCGTCGTCCCCGGCTCGTCGGTCACCGCCACCCAAGTGCCCTGTTCGAGCGGCGCCGGCAGGACGATGCCGTCGTGGTAGTCGACGTGCTCGCCGATCAGGTTGACGCGACCCGGCGCGAAGGCGATCGCGGCGGGATCACGCCCCAGCAAGCGGCGAAATTCGTCGGACTGCGCCACAGGCGGGCTCCGCGGGATTGATCGAACGCGGGCGGATGGTATCGTCCCCGGTTCGCGTCCGAGCCGAAGGTGGACCATGCCGGACACCCGACGCGCAGGACGAACCGGTCATACGGTGGGCATAGCTCAGTTGGTTAGAGCGGCAGACTGTGGCTCTGCATGTCGCGGGTTCGAATCCCGTTGCTCACCCCAATCCATCGCCGGGCGGGTTCGCGCAGCGAGCGCACCCGCCCGGCAGCTTCGCGAAGCGCGCCCGTAGCTCAACTGGATAGAGCGCCAGCCTTCGAAGCTGGATGTTGCAGGTTCGAGTCCTGCCGGGCGTACCACCGCCGCCGCGTTCGGGACGCGGTGCGTGGACGTGCGATCCGGCGCTTCCGCGGCGTGCACCCTTGATCTGCGGCGGATGACCCCGTAAAACCTCGCGCTTTCGTTCTCGGAACGAAACGCGGTCGCGACGAGTGCCCTCCTAGCTCAGTTGGTAGAGCAGCTGACTCTTAATCAGCGGGTCGAAGGTTCGAGTCCTTCGGGGGGCACCATTTCCGCTCGACCGCCCACCACGGGATCGGCCCGCCAAGCGATCAGACTCAACCGCACGGTCTCCCACTCCGTCAGCGCCGCGTCCCGAACATCGCCATCCATTTGCGGCCGCGCATCGTGCCGTGGATCTCGATCCCCGCCGCAGTGAACGCGTCCTGCGTCCGCGCATCCTCTTCGACGCGGATGCCGCTCGCGATGAGTTCGCCACCCCGGCGCAGGCGCGCCGCCAAGTCCTTCGCGTGCGTTTGCAGCAGATCGGCGTGCAGGTTCGCCATCACGATGTCGAACGCTTGGTCGGTGGCGGTCAGAACGCCGAAGTCGCCACAAAGGAATCGGCATTGCGCGGCGACACCGTTCCGTTCCGCGAGTTCGTCGCCGCTCGGCACGGCATTCGGATCGACGTCGAAGCCGACGGCCTCACGCGCCCCGAGCTTCGCCGCGGCGACCGCGAGGATCCCCGACCCCGAACCCGCGTCGAGCACCCGGTCGTCCCGGCGCACGACCCGCGCGAGGCCGCGCAGCGCGAAGCGCGTGCTCGGATGCCGGCCGGTGCCGTAGGACCCGCCCGGCTCGAGCCGTAGCAGCACGTCCGTCGGGCGCACCGTGCCGGTGAAATCGTGCGGCACCACGGCGAAGTGGGCGATGCGGAACGGTCGCAGCGACTCCCGCCACGCCACGTTCCAATCGATCGGCTTCATCACGCGGAACGTCGCGCCGACGTCCTCCGCCCGACCGAGCCCGGAGCGAGCGACCGCCGCCGCGACCCGCGCGCGCATGTCGGCACGCACCGCGTCCGCGTCGTTCGCCGCGAGGAAGTAGCTGCGCAAGCGTCCCGGCGTCCATTCGAGCCCGGTCAGCGGCGGCGCGAGCAACGCCTCGGCCGCCAGTTCCTCGAGGCCCTCGGGGACGCGCACTTCGACTTCGATCCAGGTGTCCATCCCGGCGATTCAAGCGCTCGGCAGGCGCAGAAGGAACGCTGCACCGCGATCGACTTCGTCGTCACGGCGCAACTCGCCCCCCATCGCGCGCGCCAGACGACGCGACAACGCCAAGCCGAGGCCGACGCCCGGGACGCCGCGGACCTCGCCGTCGCGGGCCCGTTGGAACGCGCGGAACAAGCGCGAGGCCTGCGTCGAATCCACCCCGGGGCCGAAGTCGCGGACGCGCAGCACCACTGCCTTGCCGTCGTCCCGCCCGGACAACTCCACGCGTCGCTCCGGCGCGTCGCCGGCGTACTTGCAGGCGTTGTCGACCAAGTTGAACAGGATCTGCTCCACCGCGGCCGGATCGGCGACGACCTCGCGCGCGAGCAGCGCCGCATCGATGCGTTGGTCCAGCTCCATGCCGCTGCGCAGCACGCGCTCGCGGCAGCGCTCGAGCGTGCGCTCGAGCAACGTGTCGAGCCGCAGCGTCTCGCGCCGACGCTCGCCGCGATCGGCGTCGAGCCTCGAGTACGCGAGCACGTTCTCGACCAAATGCGACAACCGCGCCGCCTCGCGCTGCAGTGTCTCGAGGTAGCGCTTGCGCTTGATCGGGTCGTCGGCGCGCGCTTGCAACAGCAAGTCCGACATCAGGCGCAACGACGTCAGCGGCGTGCGCAACTCGTGCGTGACCGTCGACACGAACGCCGCGCGCCGTTCGTTGAAGGAGACCATCACGAACATCAACAGCGCGACCGCGATCGCGGCGACCAGCGCGGAACCGATCGCGAGCGACAACGAGAAGAAGAGCGGTGTCGCCGGCGGCGCCTCGCTGCGCGCGATGCGCCCCGGCGAGAGCGCGACCGGAAGCGCCGCGAGCTGATGCTCGGAGTGCACCTGCGACGGTTTCAGCAGCGGCACGAGCTTGGCGTTCGGCAACAGGTCCCGCACGCGCGCGATGAGGTCCGTGCGGATCGCGTTCCAATCGAGCCAACAACCTTGGACGTACGTCGCCGGGCCGACGCGCACGCGCCGCACGAGCACGAGCTCACGGCCGATCCACGCCGGCTGGAACTCGTCGAGGACCACGGCCGTGGCGTTCGCCGACTGCGCCGACGGATCCGACATCGGCGCGTTGCGGGCCATCTCGGCGCGGGCCATCTGGCGGTTCTGGAACTCCACGATGCTCTGCGCGTACGGCGCGGCATCGGCGTCTTGCGCTCCGGCGTCGAGCGCGCCGACGACCACGGCCGGAGCCGTCGTGGACGCATCGGCTCGACGCTGCTCGAACAGCGTCGTCCAGCGCGGATCGGACTTCAGCACGCGCTCGAGATCGATCAAGCGCTGGCGGCAGGTCGCGATCCGTTCCTCGTCGACGACGCCGCCCTCAATCAGCCACTCGCGCTTCTCGGCGTCGGGGACTTGGGGCGACGTGATCGAACCGTCTTGGTGCACTTGGAAGTGCAGGCGCAAGTACATCGGCAAGATCTGGAGCAGCGGCGACGGCACTTCGCGTTCGCTCTCGCGCGCGGCTCTGAACAGGTTCGCGTACGCCCGATCCGGCGCGTACGTGGCGGAGTATTCGAAGTACGGCCGCTTGCTCTCGACCGCGAGGATCGGGAACAGCAGCGAGTCCATGCGGTACAGCGCGAGGCGCGCGAGCTCTTCCGAACGCGCCCGTTCGCGGGTCTGCGCCTGCTCGCGATCGAGGCGCAACAACTTCAAAGTGACGAATCCCATCGCGCCGCCGACCAGCGTCACGCAGATCGCGAACACCAGCCAGATGCGCCATGGCTTCATTCGTCGGCGTCCAGCCGTTCCGCGAACATGTACCCGCGCCCGCGGACGGTCTTCACGAACCGCGGCTGGTCGGAGTCGTCCTTCAACTTCTCGCGCAGGCGGACGACATGCATGTCGATCGTGCGCGTCTCGACGCCGCGCGGATCGACGCGCCACACGTCTTGCAGCAGTTCGTCGCGCGAGACCACGCGACCGGCATTCTTGATCAGGAAGCGCAAGAGCTCGGCCTCGCGCTCGGACAGCTCGAAACGCTCGCCGCCCTTGTGGCGGATTTCGGCGCGCGGGAAGTCGATCGTCACGCCACCGAAGCGGACGCGCTCGAGATCGAGCGGACGTTCGCAGCTGCGGCGCAGCACGGCCTCGATGCGCGCCAGCAGTTCCTTCGCCGAGAACGGCTTCACGACGTAGTCGTCGGCGCCGAGCTTCAGGCCGCGCACGCGATCCTCTTCCTGACCGCGCGCGGTCAACACGATCACGGGCAACTTCGGCCGGGCGGCGCGGACCTCACGCAGCACGTCCATGCCGTCCTTCTTCGGCAGGCCGAGGTCGAGCAGCACCAGGTCGAACTCGCCCCGCACCGCGAGCGACGCACCTTCGACTCCATCCTTCGCCTCGACGGTGGCGAAGCCCTCGGCCTCCAGCGCGTCGACGACACCGAACCGGATCGCCTCGTCGTCCTCGACCACCAACACCGAACGCTTCGCATCCATCGCGAGCACCCCCGATTCGAACTTCACCGAGCCCCGACCGGGACTCCGCGCGCGCCGGTGGCGGGAGGTTACCCCGCGGGCGCGAACCGCCAGCATCGAGTCTTCGGCGGCGCCGGCGCGTCAACACCACGTAACGACGCCGTCGGCGGTCGACCGCCAACACCGACCGCGACGCGCGCGGACGAGCGGCGAGACCTCGTTCGTTCACAGCTCGCGCCGGCCGATCCACCCGCGGCGGATGAACCACACCAGCATGCCTCCCGCGCTGATCGCCATCACCGCGAGGCAAATCACGTAGCCGTACGGCGAGCGCAGCTCGGGCATGCTCAGCGGACCGGCGTCCGGATCGAAGTTCATGCCGTACACGCCGGCGATGAACGTCAGCGGAATGAAGATCGTCGCGATGATCGTCAGCACCTTCATGATCTCGTTCATGCGGTTGCCGACGACGGAGACGTACACCTCCATCAACCCCGCCGCGAGGTCGCGATAGGTCTCGATCAGGTCGATCAGCTCGACGACGTGGTCGTAGCAGTCGCGGAAGTACGGCCCGAGGTCGAGCGGGCTGGCACGATCGGGCTGCCGATCGATGTCGTGCAGGATCTCGCGCAGTGGCCACACGCCGCGGCGCAGGGCCAGCAAATCGCGCCGCAGTTCATGGATGCGCGCATGGCTGACGCGCTTCGAATCCACCAGGACGTCGTCTTCGAGTTCTTCGATCGTCTCGCCGAGCGCTTCCAGCTCCGGGTAGTACGAGTCGACGACCGCGTCGAGCAGCGCATACAGCAAGTAGCGCGGTCCCCAGCCGCGGATCCGGCCCTTGCCGCCGCGGATGCGCTCGCGGACGAGGTCGAAACAATCGCCGTGGTGTTGCTGAAACGTCAGCACGAAGTTCGCGCCGGCGAACACCGACAGCTGATCGGTGTGCAGCGCGCCGCCCTCGGGATGCTCGGGCATCCGCAGCACGAGGAAGTCGTAATCGTCGAAGCCCTCCCACTTCGCGCGATGGTGCGACGCGAGCACGTCCTCGAGCGCGAGGTCGTGGATGTTGAAGCGCTTGCCGATGCGACGCAGTCGCTCGATGTCGGCCAAGCCGTCGACGTTGATCCACAGCACCGCGTGCTTGCCCCACAGGCGCTCGACGTCCTCGCACGATGCGTCGGCGATTTCTTCGACGCCGTCGGGTCCGTATCCCATCACGTGGACGCGCGACGGTTTGGCATCGGGCGGTGCGACCAGCATGCCCGGCGAACTGCCGATCGGCTTGATCGGCCGTCGCATCGCACCGCGCCGGACACTCGCCTCGTCCGCCGCACTCACGTCGTCCATGCGAACCCTCCGATCGAAACGCGAGGGCATGCTATCGACCGATCAGCGTCCTCGAACGGTCACGGCCACGATCAAGGTGCGCGGGGTCGCGGCGCGCGCGCTCATTACGGGCAGTCAGATGCCGTGAATCCGAGTCAATCGGAGCGACTCACGATGTCCTAGGGCCGCTCCATCGCCATCCAGGCGACGATCGCCTCGGGGCCGTCGCGGCCGGTGAAACCGCGCGTCAGCGGAGCGAGGCCCGCACCGACCGCCGGATCGGCCAGTAGGCCGAGCGCGAGGACCGCGCGCTCCCGGACGTCACGCGGCCGGGAGCCATCGGCGGCGATCGCCTGGAGCGGAGCGAGCGCGCGGGCATCCGCGATCGCTCCGAGCGCGCGCGCCGCGGCGCCGCGTTCGGCGTCGTCGCGCGCCGCGGCGAACGCGTCCAGCAGCACTGTCACGGTCGTCGGCCCCGCGAGCAACGCCGCGGCGCCCATGGCGGCGCACCGCACGGGAGCCGACGAGCCGTCGACGGCGAGCCGCTCGATGGCCGGTCGCGACTTCGCGTCCCGCAACCAACCGAGGGCCTCGACGATCGCGGCCGTCGCGTCGGGATCGACCTCCGCGCCGAGCCGTTGACGCAACGCATCGATGGCGACCGGATCACCCGCGAGGGCCAACGCCTGAGCGGCCGCGGCGCGCACGTGCGGGTCGAGGGCTTCGCCGACGCACGCCCGCAGCACGACCACCAGTTCGGTGCGCACCGCGGGATCGATGCCGGCGTACGCCGCGGCCGACAGCAGGCGACTGGGCACGTCCTCGGGCGCGACGCCGGCACCGCGAACTCCGCGGCGATGGAACTCCACGAGCTCCGGCATCGCCCGCGCGAGTTCGGGTCGAGCCAGCGACCACTCGCCGAGCGCGAGCGCGGCCCATTGCCGTACCGCGGCGTCCGCATCCTCGCCCGCGCTGCGTGTCCACTGCGCGACGACGTCGCCCGCGAGCTTCGCGGCGTCCGCGTCCGCGGGATCGACCCGCAGCGCGGACAGCGCGTAGGCGGCGGAGCGACGAATCTCGGGGATCGTCGTCGGCTCGCGCAGCGCGGTCAGCACGCGCCGTTGCGCCGTCGCGTCGCCACTGCGCACCAGCACCGCCGGAAGCAGCGCGCGCACCGAGCGCGACTCGCGCCCGTCGTCGAGCATCGCGATCAGTCGCGGCACGGCCTTGGACGCCGCGCCGGCATCGAGCTCCAGGAGGCGCGCCAGACCGACCAGCGCCAGTCCGCGCACATCGCGATCGACGCTCTTCGTACAGGCGAGGTCGAGCAAACGCTCGAGGTCCGCGGCATCGCTGATCGCTCCGAGCGCGAGCGCGGCCCACGCGCGGTCGGCCGTCGCCACCTTGGCTCCCGAACGTCCCCCATCGCCGCTGCGATCGGCATCGACCAGCCAGCGCAACGCGGCTCGCGCCGCGGTGTCGTCCGCGACGCACAGCGCCAGCGCGGCGGTCCGCGCGCCGTCGGCCGAGCCCGCGCAGAACCGCGCGAGAGCGCGCTCCCGCACCACGGCCTTGCCGGCGCCGCCGGCGCGGGCGAGCGCGAGCAACGCGTCGTCCGCGACGTCACGTGCCGCCGCATCGGACCAGGCCTCGAGCCGCGCGATCAGCGCATCGAGCTCGGCGCGCTCGGGAACTCGTTGCGGCGCGGGTGCGCCTGCGACGAAGCCGCTCGCCGGAAGCGACGCCGCATAGCGCGCCCGCGCTTCCGCGTACCGCTGCATGCGGGCGTCCCACCAGGTCACGGCGTTCTTGGCGCCGCTAGCTGCCGTGGCTTTGACGCGCGCGCGCGGTGCGTCGGCCCAGCTCGCGCTCATCGCGTCGTCCCCGAGCAGCAGCACGCTGGACGCGGTCACGGGCGTGCTCGGCGGCACCGGAAGTACGCGGGGGACGGGCGCGGACTTCGCGCGGCCGGTCGGGCCCGGCGCCGCGAAAGCATCGACGCTTCCCCACAGCGCGACGACCGCCGCGACGGCGCCGACGACGATGGCTGTGCGGCGAAGGTTCATCTCGACCTCCTTTGCAGTCGGTGCGATGTTTGGCGCGTCATGACGCAGCGCCGAAGGCAACGCGAAAGCACACCGCGCGCCGAATGCTGCGCCCACGGACGGGCCTCGCGTGTTACCGGTCACGGAAGTTCGCACGTGGCGAGTTACCCCCGCGACCGACGGAACGACGGCGCGGCGGGCACGCGGCGGAGGTCCGGAACCGCTGCCGGGCCACCCGCTCTCCGCGCGATCCGCCGTGCGGGAGCGAACCGTGGCGTTTCAGGCGTGGCACAGCTCCTGGGCACGAGTTCGCGGTCTCGCTTCCGGATGACAGGTCGACCCGTCGGAGTGCCGATTTTTGGGGCCTGACGGGCAAGTCGGTCACCTCCGCCTGTCCGAACGCGAGGGACGACGCTTGCTCCAAATCGACTCCCATTCCGCAGTGCTCCGCTGGACGGGCCAGGCGTCGTTCCATCGACGTCTCGCCGTCGCCTGCAGTCTCGTTCTGTGGGTCGGTTTGGCGGGTGTCACGCATGGTCTGCTGACGCGGTACGCGTTCACGCCCGGGCTGAAGGCGCAAGCCCCACGACGCTGGCCGGTGGATGCGGGAATCGCTCATCCGCCGGGCCGCTGCACCGTGGTCGCGTTCTTGCATCCGCGCTGTCCGTGTTCGCGCGCGACGATGGCGGAGTTCGAACATCTGGTCGACGATCACGGCGATTCGTTCTCACTGACGATCGTGTTCCTGACCGACCCCGAAGCGGGACTGACGATCGACCCTCGCACCGACGCGCTGTGGCAACGCGCGGCGGCACTGCGCGGCGCGAGCCTCTACGTCGATCCCGACGGCATCATCGCGCGCCGCTTTGGAGCGATGACGTCCGGGCACGTATTCGCGTTCGATCCCGACGGCACGCTCGAGTTCGAAGGGGGATTGACCGGTTCGCGTGGCCACGCGGGCGAATGCGCGGGCACGGTTGCCATCCACGCCGTGCTGCGGGGCGACACCCCGCCGACGCGCAGCGCACCGGTGTTCGGCTGCGACCTCTTCGACGACGACGGTGCGGGGCCGCCACCGCCATGACGCCCCTGTCCGTCGACGATCTCCAACGCTGCGAGGTCCGCGCGGACGACTTGTTCCATCGCCACCGGACGAGCATCGCCGTCACGACCGATCGGACGTTCCTTCGACTCGTCGTGATCCAGTGGGTGGCGGCGCTCGCGTACGCGATTTGGGTCTCGCCGCGGACGTGGCACGGTCCCCATGCGTCGCTGCATCCACACGTGATCGTCGCGCTCGTGCTCGGCGGCGCACTGTGCGGCGTGACCACGACGCTGGTGCGCGCGATGCCTGGTTCCGCGCTGACGCGCCACGGCATCGCGGCCGTCCAAGCGACGTTCTCCGCATTGTTCATCCACCTGTCGGGCGGGCGGATCGAAGCGCACTTCCACGTCTTCGGGTCGCTGGCCTTCCTCGCGACGTATCGCGATGCGCGCGTGCTGGCGACCTCGGCGGCCTGCGTCGCGCTCGATCACTACATCCGGGGGACCTATTTCCCCGTGTCGGTGTTCGGCAGCACGAACCCCGGAACGTGGCGCTGGCTCGAGCACGTGGCCTGGGTCGCGTTCGAAGGCTCGTTCCTCGCCATCGCGGCCTGTCGGAGCCGGCGCGAAATGGCGGAGATCGCGCAGCGCCGCGCCGAACTCGAAGTGATGCGCGACTCGATCGAGCGGCAGGTGCACGAGCGGACCCGCGAGTGTGCGATCGCGCGCGACGACGCGGTGCGCGCGCTGCGGGTGAAGGCGGATTTCCTCGCCAACATGAGCCACGAGCTGCGTACGCCGCTGAACGGGATCATCGGGGTCACCGGATTGCTGCTCGCGACGAAGCTCGACCGCGAACAACTGGAGTACGGAGCGACGATCCGGAGTTCCTCGGAATCGCTGCTGTGGCTGATCAACGACGTCCTCGACTTCTCGAAGCTCGAAGCGGGAAAGGTGGAGCTCGAGTGCGTGGAGTTCGACCTCGCGGCTCTCGTCGACGACGTGATGGCGATGGTCGCGTCGCCCGCGGCGGAGAAGCGGCTCGAGCTGTTGTGCGACATCTTCCGCGACGTTCCGCACCGGCTCATCGGTGATCCAGGACGGTTGCGCCAAGTGCTCGCGAACCTGTTGTCGAACGCGATCAAGTTCACCGAGTGCGGCGAAGTCGAGGTCACGATCCGTCGTGAGCGCGACGCCGGCGAACGCATGTGGCTGCGCTGCGCGGTGCGCGATACGGGTGTCGGCATCCCTGAATCCGCGCGCGATCGTCTGTTCCAGTCCTTCAGTCAGGTCGACGCCTCGACGACGCGCAAGTTCGGAGGCTCCGGGCTCGGGCTCGCGATCTCGCGGCGCTTGATCGAAGCCATGGGCGGCACGATCGGCGTGGACAGTCGCCCAGGCGTCGGGTCGACCTTCCACTTCTCGATTCCGCTGCTGGTCGCCGCCGACGGAGAGGCCCGCACGGGGACGGACGAATCGAAGCAACGCGTCCTGATCCTCGACGACAACGAGCACAGTCGCGACATCACCGAGCGCCAACTCACTCCATGGGGATGGCGGACGGCGCAGCTCGAGCGCCCGGAACTCGCGCTCGAGATGCTGCGTGCGGCCGCGGCGGAGAGCGACCCATTCGCGGTCGTACTCGTCGATGCGGACATGCCCGGCCACGACGGCCTGTGCGTGGCGCGAGAGTTGCGCGCCGCGTCGCTCGAGCCGCGCCCGCGCATCGTGCTGATGACGACCGTCGGCAGCCTCGGGGCGGCGATGCGTGAACCGGAACTCGACGGGGTCGTCACCAAGCCGATCCGCGGTCATCATTTGCGCGGCCTGCTGACGTCGATGCATGACGACATCGGTACGGTTCCCGAAGTCTCGCGTGAGCGCACGGCCGAACCTCTCCCCCGCCGATGCGCCGGCGCGCGCGTCCTCGTCGCCGAGGACAACAAGGTCAATCAGATGGTCGTACTGCGCACGCTTCGCAAGCTCGGCTTTCGCGCGGATGCCGTCGCCACGGGCGATGCGGCCGTGATCGCAGTGGCGAGCAAGCGCTACGACCTCGTGCTGATGGATGGGCAGATGCCGGTCATGGACGGCTACGACGCGACCCGCGCGATCCGCGCCCAGGAGTCCTCCGGCGCCCGCATCCCGATCATCGCGCTGACGGCGAACGCTCTCGATGGCGATCGCGAACGGTGCTTGGCCGCGGGGATGGACGACTACCTCGCGAAGCCGATCCAACTCGATCGCTTGGCGGAGGTCATCCGCAAGTGGATCTGCGTCGAGACACCGACTGCGA
>JBPOIU010000016.1:0-2411 GCA_052034255.1 Planctomycetota bacterium | reverse complement strand
TGCGATCGCGAGTTGATCGAGCATTCTCGCGCCCGCGTCTGGCATGAACGGTTGCGCCAGGATCGCGAGGTGGCGCACGACTTCCGCCAGTACGTACAAGACGGTGAGTCCGCGCGCGGGATCCGTCTTCGCCAGCGCCCACGGCGCTTGGACGTCCACGTACTTGTTCGCGTCGTAGACGAGCGTCATGAACTGCGACAGCGCGGCGTGCGGCGCGCACGCTTCGATCGAGGCGCGCATCGCTGGTAGCAACGCGTGAGCGCTCGCGAGCAGCGTCTCGTCCTCGGCGGTCAGCGCACCCGGACTCGGCACGGCGCCGCCCGCGTTCTTCTGGATCAACGACAGCGTGCGTTGTGCGAGATTGCCGAACGCATTGGCTAGATCGGCGTTCATGCGCAGCACCATCGCTTGGTGCGAGAAGTCACCGTCTTGCCCTAGGGGGACTTCGCGCAGCAGGAAGTACCGCACCGCGTCGAGCCCATACTTCGTCACGAGCTCGAGCGGATCGATCACGTTGCCGAGTGACTTGCTGATCTTCTGGCCTTCGCGCGTCCACCAGCCGTGCGCGAAGATCTGCCGCGGCACTTCGATGTCCGCGGCCATCAGGAATGCCGGCCAGTACACCGCGTGGAAGCGCAGGATGTCCTTGCCCATCATCTGTACCGTCGCGGGCCAGAAGCGGCGGAAGCGCTCGTTGTGCGTGTCCGGGTAGCCGAGCGCCGAGATGTAGTTCGTCAGCGCGTCGAGCCAGACGTACATGATGTGCTTCGGATCGCCGGGCACGGGAATGCCCCACGTGAACGACGTGCGCGAAACCGAAAGGTCGCGCAGCCCGCTCTTCACGAAGCTGACGACTTCGTTGTAGCGCGTCTCGGGACGCACGAATTCGGGGTGCTTCGCGTACAGCTCGAGCAAGCGATCCTGGAACGCGGAGAGCTTGAAGAAGTAGCTCGGCTCTTCGACCCACTCGACCGGGGCTCCGGTCGGGCCGACGCGTTGGCCGGCCTCGTTCACGGTCGTTTCGTCCTCGGCGTAGAACGCTTCGTCGCGGACCGCGTACCAGCCGGCATAACTGCCGAGGTAGATCGCGCCGTTGTCGACGAGCTTCGTCCACAGCGCCGACACCGAGCGCACGTGACGCTCTTCGGTGGTGCGGATGAAGTCGTCGTTGGAGAACTTCATCGCGCGCGTCAGCTCGCGGAAGTTCGCGGAGACCTTGTCGCAGAACGCGAGCGGTGCGAGTCCGGCCTTGGCCGCCGACTTCTCGACCTTTTGACCGTGTTCGTCGGTGCCGGTCAGGAACAAAACGTCGTGGCCGTCGAGGCGATGGAACCGCGCGAGCGCGTCGCACGCGAGCGTCGTGTACGCGTGGCCGATGTGCGGCGTGTCGTTCACGTAGTAGATCGGCGTCGTGATGTAGATCGATCGCTTCGCGGTCATCCGGCTCGCTCGTCCAGGTCGGTCGGCTAGAAGTGGGGGCCTAGGATACGAGGGTCGGCCGCATCCCTCGCGAGGTCATCGCGAACACGGAGAAAAACATGACGACGCAATCTGGATCGATCCACGATGGAAGCGAGCACGCGCTCGATCGACGCGACGCGCTGAAGGCACTTTCTGCGGCGATGGTCGTGCCGACGACCCTGGCCGCGTTCTGCGCGAACGCGACGGCGAGCGAAGAGGGCGCCACGCGCGCGGCGCCGCCCGAGATCACGCTCGCGCCGCTGCCGTACGCGAAGGACGCGTTGAACGGCTACTTGTCGGCCGAGATCCTCGAACTGCACCACGACAAGCACCACGCGGGATACGTGAAGGGCTTGAACGACGCGCTCGCGGCCCTCGCCGAGGCGCGCGCGAAGAGCGACTTCGGCCGCATCAAGGACCTCACGCGCGCGGTCGCGTTCCACGGCTCGGGTCATGTGCTGCACACGCTGTATTGGGATTCGATGTCGCCGAAGGGCGGCGGCGAACCAGGTGCGGAACTGGCGAAAGAGCTCGAGCGCTCGTTCGGCTCGGTGGATGCGTTCCGCAAGCAGTTCGCTGCAGCGGCGAAGAACGCGGAAGCCTCGGGCTGGGGCATCCTCGCGTACGACCCGATGCTCGAGCGCTGCGTCGTCCTGGCGGCCGAGAGCCATCAACAGATGGCCCTCGTCGGAGCGATCCCGCTGCTGGTCTGCGATGTCTGGGAGCACGCGTACTACTTGCGCTACCAGAACAAGCGAGCCGACTACGTCGACGGTTTCTGGACGGTCGCGAACTGGGGGTTCGCGGAACGACGGCGGGCTGGGGGGAGATGACGCTCGCTCGTGGGTCGGGCGTGGTCGGGGGCCGACGGCCCCCCACGACCCCGTCCAACCCTGGCCGGCCGAAGGCCGCTCCGCCTTCTGCGGAGGCAGGGGGCCGAAGGCCCCCTG
>JBPOIU010000043.1:0-56973 GCA_052034255.1 Planctomycetota bacterium | reverse complement strand
CCTGCACGAGACGTATCAGCGGATCGTCGCATCCGTGCGGAACGAGCGAGGGGCCGCGGCGACTCCGCCGTCCGTTCGGGCTCGGCTCCCCGGCGACGGAGCGTTCTTCACTGCTCGCGCGAGCTTGAACCCGACGGAGAGCGGCTCGCGCTGACGCGCTCCACGGTTGCAGAGGACGGGAAAGGAGGCGGGTCTGTCCCCGATGTGTCCCCCGTTGATGTCGTAGTGGGGAATGGGGTTAGGTCGGTAGCCGGACAGGATTGCCGGCGGCTACATCGTCTTGATGCGGCGGTCCGCCGTCCCGCCCTTGCCCCCGTCGCCTCCGGCTCCCGCGCCGCCGTCTGCGTTTTCCAGAGTCCCGTTCCCGTTCACGTTCACGCCCCCTGGGCTCGCTCGGCGGAAGAGCGCGCGCGAACCGTCGCCCGATGCTCGTCGTTGGGTGTCCGCCTACACTGCTTCGCGACCGCTCCTCCCGCCCGAGATCATCATGCTCGCGTTCGTCGTCCTCGTTGCGACGCTGCTCGCCCCTCCCAGCGACGCGCAACTGCAGAAGCTCGTCGACAAGTGGTTCGCCGCGGCTCCTGAGCAGCGCCCGGTGATCGCCGCCGAGTTCGCGCAGTTCGACGTCGTCGATGCCAAGGTTTGCGCGAAGTGGCTGCCGAAGTTCGTCGAGAGCGCGCGCAAGGGCGACAAGCTCGACCTCGCTCCGGGAACGCACTACCTCTACGACGAGAAGAAGAAGCGCGGGAAGTACATCGTCCAAGGCAAGGGCGACAAGGCGCTCGTGTTCGGGCTGCATGGTGGCGGCGCCGGCGTTGGCGATGCGGGGTCCGCGCAATCGGGACTCGGCGGCGCACTCGGCAAAGCCGGCGCCGTCGTGATCTACCCCGAAGTGCTCGAGAAGACCGAATACGGCTGGGGCGAAGACGACACCGTGAAGTTCGTGCTCGAGTTACTCGAACGCGCGAAGCGGACGCGCGACTTCGACTGCAACCGCGTCTACGTGACCGGTCATTCGATGGGCGGTTACGGGACTTGGACGATTGGAGCTCGCTTTGCCGATCGCTTCGCCGGGCTCGCGGCATTCGCGGGCGCGGCGACTCCGTACTTCGAGCCCGGCGACGAGACGAAGACGAAGGTGATCGGGATCCAGGACGGGATCCTGCCGAACCTCCGCAACGTGCCGCTGTTCGTGTACCAAAGCCTCGACGACAAGAATGTGCCGCCGTGGTCGAACATCTTCGCGGCGAAGGAACTGAAGCGATTGCAGCAAGAGCACGGCGGCTTCGAGTTCGTCTACGAAGAAGTCGATGGCCGCGGTCACGACTTTCCCGCGAAGGGTCCCGGCCCCGGCATCGAATGGGCGATGAAACACACGCGCGAGACTCGCCCGAAGTACGTGTTGTGGCAACCCACGTACTCGTGGAAAACGCAGTTCTATTGGTTGGCGTGGGAGAAGCCCAAGGCCGGCGCGATCGTGCAAGTGGTCGTCGGCGCGGACAACACGATCGCGATCACGACGAAGGAAAAAGCACTGGACGGGTTCTCGCTGCTGCTCGACGACAAGCTCGTGGACCTCGAGCGCGACGTGGTCGTGACCGTGAACGGCACGCAGGTGTGGAAGGGCAAAGGCGAGCGGCGCCTGACGACACTGCTCGAGACCGCCGCGGCGAACGCGGACGCGGACCTCGCGTTCCCCGTGCGCATTCGATGGTGAAGCGCGGCGAGAATTCTTCGGCCGGCTGAACCACGCGCGCGGTCGGCGCGCACGGACTCGTCGCCATGCACACCGACCCACGCCTTCTCGATCCGACCTTCCTGTTGGAACACGATGCGCGTCTGCGCGCACTCGCGCGACGACTCGTCCACGACGCCGGACTCGCCGACGACGTGGCCCAGGACGTTTGGCTGCGCGCATTGCGCGGCTCGCATCGCGTCGAAACCCGCATCTCCGGGTGGCTCTCCGGCATCGCGTGCCACGTCGCGTTCGGACGCAACCGCGAGCGCGCGGCGCGATCGCGGCGCGAGCTCGCGACTCCTCCGCCGTCGCCGACGCCCTCCGCGGAAGACCTCGCCGCACGAGAGGCCGCGCGACGCGCCGTCGTCGCCGCCGTGATGCGCTTGCCCGACGCCGCGCGCGACGTGGTCGTGCTGCGCTTCTTCGACGACTTGTCGTCGCGCGAGATCAGCAAGCGTGTCGGCGCCCCGATCGAGACGGTCCGCACGCGTCTCAAGCGCGCGCTCGAGCAATTGCGCCGCGACCTCGATCGCGAATACGGCGGCGACGGCCGCTCGTGGTGCGTCGCGTTGGCGCCGATTCTCGCGGTGCCGAAAGCGGCGGTCAGCTCACTGGCTGTCGTGAGCCTGGCTGCGATCGTCCTCCTCCTGGTCGGGTTCGCGGTGAGCCCCGCGTTCGAGGAGCCGTCGCTGGAGTCGATCGCCGCCTCGAGCGAATCCGAGGCGAACGCTCAGGATCCGAATCCGACATCGGAGCGAGCGGCCCCAGCGGATCCCAATGGAGCTTCGAGCCCGATCGTCGTACCCGAAGAGTCCGAACGCTCCGCGATCGTCGACGCCGCGACGGCGGACGTGTCCGACGTCGACGGGCGCGTCCTCGACGTGTTCGATCGCCCAATCGCCGACGCGCGCGTGACGCTGCGCGCAAAGGACCGACGGGGACCCGATCGTCCGAAGCTCGAGGTCGGATCGACCGCGACCGACGCGGACGGACGATTCATGTTCCGCGCCGCGCCTCTGCTCGGCAGCACGGCGGACGACGTGTTCCGCGACGAGATCACCGTCGAGCATCACGATTTCCCGACGCTCGACACGCAACTCGCGGCGCGCCAGGGCTCGAAGGTCACGCTGCGCGGCCTGGTCCGCTTGCGTGGGACGGTCCGCGACGAGCGTTCGGGCCAACCAATCGGCAGCGGGACGATCGATGCTTCGACGAAAGGGGTATTCGGCACCGGAAAGAAGATTGGAACGGCCGTGCTCGGCGCCGACGGCACGTATGCGTTGGAGGTGCAGCAGGACAGCGAACTCTTCCTCGTCGCGACGCGCGCTGGCATGCCTCGCTCCTTCTTCGAAACCCGCGTCGGTCGCGAAGCGGAACACGTGTTCGACCTCGTGTTGCCATCGACGCGGCCGCTGACGATCGAGGTCGTCACGCTCGCGTCGCGGTCACCGCTGGCCGGGGTTGAAATCCTGAGTAACGGTCCCGGTCTCGCTCGCGAGGTCGTCGGCACGACTTCCGAACGAGGTCGCTTCGAATCGGCCGGCGTTCCCGCCGACGGGTGGAGCGCGATTCTCCGGGTCCCCGATCGCGAACTGGAAGCGTGGTTCACGATCCAGCCGCCCGACGGAACGGCCTCCGGCGATCCCATTCGGTTCCGAATCCCTGAGCCGTGGTCCGTCCGCGGCCGCATCGTGGACGCGGACGGAGCGCCAGTCGTCGGCATCGCCATCGCTCCACGTCGACCCCCGGCGATCGATCCGCTCGACGCGGAGACGTTCGCGCGCACCACCGGGATCGACCTCGCGCCGGTGAGCGGGTTGCTCTGCCGCGCCAACGTGCGTGTCCTACTCCGCGACGACGGCTCGTTCGAACTCGTCGATTCCGTGCCGGGCCAACCGAACCGGACGTTCTTCGTGAAGCGCCCCGGCGAGCATCGAGCTCGCCACGGATTGCCCACGTTCGAAGCCCCCATGCCCGGCGCGACCTACGACCTCGGCACGGTCGTGATCGACATGACGACGGCCTCGGTCAGCTTGCGCGTTCGCGACGCCGAGAGAACCCTGCCCGGATCCACCGTCGTCGGCGAGCACGGCGGCGAGACGCGGACCTGGACCGTCGGCGACCACGGTTATCTCGAAGTCGACGAGCTTCCCGCGGGCGCATGGACGTTCACGGCGACTTCCGAACGGAACGGGACGAGCGAACCGCGCTCGCTGACGCTTGAACCCGACACCGCGCATTCCGTGATCTTCGACTTCGCGGGTTCCGAGGACGAGCTCGTGACGACGCGCGGAATCGTCTTGCTCTCCGACGGCCAGCGCGCGAATCGCTTCAACGGTCATGTCTTCGCGATGCAGGGCGACCAGCGGATCAACGTCCGCACGCTCGACGACGGATCCTTCGAGGCCAAGACGTCGAAGAATGCGACCGAGCCGTTGCGCTTCGCGTTCGCGAACACATTCCCGATTTGCGTCGCGACCGCGAAGCCCGGCGCGAACGACGTCGAGCTGCGCCACCCCCACCTCGTGCCGTTCCGCTTGCGCTTCGTCGACGCCGACGGCGCACCGTGGAGGAAACCGGTGCATTTCGACTGGAAGGACGACGGGACGTTTCGCCCCGTACCGAATGAATCGGGCAAGACGCCACGCTCCGGCGGCATCCTCGAGTTCCTCTGGCCCGAGGGCGCGGTGACACTGCGCGTGCGCGGCGAGGCGAATCTCGATGCCGACGGCGAGATCGTCGACGTCGACGTGCGCGCGAACGACGACGCGTCCGCACCGTGCATCGTCGTGCGGTGAGCGCTTCACGAACGATTCACGCGCACTGAACCGCAACTGCGCGCGCGACCGCTGTCCTCCCCGCCGACGCGTGCACCCCGCACGCGCGACGTCCGGAGGAACCTCGATGAAGTTCGTGCTCGCTTCCTTGCTCGCGTTGTCCTCGTCCATCGCGCTGGCCGCCGACCCCGCGGCCATCGAACTCTTCGGCACGACGTACCGCGTGCAGCGCTTCGACTATCACCAGCAGCTCACGTTCACCGATCCGCTGAATCCGACGCAGACGATCGGCATGATCGAATGCGAGGGCTTCCATTGGCTCGGCAACGGTCACTTCCTGCTGTCCTCGAATGAAATGGACCAGTTCGGCAGCTACGCGAACTTCGTGATCGAAGGGCGGGTCGTCACCGATGCCGCGGGCGATGTCACGGGGCTCGCGTACGTCCGCACGATCGTGACCAACGACGTCCATCTGCCCGGATTCGCGTACGACCTCGATCCGTCGGGCATCACGGTGGGCCCCGGCGGCGCGCTGCTCGTCGCCGATTCGGAGAACGAATTCGTGCGCTTCTTCGACTTCACGACCGGGGCGCCGCTCGGCGGCGACTTCGCCACGACTCCGCAGAACGACGAGTTCGAGGACCTCGTGGTCCTGAACGGCGAGATCTTCACGGTGCGCGAAGCGCAACCGTACTCGCTGATGGTGTTCGATGCCGCCGGCACGTTCTCGCGTGCGATCACGATCGCGCAAGACCTGAATCCCGCGATCCAAAGCGCGGCCAAGGGCATCGCGCACGTCGCCGACGTCGCGAACGCTCCGGCGGTTCTGCGGGGCCATGGCGACGTGTTCCTGCTCGCGATCGACGACAACCACCCGGGTCTCCAGGCGATCACGTCGAGCGGCGTCGAACTCGGTTGGTTCCCGCTGACGCAGGACGGCACGCCGAACACGCCGTCGATCCTCGATTCCGGCGCGCAAACGCTGCAGCTCGAATCGGTCGGGTTCGATGCGGACAGCGGGCGGCTCTTCCTGGTCCAGCAAGGTTCGGGCACGTTCGACAACGTGATGTGGGTGCTCACCCCGGCCGAACGCAGCTTCGGTGACGCTTGCGTCGGCAGCGGCGGTTTCACTCCGAAGCTGGACGCGGACGGCATCTTGCAAACGGGCGAGAACTTCCAACTCACCATCCACGACGCCCTGGGCCAATCGACGGCCTTGCTCGTGTTCGGCCAGCACGAAGCGTCGCTCGCGATCGACGGCGGGCCGTGTCTGCTCAACGTCGCGCCGCTGATCGGCCCGACGCTCGCGCTGCCCTTGACCGGGTTCGGCGCGGGACAGGGTGAGATCGCGCTCGGTGGACAGATGCCGAGCGGAATCCCCGCCCTGGCGCATCTGTACCTTCAGGCGTTCGTGGTCGACACCGGTGCGCCGAGCGGATTCGCGTCGACGCAAGGCCTCGCGTTGACGACGTTCTGACGGTCATCGTCCGTGCGCCCCTCGCGCCGCGCGTGCGCGGCGCGAGGGGCGCGACCTGGAGTTCTTGCGATGTCGACTCGTTCCGTTGGTCCCATGCTCACGAAGTTCGGTGCTTGCGCGTTCGCGCTCGTCGCCGCGGTCCGCTGTGGCCAGGGCATCGATGACGCGAGCGCATCGAGCGCGCCGCTCGAACCGGTGTTGGTGAGCGAGCGCGTCGACGACGACTCCGACGATCCCGCGATTTGGATCGACCCGTCGGATCCCGCGCGCAGTCTCGTGATCGGCACCGACAAGGGCGGCGCGTTGTTCGCGTTCGATCTCTCCGGCAAGCGCGTGGCGGATCGCACCGTGCGCGGTCTCGAGCGCCCGAACAACGTCGACGTCGAGTACGGCCTGCGTTGGGGCGAGGGCTCGATCGACATCGCGGCGTGTACGGAGCGCGATGCGGGACGCATGCGCGTGTTCCGCATGCCGTCGCTCGAACCGATCGACGGCGGCGGAATCGAGCTGTTCGCCGGAGAACCCGATCGCCGCCCAATGGGAATTGCGTTGTATCGACGACCGACCGACGACGCCGTGTTCGCGATCGTCGCGCGCAAGGACGGACCCGACGGCGGTCTGCTGTGGCAATACCGCATCGAAGCAGCCGGCGCCGATGCCGTCCGCGCCACGCGCGTCCGTGCGTTCGGCCATTGGCGTGGTCCGCAACCGGACGCGAGCGGCGACGCGACGAACGAGGTCGAGGCGCTGTTCGTCGACGACGCCTTGGGCTTCGTCTACTACGCCGAGGAAAGTCACGGCATCCACAAGTACGCCGCGGATCCCGACGCGAAGGACGCCGCCACCGAGCTCGCGTTCTTCGGCACGAGCGGCTTCGTCGGCGACCGGGAGGGCATCAGCCTGCTCGCGACCGGAGCCGCCGCTGGATATCTGCTGGTCTCGGATCAGCAGGCGCGGCGGTTTCGCGTGTTCAGCCGCGAGGGCGAACCCGGCGCGCCGCACACGCATCGCGAGATCGCGACCTTCGACGTGCGCGCGAACGAGAGCGACGGCTCCGAATGCGTCACGACTGCGTTGGGCTCGCGCTTCGGCCGCGGGCTGTTCGTCGCGATGAGCGATGACCGCTCGTTCCACTTCTACGACGCCGGCGCGGTGCGCGATCGCGTCGAGGCCACTCGCACCGCGGCGCGTTGATCACGCGTCGGCGCGCGCCCGCTCCGCTTTGAATGCTGCGAACTGCGCGGCGATCACGGACGCACGCGCCGGTTTGCGGATGTCGACGATCGTCACGCCGGAGTCCGGCGGTTTCGGTTTCTCGTCGGGCAGGCCCGACCACAGCCGCACGACCAGCGCTCCTTCGCACGGGTTTCGCGCGAGCAGCTCCTCGACGAAGCACGCGTCCGCGATCACGAGTTCATACGGTTCGCTCGTCGAGTTCGCGACGTCGAGCTGTGCCGCGCCATCGCGCGCGTTGACGGCGCTGGCGACGCGCGCGCGCCGCCGTGCGAGACCGTCGGACAACACGACGCGCGGCAGCATGCGCTCGACGATCACGAGCGCCTTCGCCCCCGAGAACTGCG
The DNA here is from genome assembly GCA_052034255.1 of Planctomycetota bacterium. Lineage (GTDB taxonomy): Bacteria > Planctomycetota > B15-G4 > B15-G4 > JADJEK01 > JADJEK01. The sequence continues at coordinate 49,401 of JBPOIU010000043.1, read as the reverse complement.
CGGTGGGAACGGCGGCATCGTCGCCGGTCTGCGCGAACGGCAGCGCGACTTCGAGGCGGAAGCACGAGCCTTCGCCTTCACGACTCGTGACGGTCAGCTTGCCGCCCATCAACTGCGTCAGTTGCCGGCAGATCGCGAGACCGAGGCCCGTGCCGCCGAAGGCGCGCGTGCTCGACGAATCGAGCTGCGCGAACTCGTCGAAGATCTCGTTCAGGCGATCGGCGGGGATCCCGATGCCGGTGTCCTCGACGTCGATGCAGAGGCGGAGCTGCTCGTCGCCTTCGAGCGTCGCCTGCAGCGTCACCAACACGTGGCCGCTCTTGGTGAACTTGATCGCGTTGGACAGCAGGCCCAGCACGACCTGACGCAACCGATGCGGATCGCCGAGGACTTGCGGCAGCTCGGTCACGGTCGTGCGCACCGCGATGTCGAGGCCTTTTTCGTAGACGCGGGGCGCGCACAACTCGACGACTTCCTCGATCGCGCTGACCGCGTCGAACGCGATCGCGTCGATGCGCAAGCGCCCGGACTGCGCCTGCGAGTACGTGAGCACGTCGTCGACGATCGACAGCAGCGCAGCCGCGGAGCTCTTCACCGTCGTCGCCAGCTCGCGCTGGTCGTCGTCGAGCTGGGTCTCGAGCAGCAGGTCGTTCATGCCGATCACGCCGTTCAGCGGCGTGCGCAGTTCGTGGCTGACGGTCGACAGGAACGCCGTGCGCGCGGCGACGGCGACTTGGGCGTCGTGGCACGACACCTCGAGCTCGCCGACCACGTCCTCGATGCGTTGCTCGCGCTCGCGTGCGCGTCGTTGCAGCAGGAATACCATCCAGCCGAACAGCACGCCGATGGCGCACGCGGCCGACGTGCTGAACAGCGCCGCGCGGCGCATGCCTTCGAGACGCGCGACGAAGCGGTGCGCATCGAGGTCGACACCGACCACGCCGACGAACTCTCCCGCGCCGTCGTAGAACGGCGCGTAGCCGCTGATGAACGTGCCCCATGCGTCGGTGTAGGGCGCCTGCTCGACGCTGTTCTTCTGCTCGCGCAGCGCCGTCAGCATCGCGTCGCTGGCGTCGCCGTAGACCTGATGGATGTGCGACTTGTCGTCGGTTCCGTCGCCGTCGGCGTCCCCGGCCTCGGTCGGGTCGAGCACGAAGCGGACTTCGTCGTCGACCAGCACGCAGGTGTAGACGAAGCGCAGTTCTTCGCTCGCGGCCTGGATGCGCGCGAGCGGTTCGATCGCGCGGGCGTACTCCGGCGTCGATTCCTGATCCGGTTGCGTGAAGGTGCGGTGGAGATCGCCGTCGACGAACGTCGCCGTGAGGCGAGCGACGCGGCGCAAGTCCTCCCGTACTTCGTTCTCGAGCGCATCCTTGCTGTGCAAATAGAACACGAGCGACGTCGCGAGCGCCGCGGCGATGATCAGCAGCGACGCGAGCACGCCATCCCTCACGGGCTGGATGCGACTCGCGGGCGCCGACTTGGCCTTGCTGAATCGTGTTCGCGTGGAATGCATCGATACGCCGAGAGGAAACCTCGGTCGTCTGCATCGACGCCCCGCAAAGTGACGCTGGAGCCGCAATCCGGGTTCGAGACGGTCACGCGCGCGACCCACCGCGAGGTCGTGCACTCCTGAAACAGCCGGCTCACGAATCCCCGGACTCTTGCCGTGCGAACCCGGAGAACCTCCGTCAGCGCGGGGAGAGATCGCGCAGGAGCACCGATCGGAACCGTGCGGCGACTCCGTCCTTCACGTGCGGCGCTCCGTAGCGCTGGAGGCCGATGAAGCCCTCGGGGACGCGTTCCGCGAACGGTGGGCCTTGCTCCGGCGTCAACGCGTGCGTGTCGACGTCGTAAAGCAGCACACCGTTCAACGCGACCGCCAGCCGCGCCCCGACGAAGCGCACGTCGAGGCGATTCCATGCGCCGATCGGCTCGAGTTCTTCGACGGGAGCCGCGATCGCGCCGTACAGGCTCGCCGCGTGCTGCCACGTCTTCAGTGGCGTCCCGGTGATCTCGCCCCAGTGGTAGTCGTCGATGAGCTGCAGCTCGCAGCCCGAGTACGCCGGGTTCTCCTCACCCGGCTTCGCGCGCAGGAACAGCCCGCTGTTCGCGCCCATCGCGAGTTGGAACTCGAGCGACAGGTCGACGTCGCGGAACACGTCCTTCGTGCGCAGCGTGCCGCCGCCGTGCGCGGGGATTTCGAGCACGCCGTCCACGATGCGGTAGCCGCCTTGGTCGCCGATCGCTTCCCACTCGGACAAATCGGTGATGGCGAGCAGGTCGCGCGCGGCTCGTTCGCGGACTTCGTCGCCGAAGATCGCGGTCGCCCGCGGATCCTCGAAGATCAGACGCGCGCCAGGAGTCGCTTCGACCAGCGCCCGTCCGGGCATGCGACCGAGCACGCTCGCGGCGGTCGACAGTGCATCGGCAGTCGCCGCGTCGGCCGCGATCACCGTGAACACGTACGGCTGGGTCAGGAATTGGCCCGAGCGCGGATCGACGACGTGCGACAGCCTGACCCCATCGACCTCGATCGCTTGCTCGGTCGGTCCGGACGCCGCCAGCGCTTGGTTCGCGAGCGTGAGGGTCTCGACCGCGTTCGTCGCGCCCGTGGCGCCGACCGCGATCGTCCAGCCGGCTTTGCCCGGAGGCGCCTCGCCGCACGCGATGTCGCCCGAGAAGTCGACCATCGCCCGCGGGAATCCACGTTCTCGCAGCGCCGCGAGAGCCATGTCGGCGCCGAGGCCCATGCCGATCCCGCCGAAATCGAGCGCCGCGCCGGGGCGCTTCAACTCGATCGTGTGCGCCGCGGCATCGACGGCGACGTCGCGCCATCCCACGGCCGCGCGCGCCGCCTCGAGCCGCGCGGCATCGGGTGGGCCGCCGCGTTCCCGCGCCTCACGCCACACCCGCACGAGCGGCAACACGGTCGGATCGAATGCACCCTGCGTTCGCTCGGCGAATGCGAGCGCCCGCAGCGCCGCGTCTTGCAGCGTCGCGCTGACGGGCTGCGGGCCTTGGCCGGCATGCTGGTTCAGACGCGTGACTTCGCTGTCGATGCGCCAATCGGACAACACGTGTTCGAGCCGCGCGATCGCTTGGAACGCGTCTTTCGCCGCTTCGAGCGCGTCGCCTTCGCCCCGGGCCGCGTCGGAGTAGAAGGCCAGACGGCACTCGGCACCCATCAGGATGCGCGTATACTCCCACCGCTTCGCTTCGGGCTCCGCTTGGACGGAACTCGAGAAGCTCGCACAACCCAAAGAGATCAGGCCGAGGAGACCCGCCTTGAAACCGACGGCGCGACTCGTTTTCGCATGCGGGATTGCGGTGGCCGTGTGCGGGGCGATCACGGGTGCGACTCCATTCCAGGATGCCCCGGCCGTGGCGGAGCCACGGGACGAGGCGAAAGCGGATGGCGGATCGTCCGCGAGCACCGCGGTGGGCAGCGAGGCGAAGCCGTTCGCGCTGACGATACCGGGCACGACCGTCGTGCTCGACATGCTGCCCGTGCTCGTCCGCGAGGGCGAGGACGCCCAATCGACTCGGACGATCTGGGTCGCGAAGACCGAGACCACCTGGGACCTCTACGACGCGTTCGTGATGGCGCAGGACGAGCCCGCCGCGGATCGCGCCGCCGCCGTCGACGCCGTCGCGCGACCGACGAAAGCGTATGTGCTCGCCGATCGCGGGTTCGGCCACGCGGGTTTCCCCGCGCTGTCGATCTCGGCGAAGGGCGCGCAGCAATGCTGTGCGTGGCTCAGCGCGCTGTCCGGCGTGACGTTTCGTTTGCCGACCGAAGCCGAATGGGAGGCCGCAGCCCGCGCCGGCGACGAAGGCGCGGCGCCGGCGGCGCTCGATGACGTCGCGTGGCACCTCGGCAACGACGACAAGAAGACGCGCGCGGTCGCCACGAAGACCGCGAACGCGTTCGGCCTCCACGACATGCTCGGCAACGTCGCGGAATGGTCAACGGCCGCGGACGGCAAGACCGTGCTGCGCGGCGGCTGCTTCCTCGACAAGCCCGAGACCCTCACGTACGCGGCACGACGCGAGCCCGTGAAGGCGTGGAACCAAAGCGACCCCCAGATCCCGAAGAGTAAATGGTGGCTCGCGGATGCGGCGTTCGCCGGTTTCCGCGTGGTCTGCGACTCCGTTCCCAGCCCCTGACTTTCCCCCGATTCGCCTGGAGATCGACCCGTGAACGAACCTCTTCCGACCGATGACGTGATTTCGATCGATGGTCGCCAGTTCTCGCGCCGGCTGTTCATCGCCGGTTCCGCCGCGGCGATGGTGCCGTTCGCGCTCGGACACGGCGCGTTCGGGGCGACGCAGGAACGCACGGTCTTGAAAGTCGGGTTGATCGGGTGCGGCGGCCGCGGCACCGGCGCCGCGATGCAGGCGATCTCCGCCGAGAACGGCACGGTCGTCCTGCACGCGATGGGCGACGTGTTCCTCGATCGCGCCGAATCGGCGCTCGCGAACTTGAAGGAAGCCGCCGGCGAAGAGGGCGCCGCGCGCATCCAAGTGACGCCGGAACGCATGTTCTCGGGCTTCGACGCCTATGAGAAGGTGCTCGCGAGCGGCGTCGACGTCGTGCTGCTCACGACACCTCCGTACTTCCGGCCGACGCACCTGCGCGCCGCGATCGCCGCCGGCAAGCACGTGTTCTGCGAGAAGCCCGTCGCCGTCGACGCGCCCGGCGTCCGCTCGGTGCTCGAGAGCGCGAAGCTCGCAAAGGAGAAGAACCTCTCGATCGTCTGTGGGTTCTGCTGGCGCTACAACAACCGCCACCGCGCGCTGTGGGAGCGCGTCCACTCCGGCGCGATCGGCGATGTCCGCGCGTACTACTCGACGTACAACGCGTCGCCGCTCGGCACGCGCAAGCGCGACCCGAAGTGGAGCGAGATGGAGTTCCAGCTGCGCAACTGGCAGCACTTCACGTGGCTGTCGGGCGACCACATCGTCGAGCAGGCCGTGCACTCGATCGACAAGCAGGGCTGGACGTTCGGGGACGCGCCACCGCTGGCGGTCGTCGCGGTCGGCGGTCGCCAGGCGCGCGTCGGCGAAGAACGCGGCGACGTCTACGACCACTTCAGCGCCACGTACGAGTATGCGAACGGCGCGCGTGCCTTTCATATGTGCCGGCAGATCGACAACTGTGCGAACGACAACAGCGATTGGATCTGGGGCACGAAGGGCGACGCGCTGGTGAACGGCTGGCAGCCCCTGCATCGCATCACCGGCGCGAACGCGTGGGACTACGAAGGTCCCGACAACGACATGTATCAGCAGGAGCACGACGAGCTGTTCGCGTCGATCCGCGCGGGCACGCCGAAGAACGACGGCGAATGGGTCGCGCACTCGACGCTGCTCGCGATCATGGCGCGCATGGCCGCCTACACGGGCCAACAGGTCTCGTGGCAGCAGGCGCTCGAATCGACCGAGACGCTCGGCCCGCGCGAACTCACGCTCGGCGACGCGCCGAAGGTCGTCGTGCCGGTGCCGGGCATCACGAAGCTGAGCTGAACGCCGCCTTTCGCGACGCGCGCGCGCCGGTCACGAGGACCGGCGCGCGCGCCAATCCGGAGCGAGCAGTCCGAGGAACGCCGCGTCCTGGATCTCGTCGTTGACGAACCAGCGTTCGCGCAAGTAGCCCTCGCGCCGGAAGCCGAGGCGCTCCAGTAATCCCATCGACGCGTCGTTGCGCGGATCGACGTCGGCCTCGATGCGGTGGATGCGCAGCTCGTCGAACGCGAAGTCGAACAGGCGCGTCAGGACCTCGCGCATGATGCCGCGTCGCCAATGCGCGTCATGCAACGCGTAGCCGATCTCGCAGCGGCGATGCGTGGCGTCGAGAGCAAATAGCGTGCACGTGCCGATCAATCGATCGTCGGCGCGTAACGCGATCCCCCACTGGAACAGCGAGCGCTCGGTGAAGAAGTCGAAGATCGATTGGATGTACGCGACGGCCTCGGCGCGCTCGCGCATCGCGGGCGAGCTCCAGTAGCGCATGACGCGCGGCGACGAGAACACGGCGAACAGATCGTCCGTGTCCGCCATCGTCACGGGGCGGATGCGCAGACGCTCGGTCTCGAGCACGGGCAACGAGGCGACGTCGGCCAGGAACTTGGGCGATTCGGTCATGGCGTCCTCTTACCCGAGTTCGCGGACGATCGGCCCGTCGCGTGAGGTCCGCACGACGTCACACGCTCAGCGAACCGCGAGCGGCGCTCGGTTCGAGCCCGAGCCCGCGCGCGCACGCTTCTTGCCGGAACGTGAAGATCCGGCGCAGCTGCTTCTTCACGATCGGCAGCGCGACGATCGACAGCGGTGCGAGCGGCAATGCGTACTCGACACGATCGCGGATCCACGTGCCGCCATCGGCTTCCTCGAACGTGTGCGTGTGGATCCACGTGGCGTACGGACCGCGCGCCTGGGTGTCGACGAAGCGCGTCGGCGGCTCCCATACCGTGATCAGCGTTTGCCACTCGAACGGCATGCCGTGCAGGCTCAATCGATAGTCGATGACCGCGTTCGCGTGGATCGGCACCGGACGCGGCGTCAGGATCCGGAACTTCAGCTCGGGGGGCGTGATCCGCTCCAGGTTCTCGGCATCCGAGAAGAACGCGAACACGCGCTCCCGCGGGAGTGGGACGAACACGTCGGCGGTCAGGACGTGCGTGGACACGGGGGTTCTCGGGGGGCGGAAGGGGGCACCCTTCTAGCCAAGCGGAGGAACGCAGCCGCGCGGCACGACGCCGCAGGTATCGGCGCACGGTAGATTCCCGGCTCCCCCACGCCCGGAGCCTGCCATGCGCGCCTCGACGTTCGCCGTGTTCGCGATCGCTCTCCTCTCCGCCTGCTCCAAGGAGTCCGACACGACGGCGAGCGGCGCCGTGCGCGTCGGCTTCTCGCAGATCGGCGCGGAGTCGGGGTGGCGCGCGGCGAACACCGCCTCGATCAAGGCCGAGGCCAAGAAGCGCGGCATCGACCTCGTGTTCCTCGAGGCCGGCGGCAAGCAAGAGAATCAGATCCGCGCGTTGCGCAGCTTCATCCAACAGCGCGTCGACGTCATCGCGTTCTCGCCGGTCGTGGAGACGGGTTGGCAGCCGGTGCTCGAAGAGATCAAGCAAGCCGGCATCCCCGTGGTGCTGACCGATCGCGCGGTCGCGGTGACCGACGAGTCGCTGTACCGCTGCTTCATCGGCTCGGACTTCGTCGAGGAAGGCCGTCGCGCCGCGCGCTGGCTCGCCGGTGCGACGAAGGGTCAAGGAGTCGTCGTCGAACTCCAAGGAACGCCCGGTTCGGCGCCCGCCATCGATCGCAAGAAGGGCTTCGAGGAAGTCCTCGCGCAGCATCCGGGCCTGAAGATCGTGAAGAGCCAGTCGGGCGACTTCACGCGCGCGAAGGGCAAGGAAGTCATGGAGGCGTTCCTGCGCTCGCCCGAAGGCCCGTCGATCACGGCGCTCTACGCGCACAACGACGACATGGCGCTCGGCGCGATCCAGGCGATCCAAGAAGCGGGCCGCAAGCCCGGAACGGACCTCCTCGTCGTGTCGATCGACGGCGTGAAGGACGCGTTCCTGGCGATGAAGGAGGGCACGTTGAACTGCACGGTCGAATGCAATCCGCTGCTCGGCCCGCAGCTGTTCGACGTCGTCGAGAAACTACGCAAAGGCGAGACCGTCGCGCGCCGCATCCAGACCGAAGAGGGCATGTTCACGCGCGAGCAGGTCACGGACGCGGTGCTGGCGAGCCGGCAGTACTAAGTAGCCGTAAACCTCGTGAACGGGCCCCCGCGGAGGCGGGCTTCGATGCGCGTCAATGACTCGGATTCTCGGAATCCGGAAGCGCGAACCTCAAGAGCCGCGCCTGGAACTCGGCGAGCCACGTCTTGAGTTCTGCGGCGGGCATTCCGCCGGGCAAGTCCGCTTGCTCACCCACCGTGACTTGCGAGAGCACGAACGCCAGCTGCCCGGGAGTAAGGCCCGCGTCCTTGCGCACGCCGTCCGCGAACGCACGCTCCAGAGAAACGCCCGAACGCTCCAACTCAAGCAAATCGACCAGGTCTCGGAGTTCCGTTCGCGACAGCGCGGCGCAGACCTTGTTCGCCGCGATCTCCTCCAGCGGGTCGATCTGGATGCCGTCGACGCGACGCTTCGCGGCGAAGATCTGCGGGGCGTGGTCACGAACGAGATCCACGACGATCGATTCCGCTCCGCGGCGGACGACCCGACGCCGGTGGTCCGGGGACGACTGAATCGCCTCGATCGTGGCTCCGAGTTCCTCGGCTGCGCTGCGAAGCGCAGCCTCACCCGCCTCGAGGTGGTCTCCCGTCGTGAACCAGTCGAGATCAAGCGTCGTTCGATGTCCTAGGTAGAAGCCAACGAGCGCGGCTCCACCGGTCAGGAAGAAGTCCGGTGCGCGCTTGCCGAACGCCAGCGCGAGTTCCCGCTGGAAACTGGTGAGCCGACTATCCATCGATCCAACCGAACTTGCGCCAAGCTCCGAGCAGGTAATCCCAGAACGCCCGTCGCCGGCCCAGGTACATCCGGAGTTCGGGGTACTGCGCGCTCACTTCGTGCGGAGTCGTGAACTTCCAGACCTCGGTATCGCGCGCCTCGCGCATGATCTTCGCGAGCAAACGAGTCCGCTCTTGGGACGGTGGTTCGCGGAGGCGCGACCGGATCTCGGCGACGGTCATCGGGTCGTCCCACGTGAAGTACGGGATGGACGCGGGATCGTCGAGGTTGGTGGACAGCAGCACGCTCATGGCGCGGGGCAGTATACGCGTGGTCCGCCACGGCCGCTGCTACGCTGCCCGCCCCATCGCCAGCCACCGCACCACGGGCTGTCCAAGGCACGCATGACGACCGGTCCTCTCCTCGCTGCTTCCAAGATCGTCGTCGACTTCCCGGGCGTTCGCGCGCTCGACGGCGTCGACTTCGACCTGCTCGCCGGGGAAGTCCATGCGCTGATGGGCGAGAACGGCGCCGGCAAGAGCACGTTGATCCGCGTGTTCACCGGGCTGCAGCGCGTCGACTCCGGTTCCATCGCGCTGGTCGGGGCGCCGATCGCCCCTCGATCGCCGCGCGAGGCCGAGGACGCCGGCATCCGTGCCGTCTTTCAAGAGATCGACCTCGTCCCGACGCTGTCGATCGCCGAGAACGTCACGCTCGGCCGCGAGCCCACGCGCTTCGGGTTCGTCGATCGCGCGGCCGCGCGCCGACGTGCCGCGTCGGCTCTCGCTCGTCTGCGCGTCGACGTCGACGTCGATCGCACGCTGGGTGCGTGCTCGATCGCGACGCAACAACTCGCCGCGATCGCGCGCGCGCTCGACGCGACGTGTCGCGTGCTGATCCTCGACGAGCCGACCTCGAGCCTCGACGCCGATGAAACCGAGCGCCTGTTCGCCGTGCTGCGTGAACTGCGCGCGCAAGGCATCGGCATCGTCTTCATCACGCACTTCCTCGATCACGTCGAGCGCATCGCGGATCGCGTGACCGTGCTACGCAATGGCGCTCGCGTCGGCACCTGGCCCGCGCGCGAGCTGTCACGCACCGCGCTGGTCGAAGCGATGACGGGCCGGGCCATCGCGCCGACCGCCGGCGCGGCGTCGGGCAACGCTCCGCGCGTCGACGAGGGCGTGCCACGGCTGTCCGTCGAACGCATCGCGCGCCGCCACGCGATCGCGCCGACGTCGTTCACGATGCTTGGCGGCGACGCGCTCGGGCTCGCGGGTTTGCTCGGTTCGGGGCGCTCGGAGCTCGTGCGGCTCGTGTTCGGCGCCGACGCCGCGGATGCGGGGCGAGTTCGCGTCGATGGCGTCGTCGTGCCGCCCGGCTCCGTACGCGCGGCGATCGCAGCCGGCCTCGCGCTCTGTCCCGAGGACCGCAAGCACGACGGCCTCGTGCTCGAGTCGTCAGTCCTCGAGAACATCGTGCTCGCGCTGCAGGCCCGGCGCGGCGCGCTGCGGCCGATCGCGCGCGCGACCCAAGCGCAACTCGCCGCGCATTGGATCGAGCGCTTGCGCATCAAGACGCCGTCGCACGACACGCCGGTCGGACGCCTGTCGGGCGGCAATCAACAGAAGGTGTTGCTCGCGCGCTGGCTGGCGCTCGCGCCGAAGGTGCTGCTGCTCGACGAACCGACGCGCGGCATCGACGTCGGCGCGAAAGCGGAGATCCTCCAGCTCGTCACGGACTTGCGCCGCGAGGGTCTCGCGGTCGTGTTCGTCAGCGCCGAGATCGACGAGGTCGTGCGCGTCTGTGATCGGGTCCTCGTGCTGCGCGATCGCGCGGTCGTCACCCAGCTCGACGGCGCGGCGGTGACCGAGCCTGCGATCCTCGCGCACATCGCGGCGCGGCATCGGGAAGACGGCGACGCATGAGCGCCGACGCGTCCGCAGCACGCTCTCCGATCACGTGGCCGCTGCTCGGCATCGCGTTGCTGCTCGCGACGAACGCCGCGTTCGACGTCGCCGCGCGCGGATGGTCGGCTCCGTTCGCGCAGGGTGGATTCCTCCACGTCGGTTGGCACGACGGCGCTCCGATCGGCGCAATGGTCGATGTCCTCAATCACTCGGGCAAGACGCTGTTGCTCGCGCTCGGCATGACACTCGTCGTCGCCGTGCGCGGCATCGATCTCTCGGTCGGTTCGATCATGGCCGTGGCCGGAGCCGTCGCCGCCACGCGCATCGAGGCCGGATCTCCGGCGCTGGTGGCGATCGGACTCGCGCTCGCGTGCGCGGCCGCGCTCGGCGCGTGGAACGCCCTGCTCGTCATCGGACTCGGTCTTCAACCGTTCGTCGCGACGCTGGTGCTGATGGTCGCCGGCCGCGGCCTCGCGCAGTGGATCACGGACAGTCGAATCGCGACGTTCCACGACGCCACGCTCGAATGGATCGGCAACGGCCGTCCGTTCGGTATTCCGGCGCCGTTCGTGCTCGCCGTACTCGCGTGGATCGCCATCGGACTCCTCGTCCACAAGACTGCGCTCCGCATGCTGCTCGAAGCCGTCGGCGGCAATCCGGAAGCGGCACGGTTGTCGGGCGTCCGCGCGTCCACTCTCGTCGCAGGCACGTACGTCGCGTCGGGATTGCTTGCCGGCATCGCCGGGCTCGTGGTCACCGCGAACATCAAAGGCGCCGACCCATTCCACGCGGGTCAGAACGCCGAGCTCGCCGCGATCTTCGCCGTCGTCGTCGGCGGCACGTCGCTGGCCGGCGGGCGGTTCTCGCTCGGCGGAGCCGCCGTCGGCGCCGTGTTCTTGCAGACGCTGACGACGACGCTGTACGCGCGTGACGTGCCCGCCGACGTCGCACCGTTGCCGCAGGCGCTCGTGATCTTGCTCGTGTGCATCCTGGCGTCCCCGGTGACGCGCAGTTGGTTCGCGCGGCGCGCGTTCGCTGCCCGGGGATCCGCGTGATGTCCGACCGCCTCCTGCGCCACGCCCCGTTGCTGTCCGCATTGGCGATCCTGTGCGCGATGTTCGCGTTCGGCGCGGCGCGCTACGAGCATTTCGCGTCGCTGCGCACGATCACGAGCCTGTTCGCCGAATATTCATTCGTCGGCATCGCCGCGGTCGGCGCGACATTCGTGATCCTCGCGGGCGGCATCGACTTGTCGGTCGGCGCCGTGATCGCGTGCACGAGCATCTTCATCGCAACGTGCATCGACGCGGGCTGGCATCCGCTGGCGGCGTTCGCCGTGGCGCTCTGCGGCGGTGCGACGCTCGGCGCGATCCACGGCTGGTTGATCCGCGCATTCGCGTTGCCGGCGTTCATCGTCACGCTCGCGGGGATGTACGCGGTCCGCGCGCTCGGCTTCGTCATCGCTCCGCAGAACCTCGCGATCGACCACGCGTTCTTCACGTGGAGCTCGCGCTCCGCGGTCCTCGATCTCGGCGACGGCGCCACGCTGCCGCTGCGCGCGCTCGCGTTCGTGTTCGTGCTCGTCGTCGGCATCGTCGTCGCGACGCGGACGCCGTTCGGCCGTCACATTTTCGCGATCGGCGGCAGTGAGAAAGCCGCGCGCGCGATGGGCCTTCCGATCGAGCGCCGCGTGGTCCAAACCTACGCGCTGGCCGGCTTGTGCTCGGCCGCGGCGGGCTGCGTGTTCACGCTGTACAAGTCGTCCGGCGATCCCGCGTCCGCGAGCGGCCTCGAGCTCGACGTGATCGCCGCGGTGGTCATTGGCGGCACGCTGCTGTCCGGCGGAGTCGGCTCGGTTGCGGGCACGCTGGTCGGCGTGCTGATCCTCGGCCTGATCCGCACGCTGATCGATTTCGAAGGAACGCTCGATGCGGCCTGGACGAGCGTCGCGATCGGCGTTCTGCTGCTCGTGTTCGTCGGTCTGCAACACCGCGTCTCCGCGCGCTTCGCGCGTGGAACCACTTGAGCTTCGCGTCCCCCACGGAGTCCACGATGTTCGCCACGTCGTTCCGCGTCGCCCTCCTCGTGTCGTCGCTCGCGTCCACCGTGTTCGCGGACGATCTCGTCCGACTGACCGAAGTCCCGTTCACGCGCGTGACGATCGAGGATCGGCTGTTCGCGCCGCGCCGCGACGTCAACCGACGCGTGTCGCTCGCTCACAGTCTCGACATGCTCGAGAAGGCCGGCAACCTGCGCAATCTCGAGCGCGCCGCGCGCGGCGAGCACACTGGCTACGAAGGGCCGGTGTTCATGGACTCGGACCTCTACAAAGTCGTCGAGGCCGTCGCGTACTCGCTGGCCACCGATCCCGATCCGGTGCTCGACCAGCGTCTCGACGCAGTCATCGCGACGATCGCCGCGGCGCAGCGGCCCGACGGCTACGTCAACTCGTGGTACCAGGTGAACGCGCCCGAGCGGCGCTTCACGAACCTCCGCGACGACCACGAGCTCTACTGCGCTGGCCACATGTTCGAAGCCGCGGCGGCGCACTTCCGTGCCACGGGCAAGCGCAGCCTGCTCGACGTCGCGACCAAGTACGCCGATCTCCTGTGTGCGACGTTTGGCAGCGGTGAAGGCAAGCGCCCCGGCTACTGCGGTCACCCCGAGGTCGAGCTCGCGCTGATCAAGCTCGCCGACGTCACCGGCGAGACCAAGTACGTCGACCTCGCGACCTACTTCATCGATGCGCGCGGCTCGAAGTTCTTCGCGGTCGAACACGGCGAGTCGCTCGAGCACTACGACGGCGGCTACTGCCAGGATCAAGTGCCGCTGCGCGAGCTGAACGGCGTCGTCGGGCACGCCGTTCGCTTCGGCTACTTGCTGTCCGGCGCGACCGACGTCGTCGCGCACACCGGCGATCGCGAACTCGCGCGCATGCTGAAGCGCGTGTGGAAGAACACCGCGGAGAAGAACACGTTCCTCACCGGCGGCATCGGTCCGTCGGGCTCGAACGAGGGATTCACCGAGGACTACGACCTGCCGACGCTGACCGCATACCAAGAGACCTGCGCGACGATCGCGCTTGCGCAGTGGAGCCATCGCATGAACCTGCTGTTCGGCGAGGCCAAGTACGCCGACGCGGTCGAGATCGCCCTGATGAACGGCGTGCTCGCGGGCGTGTCGCAGGACGGCAAGCGCTTCTTCTACGTGAACCCGTTGGAGTCGCGCGGCGATCACCATCGACCCGAGTGGTTCAGTTGCGCGTGCTGTCCGCCGAACGTCGCGCGCACGTTGTCGGCGCTCGGCACCTACGTCTACGCGGTCGGCGACGACGGCGTGCGCGTGAACCTCTACATGCAGGGCAAGGCCAAGATCGAGCGCGGACCGCGCGTGCTCGGCTCGCTGGAAGTGACGACCGAATACCCGCTCGACGGTTGGGTGAAGATCAAGACGACGAGCGCGCTCGATGCGCCGCTGCATCTGCGCATCCCCGCGTGGTGCAGCGACGCGCGCATCCAAGTCAACGGCGTCGAGGTCGAGGCGCCGATCGAGAAGGGCTACGCCGTGCTGCGCCGCTCGTTCGCGGCCGGCGACGTGATCGAGCTCGAACTGTCGCTGAACGTGCGCCGTGTCGAAGCGCATCCCGAGTCGAAGGCGTTGCGCGGACTCTCCGCGTTCATGGTCGGGCCGCTCGTGTACGCGTTCGAGCAATGCGATCAGAGCGAGCCGTTGTCCGACGTCTTCGTTCCGTTCGAGGCGCCGTTCTCGGTGGCCAAGAGCGATCTGTTCGACGGCATCAACGTCCTCGTGGGCAACGCTCGCGTCGCGAAGTCGTCGCCGTGGCGACGCGGGCTCTACCGAACGCTCGACGTACCGCGACCCACGCAGCTCGTCGCGATCCCGTACGCGTTCTGGGACAACCGCGAGCCCGGCCCGATGAAAGTGTGGATGCCCGCGACTCCCGCGCCCCCGCGCGCGAACGCGCTCGAGGCCGAGGCGAAGGTCGAGGTCTCCTTCAAACACTGGAACAGCCAACCCGACGGCATCCGCGACGGACTCGAGCCCGCGGCATCCGACGAGCAACCCGCCGCGCTTTGCCATTGGTGGAACCACGAAGGTGGGACCGAGTGGGTCTCGTACGCATGGGACGCGCCGATCACGACGGACGGCGTGAAGGTGTATTGGTTCGACGACACCGGCCGCGGCGCGTGCCGTTTGCCGAAAGCGTGGCGATTGCTGACGAAGCAAGGCGACGCGTGGGTCCCGGTCGCGGGAGCGAGCGCGTTCCCGATCGCGAAGGACCGCTGGTGCGAAGTGAAGTTCCCTCCGTTGACGACGCGCGCACTGAAGCTCGAGGTCGACATGCAAGACGGCGTCGCGGCGGGCATCCACGAGTGGAAGGTCCTCGAAGCCGAGACGGAGGACGCGTGATGCGAGCGCTGATCGGGCTGATGGTCGTCGCTCCGATCGTCTCTTCTTGTCTTGCGATCCACGTTCACGACCGTCCGCTCGCGGAGCTGGAAGCTGAACGCATCGCCACTCCGTACACCAAGCTGCCCGCGGGTTCGATCGAGCCGCGCGGGTGGCTGCGCAAGCAGCTCGAGCTGCAAGCCGCTGGCTTCCACGGGCGACTCACCGAGATCAGCCCATTCCTGCGCCGCGACGGCAACGCGTGGCTCGCGAAAGACGGCCAGGGCGAACGCGGTTGGGAGGAAGTGCCGTATTGGCTGAAGGGCTACATCGGCTGCGCGTTCGCGCTGAACGATCCGAAGATGATCGCCGAGGCGAGAGTCTGGATCGACGGCGCGATCGCGAGCCAGGACGCGTCGGGAATGTTCGGCCCGCGCGGCAAAGGCGCCGCGTCGACGGTGCAGAGCACGAGCGGTCCGCTCGACCTGTGGTCGAACATGGTGATGCTGAACTGCCTGCAGACGTGGCACGAGGCGACCGGCGACGCGCGCGTGCTCGAACTCATGCGTAAGTACTTCGCGTTCGAGCTGACGATCCCCGACGACCAATTCCTTCCGCCGTACTGGCAACAGCAACGCGCCGCGGACAACCTCGCGAGCGTGTTGTGGCTCTACGAGCGCGCGCCGGATCCGCAGCTGCTCGAGCTCGCGAAGAAGATCCACCGCCACACCGCGAATTGGACCGACGGCATCCCCGACTGGCACAACGTGAACATGGCGCAGGCGTTCGGTGGCCCGGCCACGTACTGGCGCGTGTCGCGGGATCGCAAGCACCTCGACGCCGCGGAGCGCAACTTCCGCACGATCCGCGAGACGTACGGGCAAGTGCCGGGCGGCATGTTCGGGGGCGACGAGAACTGCCGGCCGGGCTTCGCCGATCCGCGCCAAGCGATCGAGACCTGCGGCATGGTCGAAATGATGCTGTCGTGCGAGCGGCTGTTCGCGATCACCGGCGATGCCGTGTGGGCGGAGCGCTGCGAGGACGTCGCGTACAACTCGCTGCCCGCGGCGTTCATGCCGGACTACTCGGGCCTGCGCTACCTGACGTCGCCGAACATGGTCCAGTCGGACGCATCGCCGAAAGCGCCCGGATTGCAAAACGGCGGCAACATGCTCGAGATGCGGTGCGACGACCACCGCTGCTGCCAACACAACGCCGGGCACGGCTGGCCGTACTTCTCCGAGCACGCCTGGATGGCGACGCAGGACGGCGGGCTCGCGCTCGTGTTCCCGGTCGCGTCGCGCGTGAAGACGAAGGTGCAGGGCGACCACGACGTCGCGATCGACGTCGAATCGCATTACCCGTTCGGCGGCACGATCCGACTGCGCATGAGCACCGACGGCGAGGTCGAGTTCCCGTTGACGATCCGCGTCCCGCACGGATGCACGCCGCTGTCGGTCGTGCACGAAGGCGATGCGTTGGAACTCGACGTACGCAGCTCATTGATGCGCTTCGAGCGCACCTTCGAGAACGGCGACGTCGTCGAAGTGCGCTTCGCGATGACGCCGAGCATTCGCACGTGGGCCGGCAATCACGACAGCGTGTCGGTCGACGTCGGGCCGCTGACGTACTCGCTGCGGATCGGCGAGCACTACCGCAAGTCGTCGGACCACGCGTTGTTCCCCGGCCACGAGATCTACGCGAAGACGCCGTGGAACTACGGCCTCGAGCTCGACCCCGCGAACCCGACGCAGTCGTTCACTCTGCAGAGCCGTCCATGGCCGCTCGACGACCAGCCGTTCACGCAGGAAGGCACGCCGTTGATGCTGGTCGCGAAGGGCCGGCGGATCCCGCAGTGGCGCATGGATGGCCTCGGGCTCGTCGGCTTGCTGCAGCAAAGCCCCGCATTCACGGATGAGCCGCTCGAAGAGCTCACGCTGATCCCGATGGGAGCCGCGCGCTTGCGCATCTCCGCGTTCCCGACCGTCAGCACCAGCGCAAATGCGCACGCGTGGACGCTGCCGCCAGCGTCCACGCTCGCGATCGTGCGTGCCTCGCACTGCAACGAGACGGACACGACGAGCGCCGTCGCCGACGGTGTGCTGCCGAGTTCGTCGTCCGACACGTCGATCCCGCGCTTCACGTGGTGGGACCACGTGGGCACCAGCGAATGGATCGAGCGCGAGAGGTCGTACGGCAAGGTCGCGTCGACGCGCGTGTTCTGGTTCGACGACGAAGCGAGCGGTGGTCGCTGTCGCGTGCCGGCGAACGTGAGCGTCCGCTACCGCTGGAACGGGCAATGGAAGCCCGTCGACGGCTTGCGTGCCGGAACACCGGCGAAGGACGGCTGGCACGTGCTCGAGTTCACGCCGGTCGACACCGACGCGCTGCGTCTCGAGGTGCGTCTGCAAGACGGTGCTTCCGCGGGGATCCTCGAATGGGAGATTCCGGAGGCGAGCCAGTGACGGCCGGCGCGTCACCGACCTGGGAACAGCGCTGGCATCCGTTGCGCGAGGAATGGGTGATCCTCGCGGCGCATCGGCAGCATCGGCCGTGGATCGGAGCGACGCACGCGCCGGCCGTCGCGCCGCGTGCTCCGTATGTCGCCGACTGCACGTTCTGTCCCGGCAACACGCGCGAGTCCGGCGCGACGAATCCCGCGTACACGTCGACGTTCGTGTTCGACAACGATCATCCGTGCGTCGGCGAGCGCGCCGCCGAGCCGGCCGCGTCCCATTCACCGCTGCATCGCGCGACGCGCGCGGACGGCATCGCGCGCGTGATCTGCTTCTCGCCGCGACACGACCTGACGCTCGCGGAGATGGGCGTCGATGCAATCGAGGCCGTCGTGCGCGTCTGGCAAGCGCAGATGCGTGAGCTCGCGACCCACGCGAACGTGCGCCACGTGCTCTTGTTCGAGAACAAGGGCGAGCTCGTCGGCGTCTCGAACCCGCATCCGCACGGGCAGCTGTACGCGACGAACTTCGTCTGGAAGACGGTCGAGGTCGAGTTGAACGCGATGCGCAAACACCGCGCGGAAACCGGCCGCGGGCTGTTCGAGGACTTGATCGAAGCCGAGCGCGCCGACGGTCGCCGCATCCTGTTCGAGGACGAGCACGCGATCGCGTTCGTGCCCTACTTCGCGCGTTATGCGTACGAGGTCTACGTCGCGCCGAAGCGGCGCGTGCCGCACGTGGATCGCTTGAGCGACGTCGAGGTCGCCTCGCTCGCGCGCGCACTGAAGGACGTGACGGTGCGGTTCGACAACTTGTGGTCGACGGCATTCCCCTACGTGATGCCGCTGCATCAAGCGCCGCTCGATGGCAGCGGAGACGCGGATTTCCACTTCTTCGTCGGGTTCCTGCCGCCGCTGCGGCAGCCGAACCTGCTGAAGTTCCTCGCCGGTCCCGAGATCGGCGGCGGCAACTTCCTGTCCGACACGTCGCCCGAGGACAAGGCCGCGGAGCTGCGCGCGCAGAGCACGACGCACTGGCGCGAGCGCGCGGCGACCACCGGGAGCGCTTCATGATTCGCGAACGAGCGCGACTCGTCGAACGTCTGCGCGCGATCCACGCGGCGATCCGTGACGAGGTCGTCGCGTCGTGCGAGCGCAGCGCGATCGAAGTGCTCGAGACGCCGGTCGACGAACAGGCGGGCGACACGATCTTCGCGATCGACCGCGTGTCCGAGGCCGTGCTCGTCCACCACTTCGAAGAGCTCGCGCGCGAGTGGCCGCTCGTGCTCGTCGCGGAAGGGCTCGGCGCGAGCGGTCGCATGACGCTGCCGCACGGCGCGATGCCGGAGCTCGTCGTGCTCGTCGATCCGATCGACGGGACGCGGGGCTTGATGGTGCAGAAGCGCTCCGCGTGGATCCTGACCGGCGTCGCGCCGTATCGCGACGAGCACCAGACGCTGACGTCGATCGAGCTCGCGCTGCAAACCGAGATCCCGCTCGTGAAGCAGCACCTGTCCGACGCGTTCATCGCGTGGAGCGACGGCGGCGCACTGCAGTTGCGCGGTGAACGCTTCGATCGGCTGCATCGCACGCACGTCGCGATCGCGCCGCGGCCGTCGCGCGCGACGACGATCGAGCACGGCTTCGGCAACCTCGCGCGCTTCTTCCCGGGACCGCGCGCACTGCTCGCGACGATCGACGATGCGCTGATCGAACGCGTGCTCGGGCCACAACCGCCGGGCCGCGCGCGCGCGTTCGAGGATCAATACATCTGCTCGGCCGGGCAAATGGGCGAGCTGCTCGCGGGCCACGACCGTTGGTGCGCCGACCTGCGTCCGCTCGTGTGGAAGAAGCTCGGCGTGCGCGGCTTGTGCTGCCATCCGTACGACCTCGCCGCGGAACTCGTCGCGCGCGCGGCCGGCGTGATCGTTTGCGATCCGAGTGGCGCGCCGCTCGCCGCGCCGCTGTTCGACGTCGAGCACGACGTCGCGTGGTGCGGATTCGCGAACGCGGCGATCCGCGATCAGGTGTTGCCGACGCTGCAGGCGCTGCTCGTGGAGCATGGGCTGTCGTGACGAAGCTCACGCGCTCGGCGTTCGAGCCTCCGTTGGCGAACGACGTTCCTGGCGACGTTGCCGCGTTTCGAGCGCTCGACACGCTTGCCGCGGATCCGGCGTCGTTCGACTCGGGCCGCCCCGCCGTGCTCGCGCGCGCGCCGGGTCGACTCGATCTGATGGGCGGGATCGCCGACTACTCGGGATCGCTCGTGCTCGAGTGGCCGCTCGCTTGTGCGACGTGGGTGTTGGCGCAGACGAACGATTCGGGCCAGGCCACCGTGCGCAGCGATGCCGCCGGGCAAGTCGGCGGATCCGATCAGGTCGCGGTCAAGCTCGATGCGCTGTTCGACGACTGCAGTGTCGTGCGATCGCGGCTGCGTGACACTCCGGCTCGGACGTGGGCCGCCTATGCGCTCGGTGTTTTGCCGATCCTCGCGGAGCGTTGCGGGATCGACGTTCTTCGCGCGAAGCTGCGCGGATTGACGTTGCTCGTGACGTCCGACGTTCCGGTCGGGAAGGGCGTGAGTTCGTCGGCGGCACTCGAAGTCGCAGCGCTCGCCGCCGTCGCACGCGTGCTCGACGTACGGCTCGAACCGTTCGAGATCGCGCAGCTCGCGCAACGCGTCGAGCACCGCATCGTCGGTGCACCCTGCGGGATCATGGACCAGATGACCGTCGCATGCGGTGTCGCGGATCACCTCGTTGCGCTCTTGTGCCAGCCGGCGCAACTCGAGGCTCCGATCGGCTTGCCAACGTCGCTCGCCGTGTTCGGGATCGACTCGGGAGTACGCCACGAAGTGAAGGGCGCCGACTACGGCTCGGTCCGCACCGCGGCGTTCATGGGAGCGCGCGTGCTCGCGGAGTTGGCAGGACTCGGCGTACGCGAAGTCGGCGATGGCCGCGTCGCGATCGACGACCCGCGCTGGCACGGATTCCTCGCGAACGTCTCCGTCGACGAATGGCGCTCGTTCGAAGCTCGCGTTCCCGAGTCGATGCGCGGCGACGCGTTCCTCGCTCGTTACGGCGGGATCACCGATGACGTGACGCGCGTCGATCCATCGCGCACGTATGCCATCCGCGTCGCGACCGCACATCCGATCTTCGAGCACGCACGTGTTCGTGCGTTTCGCGACGTGCTGCGGTCAGGCGCGCTGGACGAGGAGAGCCGGCGACGGCTCGGCACATGGATGTTCGAGAGCCATGCGAGCTACGGAGCGTGCGGACTCGGGTCGAGCGGCACGGATCGGTTGGTCGCCATGGCTCGGGCGGCGGGAGCGGAACGCGGGATCTACGGCGCGAAGATCACGGGCGGCGGGAGCGGCGGGACCGTTGCGGTTCTCGCGCGAGCTGATGCGGAGGTCGAGGTGCGGCGGGTGGCGCGGGAGTACGCGAGCGAAGTTGGGATCGGGGGTGGCGTGCTGTGCGGCTCGTCGGATGGTGTTCGCGTTTGGCGACGGACCGACGGCGCGGATTGATGCGGAGCGGGCCGCCGTCGCTGCGCTCGGCGACCCGCGGTGGGCGGCGGGCGGGCGTGCCTACTTGGGCCACCCGGACGAAGTAGCCGGCGGCTATTTCGTCCGGGTGGCCGGACAAGATTGCCGGCGGCTACTTCGTCCGGGTGGCCGGACAGGATTGCCGGCGGCTACTTCGTCCGGGTGGCCGGACAGGATTGCCGCCGGCTACTTCGTCCGGGTGGCCGGACAGGATTGCTGGCGGCTACTTCGTCCGGATCGGGCCCACCCCCGCCCGCTCCCTCTCCAGCACCAACGCCGTCCGCTCCGCATCCTCGACCGTCACGCGCAAGTCCTTCGTCCCCGTTGCGATCGCCGCGAGCAGATGCCTTACCTCGCCGTCGTACCCATTCGTATCCGGCACCTCGACCGCATCGCACTTCCCGTCGCGCGCGAGCTGCAACGCCGGCGTCCTCGTGAGGTCGAAGTCCGCCGTCGCCTTCTCGAAAACCACCACATACCGCATGCGGAACGGGAAGCCTGGGCTGTGGTCCCAACCGCCCTCGGCGAGGACGTGCTGCGGGCCGTTTCGATATCGATAGTGCGTCGACAGGTGGTGGATCGTGCCCGTCGTGACGACGTCGTCGGGGTCTCCGAAGCAGTGACGGATGAAGTCCGTGTCGTGGAGGTGGAGGTCGACGAGGGCTCCTCCGGTCTTGGCGTCGTCGGCGTAGAAGTCCCGCGACCACGCTGGCCCGGAGCCGAGCCGTTGGAAGACTGCGCTGCGCACGCGGCCGAGCGTGCCGTCGTCGATGCGATGCTTCAGCCACTCCCACGCCGGCCAGAAGCGCATGCAGTGCGCTGGCATGCAGAGAGTCTTGGCTTTGCGCGCGGCTTCGGTCAGCGGGCGAATGGCGGCGGCGGTCAGCGCCAGCGGCTTCTCGACCAGCACGTGTTTGCCGGCCTCGAGCGCGCGGACCGCGAGATCGACGTGCGTGTCGGTGTGCGTGCAGATCGAGACGAGCTCGACCTCCGGGTCGCGCAGGAGTTCGTCCGGCGTCGCGTACGTGTGCGTCGTCGACGCGTCGAACAGCGGTGCTCCGCTCGTCGTCGCGAGGTTGCCGCCGGCCTGCGCATCGGCGCGCAAGCGCGCGACGTCGCGGTCGGCGACGGCGACGATGCGATTCGCGAAGCCCGCCGCGCGCGCCTTCGCGTAGGCCTCGAGATGCGTGCGCCCCATGAAGCCGAGGCCGATCACGCCGACTCCGACGCCGACCGTGCGCGTCATCGCTCCACCTCGCGCAGCACGAGTTCATGCGCGGCGCGCATGTCGGCGACGCGGTCGTCGCCAGCTTCGCGCTCGATGCAGAGATCGACGTCGAGCTTCGCCGCGCGCAACGCCGCGAAGAACCCGCGCCAATCGACGTCGCCGGTTCCCACGCGGACTTCCGCGCCCCATTGCCCCGGCACGCGCGTGCGCGTCGCGTCCTTCACGTGGCATTGCAGCACGCGCGGAGCGAGCGCCGTGAGCGCCTTCACCGGATCGCCCTGGTCGTACAGGATCATGTTCGCCGGATCGAAGTTGATGCCCGCGCGCGGTCGATCCAGCGCGTCGAGCGCATCGAGCAGCGTCGTCGCCGTCTCCTGCCCGGTTTCGAACCCGACGCGCACGTCCTGCTCCGCGAACACGTCGACGAGTTCACGCAACCGCGCGAGCAACGTCGTGCGCTCCGGGTCCTGGCGATCGTGCGGGATGAACCCTGCGTGGAACGTCACGAGCTGCAGCCCGAGCGAGCGCGCGAGCTTCGCGTTCTCGCGTGCGGCGCGGCGGTTCTCGTCCCACGTCGCGTCGGGACGCACTCCGCCGGTGCGTTGGATCGACTCCAGCGTCGCGTAGTCCTCGCCCGCCATCGTCATCATGCCGGACACGAGCGCGATGCCGCGCGCGCTCAATGCGCGGGTCGTTGCGGCGACGCTCCAACGTTCACGCAGCGGATCGAGATGGAGTTGCGCGAACTTCACTCCGACGGCCGCGATGCGGTCCGCGAGTTGTTCCGGGTTCTCCGCGCGCAGCGACCACGAGCACACACCGATGCGAGGCTTCATGCGGGCGCAGACTACGCCCCGGCCGCGCTCGCGCAACCGCGCGCTCCGTTCACGGAATCGTGATCAGCGCCGGGTTCGTCACGAAACCGGCGATTCCCGACGTGGGGCCTTCGACCACGGCGGCACACCACATCTCGAGTGAGAAGCCGACGGGCTTGGCCGCGAACGTGACCGGCGGTGTCGTGATCGTCTGGATACCGCCCGGGCCGAGATTGCCCGTGATGAGGAACGGCAACACCGGCGCGTTCAGCGGCAACTCGAGCGGGCCACCGAGGCTGAGCCCCGGTTGCGTGCCCTTGATCGAGAACAGGATCGCGAACGCGCGACCGGCGAAGGCCGGGCCCGCTTGTACGCGGAACGTGAACGGCGTCGTCTCGCCGAGCAGCGGTCGCACCGGCGTCACGGTCAGCGCCATCGGCAACGTGTTCGTGAACACCTTCACCGCGTCGACCGTGCCGGTCTGGTCGACCGACAGCACGTCGAGGCGGCCGTCGAAGTTCTGATCCTGCACCGTCAGGTATTGCCCGACTTCCTGCGGGACGGTGGTCGGCGAGACCGACCCGGCGTTCAGCGCCGTGGGGCTCCCCGCGAGACAGTTCGAGACTTTCAGGAAGCCGACGGTCACCGGATTGCCGCCGACGTTGCCGACGCCGAGCACGCTCAAGTCCTCGGTGCCATCGGCGTCGACGTCGAGGCGCATCAGTGAGTTCGGGACACTGCCGAGCACGAACGGCGGCAGCACCGACGCCGGAATGAACTGGCCGGCGACGCCGGGGAAGTTCTTCACCAGGAACACGAGGTTCTGGCCGCCATCCGCGGAGACGGCGAGGTCGTAGAACTGGTCCTGATCGCAATCGATCCAATGCACGTCGAGCGGCGTGACGTTGGTCGGGAACGACAACTGCCGCGCTTGTCCGAGCGGCGCGCTCGGATTGCCCGTGCCCGGATACACGGTCACGAAGTTGCCGAGCGGGCCGGACTCGACGATCGCGAGGTCCTTGAAGCCGTCCTTGTTGAAGTCGACGCAGACGTCGATGTCCTGCGGGCCCGACGTGGTGTTCGTCGACGTCAGCGGTCCGAACACGAATCCGCCGCCGTTCTCGACGTTCACGATGCGGCGTGTCGTGCCGTTGACCGTCGCGACGAGATCCTGCGTGCCGTTCGCCGTGAAGTCGGTCGTGCGTGTGCCGGTGACCGAGGCGCCCGCGGCGCCCACCACCAACGCCTGCGCCGGCATGATGAACGCACCCGGGTTGGCCGGATCGCCGCGCGCGACGAACAGCGTCGGCACGTTGCCGACGGACAGGCCGGAGTAGGCGAGATCGAGCACCCCGTCGAGGTCGAAGTCGGCGGTCACCGGGATGGACGCGCCGGTGATCGCGCCGGTCGGACCGGACAGGATCGGCACCGAGTACACGCCGCCTCCGAGGCCGCGCGCGACGCCGATGTTGCCGTTCGCGGCGTTGTCGACCGCGACGATGTCGCCGTTGCCGTCCCCGTCGAGGTCGGCGGCTTCGGCGCCGGTGACCGTGTTCGGCGCGATGCCGACGCCGACGTTCACGTTCGTCGGGATCGAGAACGACTGAGCGTCGGCGCGGGCGGCGAGGAGGAACGTGGACAGCAGACACGCGGACGCGACCGCGCGGCAGGCGGGATTCATGGCGAACTCTCCTGGTCCGTCACCGCACCGATCAGGGGGAAGGTGCGGTTCCGGCAACGACTGGGCGAAGAGAGCCGGCCAGGCTGGGGCAAGTCCTGAACGACGGGCGGAGCATAACACGCGAACCGCGGGGTAGAGTCCGGGCCCTATGCAGGACGCCCCGCGGCGCATCCTTGGCGACTTCAAGCTGCTACGCGAGCTGGGTCGCGGCGGCATGGGCGTCGTCTACCTCGCACGACAGCTCTCGCTGGGGCGGGAAGTCGCTCTAAAGCTATTGTCGAACGAGGCCTCCGCCGATCCGTCGCGCTTGGCCCGGTTCCAGCGCGAAGCGGCGCTGCTGGCGCGGCTCGCCCATCCCAACCTCGTGCGCGTGTTCGTGGTCGGCGAGGACGGCGGCACGCATTTCTTGGCGATGGACTTCGTCGACGGCGTCGACTTCGAGCGCCTGACGGCGCTGCGGCGCGATCTGAAGGTCGACCTGCTGCCCGCGGCGTTTCGCGCCGATTGGGCGCGGGCGTGCGCCGCGGTGGCGCGGGACGTCGCGAGCGGGCTCGGCGCGGCGCACGCGCAGGGCATCGTCCACCGCGACGTGAAACCGTCGAACATCCTGATCGCGAACGACGGGCGCGCGCTGCTCGCCGATTTCGGGATCGCGCGCGACCTCGGCGTCGAGGCACTGACGAACGCGACGGGCGCGCTGATCGGCACGCCGCACTACCTGAGTCCCGAATGCGTACGTGGCGAGCCACCGTCGCCGCGGTCGGACGTCCATGCGCTCGGTGCGGTGCTGTACGAAGCTCTCACCGGGCGGCGGCCGTACGACGCGCCGTCGGTGCCGCAACTGCTCGAGGTCATCACGCGCGACGACGCGCCGCCGGTGCGCAAGATCGCGCCGACCGTCGCGCGCGATCTCGAGACGATCGTCATGCGCTGCCTCGAGAAAGACCCGGCGCGGCGTTATGCCGATGGCGACGCGTTGGCGTGCGACCTCACGCGCTTCCTCGCCGGCGAGCCGATCGAAGCCACCGCGGTCGGCACGATGACGCGCATCCTGCGCCGCGCGCAACGGCGGCGAGCTCCGTTCTTGCTGACGCTCGGCATCGGTGTCGCTGCGATCGGCTTGCTCGTGTGGGGATTCGACTCGCTGGTGTCGAAGCAGGCGACGGAACGGGACCGCGATCGCACGCAACTCCAGGCGCTGCTCGCGAACAGTGATCTTGCGGGTGCACGCGCACTGCTCGACGCCGCGTTGCTCACCGATGCGGCGCGCGAGGATCTGCGGTTCGAACGCGCAGAACTCGCCTTGCGCGAGAAACGCTGGGCGGACGCCGAATCCGACTATGCGTGGCTCGCGAGCAACGGATCGACGGATCGAAGCGCTGCCGAGCTCGGACTGCACCTCGCGCAACGGGTGAAGGAGCGGCGCATGCCCGACGTGCCGCCGGCGACACCGCCGAGCTCTGCGCGCGCGGCGCGGTATCGGAGTCTGATTCGGCAAGCGCGGCGCGAGTACCCGGAGTCGATCGCCGAGAACCGCAAGGCGCTCGAGCTCGATCCCGACTGCATCGAGTCGCGGTACGAACTCGGCGCGGTGCATTTCCGCATGCGCGAATACGACGACGCGGAACGTGAACTCCTGTCGTACTCCCGCGTGCGGCCTGGGCGGCCGGAGACCTGGAACCTGCTCGGGCAGATCGACCTCACGCGCAAGAAATACGACGCGGCGATCTCGAACTTCGAACGCCTGCTGAAGCTGCGCGAGGATTCGGCGCCGGGCTGGAACTCGTTGGCGGCGGCGCATCTCTACCGCGCGAATCAGCTCGAACGCGTCGGCGCGGCGCACGATGCCGCGATCGACCACCAGCACGCGCAGGATGCGCTCACGCGCGCGAAGCAGATCGAGCCCAACTACTTCCTCGTGCCGTTCAACGAGGCCTTGCTGTGCTGCATGCGCGGCCAAAGCGACGCCTCGATCGACCACTTCCGCGCCGCGGTCGCGATCGGCGGCGCCGACGCGTATTGGGGCCCGCAGATGTGGCTCGGCTTCACCGAGTGGCTGATCGAGTACCAGCAGTTCAAGGCCGCGCGCGCGTTGCTCGACGAGTACGACGCCATGGAGTCCGCCCCACAGCTCGACGTCGACGCAATGCGCGAGATCCTCGATCGCGCAGAGCGCGGCGAATGAGCCGTCCCGCGGCCCATCCGTGACGGCCTCGCCCACCGTGCGAAGGCGCCGTCGCATCCCGAACTTCGACGGCACGCGGGCCCGCCGCCTCGCCGCGGATTGGCACGCGGTGCGCATGGCTCGCCGCCATGAAACCGAAATCAACCTCGAAGTCCGGTCGCACCGGTCGTGAATCCGCGAAGTCCGACGGCGCCCCCGCCGCGCGCTCGTCCTCGAAGTCCGCCGCGACGCGGAAGTCGGATGGGCCGTCGCGATCCAGGCCTGACGCCGAGGACGCACCTCCCGCGTGCGCGACCGACAAGAACGACGCCCTGGAAGCGTTTCGCGAACGACCCGACGGGTCGACCCTGACGACGGATCAGGGCATTCCGATCGGGCACACCGACGACTCGCTGCGTGCCGGCCAGCGTGGACCCACGCTGCTCGAGGACTTCCACCTGCGCGAAAAGATCATGCGCTTCGATCACGAGCGCATCCCGGAGCGCGTCGTGCATGCCCGCGGCTCGGGCGCTCATGGGTTCTTCCAGGTCTACGAGTCGCTCGAGGACATCACCGCGGCCGACTTCCTGATCGATCCGACGGCGAAGACGCCCGTGTTCGTGCGGTTCTCGACGGTCGTGGGGTCGCGCGGATCGAGCGACCTCGCGCGCGACGTCCGAGGTTTTGCGACGCGCTTCTACACGCGACAAGGGAACTTCGACCTCGTCGGCAACAACATGCCGGTGTTCTTCATCCAGGACGGCATCAAGTTCCCCGATCTCGTCCACGCGGTGAAACCCGAGCCGCACCACGAGATGCCGCAGGCCGCATCGGCGCATGACACGTTCTGGGACTTCGTCTCGCTCGTGCCCGAGACCATGCACATGGTCATGTGGGTCATGTCGGATCGCGCGCTGCCGCGCAGCTATCGCATGATGGAGGGCTTCGGCGTTCACACGTTCCGGCTCGTGAACGCAAAAGGGCGCTCCGTATTCTGCAAATTCCATTGGAAGCCGGTGCTCGGCGCGCACTCGATCGTCTGGGACGAAGCGCAGAAGATCTCGGGCAAGGACCCGGACTTCCACCGCCGCGATCTGTGGGAGGCCATCGAGCGCGGGAACTACCCCGAATACGAACTCGGCCTCCAGATCATCCCCGAAGGCAAGGAGCTCGCGCTCGGCTTCGATCTGCTCGATCCGACGAAGCTCGTGCCCGAGGAACTCGTGCCGGTGCGCCGCGTCGGAAAGCTCACGCTCGATCGCAATCCGTCGAACTTCTTCGCCGAGACCGAGCAAGTCGCGTTCTGCGTCGGGAACATCGTTCCCGGCATCGACTTCACGAACGACCCGCTGATGCAGGCGCGGCTGTTCTCGTACCTCGACACGCAACTGCTGCGGCTCGGCGGCCCGAACTTCATGGATCTGCCGATCAACCGCCCGCTCGCCGCGGTGCACAACCACCAGCAGGACGGCGCCCACCGCATGCGCATCCCGACGGCGCGCGCGCTCTACCACCCGAACAGCATCGCCGGCAATCAGCCGGAGTTGGCGCCGCCGGGACGCGGCTTCACGCACTTCCCGCAGCGCGTCGAAGGCGAGAAGACGCGCGAGCGCAGCCCGAGTTTCCTTGACCACTTCAGCCAGGCGCGCATGTTCCTGCTCAGCCAGTCGGAGCCCGAGTACGAGCATCTCGTCGACGCGTGCCGCTTCGAGCTCGGCAAGGTCGAGCGCTTGGCGATCCGCGAACGCGTCGTCGCGTTGTTCGCGGAGATCGACGAAGCGTTCGCGCAGGAAGTCGCCGAGGGCATCGGCGTGACGTTGGGCAAGCCCGCGCGCAAGCCGCAAGTCGCCGCGAGCAGCGGGACGCCGGGACCGGCGAAAGCCGCGGTCGCGGCGGCCCGACCCTCGCCCGCGCTGAGCTTGGTGAACCAGCCGCACACGTCGATCCGCACGCGCAAGGTCGCGATGCTCGTCGCCGAAGGCGCGCGGGCCTCCGAGATCGACACCGTCCGCTCGGCGCTCCACATCGCCGGCGCGTGCGTCGAACTCGTCGCGCCGACGCTCGGCTTCCTGACCGCGGACAACGGCTCGCGGATCACCATCGACCGATCGTTGCTGACGACCGCGTCGGTGCTCTACGACGCCGTGTTCGTGCCCGGTGGGCAATCGAGCGTCGACGCGTTGAAGGACGAAGGCGCCGCGATCCACTTCGTGCGCGAGGCGTTCCTGCATGCCAAGCCCATCGCCGCGACGACCGAAGGAATCGAGCTGCTCGAGGATGCCGAGCTGCACGCCATCCAGTTGGCCTTGGACCAGACGATCGTCGAGGACCAGGGCGTCATCACGGGTCGCGACGTCGCGCACCCGAAGTTCGCGACGAAGTTCATCGACGCGATCGCCAAGCACCGGCATTTCGACCGGGATTTCGAATCCACGTCTGCGTGAGGACCCGAACCATGAAACAACCGAACGCGCTGAACGAGTCCGCCCAGGACTTGCTCTATCAAGCGCTCGAAACCGAACTGGGTGGCGTGGAGATCTACCGCACCGCGCTGACGTGCGTGCGCAATCCGCAATTGCGCGCGGAGTGGGAGAAGTACTTGGAGCAGACGCGACGCCACGTCGACGTCGCGCAACGCACGTGCGTCGCGGTCGGACTCGATCCCGCGCGGGATACGCCAGGGCGACAAGTCGTCCGCCACATCGGCAAGTCGTTGGTCCAGGCGATGCACATGGCGCTGGGCTCCGACGATCCGAAGGCCGCCGAGATCGTCGCGGCCGAGTGCGTCACGCTCGCGGAGACCAAGGACCACCTCAACTGGAGCCTGATCGGCCGCCTGGTCGAGGAGTCGTCGCCGCACGAGAGCCTCGCGGCCGCGCACGCGGAAGTCGAGGACGAGGAAGACCAGCACTACTACCACGGTGCCGGATGGACCCGGGAACTGTGGATCGCGAGCCTCGGCATGAAGGCGGAGCTCCCTCCGCCCGAGGAGGAGCGCGACGTCCGGACGGCGCACGAAGCCGCGGACGCCAAGGAGAGCAGCGGAAGCTGATCCGCGGAACGCCGCGGCCGACCATTCGCGAAAACGAAACGGGCGGAGACGAGGTCGTCTCCGCCCGTTTCTTCGTGTTGTCGGATGGCGTCGTTCAGCGCGAACGCGATCCGCGTCGCGAGTCGCGGCCGAAGCCGTCGCGATCGTCGTCCTCGTCGCGCCCGCGCGCCGCCATGCGCTCGCTGCGGCTGCCGCTGCGTGCGTCGCGTTCGTCGCGGTCGTCGTCGCGATCGGTGTCGCGCTCGAAACGACCGCGCGATCCCTTCGTGGATCCGCTCGACGAGCGGCTCCCCTTGCTCGAAGCCGTTCGCTTCGACGAGGAACCGCGACCCGACGACGAGCCTTCGCTCGTCGAGGATCGACTGCCCTTGGACGACGAGCGGTCGCTGTCTCGACCGCTCTTGCTCTTGCTTTTGCTCTGGCTCGAGCCGCGAGCGCTGCTGCTCGACGCGGTTCCACGAACACTCTTGGTCGAGCTGCCGCGCGAATTCTGCGACTTCGATCGAGAACTCGAGCCTCTTGAACTGTTCTGACGTTGCATGGTGCACCCTCCAATGTGGATTCCGGGGTTGGGGTGAACCACCGAGCGAGCGGCGTTCCGTGACCTGCGACGTGAGGTCGCGTCGGCCCGTGCGATGCGGGCGAGGCCCATGAACGCGTACGCGGCGCGCAAAGTGTAGAACGCCGTTCACTCGTCCCACGCGCGCGCACCGCCGTCTCGTGGCGCAAAGCGCCGCGAGCGCGCGATTCCGCGCCATTCGCGCGCGACGTCCATGGCACGCACGTTGCGCTTCGACGCGCCGTACCCAGTGCGTGTGCTTTCGTATGGACCACCAAGATGGCGACCACGAAGTCCTCCTCGAAGTCGAAGACCTCCAAGTTCCGAGCGCTCCAGATGCTGAAGGAGGACCACGAGACGGTCGACGGCTACTTCGAGAAGTACGAGCGCGCCAAGGACGCGAAGAAGACGGAGTGGATCGCGAAGGTCTGCGCCGCGCTGAGCGTCCATGCGCAGATCGAGGAAGAGATCTTCTATCCGGCACTCCGCGAAGCCCTGGGCGAAGAGGGCCAGGAGAACCTCGACGAGGCGAACGTCGAGCACGAACACGTGAAGACGCTGGTCGAACAACTCGAATCGGCCGAGGGCGGCGATGTACTCGTCGACGCGCGCATGAAGGTGCTCAGCGAGTACGTCCGGCACCACGTGAAGGAAGAAGAGATGCAGATGTTCCCGAAGGTCAAGAAGGCGGACGGCCTTGACCTCGTCGACCTCGCCGAGCGCATGGAGCTGCGCAAAGCCGAATTGGAGCTCGAACTCGTCCCCCAGAAGCGGTGAGTTCGATCGCGGGCGGCCGACGCCCTTCCGGACCATGCATCGGCTTTTGGCGCACGTCGATCTTCGACGAAGGTCAGGGTCCCTGACGCAACGCTCCGTCGAGCATCGACAGCACGAACATCCGCGTGCCCGGACTCGATTCGAGTCCCATCTGCACGAACGCACCGCTGCCGAGACCTCGTGTCCCGCCGGGCTGCGGCAGGGCGAGCTTCAACACGCCATCCGACGGGATGCGGATCGGGATCGGCTCGACACCCTCGGTGAACTCGACCAGACGCTTCGTCTTGCCATCGGTCTTCGCGTCGTCCGCGAGCGCCGTGGCGGCGCCGACGAGCACGAAGCCGTCGGCCCCCGGCGTTCCACTGCATTCGACGTTCAGGAACGGCCCGTCGTAGACCGTGTCGACGACGCGCACGTGCGGAGCCGGCGAAGGGGGTTCTGGCGCACCGCGGCCTCGCCGATCGACCGACGAGCCCTCGGCGACGATCGGCGTGGACGCGCTCGTGTCGAGGTCGGAGATCCAGAGCCGAGCACGCTGTCCCCGGATCCCGACGTCCGCCGCGTCGACGTGCACGCGCGACAGCGTCAGCGTCGCATCCTCGACGAGCAGTCCCACCCGTGAGGCGCCGAACGAGCTGCCGAACGCATGCACCCGCGCGCACTCGCGCACGCGGAGCGCGACCGCCGCAGCGCTTTGCCGTGCGCGCACGTCGACCGACTGCAACTGCACGACGCCCGCGCACTCTTCGATGACGAGCGATTCGCCATCCTTCGGCTCGTCATCCGCGAACGTGATCCCGATCAGCCGCGCCGGTGATCCGGTCGGTACCTGACGGATCGCGGCGCGCCCGCGGACGACGACCTCCCCATCCCCGTGCGCCGCGAGAGTCACGCCCTTGCGCAACACGAAGCCGTCGTACGTTCCCGCGGCCACACGGATCACGTCGTCCTGCACGGCGGCGTCGATCGCGCGCTGGATCGTCGGCATCGCACCTTCGGCAACCCGCCGCACGTCGACGAGATACGTCTTCGGATCGCTCGCGCCGGAGCGCTGCGTCGTCGCGGGTGGAGGCGCCGCACGTTCGAGCAGCGCCGCCGTCGCCACGGCCAGCGCGAGATGGCCGACCACGCCAATGCGCTTCCCGCGGGGAGTTCGCGCCCGCAACGCCACGATCCACCACAGCAGCGCACATGCGCCGAGGGCCAGCCCGCGCGTCGTCGCGGGTTGCTCGAAGCACAACTCGACGTCGAGCGCGCCCGCCGGCACATCGACGGCGATACGACCGCGACGGTCATGCACGGTCGCGCCGTCGACGCCGCGCACGACCCAGCCCGGGTAGTAGTTCTGGTTCACGACCAACGTGTCGGCAACTGCGGGATGAGCGCGCGCACGAATGCGGTTCGGCGTGATCTCCGCGAACTCGATCGGCTGCCCGTTCGCGAAGTACACCTCGCCGCGATATTCGGGATCGTCGCTGCCGCGCGCCGCGCGCTGCATCGGGATGTCCGACTGCCCGTTCGGATTGCCGCGGTTCTCGAGCACGGCGGCGTAGAGCTCGCCGCCCCATTGCTGCGGCAGGATGCGCGCCGGCCCTTGCACGAACGCACCACGCTCGGCGAGCTCCGGCAACGGAACGTCGAAGCCGGTCCGCGCGATCGGCGCATTGAACACGAGCAGCGGACCGACGAACGCGATCGCGGCGAAGCCCAGCACGAGTCGACGCACACCGCGGCGTTGCGGCACCGAGAGCTCGGCCAAGCGTTGCGCGCCGAAGCCCGCCAGGACGGCGAGCGCGAACGTCGCGTACATGACGAGCCGCTCCGGCGCCTGCATCGATCGATAGACCGGCAGCGCGTGGAGCCACCGCCACAGGCTCGGCTCGCACCAACTGCCGAGCGATCCCCACGCGAACAGCACGACGATCGCGAGATGGACCCAGCCGCGGCGCCCGGCGGCGAGCGCTCCGATCAGCGCGAACAACACGCCGAGCGGCCCGATGAAGGACCCGACGTTCACCCACTGCACCGAGTGCCCCGGACCGACTTGGATCCACGTCCGATCGAGCGTCGTCAGGTCGATGCGCCACGGCACCACCGGCTCGAGAAACGTCGCGAGCAGCACCCACGGCCGCGTGGTGCGCCCTTCGGCAGCGGTCTCGCGCGGGAAATGGGAATAGAGGTCGAACATCGGCAACAGGCGCGGAGCGGCCAGCCCGACGCTGATGACGAACGCGAGCCCGAGCAGCAGCAATGGCCGCACCGAACGCAGCGACAGCGCGCGCGCCAGCGCGACGAGCCCGAGCACGATCGGCACGAACACGAAATGGTGGATGCTGCCGCACCACAGCAGCGCGGCGTGCAGCGCTCCCGCGATCAGCGCATGTCGTTCCTTGCCGGGCTCACCGCACAACCAAACGCTGCGCACGAGCCACGGCAAGATCGCGATGCCGTGGATCCAATTCGGCAAACCACCGCTGACGTAGAGCGGGAACACCGACGAACCGAAGAACGTCAAGGCCGGCACGTAGCGCGCGGCGCCCCGCAGCCCGAGCGTCCCCGCGAACGCGTGGAGCCCGAGACAGCCGACGACGAACAGCGGGACGAGCACGAGTTTGAATGCGTTCAGCACGCCGACGCACAGCGCCAGCAGCGTGACCGGCGACAGCAGCATCGACTCCGGCTGCGCGAACGACACTTGGCCGCCACGCCGCCACGGGTTCCACAGCGGGAATTGCCCGTGATCGAGCCAGGTGCTGAGCTCGGCCTGTGCCTGGCCGAGGAAGGCGTTCCAGTCCTTGCTGCCGATCAGCGGTTTGCCGACGGTCCACAGCACACCGTGCAAGAGCACCACCGCGAGCACCGTGTAGACGACGCTCGCGGTGCTGGTTCGATCGAGCCACGGACGTTCGGGTCGGGCGCTGGAGTCGGCAGAACTCACGTCGTCGACTCCAACATCCGCGCGGCGAGGACTCAAGCCGGGAACCGGTTCACCGACGAAGGCCTCCGCGCCGGGCGGTCGTCGGTCTCAGGCGGCTCGTAGACTGTCGGCCCCGCCGAGCGCACTCCCGACCGAAGGACCGCCGAACCCGTGGACCCGTCCGAGTACCGCCGCATCTTCGAACACGAAGACGAGCACTTCTGGTACCGGGCGCTGCATCGGCTCGCCCGACGCGAACTCTTGCGCTGGATCCCGCGCGAGGACGGTCGAGTGCTCGACGCCGGCTGTGGCACGGGAGGCTTCCTCGCCAAGGTGCGTGGACGCGCGGTCGGCATCGACTTCAGTCCGATCGCGCTGTCATTCGCCGCTCGGCGAGACCTCGCGCGCCTCGCGCGCGCCGACGTCGCGCATTTGCCGTTCGCCGAGGCCTCGTTCGATGCCGTCGTGTCGCTCGACGTGCTGTACCACCAGGCCGTCGGAGACGACGCGGCCGCGGTGAAGGAGTGTGCGCGCGTCCTCGCACCGGGCGGGATCCTGGTGCTGAACCTCCCGGCGCATCCCGAATTGCGCAGCGCGCACGACGCGATCATCCACACCGCGCGTCGCTACACGCGCGACGCGGTCACAGGACTCGCGCACGCGGCCGGCCTCGAGATCGTGCGGGTCACCGGGTTCAACGCGCTGCTCTACCCGGTCGCCGTCGGCGTCCGGAAGCTACGCCGCGGTGGCCCCCCGAAGTCGGACGTCGAACGCGTCCATCCCGTGATCGGCGCGGGGCTTTCGGCCATCCTCGGGATCGAGACCTGGCTCGGCCGCGTCGTCGACTGGCCGTTCGGGTTGTCGATTTTCGCGGTGTTTCGCAAGCCGGGCGCAATGGCCGCCTCACGGACCGTGGGTTAGACTCCGCGCGCCTATTCCCGACTCCAGCCTTCTCATGCCTTCGGCCCCGCGCGCGCCCGGAATCTCCGTCTTCTTTCCCGCCTACAACGACTGGGGCACCATCGCGAGCCTCGTCGTGCTGTCGACGGTCGTCTTGCGTGAGTTGACCGACGATTTCGAGATCATCGTCGTCAACGATGCGAGCCCGGATCACTGCGCGGTGATCCTCGACGACCTCCAGCGCCAATACCCGCATCTGCGCGTGGTCACGCACCCCACGAATCGCGGCTACGGCGGCGCGCTGAAGTCCGGCTTCGCGGCGGCGACGAAGGAGTGGATCTTCTACACGGACGGCGACGCGCAGTACGACGTGCGCGAACTGAAGGACCTGTGGGCGGCGAAGGACGGCGCCGACATGGTCAATGGCTTCAAGATCGCGCGCTCCGATCCGCTGCATCGCGTCGTGATCGGCAAGCTCTACCACTGGGTCGTGAAGTTGGCGTTCGGGCTGCGCATCAAGGATGTCGACTGCGACTTCCGTCTGCTGCGCAAGGCCGTGTTCGACAAGATCGAACTCACGCGCAACTCGGGCGTCATCTGCGTCGAGCTCGTCACGAAGATCGAGAAGAACGGCTTCGTCGTGAAGCACGTCCCGGTGCATCACCTCCATCGCCTGCACGGTCGTTCGCAGTTCTTCAACTTCCGTCGCGTCGGACGCGTCGCGTGGGAGATCGGCTTCTTGTGGTGGGAGCTGATCATGAAGAAGCAAGTCACGAAGTCGGCGGGAAGCCCGACGTGAGCTCGATCGACGACGGCGCGCATCGTCGGTGGTACGCCGGGAAGAACGTGCTCGTCACGGGCGGGCTCGGCTTCATCGGCAGCAATCTCGCGCGCGAACTCGTCACGCTCGGCGCTCGGGTGACCCTGCTCGATGCGTTGCTGCCGGACTATGGCGGCAACCGCTTCAACGTGGCCGGACTCGAGGATCGACTCGAAGTCGTCGTCGTCGACGTCCGCGACCGTGAGGCGATGGACCACTGCGTGCGCGACCGCGACGTGATCTTCAATCTCGCGGGTCAAGTCAGCCACATCGACAGCATGGTCGATCCGATCACGGACCTCGACATCAACTGTCGCGCGCAGTTGTCACTGCTGGAATCGTGCCGCGCACGCAACCGCGACGTGAAGATCGTGTTCGCCGGCTCGCGTCAGCAATACGGTCGCCCCGAATACTTGCCCGTCGACGAGCGCCATCCGATCCACCCCGTCGACGTCAACGGCATCAACAAGGTCGCGGGCGAGCAGTACCACGTGCTGTACGCGCGCGTGTACGGCATCCGCGCGGTGTCGCTGCGGCTGACGAACACCTACGGGCCGCGGCAACTCGTGCGTCACAACCGGCAAGGCTTCATCGCGTGGTTCGTGCGCAAGGTCGTCGAGGGCGACACGATCGACGTGTTCGGCGACGGCACGCAATTGCGCGATCTGAACTTCGTCGACGATGTCGTCGACGCATTCCTGCGCGCCGCCGCGTCCGAGCGCGGCAACGGCGAGATCTACAACCTCGCGGGCGACGATCCGATCGCGCTGAAGGACCTCGCCGCGCTGCTCGTCGAACTCGCGGGAGCCGGCGCGACGCGCCTCGTGCCGTGGCCGCCCGAAAAGAAGCGCATCGACATCGGCTCGATCTATGGCACGTACGGCAAGATCCACGACCATCTGGGCTGGCGACCACGGATTGCGCTGCGCGAGGGTTTGGTGCGCACGATCGCGTACTACCGCGACCATCTCGCGCATTACGTCTGACGGCCCAACGCAACGCGAGAGGCACGCATGAACCCGTTCCACGACCTCCGCGCCGCCGTCGTCGCTCGACGGGAAGAACTGCTCGCCGCGGTCGCGCGCGTGCTCGACGGCGGCACGTACGTCCTCGGTCCCGAAGTCCGAGCGTTCGAACAGGAGTTCGCTCGCGCATGTGACGCGGCGCATTGCATCGGTGTCGGTTCCGCAACCGAAGCGCTGCAAGTGGCATTCCTCGCGCTGCGCATCGGAGCCGGCGACGAAGTCGTCGTGCCCGCCTTGACCGCCGCGCCGACGGCGATGGCCGTGGTCGCTGTGGGCGCGCGCCCCGTGTTCGCGGACATCGATCCGGTCGCGTTCACGATGACTCCGGCAGCGCTGCGTTCCTGCCTCACCGAGCGCACGAAGCTCGTCGTTCCGGTGCACCTCTACGGGCAATGCGCGGACGTCGACGCGCTCGCGGCCGTGGTGAGCGGAACCGGCATTCCGTTGCTCGAGGACGCCGCGCAAGCGCATGGCGCGCGCGATCGCGGCCGCCTCGCGGGATCGATGGGCGTGGCCGCGGCCTTCAGCTTCTATCCGACGAAGAACCTCGGCGCGCTCGGCGACGGCGGCGCGCTGACGACGAACGACGCGACGCTCGCGGAACGCATGCGTCGGCTGCGCACCTATGGCCTCGTCGACGGCTACGACGTCGTCGAACCCGGTATCAATGCGCGTCTCGACGAGCTCCACGCGGCGATGCTGCGCGTGCGGCTGAAGTACCTCGACGCCGACAACGAGCTGCGTCGCGCGCACGCCGCGCGCTACCACGCCGAGGTCGTGAACCCGCGGATCACGCTGCCGCGCGAGCGCGCGGGCGCGCACCACGTGTGGCACCAATTCGTCGTGCGATGCGCGGACCGCGATGCGCTGCGTGCACATCTGGCGCGAAACGGCGTGGAGACGTTGATCCACTACCCGCGCGCACTGTCGCGCATGACGGCGTTCGCGCCGCTGATGGTCGGTCGACCGCGCCCGATCGAAGCGGAGCGCGCGGGCGACGAGATCCTGTCATTGCCGATCTATCCGGAGCTCCCGCGGGAGCATCAGAACGCGGTGATCCGCGCGCTGAACACGTTCTGAAGGACTCGTGGCCTTCGCCGGCTCGCAGTGCGCCCGCGCGAACTACGCGCCGGTCGAATCGAGCCCGTACGACGCGAGCTTGCGGTCGAGCGTCGTGCGCGCGATGTCGAGGATGCGCGCCGCCTCGCTCTTGTTGCCCTTCGCGTACGCCAGCACCTTCTCGATGTGCCGACGCTCGACGGTCGCGAGGTTCCAATCCTCGATCGCGTCCGGAGCGGCTGAGGTCGCCGTCGCCGGATGCGCGCTCTGCGTCGTTGGGGCTGTATGCGCCACGCCGGAGAGATCGAGATCACCGACGTCGACGAGATCTCCGTCCGCCAGCGCCGCCGCGCGCTTGATGACGGCGCGCAAGCGACGCACGTTGCCGGGCCAATCGAATCCGACCAGCGCGCGCTGCGCCGCCTCGGTGAAGCCCTTCACGCGGAAACCGAACGTCGCGCGCTGCTCACCGAGGAACCGATCCGCGAGCGCCTGGATGTCGCCGCGCCGCTTGCGCAGTGGCGGCACTTCGATCGTGAACTCGCTGACGCGGTAGTAGAGGTCTTCGCGGAACTCGCCCTGTTTCACGGCATCGCGCAGATCACGGTTCGTCGCGAACAGCATGCGGATGTCGGTCTTCAGGGTCTGCGAGCCGCCGAGACGCTCGAACTCCTTGTACTCGACCGCGCGCAGGATCTTGGCCTGCGCGGTCAGCGACAAGTCGCCGATCTCGTCGAGGAACAGCGTGCCGCCATTCGCCTGTTCGAAGACGCCCTTGCGCTGCTTGTCGGCGCCGGTGAACGCGCCGCGTTCGTGGCCGAACAACTCGGACTCGAGCAGTGTCTCGGCGAACGCCGCGCAGTTCGCGCTGATGAAGGGTTCATTCGCGCGCGGGCTGTCGTTGTGGATCGCTTGCGCGACGAGGTTCTTGCCGGTCCCGGTTTCGCCGACGATCAGGATCGACGCGTCCGAACGCGCGGCCTTCTTCGCCAGTTCGACGACCGCCCGCATCGCGGGGTCGTCGGCGATCAGCGACGCGAACGTGATGCTGCGATCGCGGTAGATCTGCGTGATCGAGGGGTTCTGAGGGTCCGGCATTGCGGGGGAGTGTACCGCGCTCCCCAGGGCGCAGCATCCTGGCGCGTGCTCCGGGCCGTTCTTGCCTCCCGATCGAGCGTGTTTGGCTCACCGCGCGTCGAGACGCTGCTTGGTCCTCTTCACCGAATCGACGATCAACGCTTCGAGGACCTTCAGGTCGACGTCGGAGAGGCGTTTGACGTAGAGGCACGACTTGCCGGTCTTCACCTTGCCGAGCTTCTTCAGCGTCGTCGGGGACGCGTCGAAGCCCGGCATCAGGTAGATCGACAGCGATTGCTTGCGCGGCGAGAAGCCGAGCATCGGCCAGTCGAGCTCGCTGCCGTCGGCGTAGACGACGGGGGCCGAGCCGAACCCGACGATGTTCGGGCCCCACATCGCCGGGTCCGCGCGCGTGGCCTTTTTCATCAGGCGGATCAACGTCTTGCTGTCGTCGCGCTGCACCGCGTCGCTGACTCCGTCGATGAAGGCGTCCACGCTCGCGGTGGTCTTGCGGGTCTTCGGCTCGGCCATGCTTCGTCCTCCGCGCCGCCGTCAAACCGGCGGCGGATTGCGTTCCTTGAATCCGCGCTGATGCCAATACGGGTAGGCAAGCGTCGTGGCCGTCGCCGCATCGAGGCGCGCCACTTGATCCGGCGTGAGGTTCCAGCCGACCGCGCCGAGGTTGTCGCGCAACTGCGCTTCGTCGCGTGCGCCGATGATGATCGTCGCGACGCTCGGCCGCTGCAGCAGCCAGTTGATCGCGATCTGCGGCACCGTCTTGCCGGTTTCGTTCGCGATCACGTCGATCGCGTCGACGACGCGGTAGATCGCTTCGTCGGGGATCGGCGGTCCGACGTCCACCGCGAGCTTGCTTTGGAGACGACTGCTCTTCGGCAACGGCTGGCCGCGTCGGATCTTGCCGGTCAGTCGGCCCCAACCGAGCGGGCTCCACACCACGGCGCCCACCTGTTGATCGAGCGCGAGCGGCATCAGCTCCCACTCGTAGTCCCGACCGAGCAGCGAGTAATACGCCTGGTGCGCGACGTAGCGCGCGAGGCCGTACTTCTCGGAGATCGCGAGCGACTTCATCAGGTGCCAGCCGGAGAAGTTCGAGCAGCCGATGTAGCGGATCTTTCCGGCACGCACGAGGTCGTCGAGGGTCTGCAGCACTTCCTCGATCGGCGTCATCGCGTCGAAGCCGTGGAGTTGGAACAGGTCGATGACGTCGGTCTGCAGCCGCTTCAGACTGCCTTCGACCGAGCGCGTCAGATGGTGGCGCGACGAGCCGACGTCGTTCGGCCCGGGCCCGAAGCGGAACGTGGCCTTGGTCGAGATGAGCACGCGGTCGCGGCGGCCTTTGATCGCGTGGCCGAGGATCTCTTCGGCCGCGCCGTTCGAGTAGATGTCCGCGGAGTCGAACATCGTCAGTCCGGCGTCGAGACAGAGGTCGACGAGACGCGTGGCCGCCGCGACGTCGGTCGTCCCCCACGCTTTGAACAGCTCGGTGTTGCCACCGAACGTGCCCGTGCCGAAGCTCAATACCGGGACCTTCAGCCCCGAACCACCCAATCGCCGGAACTCCATCGTCGACTCCTCGTGAGCATCGTGTCGTGAATGAGGAAGAGAGAGCGCGCGTCGCGAGCGGGCTCGTTGCGCGCCGCCTCGGTCAGCGCGCGCCGCGGGTCGCGTCGCAGCCGCGCCATTCGTTTTCGAGCATGCCGAAGATCAGCAGGTCCGCCCACGCGTCGCCGAGCTTTTCGGCTTCGACGAGGCAGCCTTCGCGGCGGAAGCCGAGGCGTTCCGCGAGCGCGATGCTGCGCGCGTTCCCCGCGTGGCAGCGCAGCTCGATGCGGTGGACGCCGATCCCTTCGAATGCGTGACGCATGACGGCGCGGCAGGCGCGCTTCACCAAACCGCGGCCCTCCGCGTGTCGGCCGATCCAGTAGCCGATCTCGATCGAGCGCGTCTCCGGCGCGTAGCGCCAGATCGCGGCGACGCCGCACAACTCACCTCGATCGAAGATGCCGCCGAGCACACCTTCGTTCTTCGCGAGGATCTCCTGACCGCTGGTCACGCGCGATTCGATGTCCGCACGCTGCAGTGTTCTCGGCAACCAGTAGTTGCGGTCGAGGTTCGCCTGCGCCAACGCGAACAATGCGTCGATGTCGGACGCTTCGAGGGCGCGAATCTCCGCGGTCTCGGTGAGTGAGGTCGGCTGCATCGGATCCCAACGTTGCGGAGCGGACGTGAAAGACGGAGCGCGCGCGACGAGCCGACGCGGCCCGCGACGTCAGTCGTGCGAATCGGACGGGCTCGACCAATGGAGGTGCTGCAGCTTCCAGCCCGCCTCGGTCTTCACCACGACGCCGGTGACGTAGCCGGCGAACGTCGACGTCTTACCCGACACATCGACGATCGACTCGTGGTAGTTCGCGCCGAGCACGACGTGCATCGGATCGAGAGCGTCGATGCGGATCGACTCCCAGACCAAGTCGACGCGTGCGGTGCGCGCATCGAACTCCGAGCAGAACTTCTGCGCTTGCGCGTGATCGAGGAACTGGACCTTGCCGTCGACGGCCATGAAGAACGAGGGATCGTCGAGGAAGTAGCGCGGCCAAGCCTCGGGCCCATCGCGCCCGAGGTCCCGCGCGAGGTGATCCGCCCAGACACGCACCTCGGTGCGCGCGGTCATCACGTCGGCTTGCTCGATCGCGCGGCAGCCTCCCGTGCCCAACAGGAGGATCAGACAAATGAAGCGTGAACCCATTGGCTCTGCCCTTTTCAATCCGCGGTCGAGATGTCCCGGCGAGCGCCGAAGTCTAGAAGGGCGGGCGAATCCGTCCCTCGTCCGATTTCGCGCGGCGTCGGTCCGCTTCCCGGAGTTCCGCATGCGTCGATCGAGTATCGCGCTGGTCCTCGTCGTGCTGGCCGCGTGTTCGCGCGATGCTCCCCCGTCCACCGCGGGCTCCGCCCCTCCGCAGCCACCCGCGATCGCGGGGCTCCCGATCGACCTCGCGTTGAAGCAGCGCACGACGTCGCCGATCCCGGGCTCGGACGGTCGCGTGTCGATCTCGCTCGAGGACATCACGCGCGACCAGGTCATGGTCAGCGTCGTGCGGACGCCCGCGCCGGATGGGTCCAGCGCGTTGCTCGGCCCGCTGTCGATGAAGGCGCAGGACGTGTCGACCTTCCACTTCGAGGGCGCCGACTTCGTCCTGACGTTGAACGCTCTCGACAACGCGCTGGTCGGCGACGACGTCGCGAAGTTCACGTTGCGCGCGGCCGACGCCAAGCCGCCGAAGCTCACCGAGGCTCAGAAGATCGAGCGCCTGATCGACGCCGTCACGAAGCTCGAGGGGGCGACGTTCCTGCGCAACGGCGACGAGCATTCGACGTCCGACGCGGTCGAACACCTGCGGCGCAAACTCGGAGCCGGCGGCGACGAAATCACGACGGCCGAGCGGTTCATCGAGCACGCCGCCACGCGCTCATCCCTGTCGGGCAAGGACTACGAAGTGCGCTTCGCCGACGGCCGCGTCGTGCGGCTCGCGGACTTCCTGCGTGAGCGGCTCGTCGAGATCGAGTCGACGTAACGACGAGGTCGCTCCGTCACGCCCCCGCCGCTCGGACGGCTTCAGTCGCCCTCGAGTCCTTCGAAGAAGCTCTCTTCCGCTTCCTCGGTCAGGAAGAACAGTCGGTGCTCGTTCGCGCCGGCGACGATCATCATGCGCGTGTGCTGCGGCGTCGGCGGATCCTCGAGCACGAACCGCATCGTGGGCGTCGCGTGCGGCTCGATACATCGATCCCAGTAGTCGAGCGTCCACCCCGAGTCCGAACCGCCGCGCTCGAGATACACGCGCTTGAACTCGGCCTTCGTCACCTCGCGCATGCGCGCCTCGCCTACTTGCTCGAGTTCGCCGCGTTCGCGAGTTCGCACAACGACTGCATCGTGCGCCAGCTCCGCGTGGTGACGTCGTCGCCGACGAGCGTGTTGCATCCGCCCCACAGCTTGCTGCGCAACACGCCTTCCGCGCACCACAGGTAGGCAGCGCGCGGCCCCATCGCGAAGCGGTCCGGCGACCAATCGGTCTTGCCGAGCATCCTGAGCTTGCGCGCGACCGCCGGCGTCCGCGGCAAGGCCACCAGCGCGCGCGACGGGTCCTTCGCCACTTCGGGCAACGGATTGTCCTCGAGGATCCGCGCGAGGTCCTTGGCCGCGATGATCGTCGTGCGCGACGTGACGCCGACCTTCGTCGTCAATGCGGCTTCGACGCTCGAGCCGAAGCTGCCGCGCATGCCGGGCGGAGCTTCGAACACGACGTTGCCGCTGTTTTGCAGCGTCTGGACCTCACGGCAGCCGAGCGTCTCGAACAGTTTGCGCAGGTCGGCCATCGCGACGCGCTTGGCTTTCCCGACGTTGATTCCGCGCAAGAGAGCGACATGGATTGCAGGCATCGTGATCGTCTTCCTTGCGGTCCGGATCGCGGCTCGGACCTTTCGCGATCCGCTCGGCGACCGATGTCTCGCGTCTCCCCGCGCTTGGATCGCGCGGCACGCGAGACGCGATCTTGCCGAGCGCGACGCGTTCCGTCGAACACTCGTTTGCGACACCGACGCGGAAACCTGGGCACCAAAAGCGCCCGCGGCGCGGCCCCCTCCGCTCGCAGCGCTCGGTCAGGATCCCGCTTCCCACGCGAGCAGGCGCAACTCTGCCGCATCCGGCGCGAGCCGCACCAAGCGTTCGAAGCGGAACCCGATGCTCTCGAGCAAGTGCATCGAACGCTCGTTGTCTTGCGACGTGATCGCCACGACGCGCCTCAGGCCGAAGTCGCGCCGCGCGTGCTCGAGCGTCGCCGCAGCGGCCTCGCGCGCATAGCCGTGACCCCACGACTCCGGGACGAACGCGAAGCCGACGTCGACGTCGTCGAGCGTGTCGCGCTGGATCA
The DNA here is from genome assembly GCA_052034255.1 of Planctomycetota bacterium. Taxonomy (GTDB): domain Bacteria; phylum Planctomycetota; class B15-G4; order B15-G4; family JADJEK01; genus JADJEK01. The sequence continues at coordinate 5,591 of JBPOIU010000043.1, read as the reverse complement.
GGCCGCACAGTCCGATCGGCACGCCATCGGCCTTCGTCGACGTCAGGTACAGGCCGAAGCCGTGACGCGCGATCATCGCCGCCGGACCGTTCGCGATGTACGCGCGCGCGTCGTCCAGCGTCCGCACGCCTTTGTCGCCGATGTACCGCAGCCACGACGGCTCGTTGACGAGGCGCAGGATGAAGGCCGCGTCGTCGGCTTCGAGGTGGCGCAGCTCGAGGCGCGCCGTCCGCGTGACGACGACGCTCATGCCTTCCCCGCGACCTTCTCCGCTTCGGCGAGCACGCGCAGCAGGTTCTCGCCGCAGATCTTCTTCACGTCGTCTTCGGTCAGGCCGCGGTCCAGCAGCACGCGGATCAAGTTCGGGTACTTGCTGACGTCTTCGAGGCCGACCGGCAGCGTCGGTCCGACGCCGTCGTAATCGCTGCCGAAGCCGACGTGGTCGACTCCCGCGATCTTCACGACGTGCATGACGTGATCGGCGACGTCGTCGACCGTCGCGAGCGGAGGGACGTGCGCCTTCTCCCACGCGTCGGCGAACGCTTTGGCTTCGGCGGTTCCGGCCTTCAGGCCCTTCGCGGTGATCGCGTCCATCATCTCCTTGCGCGAGGCGTCGCCGGCTTCACGGCTCTTCTGCGCCACGAACGTCGAGCCGAAGTTGATCATCAAGACGCCGCCCTTCTGCGCGAGACGCACGATGCGCGCGTCGTCGAGGTTGCGCTCGAAGTTCGGCGTGTAGACGCGCGCCGACGAGTGCGACGCGATCGGCGGAGCGCGCGTGAGCTCGATCACGTCGTCGAACGCCTGATCCGAGATGTGCGACACGTCGACCAGCACGCCGAGTTCGTTCATGCGCAGGACGACGTCGCGACCGAACGGCGACAGTCCGCCCCACGTCCGCGTGGTCGCGTACGACGAATCACAGATGTGGTTGTCCTCGGAGTGGCACAGCGTGATGTAGCGGATCCCGCGCGCGGCGAAATGCTCGAGGTTCTTCAGGTCCTTCTCGATCGGCGTGCCGTTTTCCATGCCCATCAGCAACGCGATCTGGCCCGCGGCGGCCGCCGCTCGCACGTCGGCGACCGACGCCGCCATGCGGAACAAGTCCGGCCTCGCCTTCGCGAAGCCCTCGACCATGTCGATCAAGCCGTCGGCGAACGCCTTCGCGCCGCCGGACTTCTCGAACGATGCGGGCGTGTAGATCGACATGAACGGCGCATCGAGCCCACCCGCGCGCGCGCGCGGCACGTCGAAGTCGCCACCCGGCGTCCGTACCGTGATGTCTTCCATCTTGTCGGTGAGGCGATAGGGCACGTCGATGTGCCCGTCGACGATCACGAATCGCTGCGCGAGTTCGGTCGCGTGCTCGAGCGATGCGTTCGCTCCCGATTCGGACGTGCGCGAACACGCGGCCAGCGCCGACAACGCGAGCACCCAGCGACTCTTCATGCGAACGACTCCGATGCGCAGCGCGAGAGGAACGGTCACGCGAGGTCCGCGACCCGCTTCGGCAACGCGAACGTCCCGTCGGCGCTCGGCGGGAACTCGACGACGTCGACGACCGCGTCGAGGTTCAGCGGTCCGTAGACGTGCGGAAACGACTCATCGCCGCCTTCGAGGTTTTCGTAGCGGATCTCGGGCACCACGAGATGCGTGTCGATGCAGAGCAGGATGAGGTCGCGTCGCCCGTGGAACAGGCGCCGCGCGGTTTTCGCGACCTGCGTCGACGTCGACGCGTGGATGAAGCCCTCGGTGCCGAGCGACGGTGCGCGGAACACGCTTTCGTCGCGCCCGTGTTCGAACACGTCGCGCGTCGTGATGTGGAACACGTGCTTGGGTCGGCTGCGGGTCATCCTTGGTCCTTCGTGAGCCACTTCGGCCGCTCGTCCAACACGTGGGTCTCGAGGGCGTCGAGCAACGCCTCGGGTTCGTCGCGCACGACGAGGGCGAACAGGTTTCGCGGCTCGAGGAAGCCGTCGCGCTGGAACCGATCGAGCAACGCGAGGAACGCGTCGTAGTAGCCCTCGACGTTCAGCAGTCCGATCGGACGGACGTCGATGCCGAGCTGCGACCAGGTCAGTGATTCGAACAGCTCGTCCATCGTGCCCATCGAACCCGGCAGCGCGATCGTCGCTTGCGACAGCGACGCCATCAGTTGCTTGCGCTCGTGCATCGAGTCGACGACGCGCATGTCGCGAACGCCGCGATGCGCGAGCTCGAGGCGCTCGAGCCCGTGGGGGATCACGCCGATCGCTTCGCCCCCGCGCTCGAGCACCGCGTCCGCGACGACGCCCATCAAGCCCACGTTGCCGCCGCCGTAGACGAGCCCGATCGAGCGAGCCGCCAGCGCATGACCGAGGCGCGTCGCAAGGTCGCGGTAGATCGGTCGATTGCCGGTTCGCGAACCGCAGAACACGGTGATGCGCCGAAAGCGACCGCTCGCGCTCATGCGCCGAGCTCCTTGCCGCCGTCGACGGTGATCACGGATCCCGTGACGTAGCCGCCCTCTTCGACGAGGAAGCGGACGGTGCGCGCGATGTCCTCCGGCGCACCCTCACGGCCGAGCGGAATTCGGCGCAGCACGCTCTCGCGAGCGTCCTGCGTGTAGTCCTCGGGGAACATCACGGTGCCGGGCGCGACGGCGTTCACTTGCACGTGCGGCGCGAGTTCGAGCGCGAGCGTCTGCGTCAGCATCCAGAGCGCCGCCTTGCTGGCGCAGTAGATCGAATGGCCCGCGAGCGGTTTACGCGCGTAGACGTCGGTCACGTTGACGATGTGACCCGCTCCGCGCTGGACCATCATCGGCGCGAAGCGCCGGATCGTCTGGAACGGCGCCTTGACGTTCGCCCCCATCAGCCGATCCCAATCGGCGTCGGAAGAAGTCGCCAACGCGGTCTCGAAGAACTCCGACGCGCTGTTCACCAGCACGTCGACGTAGCCGAGCTCTTCTTCGATCCAGCGCGCGAGCCACTGGATCTCGAGCACGTTCGTCAGGTCGGCGCGATACGCGCTCGCGACTCCGCCACTGGCTCGAATGATGGACACGACGTCGTCGGCCGCGTCCTTCGAGTTCCGGTAGTGCACCGCGATCTTTGCCCCGCGAGCCGCGAGCTCGAGGGCGATCGCTCGCCCGACCCGTCGTCCCGCGCCGGTCACCAATGCGACTTTGCCGTGCAGATCCATAGGGCGGCGGATCGTACCAGCGGCGCAACACGCGACGAGGGAGCGCGTCGACGGATCGACGCCACCGAAGAGGAAAGTTCCTCTTCACCGCACGGCCTGGTGCAGCGAAACGGGGCTACCGTAGCGATCGAGGAGATCCCCATGAGCCTTCGCAACCTGCTCGCTTGCGTGCTCGTCCTGGCTTCCGCAGCTCCCGCATTCGCCCGTGAGGACGAGTCCGTGCTGCTCGTGCTGCATGCGAATCAGCCCAAGGTGACGGTGCTCGACTCCGAGCGCGGTCGGCGGATCAAGACGATCCAGCTCGAGCGCGAATGCGTCGACTTCGAGATCGCCGCGGATGGACGCCACCTCTACCTGTCGAACGAGGGTGAAGCGCGGATCTCGGTCGTCGACTTGGCCGGAAAGGACCCGGCGCGCTCGATCGAGCTCGGTGGTTCCGGCGAAGCGCGCGGTCTCGCGCTGTCGGGTCCGGATCTCGTCGTCGCGCTGTCGGGCGCGGGGCAGATCGTGCTCGTCGACGTCGCGAAGGGTGTCGTCAAGAAGCGCATCGACGTCCGCGGTCGCAGCCTCGATCGCGTCGTGACCGCGGGCAACTATGGAAAGACCGCGTACGTCTCCGAGTCGACGACCGGCGAGGTCTACGTCGTCGACCTCGAGCGCGGCAGCGTCGTCTACACCGTTCCGACCGGCGCGACCGCCGGCTCGATCGCGATCGACGCGCCGAGCGGCGAAGTATGGGTCGCGGATCGCACGCTCGGGCAACTCCGCGTCGTCGCCGCGAAAACGGCTCAGGCCGTGCGGACCGTCGAATGCTCGGGCGGCCCGCAGCGGGTCGTCTTGGGCGGTGGTCGCGTGTTCGCTCTGTGTACCGATTCGGCGGACATCGCGGTCGTGCGCGGTGGCTCGAAGACGATCGATCGACGCATCCCGATCCGCGTCGAGTTCGGCGGTGCGGGCACGTTCGGACTCGATCGCATGGCGCAGGAACCCGGCGGCAAGCGTGCGTTCCTCGGCGGTGGCAACGAACGTCGCATCCTCGCGCTGGATCTCGAAGCGCTCGAGTTCCGTGATCGATTCGACGTCGATGCGCCCGTACTCGAGCTGCTTTGCATCAAGAAGCCCGAAGACCTCGGCGGCACGCCGACGGTGAAGCGCAAGAAGCTGACGAAGGACGGTGAGGGCTCGAGCGATCCGGTCGACGACGGCGACGCGAAGAAGGACCCGAGCAAAGACGACGGACCCTGACGGCGGGCGAGTCCGCTCGGTCGATCGTCCCATTCGGCCTCTGACAGAACGTGAATCAATTGGGGGCAGACCCAACGGGGTCTGCCCCCAATTGAGTCATGTTCGAGGCGGCGCAGCCGCCGGACTCACCAGGTGTCCGAGGCGGCGGCAGCCGCCGTATTCACAGGTGCTCCGTGATGTCGCATGAACCGCGTTTTGCGTGAACAACTCCACCGCGGCGTGCATCGAAGCGCGCATGGCACACGACGAATTGTTCGCGACGGGGTCCCTGGAATCGAATCGACGTGAGGCGGCGGCTCCGGAAGGCGACGCGCGCTTGCTGCGAGCCGAGCGCAATCAGAAGCGCTTCGAGCAGTACAGCCTCGACGACTTGGTCGAGAAGGATCACCGTGTGCGGATGTTCGCGCGCGCGCTGAAGCGCGTGGATCTGAGTCAGTTCTCCGATCACTTCACGGCCCGCGGCCGCAATGCGGGTCGCCCTGCGATCGATCCCGAGATCCTGATCCTGCTGTGGTTGTTCGCGACCAGCGAGTCGATCTCGAGCGCGCGCGAGCTCGAACGCTGCTGTAAGCGTGACTCGGTCTATCGCTGGATCTGCGGCGGTGTGAGCGTGAACCACCACACGCTGTCGGACTTTCGAACCGAGCACGGCGAGGCGCTGGACGCGCTGATGACGCAACTGCTCGGAGTGTTCATGAGCCAGGGTTTGGTCGACCTGCACCGCGTGGCGCAGGACGGAATGAAGGTCCGTGCGGCGGCGGGCGCAGCGTCGTTTCACCGCAAGAAGTCGCTGAAGCGCGCGCTGAAAGAAGCGCGGCGTCACGTGCTGCGCATGCGTGCGCGCGCCGAGGAAGGCTCGAACGGCAACACGGCTCGTGAGCGCGCGGCGCAGTTGCGATCCGCGCAGGAGGCCGAGGCCAGCGCGATGGCTGCGCTCGACGAGATCGAGCGCATCGAGGGCAGCCGACGCAAGAGCGACCAAGAACCACGCGTGTCGACGACGGATCCGCAGGCCCGCGTCATGAAGATGGCCGACGGCGGTTTCCGTCCGGCCTACAACGTCCAGATCGCGAGCGACACGAAGAGCCGCATGATCGTGGACATCGGTGTCGTCCAGCAAGGCAACGACTTCGGCCAGGCCCCGCCGCGCATGCGAGCGGTGC
>JBPOIU010000050.1:0-37734 GCA_052034255.1 Planctomycetota bacterium | reverse complement strand
TCGCGCATCACGAGCATCAGCTTCGCGTCACCCGGATTGCGCTTCGTGCGCGGCGCCCCGCCACACGTCGGCCGAGTAGTCCCCGCAGACGGCGGAGTAGTCCCGTTTGACGGTGGCGTTGTCCCGTTCGTCGCCGGCGTCTCACCGACTGGGGTCGGCGCGCTGCCCTTGGCAGCGGGATCGTCCTTGTCGACCGCGATCGACTCGTCCTCTTGTACCTGCGCCAACAGATCGAGTGCCTCTTCCGAACGGCCGGAGCCGTCGAGCGCTCGCGCCATGCCGATCCGCAAGCGCAGCGCCTTCGGGAACAGCTCGAGGCCACGCTGCGCGACCTCGATCGCGCGCTCGGGTTGACCGAGTCGCAGGAACACGTCGATCAGCGCGACGTACGGTTGCGGTTTCGACGAGTCGGCCGCGATGCGCTCGGTCAGTTCGCTGGCGACGCGCCCGAACACGCCGCGGATCACGACTTCGTTCGAGTCGATCGGCGGGCACGATGCGCGCGGCACGTAGGTGTCACGGCGGAATCCCGGCGAGTGCTGGCTGTTGTGGCAGACCTCGCACTCCATGTCGTCGGCGTCGCCGATGATGGTGCCCGGATCCACGAAGCCCGAGCCACGCACGTGCGCACTCCCCGGTCCGTGGCAGTTCTCGCACTGCACGTTCTCGTGCCCGGAGACTTGGTCCGGCCGATCGAAGCCGTTCGGACCGAGCCACGCCACGGTGTGACAACCGATGCATTCGACGTCGTGCGTCGATTCCTCGCGGATCATCGTGTCCCACGCGTGGCCGTGCGGCGTATTGCGCCAGAACTCGGCTTGTGCGACGTGACAGCCGACGCATGCATCGGCCTTCACGTAGAACCGTTCGTTCGGCTTGCGCTGGATCGACACGCTGGTCTTCAGCGCCTGGCCCTCGTAGACCTTCGACAGACCGCGACGGTACGCGCGGACGAACTCATGCATCTCGGGATCGTCGGGATGGGCGCGGCCATCCAAGTTCACGCTGCGCTGGACGAAGTACGACGAGGCGTCGCTCTCGGAGGCCTTCACGGCCGCTTCCTGCTCCGCGAGGTACTGCTTCAGCTTCTCCAACCGCGTACCGAGTTCGGCGCTGCGCGAGCGCACGATGTCGACGTCATCGGTCCCGAATTGCTTCACGATGTCGTCGAGGAACTTGCGCTGCGTCGGAATCAGTTCGCGCGCGCGTGCGACCGGCGTACGGTCGTTGAACAGCAGCTTCGCATCGTTGGCGACGAAATCGACGATGCCGATGTTCGTGCCGTTGATCGGAGAGGTCAGCACCAGCGTGCTGCCTTGGATCGAATAGGTCGCGCGCTGCGCCATCGGCGCGTGCGTTCCCACCAGGCAGTCGATGCCTTCGACCTTCGCGAGCAGGTCCTGCTGCACCTTCTGCGGCAGGTGCGACAGCACGACGACGAAGTGGGCTTGTTGACGCAGTCGCGGCACCCAGGTCGCCGCCGCTTCGATGGGGTCGTCGATCTTGACCTGACGGTCCTCGAACAACTCCTCCATGACGACGCGCTTGTCGGTATTCGCTTTGACCTGCCGCGAACCCTTGTCGTTGATGTTGCTGATCAGCGGGTGGAGTTCTTGCGCCACCAATCCGAGCACCGCGACGCGCAAGCCGTCGAAGTCGACGATCTTGTATGGCGGGAACAACGGATCCCCGGTCTTGCGATCGCGCGCGTTCGCGGCGATGACGGGCAGATTCGTGGCTTTCACGAGATCGAGGAAGTACTGACTCCCGAGCCGCAGCTCGAGGTCTCCGAACACCATCGCGTCGAGGCCCGTCTTGACGTAGGCCTGCGCGATGGCTTCCGCCTTCGCCCGCGCTTGGCGAGCCAACGGAGCGCTGTCGATGTGCTCGGAGACGAGCGAGTTGCCCGCGTCGAGGACCAGCACCGCCGCGTTGTCGCGGCGCAGCTCTTTCAGCAACGTCGCACGCCGCGGAAAACCACCGACCGTGCGGTTGTTGCAGGAGCAGGGTTCGATGTTGCCGAGGTTGCTCTCGCTGTAGACCAGCGTGAACTTGCGATCGCCGGTGAGCGGCGGTGGCCCGGAATCACGCGAACACGACCCGAGCGTCGCCACGAGGGTCGCGACGGCGATGAACGACAGGGACCATTTCATGCGCATCTCCTCCAGGCCCGGGGTCGAAGCCTGCCGCCGAATCGAATCGCCGCGGGCCGCGACGCCGCCCATGCTACGGGACGGCGCGGTCGATCAGGAACCCGCGACGATCGCGACTTTGGCTTCGCCGGGGGACTGCGTGACCCGCAACGCGAGCCCCGAACCCACCAGCACCTTTTCGGCGATTTCGACCATGCGACTTCCGGCCTGTCCGTGCGGGTCTCCCGCCGGGGCCGGCTGGAAGCCGTCGACCTGGATCTCCAGCGCGCTGGCTCCGGGTGCGGTGTTCAGACGAATGCGGATCCGGGTCGGATAGCGATCGAGATGGCGCGCGTGCTCGAGTAGGCCGAGCGTCGCGCACAGGATCCCCACGCGCACGCGACTCGCGACGGCGCCGGGCAACGTGGCGCGCGAGGACCCGTCGGGCACATCGAGCTGGGTTTGGCGCGCGCGCAGGCGGACGTGGAGCAGCGGGACGATCGCACGCAGCTCCGACTCCCACGGCAGTGGATACGGCACCGACTCGTTGAACGCGAAGCACGAGCGGAACGCGTCGACGACGTCGCGGCACTTCTGCGCCGGCGATTGCAGCAACGTCAGTGGATCGCGACCCGGCCGCGAGACCCCACCGTTCATTTCGCGGATCTGGATCTGTCCGTCGATCACGGTCAGCAGGTTGGCGACTTCATGGATCACGCCGCTGCTGATGCAGCCGGCCGCGAGCAACTTCGCTTCGGAGAACGCGTCCATCGGATCGTCGCTGTCGTGCGGCTCGGGGTAACGGGATCGGAGCGTCGTGCGTCGCCATCGCCGCCCTTGCGTGGGCGACGGCCGTCAACCGACGACGAGGATCCGGGAACGGACGTGGTGGGCCGTAGTGGATTTGAACCACTGACTTCCACCGTGTGAGGATGGCACTCTAGCCGCTGAGTTAACGGCCCACGTCCGTCGCAAAAGGCCGAGCACAGTACCAGCCGAATCGGGCTGGTGCCAGAGGGGGGACTTGAACCCCCACGCCCCGTAAGGGACTACGGATTTTGAATCCGCCGCGTCTGCCATTCCGCCACTCTGGCCGCTCGAACGCGCAAGAAGATAGCGACCGATCTCGGGCATGGAACGGTCTGGCCGGGATTGCTTCACGGTCTCACGTCGATGCGGCGAACACGCCGCGCCACGGCCGCTGGAACGCCTCCTGGGCGAGTCGCGAACACAGTTCCGGATAGGCGATTCCGAACGTCGCAGCCGACTTCGGCAACAGCGACAACGGAGTCATGCCCGGCAAAACGTTCAGCTCGAGGAAGACCGGATCGCCGTGCGCTGGCACCATGAAGTCCGACCGCGACATCGATCGGCAATCGAGTGCGTTGTGCAGGCGCACCGACGCGTCTTGGATGGAGCGCGCGGCGGCGGCGGCGATGCGCGCGGGGCAGATCTCGTCGCTGTGGCCGGCGGTGTACTTCGCCTCGTAGTCGAAGAACTCGTGCGACTTCGGAACGATCTCGACGATCGGCAACGCCCTTGCTCCGTCGCCCGCGTCCCCCAACACCGGGCACGAGACTTCGACGCCGACGACACCTTGTTCGATGACCAGGCAATCGTCGTGGCGGAGCGCGGCGTCGACGGCCTGTTCCAACGCCGCGAGATTCGCGACGCGCGTCACGCCGACACTGGATCCCGAACGCGACGGCTTCACGAACAGCGGGAAGTCCAGCCGTGATGCGGCCGCGAGCAAGTCGGCGCGCGCTGCCTTGGTCGCGTGGACGTTGCGCGCGGTGACGCCGGGCGCGAGCCGCACGCCGTACGTCTGCGCGAGGCGACGCGTCAGATCCTTGTCCATCGCGACGGCCGCTGCCGCGACGCCCGAACCGACGTAGCGGAGTTGGGCGCACTCGAGCAAACCTTGGAACGTGCCGTCCTCGCCGAACGCGCCGTGCAACGCGGGGAACACGACGTCGCTCTGCGCACGCAACAGCGGAAGCGCTCGTTCCAAATCCATCGCCGCACCGCCGTCGAACGCGAATCGGCCGTCGCGGCCGATTTCGACCGCGACCGCCGCATGGCCCGCTTCCCGCAGCGCGGCGAGGATCGAACGGCCCGAGAGCAGGCTGATCTCACGCTCGCCCGAGGGCCCACCGCAGCACACCGCGACGCGCGCTTTGCCAATACCCATGGGTCGCTCCCACTCCTGTCGTGTCCGCGCGACTCACTTCACCCACAGCGTGCCATCGCAGAGCACGCGATCGCCGGCGACCTTCTGCGTGAACTCATCGCGATCGAGCGCGAACGACGGCGCGATCTCGAGCACCGCCCCATCGCCTGCCGCGAATCCGGCCTCGGAGAGCCACGAGCGGAACAGGTTCAAGAGGTCGCGCCGCGCCGTCGCGGCCGAATCGTCCCCTTCCGCGTTCTTCACCGGAGAGAACTCTTCGGCGCGGCTCGTCTCGACGACCAGCGCACGCTTCGCGAGCGGGAGCGCGTCGAACACGAACGTCTCGAACTTCACGCCGTTCGGTGCAGTCGGCTTGGTCGGCACTCCATCGCCGTCGAGGCATGGAATCGCCTTCTTCGCGCGGTGGTACGGCAAGCGCAATCCACCTTCGTTGACGCGGCGTGCGAAGGCGACGTCGATCACGTGGATCGCGATGTTGCCTGCGCCGAAGCGCACCGAGCCGTCGTGATCGACCGCTTGCGCCAAGTCCTCGGGCAGGTCGCTGTATTCGACGATCCCGATGCGCCGCCCGGCGCGAGCGAACACGCCGACCTTCTCCTTGGGATCACGCTTCAACACCATCTTGCTCGACATCTCCGACTCGGCGAGGCGGTGGTGGCCGAGGAACGTGGCGTCGAGCACCTTCACCAACGGATTGTCGACTTGGAAGTAGAAGATGTTCTCGATGCCGCGTCGCGTCATCTCGTCGAGGATGCCCTCGCGCGCGAGTGCGAGCAGTGCGCCACCATGACCGTCCGGCGAGCGAAACAGCGAGCCGGGTGCCTCGAGCAACAAGCGGCCGTCGAAATCCACCGCCGGCAGCATTCCCTGCGGGAACACCAGCACGTCGTGCTCGGGCATGCCGAACCAGCGGTTCGCGCGCAGGTAATCGAGTGTCTGCTGGTGGTTCGCGGGGCTCGTGAGGACGAGCATCGGGATCGAGGCCGAGAATCGCCGGCGGCTCGCGACGACCTTCTGGAAGTGCCATTCGAACAACGAACAGCCACTGACGGGTCCGATCGGGAAGCAACCCTTCGGACCATCGAAGCCGAGACGCGACCCCTGCCCGCCGGCGACGACCATCGCCGCGACCTTGCCGGCGGACAGCGCTTCGACGCCCGCCTGGGCGGCGCGCTTCTCGCGACGTCTGCCGCCTGGCCCGACCGGAAGCGCCAAGAACGGCGCGGGCTCGACCCGCTCGAGTTCCAGCGCGGTGACCGTGCGCTCGTGCCGCATCTCGTCGATCAGTCGCTTCAACAGCTTCAGATCGACGCTGGACAGTTGCTCGGCGAAGCGCGCCTGCGCGGCGGGATCGAGAGCTTCGATCTGGCGAAACACATGGCCCTGGCCAGCGGACTCGAACGGCTTGCGAAGTTCGGACAACGACGGACTCACGGAGTCACGGCTCCTTCCACGAGGACTTTCAATGCGCCCGGCCGTGCCGCGAACGCGAGCGCGCGTTCCGCGTCCGCCAGCGCGAACCGCGCCGACACCAACGCACGGACCGGCAGCGATTCACGTTCGAGCCAGGCCACCGCGGCGGCGAGGTCGCCGCAGCGCGACCCGATGACGCGGATCTCATCGATGACGACCGGCGCGAGACCCAGCGCGTGCTTGCCCGCGCACGTGGTCTTCAAGACCACGCTACCGAGTGGCGCGACGCGTGCGAACGCCTGCTCGATCCCATCCGGCTTTCCCGTCGCTTCGACGACGACGTCGAACGCGAGCGCGGTGCGGTCGTCCGCCGGCAGCTCGATCACGCCAGTCGGCAACGGCACGCGACCCGGATGTCGACCGAACAGCGTGACGCCGCGCGCGCGCGCGGCCAGCACCAGAGCGCACAGCAGTCCGAGCTTGCCGTCGCCTTGGACGGCAACGCGGGCGCTCCCCCAGTCGATGCGGAGCGCATCCAGCTGTTCGACGACCCGCAGTGCGGCCGCCACGGGTTCCGCGAACACCGCAGTCTCGTCCGGGACCGCGTCGGGCACCGGGACGAGATTCGTCAACGGGAGGTCGAACGTCTCGGAGAGCGCGCCGTCGCGGCCCAAGATGCCGAGCACCGTACGCCGTGCGCAGTGGCGACCGAGCCCAGCGGCGCAACGCGCACAGGCGCCGCACGCGCAATTGATGCCGCCGACGACACGGCGGCCGACCCAGGTCGGATCGTCCGCATCGATGACATCGGCGACGAACTCGTGTCCGAGCACTCCGCGGAAGTCCATGTAGCCGCGCGCCAACTCGAGGTCGGTGTTGCAGACACCCCCGAGTCGCAGCCGCAGCCGGGCTTCACCGAGACGCCGCGCAGGTGCTGCGCGATCGATCACGCGTGCACTGCTCCCGTCGAATACGAGCGCTCGCATCGGCGCGAAGCGCCTCAGGACGACTTGCCGAGCAACAACGAGACGTTGTGCCCGCCGAACCCGAGCGAGTTCGACAACGCGTACCGCACGTTCAGATCGCGAGCCGAACCCGGCACGTAGTCGAGGTCGCAGCTCGGATCGGCGTTCGTCAGGTTACGCGTCGGATGGACGACGTTCTTGTGGATGCTGAGCGCCGTGACCGCGAACTCGACGGCCGCCGATGCGCCGAGCAAATGCCCGATCATCGACTTCGTCGACGAGATCGCGAGCTTGCGCGCATGGTCACCGAAGGTGCGCTTGATCGCCGTGGTCTCGATCGCGTCGTTGTAGAGCGTCGAGGTGCCGTGGGCGTTGATGTAGGAGACTTGCTCCGGCTGGACGCCGCCGTCCTTCAGAGCGCTCAGCATCGCGCGCGACGGACCCGCACCGTCTTCCTTCGGAGCCGTGATGTGGTGCGCGTCCGCCGTGGACCCGAAGCCCAGGAACTCGGCGTAGATCCGGGCGCCGCGCTTCTTCGCGTGCTCGAGTTCTTCGAGCACCACGATCGCGGCACCTTCACCCATCACGAAGCCATCGCGATCCTTGTCGAATGGACGGCTGGCCGCCTGCGGGTCGTCGTTGCGCGTGGACAGCGCACGCAGAGCGCAGAAACCGCCGAGACCGAGCGGCGTGACCGCGGTCTCGGAGCCGCCGGAGACGATCATGTCGGCTTCGTCGTACTGGATCGCACGCAGCGCCATCGCGATCGCGTGACCCGCCGACGCGCACGCCGAGCCGGTGACGAAGTTCGTCCCGCGCAGGCCGTGACGAATGGAGATGACGCCGGACATCGCGTTCACCATCAGCTTCGGGATGAAGTGAGGCGAGATGCGGTCCGGGCCGCGTTCCATGTACGTCGTGTGGGTCGATTCGAGCTCGTTGATGCCACCGATGCCGGAACCCAACACGCAGCCCACGCGGTCGCGGTTGCAGGACTCGAGATCGACTCCCGAGTCCTTGATCGCCTCATCGGCGGCAACGACCGCGTACTGGGTGAACAAGTCGAGCTTCTTCGACTCGACCTTGGGGAAGAACTTCTCGGCCTCGTACTCGTTCACGAGTCCGGCGAAGCGCACCGGGAACGCGGAGACGTCGAACCGTTGGATCGGTCCGATGCCGCTCTTCCCGGAAACCAGGCCTTCCCAGGTCTTGTCGAACCCGACACCGAGCGACGTCAGGCCGCCCAGTCCGGTCACTACGACACGTCTGCGGGTCATGATTCAGGCTCGTCCAGCGTGCGGCCGGCCGCTCAACCGACGCGCTTCTTGATGTAGTCGATCGCGTCGCCGACGGTCTGGATCTTCTCCGCGTCCTCGTCGGGGATGTTGATGTCGAATTCGTCCTCGAACTCCATCACGAGTTCGACCGTGTCGAGCGAGTCCGCGCCAAGGTCGTTGATGAACGAGGTGGACGGCTGGATCTTGTCCCGGCTCGCGCCCATCTGCTCACAGACGATGTTGATCACGCGGTCTTCGATGCTTGCGCTCACTTGCGAACTCCTACCCGACGCGAAAGGCCTTGCCCTGCTCGATGCAGGACCATGTGCAGGCCGAACGGAACGCGGTATTCAAAGGCGGCGCGGCACCCAAATCAACGCTTTTCTTCGCCCGAGCCAGGGAGCCGCAAAGTGGTTCCTCGGGCGGTGTTGCATTCAGAATCGTGTTCCCGGTCAGAGCGACATTCCGCCGTCCACGACGAGCGTTTGACCGGTGATGTAGGCGGCACGGTCCGACGCCAGGAACAACGCGGTGTCCGCGATGTCCTCGGCGACGCCGAAGCGCGCGAGTGGAATCGACGCCAGCGCCGCCTGCTTCACAGCCTCGGGCAGGTCCGACGTCATGTCGGTCGTGATGAAGCCGGGCGCGATCGCGTTCACGGTGACGCCACGCCCGCCGAACTCGCGTGCCAGGGACATCGTCAAGCCGACGAGTCCGGCCTTGGCCGCCGCGTAGTTCGCCTGCCCGGCGTTGCCGGTCAGCCCGACGATCGACGTGATGTTGATGATGCGGGCTCCGGCGGTCTTCAGCAGACCGCGCGCGGCCGCCTTGCACACGTTGAAGGTGCCTTTCAGGTTCACGTCGACGACGCGCGTGAAGTCCTCTTCCGCCATGCGCACGAACAGGCCGTCCTTCGTGATGCCGGCGTTGTTCACGACGATGTGCAGTCCGCCGAGTTCCTTGACGGTGCGCTCCACGGCTGCCGCCGCCTGCGCCCCATCCGCGACGTCCGCGCCGAGTGCGATCGCCTTGCCGCCCGCCTTCGTGATTTCATCGGCCACCGGCCGTGCACGATCTTCGGTGGTCGCCAGGACGGCCACGGCTGCGCCCGCTTGGGCCATCCGCAGCGCGATCATGCGCCCGATGCCGCGCGATGCGCCGGTCACCAAGGCCACCTTGCCGGTCAGTTCGATCGAGACGGACACAGGAACCTCCTTCGGACGCAGGACGCGATCACGCGTACGCGGCGACGTCGGCCATCGATTCGACGTTCACGCGCGCAGCTTCGGGCGCGAGCTTGCGCATCAGGCCGGTCAACACCTTGCCCGGTGCGGGTTCGACGAAGCCGTCGATTCCGGCCGCCGTGAACCGCAGCATCGTGTCCTCCCACAGCACCGACGACGTCACCTGAGCGGCCAGATGTTCGCGGATGCGCTCCGGGTCGGACACGAAATCGCCCGTGACGTTCGTGGCGAACGGAATCGTCGGGGGACGAATCGAGACGTTCGCCAACGCATCGCGCAGCGCGGCCGTGGCGGGCGCCATCAACGGCGAGTGGAACGCTCCTGCGACTTCGAGGCGCACGCAGCGGCGTACGCCGCAATCCTTCGCCTTGGCTTCGGCGGCGGCGATCGCGGCCGTGTCGCCGGCAAGCGCGATGCCTCCCGGGCCGAGGTAGTTCGCCGCGACGATCACGCCGGAGTCCGACGCGACGCGAACCAATTCGTGAGCCTGCTCACGCGTCGCGCCGACCAGCGACAGCATTCCGGACGGTTGCCGGGTCGACGCGTCTTGCATGGCTTGCCCCCGACGCCGCACGAGGCGCAGCGCGTCCTCGAGCGCGAGGCTGCCGCAGAACCACAGCGCGGTGTACTCGCCGAGCGAGAGTCCCGCGGTTGCCGCGAACTGTGACGGAGCGAGGCCCTTCGTCGCCTTCAGCGCCTCGATGACCGCGGCGCTCGTGGCCAGGATCGCCGGCTGACAGACGTCGGTGCGGCGCAGCTCGGTGTCCGGCCCGTCGAAGCAGAGCGCCGCGAGATCGAAGCCGAGCACTTCACGCGCGATGTCCATCACGCGGCGCGCCGCCGGAACTTGTTCGACGATGTCCCGCCCCATCCCCGGGTGTTGTGCACCCTGGCCGGGGAACAGCATGGCTCGTTTCGTCATGGTTTCACCACCGCAGAGCGACGGAGCCCCAAGTCAGGCCCGCACCGAACGCGCACATCACGACGAGCTTGCCCGCGCAGCCGTCGAATCGACCGGCGCGCCGCGCTTCGTCGAACGCGATCGCGATGCTGGCCGCCGACGTGTTGCCGTAACGCTCGATGTTGACGACGAGCTTGTCGTCGCCGATGCCGAGTCGATCGCGAGCCGACTCGATGATGCGCAGATTCACCTGATGCGGCACGACGAGGCCGAGCTCGAGTTCCGCGTGGCGCGCCAGCGCGCTCTCGATCAGTTCGACCATGCGACTGACCGCGAACTTGTAGACCTCGCGGCCGCGCAGCTTCATGTATTGGTCGCGCGCGGACATCGCGTCGGCGGTCAGCGGCTTCGCCGACCCACCCGCCGGAACGATGATCGTGTCGAAGCCCGAGCCGTCGGAGTGGATCTCGGTCGACGCGATCTCACCGTGCTCGAACTCGTTCGAGACCACGACCGCGCCGGCACCGTCCCCGAACAGGATCGCCGAACCGCGATCCGTGTAGTCCGTGACGCGCGACAGGGTCTCGGCGCCGACGACCAGCACGTTCTTCGCGGTTCCGGCGCGTACGAACTGCGACGCGGTCGAGATCGCGTACATGAAGCCGGAGCAGGCCGCGGACAGATCGAACGCGCCGATCTCACGGCAACCGAGCTTCTTCTGGATCAAGCACGCCGTCGACGGGAACGGGTAGTCCGGAGTGACCGTCGCGACCAGGATCAGATCGATGTCTTGCGCCGTGATGCCGGCCGATTCGAGCGCGCGCTGCGCGGCGATCGCGCCCATGTCCGAGGTGGCTTGACCTTCGGCCGCGATCCGGCGCTCTTTGATGCCGGTCCGCGTGGTGATCCACTCGTCCGACGTGTCGACCATCTTCTCGAAGTCTTTGTTGCTCAGCACCCGCTCGGGCACGTAGCTGCCGGACCCTCGAATCCCCGCGCGGAGTGCCGTGCTCATGCGCCGCTCCCAGCCGCATCGTCGTTGTTGCGGACCGCCGGCATCTTGCGCAGGCCTTCGACGATGTGACGATTCACATCCGATTCGATGAAGCGCCGCGACGCCTTCAACGCATTCGCGATCGCGCGCGCGTCGGAGCGGCCATGGCAGATGATCATCAGGCCGTTCACGCCGAGCAGCGGAGCTCCGCCGTATTCGGCGTAGTCGGTGCGCGCGGCGATCGTGCCGAGGACCTGCTTCAGCAATGGACCGGCCGCCGCGCCGCCATGGCGCAGGACTTCGTCCTTGAACATCGTCGTCAACACGTGCCCGAGGCCTTCCGAGACCTTCAGCACCACGTTTCCGACGAAGCCTTCGCAAACGACCACGTCCGCCGCGCCCTCGAACAGGACGTTGCCTTCGACGTTGCCGATGAAGTTGAGGTTGGAGCTCGAGAACAGCTCGTGCGTGCGTTGCGTCAGCGGGTTGCCCTTCTCCGCTTCCTCACCGATGTTGAGGATGCCGACGCGCGGGCGCTTGATGCCGAGCGTGCCTTCCATCGCTTCGGACGCCATCAGCCCGTAGATGAACAGGTCTTCTGGCTGGCAGTGCACGTTCGCGCCGCAGTCGACGAGAGTGCATGGGCCCTTGGCCGTGCCGAACGTCACCGCGATCCCGGGGCGGCGAACGCCTTCGAGCGGGCCGACGAAGAACAGGCCGGCTCCGACCATCGCACCGGTGTTGCCGGCGGAGACGAACGCATCGGCCTTCTTCTCCCGCACCATGCGCGAGCCGACCACGATCGTCGAGTCACGCTTCTTGCGGAGCGCTTGCCCGGGATGTTCGTCCATCCCGATGTTCTCACTGGCGTGGAGGATCTCGACGGGCTCGCTCCACTGTTGGAGAGCGAGTTCCCGTTCGATCGAGGCCGCGTCGCCGACGAGCACGATCTCGTCCTTGCGCACGAAACCCTCGCGCAGCGCGCGCACGGCTCCCGCAACGATCTGGGCGGGCGCGTGATCACCGCCCATCGCATCGAGCGCGATCTTCATGCCTGCGGACGTCTCCAGCGTAGGTTCGAAGGCCTAGAGCGCGGGAACGCGCTCAGACGTCGGTCGCGCCGCCCTCGGGGAACACTTCCGTTCCGCGATAGTGACCGCACGAATCACAGACCGTGTGCGGCCTCACCGTCGCACCGCAACGCGGGCAGACGGACAAAGAGGGCTTCGACAACGCGAGGTGCGAACGGCGCTTGCGCTTGCGGTGCTTGGAAGTTCGTCGCTTCGGTACGGCCATGGGAGCTCTCGACGTGCGGTTGTTCGGAATGGTCTTGCCACCGCGAGCGCGGTGGGCGGAGCCATGTCCCGATCGGTCAACTTCGCGGGCTGTCCGCGAAATCGCGGGATTCTAGGGCCGGGACCCGGAGGTTCAATTCCAAATTCGACGCGGCGCGACAGGGCAGGAATCCGCCGGCCGCGAATTCCCAGCCTCGCCGACGCTGCGTCACGCCCCGAGCTTCGTGCGCAACGTATCGACCAGCGTGCTCAGCGTCGCTTGGAGCGCCCCGGTGTCCTTGCCCTGACCCTGCGCGAGCGTCGGCTTGCCGCCGCCACCACCGCCGAGCGCCTTGCCGAGGTCGCGCACGAGATCCCCGGCCTTCACCCCGCGCTTGACGACGGAGTCGCCGCACGCCGCGACGAGCGCGACCTGGTCGGTCAGTACGCCCGCGAGCACGACGACCGCGTTCGGCTCGATCAGTGCATCGGCGAGCGCTCTCAGTTCTTCGGTCCCGAGACCGTCGGCGGTGTGCACCAGGAGTTTCGACCCATTCACGTCGATCGCGCGCTGGCGGATCGCGTCCAGTGCTCCGAGAGCCGCGTCACGACGCGTGCGCGCCAGGTCCTTCTCGAGGCGCGAGCGCTCGGCCAGGACGTGTTCGACGCGGGACGCGACGTCGTCTTCGCGGGCCTTCAGCAGTTCGGCAACCGCGCGCACCGTCCGCGCCTTGTCGCGCAGCAACTTCATGGTGCCGAGGCCGGTGACCGCGACGATGCGACGCACGCCCGCAGCGATGGCTCCGTCCGAGACGATTTTCATCACGCCGACCTGTCCCGTGCGCGCCACGTGCGTACCGCCGCACAGTTCCGTACTCTCGAAGTCCGCACCGAGTTCGGCATCGACGACTTTGACCACGCGCACGCGATCGCCGTACTTCTCGCCGAACAACGCCATCGCGCCCGCGGCCTTCGCGTCGTCGAACGACGATTCGGTCTTCGCGACCGCGAGATCGCGCAGGACCTGTTGGTTCACCAAGTCTTCGACTTGCGCGAGCTGTTCGTCCGTCGGCGCTTTCGACGCCGTGTAGTCGAAGCGCAGGTAATCCGGATGGACCAGCGACCCCGCTTGCGTCGTCTCAGTGCCCAGCACGCGGCGCAACGCCCAATGCAGCAGGTGCGTGCCGGTGTGATTGCGCATCACGTCGGAACGCCGCGCCAACGCGACGCCGACCCGACCCTGGACTCCGTCGTTCACCACACCGCGCACGACGCGCGCCTTGTGCAGGTGGAACCCGTCCGCCTTCTTCGTGTCGAGGATCTCGACGTCGAAGTCCGTGCCGTGGAACCGACCCGCGTCGCCGACTTGCCCACCACCCTCGCCGTACAGCGGCGTGCGGTCGAGGACCAACGTGAACTCGTCGCCCTCGCGCGCGGGGTGCGTCGACAGACGATGGTCGCCGTCGAGCAGCGCCACCACACGCGCGTCGGTTTCGAGCGCGTCGTACCCCACGAATACCGTCGGTTCGAACCGTCCCTTCAGCGCCGCCGCCGGACCGGTCCCGAAAATCTCGTCGGACAACTGCGAGCCCGCGCGCGCACGCTCGCGCTGCTGTTCCATCGAACGCTCGTAACCGGCCTCGTCGACCTCGTAGCCCTTGTCCTCGCAATAGCGCTTCGTGATGTCGAACGGGAAACCGACCGTGTCCCACAAGAAGAACGCCTTCTCCCCCGACAGCGACTTGGTGCCCACCGCGTCGAGCTCGTCGAGGTAGACCTTCAGCTTCTCCGTGCCGGTGCGATAGACCTCGGCGAAGCGTTCCTCTTCGAGACGGACGGTGTCGCGGATCAACTCGAGGCGCTCGGACAGCGTCGGATACGGCTTCGCCATCACGCGCGCGACGACCGACACGATTTCGTGCAGACCTGGCCGCGCGAGGCCCAATTCGCGCAGGTCCATCGCCGCGCGACGAATCACCTTGCGCACGACGTAGCCACGACCTTCGTTGCCCGGTCGGACACCGTCGCCGATGCAAAACGACGCGGCGCGCACGTGATCGGAGATGCGCTTCATGCGGACGTCCGTCGCCGCGTCCGCGCCGTACTTCCGTCCCGTCAGACCTTCGACCGCCGTCAGCATCGGACGGAACAGATCGGTCTCGAAGTTGGTCGGCACTCCCTGCATCACGCGGCAAATGCGTTCGAGACCCATGCCGGTGTCGATGTTCTTGCGCGGCAACGGCTCGAGCACGTTGACGTCACGCCGATCGAACTGCGTGAACACCAAGTTCCAAATCTCGACGAAGCGCTTGCCATCCGTCGCCGGCTCGGACTTCGTGCCGGGCTTCGGAGACGACAGCGCGGCGCCGAAGTCGAAGTAGATCTCGGAGCACGGACCGCACGGTCCATTCGGCCCCTTCGACGGCGCTTCCGCGGGCCAGAAGTTGTCTTCTTCGCCGTAGCGGAAGATGCGGTCCTTCGGGACACCGATCTCTTTCTCCCAGATCGTGGCGGCTTCGTCGTCGGTCAGGAACACCGTCACGGCGAGCTTCTCGCGCGGCAGTCCGAGTTCTCGCGTCAGGAACTCCCACGCCCACTGGATCGCTTCGCGCTTGAAGTAATCGCCGAACGAGAAGTTGCCGAGCATCTCGAAGAAGGTGTGGTGCGACGGCGTCCGCCCGACGTTGTCGAGGTCGGGCATGCGCAGGCACTTCTGACTCGACGTCGCGCGTTTCAGGTCCTTCGGACCCTTGCCCAGGAAGGCGTCCTTGAATTGGTTCATGCCGGCGCCGGTGAACAGCAACGACGCGTCCCCTTCGGGAACCAGGGAATCCGACGCGTAGACCGAATGGCCTCGTTGCTCGAAGAAGCGGAGATAACGGCTGCGCAACTCGTCGGCGTTCATGACGCGATCCAATCGGAAACCAGGACGTTGAGTTCACGGACGAAGCGGGATGACGGGCCGAAGATCCTGCCCGTCATCCCGCTCCGTGGGAAGTCGAATGTCGAGGAGCGTTTCAGCCCTTTGAAACGGGAGCTCCGGGCGGAATGGGTGCTTTCTTGACCGCGCCCGCGGTCGCGGCGGCCGAAGCGGCCGAAGCGCCCGGCGCCGCCGTCGGGCCGACGGGTCGAGCCGTCGCCGCGGACGCAGCGGCGGGAGCGGGAGCCGCAGCCGGGTTCGCCGTCGGTGTCGGAGCCGCGGCACGCGGCACCACCGAGGTCTTGGTCTCGAGTGCCGAGGCGCGGGACTTGGCCGACACCTTCACCGCGCTCTCGAGTGTCTTCACTAGTTCGGCGTTGCCGGCCAACAGTTCGAGCGCGCGATCGCGGCCCTGACCGAGTCGATCCCCCTTGTACGTCAGCCACGAACCGCTCTTGTCGACGACCTTGTGTTCGACCGCGAGATCGAGCACGTCGCCGAGGTAGTTGATGCCCTTGTTGAACAGGATGTCGAACTCGGCCTTGCGGAACGGCGGAGCGCACTTGTTCTTCACCACCGTTGCCTTGGTGCGGTTGCCGATGGTCTCTTCGCCGTCCTTGATCTGGCCGATGCGGCGGATGTCGATGCGGACCGACGCATAGAACTTCAGCGCGCGGCCACCCGTCGTGGTTTCCGGGCTGCCGAAGAACACGCCGATCTTCTCGCGGATCTGGTTGATGAAGACCACCGTGGTCTTCGCGCGTGAGATCGCGGCGGTCAACTTGCGCAACGCCTGCGACATCAGGCGCGCCTGCAGACCGACGTGCGCGTCACCCATCTCGCCTTCGAGTTCGGCCTTCGGCACCAGGGCCGCGACCGAGTCGACGACGATGATGTCGAACGCGTTCGACTTCACGAGGATCTCGCAGATGTCGAGGGCTTCCTCGCCGGACATCGGCTGCGCGACCTTGAAGTGATCGCCGTCGACGTCGACCCCGAGCTTCTTCGCGTATGCCGGGTCGAATGCGTGTTCCGCGTCGATGAACGCCGCGTAGCCGCCGGCCTTCTGCGCTTCCGCGATCGCGTGCAGCGTCAGCGTCGTCTTGCCGGACGATTCCGGGCCGTAGATCTCGACGATGCGTCCGCGGGGCAGGCCGAGCCCGCCCAACGCGAGGTCGAGAGACGCCGAGCCGGTCGGGATACCTTCATCGACCTGGACGCCGTCGGTCAGGCTCATGATCGAGCCCTTGCCGTACTGACGTTCGATCTGCGCCAAGGCGGCTTCGACGGCCTGGGACTTGGCCGCCCCGTCCATCTTGGGGACCTCGTGCTTGTTGCCGTCGGACGATTCGTTACGCGAGACCATCGGTAGCTCCACTCCCCACACGGTGTTGGAAAGGTTGCGCGGGATACTAACGTTCTACGAACACGCGTCCACAGGGAAACTGCGGTCTTTCGTGCTCCAGAACGCGGCCCAGGGCCGCACGGGACCGCATCGAACCGTCGTCGATGAGCCGATTCCACCCAAATCGGCGCGCTCGACGCGGCTGCGCGGACGCTCTGCGCTCGCGCCTCGGCGTGGCGTGCGCGGCGCGTCGTTTGGGCGAACAGCGCTTGGCGACGGCCGACGTCGTTTGGCGCGAAACGCGCTCGAGCGTCGCGCCCCCACGCCCGATCAGCGCATGCCTCGCGCTTCCATCGGCGCATGCAACGCACTCGCGCGAGCGCCGCGCGCTCGTGTCGCGCGCGTCCGCCTCGGACCCCTTGTGCGGGATCGACTACGTCCGAAAATCGTCGCTGGACGCGACGACGTTCGGACGTAGTCGATCAGAGCGAGATGAACTTCACGAACTGGTCGTAACGGCGCTTCATGCCGTCGTCGCTCAAGCGCTTGAACGCTTCGAGCGAGAAGTCCTCGACGACGAACGACGCCATCACGGTGCCGTACACCATCGCGCGCCGCACCGTCGCGTCGTCGTGTGCGCGCTCGCGCGCCAAGAACCCGACGACGCCACCCGCGAACGAGTCACCAGCGCCCGTCGGGTCCTTCACGACCGACACCGGGAACGCGGGGATCGCGAAGCGCGTCCCGTCCCGCGTCAGCAGGAACGAGCCGTGCTCGCCCTTCTTGATGATCACGAGCCGCGGCCCCATCGTCAGGACCTTCTCGCCGGCAGCGACCAGATTCTGCTCGCGCGCGAGCATGCGCGCTTCGCCGTCGTTCAGGATCAGCGCGTCGATGCGCGTCAACAATCGCCGCAGATCGGCCTGCGCGGTCTCGATCCACAGGTTCATCGTGTCGGCGACCACGAACTCCGGCTTCGCCACCTGATCGAGCACCATCATCTGCGATGCCGGCGAACCGTTCGCGAGGAACACGAAACGGCTGTCCGTGTACGCGGCCGGCAGTTGCGGCTTGAAGTCGCCGTAGACGTTCAAGTTCACGTCGAGCGTCTGCGCCGCGTTCATGTCGCCTTCGTACTTGCCGCTCCACGAGAACGTCTTGCCGGCGGCCGTCTGCACCCCGGCGAGGTCGACCGAGCGCTGCTTCAGCAGATCGAGGTCGGCCTGGCGGAAGTCGTTCCCGATGACCGAAACCAAGCGCACCGGCGTGAAGAACGACGCCGAGTACGAGAAGTACGTCGCCGATCCCCCGAGCACGTGATCGACCTTGCCGAACGGCGTTTCCACGCTGTCGAAAGCCATCGTGCCGACGACGAGAACGGTCATGGGAATCTCCGGAGTTGGGAATGGGCGTCGTGGATCGAACGGGGCATCTTCACCCACGCCTTGGACTCGGTCAACCGCCCGCTGCGGAAGTCCGAACCGTACGGGACGCCGTCACGGCGTGGGTGACGACGGCTTGTTCGAACCGTCGTCCTCGAATTGCTCGACCTCGGCGCTCGATACCCGGTCCTTCTGCAGTGCGAGGCAGACGGCGCCGACGAGCGACACCAGCACCTGGAGGATGCGGTACAGGAAGAACAACGACAGCGCGGCGGCGCGACTCACGCCGACCGTGCCGAGGAAGTAGATGTTCGCGGCTTCGGCGATGCCGAGGCCGCCCGGCGTCAGCGG
This sequence comes from Planctomycetota bacterium, assembly GCA_052034255.1. Taxonomy (GTDB): domain Bacteria; phylum Planctomycetota; class B15-G4; order B15-G4; family JADJEK01; genus JADJEK01. Next base: position 19,345 of record JBPOIU010000050.1, on the reverse strand, counting down.
CAACGCGGCGGCGATCAAGCTGATCGGGATCACCGCGAAATACGTCAGTGTGTCGAGCTCGATGTGCAGCGCGTGTCCGATCAGCGCGAAGCCCGCGATGATCAACGTGTGGACGACCATCGACAACAGCAAGCTGACGCCGACCAGATCGAGCCGGAAGCGGTAGAGGAACACCGCGCGATCGATCTTCTGCACGATGCCTTGGAACGGCAGTCGCTTCAGCAGCGCGTCGAGGCGCACCGCGGCGCGTACCCGTCGCGAGAAGAACACGCACGCGAACGCGGCGAGCCCGGCGAGCAGCAGGAAAATGCCCGGTGCGACGGCGCCATAACGCTCGAGGTCCGTCGGAATCGCGATGCCCGCGACGAGCGCGAGACCGGTGAATCCGAGCACGCGATCGAGCAACACCGTGATGATCGCCTCGGTCTTGCGATTCGGATGCTCGCGCGCGATGTAGATCGCCTTCACCAGATCGCCGCCGGTGAGTCCCGGCATGACGTTGTTGAAGAACGCACCGATGAACGTCAGGTTGAACGCGCGTGCGAACGGGATGCCGAGGTCGACACCTCGCAGCAGCAGGCCCCAGCGATAGACCGCGATCACCGTGGCGATGAAGATCAGCGCCAGCGCCAGACCGAGCCATGCCCAATCGGCGAGCCGAAGCACCGTCTTCAGGCCGAGCGACAGGCGGCCGAAGCGCTCGGCTTGGTCCGTCGCCGTCGCGACCGTCGGATCGCCGACGCCGACCACGTACCACTCGTTCGCGACGACGCCGTCCTGCCAGACGGCGCGCGTGCTGAAGTCGGTCCCGGGCGACAGCGTGATGTCGATCACGAAGCTGCCGCAGTCGAGACGCGCGGAGTCGTCGTCGACTTCGAGCACGCGACCGCTGAACGTCCGCGCCTCGCTCTTCCCCGCCTCGGCGGGCAGCGTCAGTTCGTCGTGCCACGGCGTGAACTTGAACACGAGGAACAGCGCCGCTGCGGCGATCGCGATCTTGAGCAGCGGCAAGATGCGCTGAAGGGTGGATTTCGGCTTCGGATTCACGTCAGGGCACCCACCGCACCTTCGCGGCGGCCAGGCGGACGTCGTCGCATTCGGCGCGATAACGCTCGAGCAACACTTCGGCGAACGGAAGCGCGGCCACGCCGAGTTCCGCGAGTCCGATCGCGGGCACCGGCGCACCGTCCGGGTTCACGTTCAACCCGAAGTGGAACAACGCCGACACCGGCGAGACCGTCGCGATCGACACCGAGGCTTTGCGATCCGCGACGAACACGTCGTCGCCTCGCACGTCGACCGGCCTGCCGCTGCGCTCCGCGAGGAGATCCGCGGCGAGCCGCGCGAACAGGCGCTGCCGCAGCACCATGGTCTCCAGGCGCTCGCCGAAACTCTCGGCGATGACGTGCAGCATTTCCGCTGCGCGGATGTACGTCCCCGCCTTCACGTCTTCCTGATCCACGAGCGAGTCGGTCCCGACCTCGCAGGCGCCGACCCACGCGATCACGCTGTCACCCTGGATCCCCGCTCGGTGGTACGCGAACAAGGACGTCAGCTGGCTGCCGTCGTAGTCGAATGGTTCCGAGAGCACCGAAGTTCGCATGCGTTCGCCGAACGAGTCCGTTCGAGAACGTCCGAGAAGTCGCGACGCCGCGCGACTCCCGTTCACCACCGCGACACACTCGACGCGACGGGCACGGTCATGACCTGGCAGCGCGAACACGCGGAATCGGACCGCACGCCTTCGCTGCCGCAGCACGACCATCGGACCTTCTAGGACGGGCTAAAGACCTTTGCGGAGCGGGATCGTAGTCGGCAGGAAGGCTCGTGCAATTGAAGGGTTGCGCGAAAAAAGGGCCGGATCGCGTACCGCGATCCGGCCCTTCTCTTGGTTGGTGGAGGCGGCGGGAATCGAACCCGCGTCCCAAGGCGCCCCTCTACGGACGTACTACGTGTGTAGTCGATCGATTGGGGTCTCGCGGCGCGGCAGCCGTTCGACAGGCATCCGCGTCACCAGCCCTTCTTGATCTCGTCCCGCCGCGGAGGGCACACGGCGGAACCAGCCTCCTGTGTGTCGTACCAGGCCACGCGGAGGCGTCGGGACCCGGCACGTCGTTGCCTAGTTCTTAGGCCGCGAGAGCGAACGAGGGGTTCGCAGTTACATTTTCCCCGGTTGTTGACGGGGTCCTCCGGAGTTCCCCGACACGCAGTCCGTAGAGCAAGTCGCCCGGTCGAAACCAGGTCGCCCCCGGATGGTTCACGCAACGGGCAGGACCATAGTCACGACCGATGCGTCGCGCAATGACGCGATCCACCACACAAGGACCGACGACGCGTCAATCGTCGTCGCGGCCACCGCGCCGCTGGGCGCGCGCGATCACGCGCTTCGCCTCCTGGTCCGCCTTCGTCGCGCGCTTGTCCCACAGCTTCTTGCCTTTGACGATCGCGATCTCGACCTTGGCCCACCCCTTCTTGAAGTACATGCGCAGCGGGACGATCGTCAGCCCCTTGTCGCGCGCCTTGGCTTCGAGCTTGTGCAGCTCCCGCGTGTGCAGCAGCAGTTTGCGGACCTGCTTCGGCTTGTGGTTCAGCAAGTTGCCGTGGCTGTACTCGTTGATCTCGGCGTTGCGCAGCCAGGCCGCCCCGTCGTGCACGGTGACGTAGCCCTCCGCGATCGAGCATTGGCCCGCGCGCAGCGCTTTCACTTCGGTCCCGACCAGGACGACGCCGGCTTCGAACGTGTCGAAGATCTCGTACTCGTGGCGCGCACGACGATTGGTCGCGATCGGCACGATTTCGCCGGAGTCCGCCTTGTCCTTGGCCTTCGTCATGCGGCGCATCCTATCGGCGCGATCCCGCCAGCGCGGCGCGTGTCGGCGCGGGAGTTTCTCGGCGCGACTGCTACCGTGCCGCCATGCGTCGACTCGTTCCGGCCGCGATCGTCGTGATCCTGTGCGTCGCGTGCTCCTCCACGCCCGATCCGGAAGCGCTGCCATTCGACGTGCGCCCGGCGATGACCGGACTGCGCGTCGATGCGCTCGCGATCGCGCGAGCGCTCGAAGCCAGCGATCCGACCGCGGCCATCGCCAGCGCGCGACGGCTCGAGTCGAGTCCGATCGCCCCGAGCGGAGTGCCTCTGCCGCCAGACTTCGACACGCTCGCCGCGTCCTTCACGTCGTCCGCGCGATTCGTCCGCGAAGCGCTGGAGCGCGAGGACATGCCGCGGGCTCGCATCGCGTTCTCGCAGCTGCTCGAACGCTGCGACGCGTGTCACGACCGCTTCCGCGGCCACGCGCCCTGACGCGAGATCAGGCCGGCCCGCGTCCCGCGTCACCGGCCGGAGCGGCTCGCCGCGATCGAGGTTTCGACGACGATCGTGGACGCGGTCTTGATCCCCGCGCGCTCGGAACCTATGTTCCCACCCTTTCCGCGGAAGTGGCGGAATTGGCAGACGCACTAGATTCAGGTTCTAGCGGCCCTTACCGGCCATGGGGGTTCAAGTCCCCCCTTCCGCACCAGATGCCAAGCGAGGCTCGTGTTCGGTGACGAACACGAGCCTCGTGCCTTTCACGGCTTCCGTTCCGTACGGCACGATCAGCGCGCTCCCCCACCGGGATCGATCCGCGGCGCCGGCAGTCCTGGCCCGCTCGGCTTGCCCCGCAGCGTCAGCACTTTCTGAATGCGTGCGAAGTACGACTGCGCCTCACGCGCACGACCGTCTTCCTGTGCCATCGTGAACATCTCGCTGAGCGCGTAGTACGCCTCGGGGTCGATCGACAGCGCGGCTTCGAATTCGCGCAGAGCCGCTGCTCGATCGCCCGACTGCTTCGCGAGATAACCGAGGCCTTCGTGCGCACGCGATGTCTTCGGTTCGAACGCGAGCGCGACGCGATAACGCTCCTCCGCCTCCTGCGTGTCGCTGCCTTGCGCACGCAGGATCATCAGGTCCGCCAATTCACAGACCGTCGTGATCAGCAGATCGGCCACCGGCTCGGGCGCGCGGCGTGGAGGATCGTCGCCGCCGACCAACCGGATCAGCGCCGAGTAGCGCGTGATCGCATCGGCGAGGCGCGGACCTTGGGCGAGCGCGTGCACCGCCGCGCGCATCTGCGCGAACGCTTCGCGCCAGTTCTGCCGCAGCGTTTGCGTGGCGCCGCCCGCGTCGTGCGCTCGCTGGAACCACACCAGGGCGGACTCGTAGTCGCGCGCGATCATCGACGCGAAGGCTCGAGCCTCGAGCACCGCCGGATCTCCCCGTCCGTGCGCGATCGCGTCGTCGAGAGGTTCGATCGCGCGCGTCATCCACTGCGCGCGCGCAGCGGTCCACTCGTGCGCGGCGTGCGTCTCGCCGCGCGCCAGGGCTCGTTGCGCTTCACCGCCGGAGTACTCCGCGAGGTAGAGCAGGAAGTTCGCGCGGCTCGCGAGCGCGGCGGCAGCGTCGGGCGCGGCAGCGACCGCGGCGTCGTAGTGCCGCAGCGCGGCCTCGGTGTCCCCCGCCCGCTGCGCTGCGTCCGCGGCCGCGAGCAACAGCGGCGCCGGGCGCTTCAGCCCCGCGGCCGTACGCTCGTAGAGCACGATGTCGTTCTGGAAATCACCGCTGCGAACCCACGTGCGCATCGCGTACGCAACGACGACGATCGCGAGCAACACGTCGCGCACGCGGCCGCCGTCGACGCCGGACAGCGCTCGCGCCGCACGCAGGACTCCGGCACCGAGGACGAGGCACGCGAACACCGACGGCACGTACAGGTAGCGTTCGAACAGTGGGAACGGCTGATCCACGAACGCATACGTGATCGGCACCACGTTCGACGCCGGAGCCAACGTCAGAGCGAAGCCGACGATTCCGAGGCGCACCGCGGCACTCCCGCGCCAAGCCGCGCCGGCGAGCCCGATCGCGCAAGCGATCCCGAGCCACATCCGCGCATCGCTCCACGACGTCACCAACGCGGTGTCGTGCACGATCGACGAGCGCACGGGAAAGACCGTCATGCCGAGATAACGCGGCAATACCGCGACGAACGTCGCGAGCCGCTGTCCGAACGAACCCTCGCCACGCCAAGCCGAATCGGGCGGCACGATGTGGAGGACACCGACCTTCACGGCGAAGAACGCGGCGACGACCACGCTCGCGACGACGAGCGCTCGAACTGCGCGCACGCGTCGCTCCGCAGGTGCATGCGTCGCGAACGCCAGCCCGGCGAGCAGCGGCACGAACACCGCCGCCGATTCCTTCGAGCCGAGCGCCGCGATGAACCACAGCAGCGCGCGCCCATCGCGCCGATCGAGAACGGCGTGCGCCGCGAGCAGGCCGCACAGCAGCGCCAACGGGTCGGTACGACCCGTGATCACCGCGACCGACTCCGCGTGGATCGGATGCGCGGCGAACAACAGCGCCGCGGGCAGCGCCAGCGGCGCGAGCGCGAGCAGGCGGCGCAGCAGGCGATACACGAGCAGCGCGCAACCTGCATGGATCAGCAAGTTGACGACGTGGCGCGGCGCCGCGCGCACGCCGAACATCCGACCCTCGAGCCAATACGACGTCCGCACCAGCGGTCGCCAGTAGCCGCTGACGGCCGAGCCGTCGGCCTCGACGCCGAACAAGTCGTCCGTCAGCGCCGAGACGAACGTCGTCTGGGCGTCGAACAGCAGCACGTGATCGTCGTAGACGAAGTCGTTTCGCACCACCGGCAGGAACGGCACCACCGCGGCGAGCACGACGAGCACGAGGCCCGCCAGCGATCGCCGCGGTGGAGTCGAGGACGCGATGGCGTGGGGTTCAGCGGTGCTTGTCGTAGAACTTCTTGATCGCGGAAACGACGATGTCCTGCTGCTCCGCCGTGATGCCGGGGAACAAAGGCAGCGACAACGCTTCGCGGGCGGCGCGCTCGGTCTCCGGCAGATCACCCTTCTCGTAGCCGAGGTGCTTCATGCTCGGCTGCATGTGGATCGGCACCGGGTAGTAGATCTGCGTCGACACGCCTTCGGCGGTCAGGAACGTGCGCAGATCGTCGCGCTTGTCGACGCGCACCGTGTACTGGTGCCAGTTGTGGACGCGGTCCTTCTCGACGCGCGGCGCGATCACGTCGTCGAGCAGGCCCTTCGCTTCGAGCATGCTCGTGTACGTGGCCGCGGCTTCCGCGCGCTGCTTGTTCCACTGCGGCAAGTGCTTCGCCTTCACGCGCAACAACGCGGCCGTCAGCGCCGGCATGCGGTAGTTGCCGCTGACGATCGGATGCACGTACTGCTCGGACTGGCCGTGATTGCGGATCATGCGCACTTGTTCGGCGACACCTTCGTCGTTCGTCAGGACCATGCCGCCTTCGCCGAGCGCACCCAGGTTCTTCGACGGATAGAACGACAACGTTCCCGCGTCGCCGATCCCGCCGGCCGGACGGCCCTTGTACGCCGAACCGATCGCCTGGCACGCGTCTTCGACGACCATGAGGCTGAACTGATCGGCGAGCTCGAGGATCGGGTCCATCTCGACGCACTGGCCGTACAGGTGCACCGGCAGGATCGCGCGCACCTTCGTGTGCTCGCTGTTGTGCTGCGACTTCTTCTTGCCGTTGATGACGCCGTCGTCGACGTAGTCGTACACGCGCTCCGGCTTCAGGCCGTAGGTGATCGGATCGATGTCGACGAACACGGGCTTGGCGCCGAGGCGCACGATCGCGGCGGCGGTCGCGAAGAACGTGAACGCCGAGGTCAAGACCTCGTCACCGTTCGACACGCCCAGCGCCTGCAAGGCCGCGACGATCGCGTCGGTCCCGTTCGACACCGCCACGGCGTGGCCGATGCCGAGCTGCTGGCACAGGTCCTTTTCCAATCCTTCGACCGCGGGGCCGCCGATGAATCGCCCCGACTGGATCACGTCCGCCGCCGTCTTTTGCAGTTCGTCGAGGATCGGGGCGTGGATGAGACTCAAGTCGAGTTGAGGAACCTTCATGCGGTCTCCGGGCGTCGTGAGAGCGACCCTGGTCGGTCGCCTACCCTGCGAACCGCGCGGAGTCGCTCCGCATCCTCGAAAACGAATCTGAGTATCAAACGGCCTGAGCGCTCGCAACGCCGAAATCAGCCGCGCGCGGCGCTACCGGACGCCGTGCGTAGCTAGTACGCTCGTCGTCCCTTCGGATCGGAGAAGTCGATGTTCCCGAGCATCCTCGTCGCGGCCGCGCTGGTCCTGTTCCCCACCGACGATCCGCCTGCCGCCGCGGCTGCGACCCCGTCGGCAGCGGACATCCTCGACCGCGCGATCGAAGTCCAACACGGCGAAAAGATCGGCAACACGATCAAGGACTTCGAGGTCAAGCTGCGACTGAAGCGCAACGACGAGCAGGCCAAAGTCGAACTCGACGTCGTGCGTCGCTTCAAGGCCCCCGATCGCATTTGGACGCAGGTCCACGAGGCCATCACGGCGACGACCTACGTCGAAGGCACGGACGGCAAGGTCAGTTGGCACTCGAACGCGAAGGACGGCGTCACGCTCTACGACGGGCCGGACTTCCGCACCGACATTCAGCGCGTCGACGAAGACCGGCGCGCCATGCAGCTGCTGATGCGGTTCATCCTGCTGACGAATCTGAAGCCGACGCTGACCGACCTGAAGCGCGCCGATGCCGAGGAAGCAAAGGCCCTGAAGGACTACGGCATGCGGACGTACGTCGTCGAAGGTCGCGGCACGCTGAGCGACTCCGAGATCGGGACGGCGACCGTGCGGCTGTGGATCGACATGGATGACTTCCAACTCATGGGCGCTCGACTCGAGCGCGACAGCGCTCCGCAACACCCGCTGCACTTCTGCTTCACGATGCATCGCCCGAACCGCCAAGGTGTGTCGATCCCGGGCCGAGTCGAGCTCTACGAGCGGGATGCCCCGAAGCCGAGCCAGGAGTTGATCATCGAAGGCGAGGACCACGACGGCACGACCGTGAACGCGATGACGTTCAATGGCGGCATCGACGACGCGTTGTTCCTGCCACCCGACGCCGACGAGAAATGAACCCTTCGGCCCACCGTTGCGCGCTCGGACTGCTCGTCGTCGGGTTGTCCGCGTGCTTCACCTCGCACGAGCGCTACGTCGTCGTCGACTCGGACGCACGCACGATCGGGTCCGACGGTTTCCCCGGCGCCCTGTTCACGTTCGACCGCACCGCGCACTCGATCGAGATCCTCGCCGCCGACGCGCGCTTCGTCGATCCACAGTGCGTCGTCGTCGATCGCGATGACTCCGTGCTCGTGGTCGACATGACCGCGCGGCCGAACGACCCATCGCATCATGGCGCGGTGTTCCGCGTCGACACGAAGCTCGGCGTCGTCACCGACGTGTTCTCGTCGCCGCTGTGGTCGATGCCGACGAATGCCGCGCTCGATCCGCGCCGCGACGTGCTTTACGTCGTCGATCGCGCCGGCACGTTCGGCGCCGAAAGCGTGCGCGGCTGCGTGTTCGCGCTCGATCTGAAGACGGGCGCGTCGACGGTCGCGTATTCCGACCCGCAGTTCGTCGCGCCATCCGCCGCGACCGTGCGCGGCGACGGCCGACTGATCGTGCTCGATGCCGATGCTCCGGACCCCAAGCTCCCCGAGCAAGGCATCCTGTTCGAACTCGGCGCGACTCCAGCCGACACGCGGACCCTGGTGCGGTTGAGCCGTTGCGTCAGCCCTCTCGGCTGCGTGCCGGAACGCGATGGTTCGTTCCTCGTGCTCGACGCGAATGCGGACCCGTTGCACCGCGGCGGGCCGCTCGGCGCGATCTTCCGCGCCGATCCGCGCTCCGGCGAGACCACGCTGCTCGCATCCCCGCTCGAGTTCCGCGATCCCGTGCGCGGCTGCCTCACCGACGACGGCCTGCTGTTGTTCGCCGACGCGAATGCCGATCCCGAAGGCAAAGGACCGGATCCCGCGGGCAAGGGTCAGAACATCACCGGCCCCGGCGCGCTGTTCTACTGCGATCCGCAAACCGGCGCCGTGACGCTGGCCGCGACCAGTCCTCGCTTCGTCAACCCGGTCGACGTCGCGAGGTTGCCGTGAAGTCGATTCCGCGGCTCGCGGTCGCCGCGGTCGCGACGCTGGTTCCGCTCGGCGCGGCCGAGTTCATCGTCCGCACGTGGTTTTCCGAAGGCCTCGCGAGCCCGGAGCCGCAGCGCCTCGCGACGCTGCTGATGCTGGAATCGGTCGAGCGCGATGGGCTGCGCTTTCGCGGCCGCGCCCATGCCAGTTTCTCGCTCGCCGGCGTCGACTACCGCCACGACCGCCTCGGCTTGCGCACGTCCCCGTTCGAGACGCCAAAGCCCGCCGGCGTCGTGCGCTTGCTCTGCCTCGGTGACTCGACGACGTACGGGCTCGGTGTGGCCGAGCCGCAGTCCTGGCCGCGTCGGCTCGAAGCCGAACTGAACACGGCTCCACCCGGTGGACGGCGCGTCGAAGTCGTCAACGCCGGCGTGCCCGCGTTCAACACCACCGACGCGATCGCGCTGTTCGACGCGATCGTCGACGACGTCCAGCCCGACGCCGTGCTCCTCGGCTGGTTCGCGAATGACCTCGAGCGCCTCGGGTTCCATCTGCTCGACGACGGGACGTTGCTCGCGGACCCGTTGCCGACGCCACATGTCCTCCGCCCGCTGCTGCTGCATTCGGCCGTGTATCGCAAGATCGCCGTCTCCGTGCGCCAGAGCATGGAACGAGACGGTTCGTACGTCCTCGGCAAGGGCGAGAACCTGACGGCCGCCGCCGCCGCCGTCGCGGACTTCACGCGCACGATGCGCGCACGCGGGCTCCCGTGCGCGATCGTCGAGATCCCGACGCTCGAAGGCAGCACGTCGAAACCACTCGAACTCTCGGTCACCGACCACCCGTACCGCGAGTTCTCGGAATGGCTCGAGACCACGGCGGCCGGCAACGCGATCCCATCGCTGCGGTTGCTCGATGCCCTCGTCGGCGAACCGCCGCCGCTGCTGTGGGTGTCGATGCAAGACCACCACCCGAATGCCGCGGCATGTCAGCGCTTCGCGCCCGTGATCGCGGACTTCGTGCGCAAGCACCGACTGCTCGAACCGCACTGATCGCGTGCAGACGCAGTGGACCTCGTGAGGCCCGCGGCGTGAATCAATCGGGTTGATTCACGCTCGCTCGCATCTCCGAGAGAACGTGAATCCATCCGATTGATTCACGTTCTCTCACTCACCAGGTGTTGCTCGGCGACGGCAGTCGCCGCCCCGTTCAACAGGCACAGATGAACGGCGTTGAATGACGCGAACAACCTGTGAATACGGCGGTCAAGAAGTCGGTCGCTGCGCGACCGGGGCGCCGCGTCGGACACCTCGTGGGTTCGGCTGTGCATCACTTCCTCGAAGCGAGGGACTGCTGCACAGCCTCTGCCGCGCGGCCGCGGCTCCGCGCACGCGCGAGGTTCAGAAGCCGGTGCGCTTGAACCAGCGATCGAGGTCGCCGCGCGGCAGCTTCACGCAGGTCGGTCGGCCGTGCGGACACGCCTTCGCCTCGGGCAAGCGCGACGCCGCGTCGAGCAGCGCCATGACCTCGTCGTCGTGCAACACGTCGCCAGCCTTCACCGCGCCGCGGCAGGCCAGCGAGTGCAAGCGCTCCTCGAGATCGCGCTGATCGCGCGCCAGCGCGGCATCGAGCGGCCGCGCTTCGTCGAACACGGCCTCGACCAGATCCGCCGCGTGTGCGCGCTTCAGCAGCGCCGGCAGCGCGTGGACCGCGACGGTCGACGGTGAGAACGCGGTCAGCTCGAGACCGAGCCGCTCCGCCGCATTGGAGACGTCGTCGAAGCGCGCCATGCGCGAGCGACCCACTTCCACCATCTGTGGCAACAACAGGCGCTGACGCTTCACGACACCCGCCAGGACGTCGCGGCGCAGCTCTTCGAACAACACGCGTTCGTGCAGCGCGTGTTGATCGATCAGGATCAAGTCCTCGCCCGATGGCGCGACGATGTAGGTGTCGAACGCGCGCACGAAGCGGCCCGGAGCGATCTCGGGAACCGCCGGCACCGGAGGCCGCGCTTCGGCGAACAGCGGCGCCGTTTCGCGCACGTGCGCCGACGCCAGGCCGGGCTCCGCGGCCGCGCTGGACGCGGAGCTCGGTCCGCTCGACGCCGTCACTTCGTCGAACGTCCGCACGATCGTCGGAGTCGGCGCACCGGCCACCGTCCACGGCGGCGCGGCGTACGGCTGCGACGGCAGCGTCGGGCGCCATGGCTCATGGCCATCGGCACGCCCACTGAGATCCGCACCGCGCAGCGCGTCGAGTACGACGTGATGCAGCGCGCGCAGCACGCGCTGCGCTTCACGGAACCGCACTTCGCGCTTCGCCGGATGGACGTTGACGTCGACGTCCGCGGGATCGAGTCCGAGGAACACGAACCACGCCGGCTGCAGCTGCGGCGCCAGGAACTCGCGATACGCCTGCTTCACGACCGCGCGGACGCCCGCGTCCACGATCGGCCGGCCGTTCAGGAACGCCTCCTGGTGGACCGACCGCGCCTTCGCGAGTCGTGGCGGCGCGAGGAACGCGTCGACGTGCAGACCGTCGAGCGAGCGATGCACCTCGATCAACTCACGAGCGAGTTCGTCACCGTGCGCGGCCGCGATGCGTTCACGGCGCGTCGCCGCGGCGGGGATCGACAGCACGTTGCGGCCGTCGAGCGCGCAGGTGAACGCGACGCCGTCGGCGGGGAGCGCGGCGGCGATCACGTGGTCGAGGCAGCGCGCCGCTTCCGCGGGATCGCTCTTCAAGAACTTCAGCCGCGCCGGCGTATTGAAGAACAACTGCCGCACGGTGACTCGTGTCCCGGACGGCGATGCCGCCGGCTCGACGTCTCCGACGATTCCGCCTTCGCAGCCGATCGCGTACCCGTCGACGCTGCCGCGCGCGCGTGTCACGATGCGGGCACGCGACACGGCTCCGATCGTCGCCAATGCCTCACCGCGGAAGCCGAACGACGCGATGTGGAGCAGGTCGTCGACGTCCTCGAGCTTCGACGTCGCATGCGCGGCGAACGCCAGCGGCAGGTCGTCGCGCGTGATGCCGGCGCCATCGTCGGCGATCTCGATCGACTCGCGGCCACCCTTGTCGACGCGCACGTCGACCCGCGTCGCGCCGGCGTCGAGCGCGTTCTCGACCAGTTCTTTGACGACCGAGCCCGGACGCTCGACGATCTCTCCCGCGGCGATCCGCTCGACCACGGCTTTCGGCAACGCGCGGATCATGCGACGCCTCCGCGCGCCCGAGCATCCGGTCGCGCCCAAGCGGCCATGCGCGCGACCGCGGTCTCGACCGCGATCTCGGGTTCGACGCCGGACTTCAGACCTCGATCGGCGAGCGCCAACACGCGCAAAGCCTCGGTGCCGCGCGCGAGCAACGGCAGCGACGCTTCCTTCTCGAGGAAGAACATCTGTCCCGGGTTCTTCACGCCGAGGGCTTGCTGCAGCTCCGGCCCCGCCACTCCGCGCGCCTTCAGCTCACGGAAGCGACACAGCAGCTCGAGGCGCCGCGACAGCAGCGCGATGACCACCGCCGCGATGCCGCGCACGTCCGTCATGCGCTTGCCCCGGCGATCGGACGTGCCATCGGTCCAGATGCGACGCAGGCGACGCAGCGCGGCCGCGGCGTCGCCGGTCGCGACCTCTTCGAACAAGCGGAACTGATCGAGCGCGGCCGACTGCGGCACGAGTTCCTCGACGTCGGCCGGCTTCACTTCGCGACCAGGACCGACGTAGAGCGCGAGCTTCTCCAGCTCGCCCGCCGCGAGCAGCATGTCGTTGCCGGTGCGTGCCGCGAGTTCCGACGCCGCGGTCGCACTCAGCGCGATCCCACGCTTGCGGGCCTGTTCGGCCAGCGCGACCTCGAGTTCGCTCGGTCCGCCTCGCCGCAAATCGAAATGGGAAAGTTCGGCCTTCGGGCGCTCGCAGCGCACGAAGACACCGCGCTTTTGCAGCGCTTTCGCGAACGCCGTGCGACCGTCGAGTTGCCGCGCCAACAGCACCAGCGCGTTGCCCCCGGGTACGTCCAGCAGGCGCTCGGCGTCCGCGCCGCAGCGCTTGACGAATCCATCGCCGTCCCGCACGACGATGACCTTGCGCCCGCCGAACAGCGGCCGGGAGCGTAGATCGGATTCGAGCCGAGCGAGTTCCGCATTCGGCTTGTCGCCGGTCTCGCCCGGAGCGAAGGCGATCACGCTCGCGTCCTTGCCCGCGGCCGCGAGGACCTGCTTCAGCAGCTCGTCCTTCTTCAGTTCCTCGTCGCCCACGAACGCGGCGACGGCGACACCGTCGGCCTTGAACAACGCGGCGAGGTCGCGTCCCTTGTCCGCCTTCTCGGCACCCTTGCCGGCAGCGCTCATAGCAGTTGCTCCGCGATCGTGAAGGCGCACAGCAACAAACTGATGCAGCCATTCACCGTGAAGAACGCGACGTCGATGCGCGACAGATCGTCCGCGCGCACGAGGCGATGCTCCCAGACGAGCAACGCCGTGGTTGCGGCGACGCCGACCGCGTAGATCGGCCCGAGTCCCGCCAGCGCACCGAGACCGATCAGGCAGCCGACCATCGCGACGTGCAGCAGCCGCGCGACTTGCAGCGCGCGCCGGACGCCGAGCCGCGCCGGGATCGAATGCAGTCCGGCGCCACGATCGAACTCGACGTCCTGACAGGCGTAGAGGATGTCGAAGCCGGTGACCCAGCACAGCACCGCGAGACCGAGGATCCCCGGGATCCACGCGGATGCGTCGATCGTTCCGCGCACGGCGATCCAGACCCCGAGCGGCGCCAGACCGAGCGCGACGCCGAGCCCGAAATGGCACAGCGCGGTGAAGCGCTTCAGGTGCGAATACCCGAGCAACACGATCAGCACGATCGGTGACAACGACAGCGCCAAGCGGTTCAAGGCCGCTGCGCCCGCCACGAATACCGCCGCCGCCAGCACGACCAGGGCCACCACCTCGGCGGCGCGGACGAAACCCGCCGGCAGATGTCGGCTCTTGGTCCGCGGGTTCCGCGCGTCGACGTCCCGGTCGACGAGGCGGTTGTACGCCATGGCCGCGGTGCGGGCGCCGACCATGCACACCAGGATCCACGCGGCGGTTCGCGGCGCCGGCCATTCGCCCGGGGTCGCGAGGAACAGCGCCATCAATGCGAAGGGCAGCGCGAACAGCGTGTGCGAGAAGCGCACCAATTCGAGGTAGTGCTTGGCCTTCAGCGACCAGGCCGACGCGCTCATGCGCGATCTCCGCCGCCGCGTGGGCTCCACCGCGACCGGATCGCCTCCGGACCGAAGAACGGAGCGAGCGCCCGATCGACGACGGTGTCGACCAACGCGTCGACGGTTCGCGCACCGCTGTAGAACGCCGGCATCGCCGGCAGCACGATCGCGCCGGCATCGTGGACGCGCAGCAGGTTCTCGAGGTGGATGCGGTTCAGCGGCGTCTCGCGCGGCACCAGCACCAACGGGCGGCGTTCTTTCAGCTGCACGTCGGCGGCGCGCTCGATCAGGTTCGAAGCCAGTCCGCCGGCGACACGCCCGAGCGTTCCCATCGAGCACGGGACGATCGCCATCCCGTCGAACGGCACCGAACCGCTCGCGCACTCGGCTCCGATGTCTTGCAGCGGCACCTTGCGGACCGCGGCGGCGAGCGGCCCGAGGCGCTCCGCGAGAGCTCCACGCGCCGGATCCAGGTCGATCCCCAACTCGTCGTGCGCGACGCGCGCTCCGGCGGCCGACACGATCAAGTCGATCCGTGCGCCCGCCGCCGCCGCACGCTCGACGAAGCGCACGCCATACGCGGTCCCGCTCGCTCCGGTGATCGCCACCACGATCCGCATGCTCACTCCGTCGACATCGCGACGCGCCACGCGAACAGCGCGTCGTACGCGGCGTGAAGATACACGGCTACTCCGAGCCCGCGCAGGATGAACACCGCGCCGAGCAGCAACCCCGCGGCGAGGCGGTACGCGAACGGCCGCCACGCGAACGGTTCACCGCCCGCGCCGACGAAGTGCGCCCAAGCGAACGCGATCGCCGACACGAAGATCGCCAGCGCCGCGGATCCCGGCGCCGAGAATCCGAGCCCGCGGCGCAGCACCAGCGCGACGCACGACAACAGCAACAGCCGGAACACGATTTCCTCGTAGATGCCGGCGCCAACGGCTCCGATCACGAACGGCCAAACGGAACGCAGCGCCACGTCGGGCGCGCGTACCGAAAACAGCGACGTGTGCGTGATCACCGACACGATCGGTCCGAGCAGACACGCGAGCAGCACGCACTCGACGAGGAACCCCGGCGCGTAGCGGTGCACGGGGATGCGCTCGCGGACGACGTGGATCACGGACGCGCTGACGATCAGAGCCAGCACGACTTGCATCACGCGTTCACCGACCGGTCCGAGTCGGAGCACGTGATCGACGAAGCGCTGGGCTCCGACCTCGACGAACCGCTCCGCGCGCGTCATCGCGAACGCATGCGCGATGATCAGCGGCACGACCAAGCAGACCGCCACCGGCAGGCGGCGCGTCGCCTCGAGATAACGCTCCAACGAACCGTGCGCGGCTCGCTCCACGATCAGGCCCGACGCTGCGCGCAGACCAAGACGACCCCATTCAGCCCCATGCGGGTCGCGGTCGAGCGTTCGAAGCCCGCGTCGTCGAACTCGCGCAGCAGCGCGTCGGGCGGCGGGAACCTCTCCATGCTCTGCGGCAGGTACGTGTACGCCGAGGCATCACCGGACACGACGCGGCCGATCCGCGGCAGCACATGATGCAGATAGAAGCGAAACGCCGCCCCGAGCAGCCCGCGGCCGGGCGGAACGAACTCGAGGATCACCGCACGGCCGCCCGGACGCAGCACGCGCGCGAGTTCCCGAAGTCCCTTCGGTCGGTCGGCGAGGTTGCGCAGCCCGAACGCCATGGTCACGGCGTCGAACATCGCGTCGCGATACGGCAAATGGAGCGCGTCCGCCGCCGCGAACGGAATGCGCGGAGCTTTCCGCGTCGCCCGGCCGAGCATCGGCAGGCTGAAATCGCCGCCGAGGATCGTGGCTTCCGGGGCTTGGCGCGCGAGCTCGATCGCGAGGTCGCCTGTCCCGCAGCACAGGTCAAGGATGCGCGCGCGCGTCGCTCCGGCCAGTGCCGCGCGCGCCGCCTTGCGCCGCCAGCCGTGGTCGAGGTTCATCGACAAGACGTGGTTCAACAGGTCGTAGCGCGGCGCGATCGCGTCGAACATCGAACGCACGCGGGCCGCTTCCGGCGCGCCGGGGGTCGGAGCGGTCTTCGATGCGACGTCGGGGCTCGCGGGCACGGGCTGTTCCTGCTTCGGACCGGGACGGGGACGGCGAACGCGAGGCGCAAACTACCAGACGGAAACCGTTCGCTTCGCGGTCGCGCGGCGCGTTCGCTTGTCGCGGGCAGCCGATAGACTGCCGCCACCGTTTTCCGGATCCAGGGACATGGGCGAACATCCGTCCTTCGCGGACCTGAACAAGCGCGCGGATCTCGACGCGCAGCTGCGACCGCGCTCGCTCGACCAATTCGTCGGGCAGGAGCGCGTCCGCAACAACTTGTCGATCGCGATCGAAGCCGCGAAGAAACGCGGCGAGACGCTCGACCACGTGCTGCTGTCGGGCATGCCCGGCTTGGGGAAGACGACGCTCGCGTACGTCATCGCGCAGGAACTCGGCGTCGAAGTCCGCATCACGTCGGGCCCGGCGCTCGAGCGCACGGGTGACTTGGTCGGGATGCTGTCGACGCTGAAGCGCGGCGACGTCCTGTTCATCGACGAAGTCCACCGCCTGCCACGCGTGCTCGAGGAGTACCTCTACTCGGCGATGGAGGATTACGCGATCGACCTGGTGCTCGACCAAGGTCCCGCCGCGCGCTCGGTGCGCCTGACGCTGGAGCGCTTCACGTTGGTCGGAGCCACGACGCGCGAGGGCTTGCTCTCCGGACCGTTCCGTTCGCGGTTCGGGTTGCTGGAGAAGCTCGACCTCTATCCGCACGAGGACTTGGTGCGCATCATCCAGCGCTCCGCCGCATTGCTCGAATCGCGCATCGACGCGACGGCCCTCGATCTCGTCGCCGCGCGCGCGCGCGGGACGCCGCGCGTGGCCAATCGCTTGCTCCGCCGCTTGCGTGATCTGGCGCTCGTGCGCGGGCGCGAAATCGTCGACGCGGCCGTCGCGAAGGAAGCGTTCGCGCACCTCGCGATCGACGACCGTGGACTGGAAGAAACCGACCGACGCATCCTGCAGTGCTTGGAGCGCCTGGGCGGCGGACCGACCGGATTGAAGACCGTCGCCGCGGCGGTCGGCGAAGAGGAGGACACGCTCGAGTCCGTCTACGAGCCGTACCTGCTGTCGCTCGGTTTCCTCGAACGCACGCCGCGCGGACGCAGACTCACCCCCGCCGGCCGCGCGCATCTCGGGTTGAAGTCCCGCGGGCTTTCCGATCCATGGTCGTGAGCCTGGCTCCATGATCCACAGCCGTCCGTTCACGGTCTGCTCGGCCCCAGGTTGGATTCCACGCGCGCGCCGACCGGCGACGCGCGGCGCGAATGCCAGGAGCCCGTTCGCCGCATGAACTCGTTCCCGCGGGATCGCGAACCCAACGCCGCCGCACGCGCCCTCGCACCGATGAGCGCCATCGTGCTACTCACGATCCTCGCGTGCAGCGACGGGGTCGTGATGCGCAAACCGGACGCGGACACCGCCCCGCCTGTGAATCGCGCGCCGCTCCCGACCCGCGAAACGACCTCCGCGCCGTCCTCGTCCGCGTCCCCCGCGCCATCGGCGCCCGCATCGGGCCCGAGCACGTCGACGTCACCGACCGCTCCCGCACCGCCGCCGTTCAAGCCGCCCGAGGCGCTGCTGCGCATCCCCGCGTTCGATGCGCCACCGTATGTCCGTGTTCGCGTGCGCCAGACCAGTGCGGGAGTCGGCGTCGCATTTTCCGCGTCCGCCGCGTATCGCATCGTCGAAGGCATCGCGGAGAGTCCGTACGACACGCGACCGCGCCAGCTCGCCGCCGGCAAACACCTCGGTGCTGCGACCGCGTACGCGGAAAAGGGCGGGATCCGCATCAACGGCATCCTGCTCGCGGCCCAGACCGTGTCGGTGCTCGTCGGAGACGGCGGCGCGCTGACGATCGACGGCCAGCGCTACCACGGCTCGCTGGTGCTCCAGGTCGCGCCGTCCGGCGGCCTCGATGCCATCAATCTGGTGCAGCTCGAGGACTACGTCGCGGGCGTCTTGTTCGCCGAGATGCCGAAGAACTTCGGCGACGAAGCGCTGCGCGCTCAGGCGATCGTCGCGCGCACGTATGCGTTGTTCCACACGATGCGGGGCGCGGTCCTGAAGGACGACCAGAGTTCGCAGGTTTACGCCGGCGTCGCCGGTGAATCCCCGGTCGCGCGCCGCATCGTCCAGAGCACGCGGGGCGAGGTCCTGACGTACGACGACCGTCTGTTCCAGACGTTCTTCCATTCGACGTGTGGCGGACGGACGTCGTCCGCAGCCGAAGTCTTCGCGCTGAAGACGCCGCCGCCGATGAATGCGTCGGTCGAGTGCGATGGGTGCAAGGACGCGCCGCTGTATCGCTGGTCCCGCAAGCTGACGACCGCGCAGTTCGCGTCGTCACTGGTGCCGCGCGGCCAAGTCACCGAGATGAGCGTGCCCGCGACGACCGCGGATGGCCACGCACTGCGCGTGCAGTTGCTCGACGCTGCGAAGCGTGTGCTGTTCGACGACGACGCCGAGGGGTTCCGCAACCGGTTCAATCAAGCCCGACCGCTGCGCGATCAGATCCCGTCGATGTTCCTGGCGAACGTCGTCCGCAAGGGCTCGACGATCCTGTTGGAAGGCCGCGGCTTCGGGCACGGCGTCGGGATGTGTCAGTACGGCGCGCGCGGGATGGCGAAGCGCGGTACGAACGCCAGCGCGATCCTCGCGCGTTACTACCCGTCTTCACGCGTCAAGCGCGTGTACGGCTGAGCGCGCCACCCATCCGGACCTCGCACGGCTCCCTGTCATCGATGCACGCCTGATCGACTACGTCCGAGAGTCGTCGCGTCCAGCGACGACTCTCGGACGTGGTCGGTCGCGCACAAGGTGTCCGAGGCGGCGGCAGTCGCCGCCCCGTTCAACAGGCACAGGAATCCGGCGAGACCGTGAGAACGCGCAGACTCATTCGGTTGCGGGCGTAGCCCGTGCTGAGAGGCCGTGAATCTCATGAATTGGGCCCCCGCGGCGTCGGAACGGCTGCGAACGACGATCGCTTCGTCGGATGGCCTCACCGACTCTTTCCATTGAGTCGCCTCGGCCATCCTCCTCGCGCTC
>JBPOIU010000204.1:0-8250 GCA_052034255.1 Planctomycetota bacterium | reverse complement strand
CCGACCTGGATCGGGTCCTCGATGTCGATCACTTCGAGGAGGACGGCCGGGATGCCCTTGACCTCGACCGCGCATTCGCCGCGGGCGGGTTCCGAGCAACGGCAGACGACCTCGGCGGCCGACTTGATGGCGCCGATCTGTTCCGGACGGACCGTGAACGACAGCTCCTTCGAACCGTTCGGCTCGACGCGGCCGAGCATCCACTGGACCGACGTGCCCGCGTTCTTGCCGCCGTTGTCGGCGCTCATGAACGTCGTGCCGGCCGGCAGCGTCGCGGAGACGACCGTGTCGTCGCACGCGCCGTCACCCGTGTTGCGCACCGTGATGCGGAAGCGCGCGCTGGTGCCGGTGAAGGCCTGCGACGGGCAGTTCATCTCGAGCGCGAGGGCCGGCTTGCGCACGACCGTCGTCACCGAGTTCGACTCACCCTTCAGACCACCGTCGGCCATCGCGGTCGCCGAGTTCTGGAACGAGCCGGTCTTCGTCGCCTTGACGTTGGCCGACAGCTCCTTCGACTCGCCACCCGACAGCGAACCGACGTTGAACGACAGCTTCGACGAGCCATCCGACGCGACCAGGCCGGCCGGCAGGTTGTCCTCGACGCGGACGTTGCGCGCGGTGCCCGTGCCGTTGTTCGTGACGGTGAACGTGTAGACGATCTCGTCGCACGCCATCACCTCGGCCGGACCCTTCTTCGTGATCTGCAGGTTCGGGGCGACGACGTTCGTCGTCACGCAGACCATGTTCTGCCACTGCACTTCGGCGCAGTTCGTGATCGAGCCGGCGCCGTTGGCCTTGCCGCGCATCACGATCGACTTGGTCTCGTTCGCGTTCAGCGAGCCGAGGTTCCACACCACGCGACCACCCGTGCCCGAGCCCGCGCTCGGCGTGCTCGACTCGAGGGCGAAGTTGCCGTCGAGCATGTCGCTGACGACCACGCCATCGAGGCGGTTCGCCGTCAGGTTGGTGACGTTCATGCGGACGTCGAACGCTTCGCCGACCATGACCTCGTCGGGGGCCGACTTCTCGAGCAGGATCGCGCTGGTCGCGCGGTCGCCGGTCGGGAACGCGCGGGTCGCGGCCGCACCGCCGGACATCGCCATCGGGGCCGAGCTCGACGCGACCGGAGCGGGCTTCGCCGTCTCCGTCGGGGTCGCCGAGGCGGCCGCGGTGTTGCTCGGCGCGGCGGTCTCGGACGAGCCCGTCGACGCACCGTTGTTCGCGCCGGACTTGGCCGAAGCGGTGCTGGTCTTGGTGGGCTTGGTCACGGTCTGCTGCTCGGAACAACCGAACAGCAAGCCGAACGCGACCAATGAGGTCGCGATCAGGCTCTTGTTGGCACTGAAGGTCATGGACGACTCCTCCCTCGACGGGGACAGTTGGGAAGCGGAAAAGAACCGAACAGATTAGCTATCGAACGCGGGCAATCAAGCCGTGCAAATGGCGCTGGGACCGACGCAACGTGTCGCAGGATCGAATCCATGGACTCGTCGCCGGGACCGCGAGCGGTGTGCGAACGGCGGCCGCGTCGTTACGAAATGGCTCTGGATACGCCGCACGAAGTCCGGATTCCGGCCGCGTGCGACACCGCGCCGCGGGTCCCCATGCACCAGGTACCGGCGGGATCAGCGCAGCAGCGCGCGCTCGAGGTTGGCCGTCTCGAGGTACTTGGCCGTGTAGATCGGGTCCACCGACGCGCACGCGGTTTGCGCTCGAGTCGCGATGACGTCGTAGTCCGGATCGGACGTCAGTGCCTCGAACTCGCGCGCGAGCAGGACGAGGCGCAGCAGGTGCCGCAGCACGAGCCCCTCGCTCTTCTCCAGCGAACGCGACTTGATGAAGCGGAAGAAGTCGTCGCCGCACGCGAACACGCCCTCGGCCACCCACATCGGCTTCACCGTGACGTCTTCGGGGTGCGGCAGGTTCCGCTCGAACGCGATCTTCAGCATCTCGGCGAACCACGGCGGGCGGCGCGACAGCGGATCGTCGTTCTCGACGTCGTCCTTGTCCTTGTGCGCGAACAAGCTCTGCTCGCGCTCCTCCTGCGTCGGGAACTCCAGGCGGATGCCGAACGCGATCATCATCGGTTCGAGCACGTTTTGCTGCAGCGGGCCTTTGCGCGGCTCGGGCCAGCCCGCTGCGCGCACGACCTGCGGCGGCGCGTCGAGCACGGACTCGAGCGCCGCGAGCTTCTCGTCGCGATCGGCGTAGACGAGTTGTTGCGCGAGGAAGCGGCCGTACAGCGGATCGATCGAGCGGAACGCGGCCAGCGCGTCGACGGCTTCGGTGACGGCGAGCGTGCCGGCTTCGTCGCGCGTCACGTATCCGAGCGCGACGAGGTTGTCGATCATCGCGTCGAGCCGGCGCTCGAAGAACAGCACGCGCTCCGGGCCGCACAACCGCTTGGCGAGGAAGTCGCGCACGGTCTTCACGTCGGCGCCGTGCACGAGCAAGTGGATCAGCACGCGATAGGGGATCATCTCGCGGCTCTCGAGGTTCGACGGCTTCGCGCGCAGCAGCGAGTCGAACTGACCCTTCGTCCAGTACTGCTGGTTCGCGCGGCGGCTCGGCTTCTTGCGCTCGAGGTCTTTCTTCGCCGACAGGATGCCGGGGTCCTTCGACGCGTGGTTCAACGCGTCCCACTTCTGCTTCCACTTGAAGATCTTGACGTCGTCCTCGTGCGCGAGCGCGAACACGTTGCCCTTGGTGTCGAACTGCGGACGGCCGGCGCGGCCGAACATCTGATGCGCGTCGGACGGCGCGATGAGTTTCTTCTGTTGCGGCGGACCTTTCATCAAGGTCGTGAGCACGACCGAACGCGCGGGCAAGTTGATGCCGGCCGCGAGCGTCTCGGTGCAGACGACGACCGGTACGAGCTTTTGCAAGAACAGCGCTTCGACCACTTCCTTGTGGCGTGGCAGGATGCCCGCGTGGTGCACGCCGACGCCGCGAATCAGCATCTGCTTGAGCTTCGGTCCCGCGCCTTGCGTCATGTCGGCGTCGAGTTCGGCGAGCGCGGCTTCGATGCGCGCGCGTCCTCCGTCTTGCAGCAGGTTCTTGCCCTTCAGGACTTCGGCGGTCTCCCAGCACTCGTCGCGCGCGAAGCAGAACACGAGCGCCGGCGTCGAGCGCTTCGCGTCGTCGCCACTGGCCAGTTCGACCAACAGCTCGGGAAGCAGGCGGTCTTCGACCCACGTGGTCTCGAGCGGCACGCGGCGTTCGTCGGTCGTCACGAAGCCGAGCTTGCGCCCGTGCCGCACGCGCGACCAGCTCACGACGTCGACGACGTTGCCGATCGTCGCCGAGAGCAACAGCGCTTTCACGTGCGGCGGGAGGAACGTCAGTGCGAGCTCCCAGACGAAGCCGCGTTCGCGATCGTTGAACCAATGGAACTCGTCCATCACGACGGAGTCGACGTGCGTGAAGTCGACCTCGTGCGACAGCAGATGGTTCAGGAGGATCTCCGCGACGACGACTTTGATCGGTGCATCGGGGTTGATGCGGCGGTTGCCGGTCAGCAGACCGACGTCGTCCGCGTGGAATCCCCAGGCTTCGACCTTGTCCTGGAGCTCGCGGAACTTCTGGTCGGTCAGCGCGATCAGTGGCGTCGTGTAGTACGCGGTGCGCCGCGTGACCAGGGCTTCGAACAGCGCGGCTTCGGCGATCAGCGTCTTGCCCATGCCGGTCGGCGCGCTGACGAGCAGACCGCCTTCGCTCGAGAACCACTCCAAGATCGCTTGCTCTTGGAACGGGTAGAGCGCGTGCGGCACGACGTCGAGGAACTTGGAACAGACGTCGCCGCGATCCGTGGCCATGGCCGGCGATCGTAACGAGCGGCCGGAACCGCCGCTGCGCCGACGCCGCGACCCGGACGAAATTGCCGGCGGCATTCCTGTCCGGCTAACCGGACGAAACTGCCGGCGGCAATCCTGTCCGGGTGGGCTTCGCCAGGCCACCGTTGACGCGCGTTCGCGTGGTCCGTTCGATGGTGACTCCATGATCCTGCACGCCGCCACGATCGCGCTCGGCGCGTTGTTGCTGTTCCTCGTCCAGCCGCTGTTGTCCCGCGCCCTGCTGCCGTGGTTCGGCGGAAGCGCGGCGGTGTGGACCACCAGCATCGCGTTCTTCCAAGCGGCACTGCTGCTCGGCTACGCCGTGGTGCATCTCGGCATCGCGCGGTTGCGGCCGCGCGCGCAAGCGCTCGCGGTGTTCGCGGGGCTCGCCGCTTGCGTGCCGTTCCTGCCGATCGCGCCCGATCCCGCCGACCGCCCCACGCACGCCGACCCGCGAGCGCTGGACGTGCTGCGCATCCTCGTCGCAACCGTGTTGATGCCGTACGTCGTGCTCGCTTGCACCGGACCGTTGGTGCAGTCGTGGTTCGCGCGCGAGTTCCCGCAGCGCTCGCCGTATCGCCTGTTCGCGCTGTCGAACGCGGGGTCCGCGATCGGCCTGCTCGCGTTCCCGTTCGTGCTCGAGCCGTGGTTCGGACGTACCGCGCAGATCCAAGCGTGGTCGATCGCGTTCATCGCGTACGGCGCGTTGCTCGCGTGCTGCGCGTGGCGGGCGCGCCGGTTCGAAGCCCTTCCCGCCGCGGCGCCGGCGCTGGTGACGTCGGCGGGACCGCGCGCGAGCGACGTCGTGTTCTGGCTCGGCTGTTCCGCGTTTCCCGCGCTGCTGTTGATCGGCACCACGGAGCGCCTGACGCGCGAAGTCGCGGCGATGCCGTTCCTGTGGATCCTGCCGCTGCTCCTGTACCTCGTGTCGTTCATCGTCGCGTTCGACCTCGAGGGTGCGTACCACCGCTTCTCGTTCGGCGTCGGGCTCGCGCTCACGTCGGTGCTCGCGGTGATCAGCCTGCGCGTGTCGACCGACGTCGGCTTGCTCGAGCAATGCATCGCGCTCGGCGGCGCGCAGTTCGTCGCGTCGACGACGTGCCACGGCGAGCTGTCCCGCGGCCGCCCCGCCGCGCGCCACCTCACGCTGTTCTATTTGGTGCTCGCGACCGGTGGCGCGCTCGGCGGCCTGTTCGGCGCACTCGTCGCACCGCGGATCTTCGATCGGTACCTGGAACTGCCGATCGGTCTGGCCGGATGCGTCGCGTTCACGCTCATCGGCTGGTGGCGCGCGGTCGACTCGCCGCTGCGCCATGGCAGGCCGGCCGCGTTGTGGGTGCCGCTCGGCGTCGGCTTCGTCGCGTTGTTGTTCGCGTTGCGCGCGCGCCTCGTGGTCGTCGAAGACCTCGTGCGGCTGCGCACGCGGGACTTCTTCGGCGTGCTGACCGTCGTCGAGGACGAAGGCAAGTTCGGCCCGATCCGCATGCTCGTGAACGGCAGCATCAATCACGGCACGCAGTTCCTCGACGAGACCCTGCGCCACACGCCGACCAGCTACTTCGCGGAGCGCAGCGGCATCGACGTGGCGCTGCAGGGTCACGCGCGCCGCGGGCTCGGCCCGCTGCGGATCGGCATCGTCGGGCTCGGCACCGGCACGATCGCCGCGTGGGCGAAACCCGGCGACCACGTCACGTTCTTCGAGATCAGCCCCGCCGTCGTGAAGATCGCGAGCGGGTGGTTCTCGTACCTCGCCGACTGCGCGGGCGACGTCACGATCGAGCTCGGCGACGCGCGGCTGTCGATGGAGGAAAAGCGCGCGGCAGGCCAGCGCGAAGCGTTCGACGTCCTCGTGATCGACGCGTTCTCGAGCGACGCGATCCCGATGCATCTGCTGACACGCGAGGCGGTCGCGCTCTACCTCGAGCTATTGCCGCACGACGGCGTACTCGCGATCCACGTCAGCAATCGGTTCCTCGATCTCGTACCGATCGTTCAGGCGCTCGCGCGCGACGCCGGCTGCGAGGCGGTGCTGGTGCAGCGCGAGGCGCCGAAGACCGAAGCGATCCATGAAGCGTCGAAGTGGGTGCTGCTGACGCGGGATGCGGCGTTCGCGCAAAGGCACTATGTCCAACGCTGGTCTCGATCGCTGCCCGAGTTGAAGCACGCGACCGTATGGACGGACGAGCGAGCGTCGCTCTGGGACGCCATCCGCGCCAGGTGAGAACCCCGGACAGTCGCTCGACCACAAGATGGGGACAGAGCACATGAGGGGACTGTCGCCCTTGTCGACTCAGCTCGTCTCGCGGTACCGCAGGACCTCGTCCACCCAGCGACTCTCGAGCGCGCGGTCGGAAAACGTGATCGCTTCCGGATCGGCGAGCTGCGCCAGCACGCGGAACACTTCGTCGCCTTGCTCCGGCCAATCGCCGACGATGCGGGACGCGGGCTCGTCGCCGCCCAAGCGGCTCGCGCGGCGCAGCGCCTCGTGCGCGGTCATCTCGCGGAACACCGGCACGCGTTCGTCGAGCGCCTCGATCCAGTCGGGCGCGAACGTCGTGCCCGCACGCAGCACCGTCACCAGGCGATGTTGCGCGTCCTCACCGCGATGCGCGAGGTGCCGCCCCGCGTACGAGCGCGGCGCGGCCGCGAACCGATGCGCGATGACTTCGATCAAGTTCATCGGGAACGCCCGTCCCGGAGCGAGCACCACGTCGAGTGTCGCGTGCGGATCGACCGCGATGCGCGCGTCGATCGCGTCCAGCACCGCGCCACGCGCCGCCCACAGATCGTCGCCGCGCAGCCACAGCGCGACGTGTTGCGCTCCGGGCTCGCGCGCGCGCACCCGTTCGACGACGGTCGCACGCTCGACATCGAGTTCGAACACGTCCTGCGGATGCGCCGATGCGTCCCGCTCCGCGAGGAATGGCCGCGGGAACTCGTCGAGCCGTCGATCGAGTCGATCTTCCGCTTCGAGCAACGTCGCGAGGATGTCGTCACCGCTCATCGTCGCGGTCCTGCGCAAGCGGTACGGCGGCGCCGGATCGAACTCGAGCCCGTCCTGCGCCGCGCTCGCACGCATCGCCGTGCCCGGCAACACGGACAACGGGAACACCTGCGCGAACCGTCCGAGATCGTGCGCCAGCAAGAAGTCCACGCCGCGCCGCACGTCCTCCGCGCGATCGCCCGGCAACCCGATGATCAAGTCGACCAACAGATCGATCCCGCGCGCGCGCAGCATCGCCGCGGCCTTCGCGACCAGCTCCGGTGAACCGCCGCGCTGACTGCGCTTCAACGCCTCGGGATTGACCGATTGCAGCCCGATCTCGAGCTTCGTGAATCCGGCCGCCGCGAGCTTGTCCGCCTGCGCTTCCGTGAGGCCTTCGGCGCGTACTTCGGCGAAGAACGTCGCGCTCCGATCGCGATTGACCTCGAGGATCGCGTCCAGCAACGCGTCGAACTGCGGCCGGTGATTGAACGTCGGATCGAGGAACACGATGCCGCGCGCACCCCGCGCGAGGAACGCTTCGAGCGCGCGCCGCGCGTCGGCGACGTCGAGCGTCCGCAGACTCGCGCTGCTCTTTGGATAGAAGCAGAACGTGCAGTGGCTACGGCAGCCGCGCACCGTCTCGACGTAGACCGCGCGCGTCGGATCGACCGCAAGCGTCCCGTCGACGTACGGCGACGGGAAACGCGTCAGCGGGAACGTCGCGGGGCGCGGCGGCGTGAACGCCGACATGCTCGCCCCGCTGCGAGCCGCGACGCCGGGCAATGCGCGCACATCGGTTCCGCGCAGGATCGCGTCGAGCACTCCGGGAAACACCTCTTCGGCTTCCCCGGTCACGGCGACGTCGAGTTCGCCGCGCTCGTTCAGGAACGCGTTGTCGGGCCCGACTTCAGGGCCGCCGCCGAGGATCACCGTCTTCGGCGACAGTCGCTTCACTTCGCGAGCCAGATGCAGGCTGCGCTCCGAGTTCCACAGATACAGCGACAGCCCGAGGACGTCCGGCTCCCCCGCCGCGAGCGCACGCGCGAGCAGCGTGTCGCCGAGGTCGTCCGTGAGCTCCACCGGAACCGTTTCGATCGCCACGTCGCCGAGCCCCGCCGCCCGCGCAGCGACCGCGAGGCAACCGGCGGCCAGCGGCACGTTGCCGGTCGCCGACCCCTTGGCCGGCTGCGGGATCGGGAGCTGGGCGAGCCGAACGGTGCGCATCGACAGGCAGACTAACAGCCTCCTCGCGCGCTATCGTGCGCGTCGTCCGCGCATTCGGAGCCCTCCCATGCAATCCGCCGTCGACCCCGCCGAACTCGAGCGCACCTATCGCGACCACATCGCCTGGCTCGGCGCCGAATACGCGCGCATGCTGCCGGCGACGGGCTACTCCGCCGTCGTGATCCACTCCGGCTCGCCGAAGTCGCG
>JBPOIU010000010.1:0-13834 GCA_052034255.1 Planctomycetota bacterium | reverse complement strand
TCGACCGCGAAGCGGTCGATCGAGGGGGTCGCAGGGGGCCGTCGGCCCCCAGCCACCCCCGAAGGCGGAGCGGCCGTCGGCCGGCGCGTGGTGGGCCGGCCGTCGGCCGGCCCCGAGGACGGGGGAGTTGGGGGGGCCCACCCCCCCCCGCCCTCCGCAGAAGGCGGAGCGGCCTTCGGCCGGCGAGTGGTGGGACGGCCTTCGGCCGGCCAGTAGGACGGGGTCGTAGGGGGCCTTCGGCCCCCTACCTCGCACGACGCCCGAGCGGGCGTCACTCGCCGAAGGCGGTCCTGACCTTCGCGCGCAGTTCGATGTTCTGCGTCGACTCGTCGATGCGTGCCGCGAGGAACGCGTCTTCGATCAAGTCGACCCACGCCAAGCCCTGCTCGTAGGCCTTGCGTGCCTCGGCGACGCGTTCGGCGTCGACCGCTTCTTCCATCTCCTTCACCTTCGCGTCGAAGCGCTCCTGCATCGCCGGCGGCATCGTCTTGCCGCGCCACTGCGCGAACTCGCCGGACATCAACTGTTCCGTGAATTCGGCGCGCTTCGCG
This sequence comes from Planctomycetota bacterium, assembly GCA_052034255.1. Taxonomy (GTDB): domain Bacteria; phylum Planctomycetota; class B15-G4; order B15-G4; family JADJEK01; genus JADJEK01. The sequence continues at coordinate 13,283 of JBPOIU010000010.1, read as the reverse complement.
TCCCACCACGCGCGATCGGCCTGCGCTTCGTACTCGGCGACCTCTTGCGCCTGATCGCGCAACACGTCGCGCCAGCGCGTCGCGTCGAGGTAGACCGCGACGCTCGCGAAGCCGGTCAGGAAGTCGCGTCCGCGCTGATAGCGCTCGGACAGGTACAGCGACTTCACCTCACGCGTCGACTGCGTGCTGAGGTCGTTGACGACGATCGAGTGATTCGGATCGCGCGACAGCAGGAACATCTCGTTCAGCAACTCGAAGCCGGTCCCGCGCAATTCGCCTTCCGGATGCTCCTTCGTCACCACCATGTCGGCGCGCGGCGAAATCGTCACGCCGAGCGTCCACGGGCCCGCGTCCTTCTTCTGCGAATCGAGGATGCCGAACGACACGTTGCGCACGAGACTGCCGGGATCGGTGATCACGACGTCCTGCGCGGCCCGGTCCTTGTTCTCGTACGAGACCTCGAACCACTTCGCCATCGCGCCGAGCACCGTGTACGACTTGATGATCGGGTGCACGAACCCGTTGAAGCCCTTGGCCTTCGTCGGATCGCCGTTCGCCGCGTTCAGCACCTCCATCGACGGACCACGATCCGTCACTTGGAAGAACAACGCGATGATCGGCATGCCGCGCTGCGGCGCTCCCAAGTACGTGTCGCGCCGCAACGCGAGCACGATGTCGTCACCGAGGAAGTTCGAGAGTTGCTGCGCCGCTTCCATCGCGTTGGTCGGCCGGAAATCGGCGCGCACCTTGCGGAACCGCTGCATCACGTCGTCGAGCGTCTTGCGCGTGTCGGGATCGACTTCGGTCAACGCCTTCACGAGCGTCGGCAGGAACTGCGCCATGTCGACGCGCGCGGCCATCACGAAGAACGTGTCCTCGGGCAAACGCGTCGCGGCGTTGTCAAGCATCGCTTGGAGTTCGAACGTCTTGCGGTCGTAGAAGCCGCTCTCGGTCGCCTCGGCCTTGTCCTTGTCGAAGCCGAGCATCCCGCGCAGGTCGACCGTCGAATCGACGCCGATGTCGAGCGTCAGTTCGTCGAAGTAGTTCGGGTTGAACATCTTCGCCGCGACCATGCGTGAGACTTCGCCGCGCGGCTCGAGGAACGCTTCATCGGCGTCGGTCAACGACAGCAGCGAGCCCAAGTTGAAGTGCAGCTGGACCCGGTTCGACAGGTCCGCGGCGGTCGTCTCGTGCGTCGTGCGCACGCCGGCGAAGTCTTGCACGTCCTGCGCGACCGTCGCCGCGTAGCGCCGTGCGAAGCCCAACGTCGCGTCGCGCGTCACTTCGAGACTCTCGACCAAGTGCTTCACTTCGTCGACCAGGTTCGGTCCCGTCGACACCACGAAGAAGTCGAGCGAGCGCCAGCCGTAGATCTCCTTGCCGTCGGCGAACACGAACTTGCGCGTGCCCGCTTCGGTGTCCTCGACCTCGAACGGCATCGTGACGAACGAGCGCACCAACCCGCTGGCCGCCGCTTCCCACGCGAACTTCGTCGTGTTGGTCCCGAAGAAGCCGAGCGCCACTTCGCTGTGGTCATAGCCGCGACCCTTCACGCGACCGAACACCGCGCAATCGAGTCCGACGACGTCGTCGAGCGGCGACAGCAGCGGCACGTCGTTCAGTTGCGCGCGCAACGCTTCGATCCTCGTCCCGAGATCGAGATCCTGCGCGGCCTGCGCGTAGAGCGGCGTCTTCGCGAACTCACGGAACGTCCGCTGCGTCTCGATCTGGCGCCACACGCGCGGCACCGGGAACTCGAAGGCGTCGACGTCGTCGACCAACCCGCGCTTGTGCGCGAAGAAGTCGATCGTGCGCGGCACCGTGTATTCGATCGCGATCGCCTTCTCGCGGTCCGACTCGAGCAGCCGCGCCTCGAACGGATCGAAGAACAACACGGTGAACGCGAAGTACGACAGGCCGGCCGCGAAGGCGAGGACGACCAGCAACTTCTTCCACAGGCCTTTGCTCTTGGAGCGCGACTTTGGTTGGGCCACGGACATCCCCGCGCGAACGAATACCGACGGAACGAAAAGCGCGAGATGCTACACGTCGTGCCGCATCGTCGCGCCCAAACCAGGTGAAACCCTGGCGCACGGCCGCGCTTCCCGCAAAATCCCGCGTCCCACCGTCCCGAACCGAGGTCCGGCCCTGACTGCGCGCCCTGTCAAAGACGCCGAACGCGGCGAACCCGTGCCCGAGGGGCGTGGTGCGTTCGGCGGCTTCATCGGTCCACGAACACTCGTGGAGCAAGTCCGCGTCGCGGCGCCCTATCTCTTCGATGGGTCGCACGCGCGCGAGCGGGAGCGCCCGCGGCGCGACGCCCGCCGCCTCAACGAACTCGCGCACCACCCCCTGGGCTGGTGGGAGATGTTGTTCCGTCCGGACCTCCTCCCCGCGCAGGACGAGCCGTCCCCCGCGGCGCGCACGGACTACTTCGCGCTTTGCCTCGCGGCCCACTTCGCGAGCTGCGCGACGTACGTACCGACGGACGTCGACGCGAAGATCCGCCACGCGTTGTGGTTCGAGCAGGACGACGCGGCCGAGCGCGCGCACATGCTGGAGCTGGCCGCAGCGCTCGCCGATTGGGACGTGCGGCGTTTCTCCGCGCGCTTGTGCACCACCGACGCCGATCCGCTGGAGCTACCACCGCGCCGCATCGTGTCGGGCCATGACGGGGAACGGCTGTCGGTGCTGGTCGGCGCCATGCTGGCGTCGCTCGCGTTCTCCGACTCCGCCGCGGCGGAGCGTTTCGAACAACTCGTCGACGACGAATTGCGCCGTGAAGCCGACGCGTTCCTCGCCCTCGAGCGCGCGCCTGGTCGGGAACTGGACCTCCTCGCGCTCGCGGCGACGCTGACCCACAACGTCGGGGACGTGAATCAGAGTTTGGAGTCGTCGTCGGCGCGCCGCGTCGGCGACGCGCAGAAGCAGCGCTTTTGCAAGTTGGCGCAGGAACGCCCCGAGCGTTACGCCGGCGCGTTCGCGCGCGCCGCGCTGCTCTACCGCGAACTGCTCGCGCCCGAGGGGCATCGGAACTACCCACTGCGACGCGTCAAGGAACTGCGTGCGCACGCGGATCTGCTCTATCCGCTCGGGCCGTTCGTCGACGCGTGGGGTGAGCGCATCGCCACGTGGCCGACCCTCTCACCTGCCGTCGTGGCGGACGTGGTCTCCGCGCTCGTGGACGGTTGTCGACGACTCGGCGCGCAGGAGTCGTACTACCGCGCGCTGGCCGGGATCGACGCGCGGACCAGCGGCGGCTTGTACGGGCACGTGCTCGATCCGCTCCATGCTCCGGCGACGCGCCGCGCGCTTCGCGATCCTGCCTTGCGACGCAAGATCGCCGTTCCTCGCGTGTCCTTCGAGTCGAGCTACCGCAAGCGAGTGCGCTCGCTGCTTCACACCATGCACGCCAGCTCGCGAACGCCTACGTGAACGACTCCCGACGAGCGCGGGACGTCGTCACGGTTTTCGGCGACGCTCGTGGATGAAAAATGGGCCGTTCGACTCGCGTCGAACGACCCATCGGGGAGCTCCGCGCGACGTGGCGTCCGCGCGGGTGGACAACGACAACGGAGTGGCGGAGCGCGGATGCCGGGATGCTGGTCTCAGGATCGGGCTTAGGGGTCGACTCGACTCCCGACACCGTTTCGCTCGCCATCACGTTCGGAGCAGCTAGCGCGAACTCGGAGGAGAAACCCGCGCTCCAGCGCCATCGGCTCGAGCCCGCGTGTTCGTCCGTCCTCCCCCGCAGTTCCTCTCCGTTGAATCAACAGCACTGCGGTGGAAGGCAGACAGGACGACGCGAAGCATCGAGTGGTTCGGGCGACAGGGCGCAGACAAACGTTCAAATCGTTCAGACGCGAACGATAGATGCGCGGGGCTCGTCCGCAAGGTCCGTTTCCCGTTTAGTTCCTTGGATTGCGGCAATGGATGTCATCAAGTGCCGTGATTGCCCCACCCTGGAATCTCCCGGAGTTTCGGTTTGCCGCCGCATCGGCATGGCCGTAAAACACTCAAAACGACCGCCACGGGAAGAGCCTGCTGAGCCGCTCGATGTCGAAGTCCGCCCTATCTCCCCGGGAATTGGCCCTCGCGATCGGCGCGAGCGAGTCCTCCGTCAAGCGCTGGGCCGACGACGGCCACATCGCGATCGCGAAGACCGCTGGCGGTCATCGCCGCATTCCTCTCGCCGACGCCATTCGATTCATCCGTGATCGGCGACTGGTGCTCGAACGCCCGGAGATCCTGGGTTTGGGAGAGCTCAGCGCCGCCGCGACGCGTGAAGTCGCGACCTCCCCCGCCGAGCAACTCCGGACGTTCCTGGTCGAAGGCAAAGGACCGGAAGTCCGCGGCCTGATCCTGTCGTGGTATCTCGCCGGCCAATCGATCGCGGCGATCGGCGACGAGTGCCTTCGCCCCGCGTTCGAGGCGATCGGCTCGATGTGGCTCCACTCCAGCGACGGCATCTTCGTCGAACATCGCGCGACCGAACTCTGCCTCGCCGCGTTGCATCAACTGAGCGCGATCCTGCCCACGAACGACCGCGGCCCCGTCGCACTCGGCGGCGCGTTCGCCGGCGACATGAGCCTGCTCCCGACGACGCTCGTGTCGATGGTCCTGACCGAACACGGATTCCGCACGCAGAACCTCGGTGCGCGGATGCCCGTCGAGTCACTCGCGCACGCGATCGCGCGCGAGAAGCCGACACTCGTCTGGTTCAGCGCGAACCACATCGACGACCCGCGGACGTTCGACCGGGAGCTGGTCGCGCTGACGTCGATGCTCGAGCGCTTCGACCTGATGGCGATCGGCGGCGGTCGTGCGTTGTCCGGTTTGGCCAACCCACTGAGTCCACGCCTGCGGATCGCTCGCACGCTCACGGAGCTGGCGGCCTGGGTCGACGGTTGGAACCAGCGCGCCGCGACGCCGTGAACCGGACCAGAGTCCACGATTCCGTCGCGCGTTCCGGGGTCTCAGCAACCCCCCGCTTCGAGGAATTGACGCACAGCTGAACCCACAACAAGGTGTCCGAGCCTGACGGCTGCGTCGCCGCGGAGTTGATTCCCCATCGCGGCGGCGGCAATCTGCCGGCATGAAGCACTTCATCGCCGCCCCACTCCTCGTCCTCGCGCTCACCCAATGCAGCTCGATTCGCGGAACGTTCGCACCCGAAGCGGCGGATGCGGAAGTCGTCTCGCTGGTCGGTGAATCGCTGCGCGATCTGCCGATCGCGCCGGATGTCCTCGCGATGCATCAAGCCGCATACGACGCGGCGAAGGCTCGGCTCGCGAACGATCCCAACGACGCGGACGCGCTGATCGCGCTCGGTCGGCGGGCCGGTGCGATGGGACGCGTGCGCGAAGCGCTGGCGACGTTCGAACGCGGAGTACGGCAATTCCCGAACGATCCGCGCATGCTGCGCCACCTCGGGCACCGGCAGATCACCGCGCGGCGCTTCGCCGACGCCGAGGCCACGCTGGAACGCGCGGCGGAGATGGTGCAGGGCCAACCCGACCAACAGGAGCCGGCGCTGGTCCCGAATGCGCAGAAGCTCGACATCGAGACGTTGCAGCAGAACATCTACTACCACCTCGCGCTCGCACGGCATTTCCAGGACGACTTCGACGGTGCCGTGACGGCATGGCGCGAATGCCTCGAGCGCTCGAACAACCCCGACTCGCAGACGTCCGGCACGAATTGGCTGTGTGCCTCCCTGCTGCGCGCAGGCCGCACCGCCGAAGCGAAGGACGCACTGCGCGCGATTCCCGCGAACTTCCCGATCGTCGAGTACCACGCGTACTTCGCGCTGTGCCGGATCTACGCCGGCGAATGGGACGGCGATCGCGTGCTCGATGAACTCGGAGCAAAGGGCGAGGACTCGGTCGACTTCGCGACCGTCGCCTATGGCGTCGGCAATTGGCACTACGTGAACGGTCGCCACGAGGACGCGCAGATCGCGTGGACGCGAGGCTCGCGGTCACCGATGTGGGCCGCGTTCGGTCGCATCGGTTCCGAACTCGAACTCGCGCGCACGCAGACGAAGTGATGCCCTCGACGAACCGCATCGCCAGTCTCGTCGTGTTGTTCGCAGTCGGCGGATGCGGTCTGTTCGATCGCGGCCCGCGCGTCATCGGATCGATGCGCGACGTCATGCGCGACGGCGCGACGCAGGGCCGCGTCGACCTCGCCGACGTCACCGCGGGCCCGCACACGGTCGCGATCGGTGCGCTCGAAGGACTCCAGGGCGAGTTCTTGTGCCTCGGCGGCGACGTTTGGATCGGTCGCGCCGCGAATCCGCCTGCGACGACGGTCTCCCGCGGCGCCGCCGCGACGGATCGCGCGACGCTCGCGATCGTCGACGAAGTGCCGCAGTGGATGATGGTGCCGCTCGAGCGCGACCGCGACCTCGCCGGCCTCGAGGCGCAACTCGCCCAGGCGCAAGCGAAGCTCGGCCTACCCGAGACCTTCCCGTTCGTCATCGAGGGCGGCTACGCGGGCTTGTCGGCGCACGTGCTCGCGGGGAAGTGTCCGTATCAGGATCCGCACGTCGCGGTCGGCACGACCACCGGCGCGCGCGGCCGCGGACTGTTCGTCGGGTTCTTCACGAGCGGCCCAGCCGGCATCCTGACCCATCACGGACAGCGCTCGCACGTCCACGTCCAGTTGACCGAGCCCGCGGCGTTCGTCGGACACGTCGATGCGGTCGTGTTCGATGCGGGTTCGACATTGCGCCTGCCGCGGAAGTGATCGCGGCCGACCGTCGGTCACGGCGAGAACGTGAAGTGCGTCGCGTTGGTGACGCCGCTGACGAATCCGAACTGCGGATCGAGCAACACCGCCGCGTGATGCACGAACACGCCATCGAGCGGTAGACCCGCGAGCGCGGAACTCGGCGGCATCACGAACGTGAGACTCGCACGCCCCTGCGCATCGAGCACGCCGACGCGCGGCAGCAGCGGACCGCCGCCGAAGCCGTTCAGCGTGTACAGCGTGTAGGCGTCGAGTTGCAGCGGCAGGTGGTACGGGCCCAACGGCAGTCCCGGGCTCGTACCGGTCACCGAACCGAGCACGACGTACGTCGCGCCCGCCTGCGCGGCGCCCGCGTCGACGTACAGCGTTTGGGCTCCCGGAAGCCCGCACGTCGTGCCGCACGGATTCAGGTAGGCCGGCGTGCTGGTGAACGCGGATTCGTCGGAGGGTTGCACGACGAGCGTCCACGCGGCGCCCGATGCGCTGCCCTTGTCGTCGTCACCCGGAACTCCGCACGCGATGCGTGTTCCATCCAGCGCCACCGCCGCCGCGAACGCGTCCGCATTGGCCGCATCCGGCGCTTCGATCTTCGCGACCTCGGCCCAACCCGCGGCTTTGCGGCGCGCCATCCACACGGCCCCGCGCGCATCGCCATGTTGATCCGCATCGCGCGAACCGACGACGAGCACGTCGCCGTCGAGGTCGCAACTCACGCCGCACTCGAGTCCGTTCTCGAGGTCGTCGAGATCGACGTCCGCCGGCGCGAAGCGCTCGACGCGCACCCAATCGACGCCGTTGAACTCGTGGACGTCGACGACTCCGGGAATGAAGAACCCTCCCAGAGGTCCGCCGAAGCGCGACGTCGCGAGCGCGCGATCGCCATCGATCGCGACCGCGCTGCCGTATTCCCAACCGTCGTGCGGCACCACGTCGGACTGCAGCGTGTGCGTCACCGCCCAGCCACTTGGCGTGTTCTCGCAGATCTGCGCCCGACCGCGACCGTTGCCGCCGTGGGACGCGAACGGCGCGCTGGCGATGATCCGATCGTCCGCCAGGTCGATCGCCGTGCCGAAGCCGTCGAAGTCCTGGCCGTGCAGCGTTTCGACGACCTTCCCGGACTGCTGCCAGACGCCGAACGACCGATCGAACACGTACACCGCGCCGGGGTGTTGGACGAACGGGATCCCGTCGGCGAGCGGCGCTCCGACCGCGACGCGATCGAGCTCCGCCGCGACCGCGGCTCCGAACTCGTCACCCGCGGCACCGTCATTCGCTTCGAGCGCGATCGTCGGTGCCCACAGTCCGCCGACCCACTCGAAGACGTGCACCACTCCCGTCGCGAGTCCGGATGCGTTTTGCCCGCCCGGCGCGCCGACGACGATGCGCGTTGCCGTCACCGCGACGGCGGAACCGAAGCGCGCGCCCATCGATCCGCTCGGCTCGACGAGTTTCGCGGTCTGGCTCCACGTACCGCCGCTGCGCTCGAACACGTACACGGCTCCGGAGTTGGCGCCCTGGACGTCCGCGAACGGTGCGCCGACGACCAGAAGGTCGGCGCGCAACGCGATCGCGCGCCCGAATCCATCCGCCGCCAAGAGATCCGCGGGGACGAGCTTCGGGTCGAAGGTCTGGGAGAACGCCGCCGACGCGAAGAAGGCGAGCGCCGCGACGCAAACGACGAGCGCTTCGCGGACGAAGCGCACGTCGCCTCTGAGCTTGAAAGACATGGAGCCGGCTCCGGCAGGCAGCGGGGAATCGACGCGTCCGGGACGGCAAAGGTAACCCCGACGACGGTCGTCGGGGTTCAACGATTTCGCCGCATGTCCCGGGACGACGCGCCGCCCTGTCCGGCGCCGCGAGCGCTCACGGCTTCACGCCGTTGACGTCCTGCTCTCCGTCGAGCCAGAAGTCGAGCAGTTCGAACCAGCCGTCGACGCGCCCATCCGCTGCCGTCTGCCCATCGGAAAGGAACGTCAGGCCGCCCAACGACACACCGCGCACTTCCTGCGCATGCGGCGAGTACCACGAGAACTCACGCCAGCCGGCGCGATCTCCGGCGGGCATCACGATGAAGGCGCCGCTCTTGCCGCGCGCGAACGTCGGGTAAGCCGAGCCACCGAACGAATCGACGACGAACGCGTCGAGTGCGCTCGCCGCGGCGTCCGCTCGCTCGTGAACCGTGGTCGGGAACGCGTCGCTCGAACGCAGCCGCGCCAGCAGGTCGTACGCATCGACGTACGGACCCTGTCCCGTGTAGTTGATGAGTACCGGTTCGGACGACGAGTCCCGCAGCGCGAAGAACGCCTCCCGTACGTCGGCCTGCGCCAACGCGACGGCGAGCGCATCGAACGCGCGCTTCACGTCCTCGACGTGGCTCATCTCGAAACACGCGGCGCACTCGTGGATCGCGTAGCCGGGTTCGCGGTCCGCGGCCGCGAGTCGTCCGAGGCGCCCCTCGTCGACGACGAGCGCTCCGAGCTCCCGAGGCGTCAACGCCGCGGGGTCGAACGTCGGGCGGGCATCGACCGCGGCATGCCCTGGCGAGCGCAGGCGCGCGAACGCCCGCTCCCAATCGAGCGGCGGGCCCGCGTTCGGGATGGCGACCATGACCTCGGTCGAGAACCCGCGCGTGGCGCGCGGCCGCCACTCGTACGCGATCTCGACGCCGGCCATGTTGCAGAGCTCGAGGCCGACGAAGTCGAGCGACTCGTCCACGCCCGCGGTCAGCGCGGCGATCCCCATCTCGGTCTTGCTCGTCTCGTCCGGACACAGCACGCGTCCGTCGGCATGGCTGTAGATCATCAAGCCGTAGTGCTGCGCCGGGTGATGCACCTTCGCCCACGCGATGAACTGCGCGAGCGTTTCCGGATCCGCGGTGTCGAGCTCGACGTCGTCCTCGAGCGTGATCGACGGCAGTTCGCCTTCCCCCGACAAGCGCTCGACCGACGTCTTGTGCACGCGGTAGAGCCGCGTGCCATCGAAGTCCTCGCCGAGGAACTCGTTGTCGTCGGCGTAGTACCGAGGATGCCGGTCGATCAACAACAGGAGCTCGACCCCGGGGTCGTCGTCGAGCGCGACGCGCAGCTCGTCGAGGAACTCGAGGATCGGTCCGTCCGCGTTGTTGTCCGCTGCGCCGTAGACGAGGAACACCCACGGCCGTTCCTCGGCGAACGCCGCGCGTGCGAGACCGAAGCCGACGAGGAACGCGAGGCCGAGGATCAACGTGCGTCGGATCATGGCTGTCCCGCCCAGTTCGAGTTCGGGCGGCAATACGCAACGGACGACGACACTGTGAGGGCGAGCCGCGATTTCGTCCGCGGCGTCACGTCGCGCGTTTGCGCCATTGATCGAGCGCGACCGCGACCACGATGATCGCGCCGATGACGATCTTTTGCACCGGATCAGGAACTTCGGCGAACACGCAACCCGAGCGCAGCGTGGTCATCAGCAGTGCGCCGATCAGCGAACCGAGCACCGAGCCCCGGCCGCCGTTCAAACTTCCACCGCCGATCACGACCGCGGCGATGACTTCGAGTTCGAGGCCGGAGCCGCCCGTGGGATCGCCCTGGCGATTCAGGTTCGCGAATTGGAACAGGCCGGCGACACCGATGCAGAACCCACCGATCGCATAGACGAGCACCTTCACGCGATCGACGGCGATGCCACACAGTCGCGCCGTCGGCTCGCTCGATCCGACCGCGACGACGTGACGACCGAACACGGTGTTCTTCAACACGAACGCGACGAGGACGCCGAACACGGCGACGATCCACACTCCGGTGCAGACGAACGGCCACTCGCCCGCGGGCGGCGGATCGAGCAACGTCGACAGCCAGGCCGGCGCGTCGGTCGCGATCTTCTTCTGCTCGGCGATCTGCTCGGCGATGCCGCGGAACGTCAGCATCGTGCCGAGCGTGACGATGAACGGGACCAGTTTCAGGCGCGTGACCAGCAAGCCGTTGATGGTGCCGGCCAACGCGCCGACCCCGAGCGTCGCGAGCACGGCGAGAGGCGCGGCCACGCCAGCGCGCAGCAACAGCGCCAACACCACGGACGCGAGCGCGAGCAACGAACCGACCGCGAGATCGATGCCGGCGCTGACGATCACGAGGGTCATGCCGAGCGCGCCCATGCCGACGATCGCCGTCTGTTTGGCGATCAGGGTCATGCGGAACGCGGTCAGGAACGTCGCGTCGGGCTTCGCGACGCGCCCCCACGCCCAGAACGCCAACACGACGAGCACGAGCCCGAGGAACGGCGCGAGCGCCGACACGATCGCGCGCGGTACGCGGTTCATACATCGCTCCGATCGACCGGCGACTTCGACGCGCCGCCGGAGGCCGAGGGCGTGTTGCCCACGCCGATCGCGACTCCCTCGGCGACCTCGGTAGCTCCCGTGGCGACGTGCAACACCGCCTCCTGCGTCCATGCGTGCGCCGGCCGCAGCGCGCGCAGCTCACCCTTGCAGAACACCGCGACGCGATCGCAGACGTTCAGCAGTTCGGGCAAGTACGAGCTGATCACGATCACCGCGCCGCCGCTCGCCGCTCGCTCGCCGATCAGCCGCCAGATCTCGGCTTTCGTCCCGACGTCGATGCCGCGCGTCGGCTCGTCGAGCAACCACACGTCGCCGCCTTCGTGCAGCAAACGCGCGAGCGCGACCTTCTGTTGGTTGCCACCGGACAGCGCGCCGATCGGCTGCGCGACACTCGCGCACTTCACGCCGAGGCGCTGCGCGAGGTCCCTCGCCGCCGCGGCACGCCGACCCTTCGCGAGCACGCCGCCGCGCGCGAACGGCGCGAGATGCGACAGGGTCAGGTTGTCCTCGATCGACAGGTCGAGCGCGAGCCCTTCGCCTTTGCGATCTTCACTGACGAATCCGAGCCCCGCGCGCAGGCTGGCTCGCGGCGACGTCGCGACGGCGCGGCCGTCGGCGCGGCGTGCGCGGCCGGCGATGACCCGGTCGAGACCGAACAGGCAGCGCACGAACTCGCTGCGCCCCGCCCCGACCAAACCGGCGATGCCGAGGATTTCGCCGCGGCGCAGTGTCAGCGACACGCCGCGCGGCGCCTTCACGCCGGAGAGTCCGTCGACGTCCAGCACCGGCGCGCCGATCTCGTGCGGGACTTTCGGGAACATCGCATCGATCGTGCGTCCTGCCATCGACGCGACGATGCGTTGCAGCGATGCGTCGGCCATGACGCCGTCGTCGACCACCGCGCCGTCGCGCAACACCGTGAACACGCGCGCGACGCGCTGGACCTCTTCGAGGAAATGGCTGATCCAGACCACGCCGAGTCCCTGCGCCTCGAGCTCGGCGACGACGCCGAACAGGTGCTGCGCGTCCCGTTCGCCGAGCGAACTGGTCGGTTCGTCGAAGATCAGCACGCGTGCATCGGCGACCAGCGCGCGCGCGATCTCGACGAGTTGCTGCTCGCCGAGACCGAGATCACCGGCGCGCGCGGTCGGATCGAGATCCCCACGCCCGAGCCGTGCCAGCGCGGCGCGCGCGATCGCGCGTTGTTCGCGCTTCGCCGTCACGCAAAAGCGCGCACGCTCCGCGCCGAGTAGCACGTTCTCCTCGACCGAAAGATCGGGAGCGATCGCGAGTTCTTGGTGGATCATCGCGACCCGCGCGGCGCGCGCGTCGTGCGGCGATCGCGGCGCGTAGGGCGCACCCCCGACGCTCATCGAGCCCGAGTCCGGAGCCACGACTCCCGCGAGGATCTTCATCAGCGTCGACTTGCCCGCGCCGTTCTCGCCGATCAGGGCGCGGACCTGGCCGCGCTCGACCGTGAAGCCGACGCCGCGCAACGCCTGCGTCGCGCCGAAGCGCTTCGAGACGTCTCGCATCGACAGCAGCGGCGGCTCGGTCATCGCGGCTCGCGATCAGTCGGCCAGCGGGAACAACAGGCGACGCATCGCCGGATCCTCGACGTTCTGCGAAGTGACCAGCGTCTCGCCGGTTTGGACGCGGGCGTCGACGGGCTTGCCGGTCAGCTTGGCGTGGATCGCGCGCACGGCCTTCTCGCCCATCGCGACCGGGTCTTGCAGCACGGTCGCGGAGAGTCGGCCCTCCTTCAACGCGGTCACGATGCGATCCGAACTGTCGAAGCCCACGACCTGCACCTTCGCGGCGAGGCCGCGCGGATCGCGCGCGAGCGCCGTCAGCATCCCGGAGGTGCAAGACTCGTTCGAGCAGAACACGCCGTTGATCTGCTCGCCGTACGTTTGCGCGAGGTTCTCGCCGACTTCGATCGCCTTGCTCTCGTCGGGGCCGCCATGGCGGTCGCTCGACAGCAGCTCGATGCCGGGATGACGCGCGATCTCTTCCAGGAAGCCCGCTTCGCGCTGCTCGGTGCTCGCCGATCCCACCGCGTAGCGCAGCAGCACGACCTTGCCCTTGCCCCCCAAGCGCTCCGCGAGGTACTGGGCCGCGATGCGTCCGCCTTGGACGTTGTCGGTCGCGACGTAGCTCGTGATGCCGATGTCCGACGACGCGAGCCCGGAATCGAAGATCACGACCGGCA
>JBPOIU010000110.1:0-20510 GCA_052034255.1 Planctomycetota bacterium | reverse complement strand
TGACCGTCCAGGGCAGGGGCTCCTCCGTATTTCGGGCCGATTCGCGCCCGGACGTGAGGATTTCCTCGCTCCGTGCCGCAATCGTGAGGTTCCCAACCACCGCGTCACTCGTGCGCCGGGACGGTAGCCCCACCACGGGGCGCACGCAACCTGTGGACCGATCAGGGCGTGAGGATGAGCGTGGGGTCGTTTGCGCGGGGATGACAGAGGGGGTCCGAGCTTCGGGTTCGGACGACAGAAAGGACGCAGCCGATGAGCGGCCGTCCGGGCACATGGGTGTCACGGCGAGGGGTCGAGCGGGGACGGTCGTGGATTCGGCGAGCCGAGCCGGTGAAATCGCTCGCTCTCGATTCCTCGTCCGAAGACCCGTCATCACGACTTCGCGTGCGTCTTTCCGAGCCACACGACTCCCGCGGTTCGGATGGACCGCTCGACCGCGCTGGAGCACGACCATGAACCGCGTCCCGATCGGCACCGAACGAATGCGCCCGTTCCTTCCGGCCAAGGACTTCGAGCTTTCGAAGCGCTTCTACGAGGCGCTTGGGTTCGAGAAGGTGCTCGACGACGAAGTCGCGATCTTTCACGTGGCATCGGGTGGGTTCGTCCTGCAGCGGCATTACCAAAAGGACTGGGCCGCCAGCTCGATGATGCAGCTCATGGTCGACGACCTAGACGCGTGGTGGGAGCACATTCGCGGACTGGACCTGCCGGCCAAGTTCGGAGTCAAACCCCCTGCCGCGCCAGCGCTACAGCCCTGGGGCCTCCGCATCGCGTACGTCGTCGACCCGAGTGGTGTGTTGTGGCACGTCGCGCAGCGACGCGTTGGCGTCGGCCACGATCGCTGAATCGAAGCTCAGTAGTACCAAGACACTCGTCGAAGCGCGTTCGAGTAGCGCACCGGGTTGACTCGCTGGGAGTCGCGAGCCAGCGCTTCCTCGAGAGCTTCTGAGAGACGCTTCCACTCCGGTTCGCCGTCGGACTCGAGCGCGCGAACGCTGAGGGCCACGACACCGGCATCACGTTCGAGATCGGCCGCTGCGATCATCAGCGTCGCCGCGCGACTGCGCACGTCGTATGCGAACCCGTCGGTTGTCTCCGGTGAGACTTCGATGCGCAAACACTCGATTGCGTTCTTCAATTGGCTTGCCTCACCCCGAGTCGCAAGGACGCACGCGGCCCAAGACGACACCCAGCTTCGATCGCCCTCAGTCGCTTCGATCAGTGCTTGCCGTGCCTCGGGGCACGCGTCGAGCATCGCCGCAGCGGCGGCGATCCTGATCCATTCACTTTTCGCGTCGAGCAGATCAACCGGGCGCTCTCCACGATCGAGCGCAAGTCGGGTGAACAACGCGGCCACGGCCATCCCATCTACTGGAGAACATGTGACGTCGTGCGTCAGCGCTGTCCGAAGCGCTTGGCGAGCGGCTTCGTCGGCCTCGAGCACGTCGGCTCCGCTCCAGGATCGGGACCCGATGACAAACGACAGCGATGCGATGGCCAAGTCGTTCTTGGCCGCGGTGACGACGCGATCGGCAAACGGATGCAGTGCTCTTGACATCCGCATTCGCCTCGCGACGAGCTCGAGCGTCGCGCGATCGAGGGACTGGCGCAGCATGAAGGGGAATTCGGCAGCGAGCATCGAGTCAGCGATCGCAACTCGCTCGAGACTGTCGATCAATCCCGTCAGGTCTTCGGTCGCATCCAAGTTCGAACAGAGGTCGACGAGGAGATCGCGCTTCTTTGCATGCACGCGTGCCAGTTCGGAGACCGTCCCTGCGAGCGATTGGGCTGCCTGTACCGACTTCGGAAGCCCGACGAATTTGCCGACGGCGTCTTCGAACTCGGCACACGGAGAGTTGGGCCAGCGAACGAATTGCCCGGTCGGTACGTCTGAATGTTCGCTCCATCGGAAACAAATTGTCGCAAAGGCGTCTGCCGGAGTGTGCATCCATGCCGAAACCCGCTTCGTGGGTGCATTCCCACGAATGCCGTCAGCGATCGGGAGATCCGACGATGTCGTGCTTCCGGCGATGAAGTAAGTCTCCCCTGGCACGACGATGGTTCGCGTCGATCTCGTCGATGTGAATCGAATCAGCACCGACTCATCGCTATGTGCGAGCGGTGGCTTGAGGCGCTTCAGGATCGAACAGGATGCGATCTCCGGCCCGACGACATCGCATCGCACGAGAGCGACGAAGTCGCTTTGCAGGATGACGGTCTTCCAGGACTTGAAGATTGGGTCGTTCGTGAACGCGGCCGCGCCTGAACTTGCCGCGACCGCAAAGAGTGTCAACCAGGAAACGGTGGCGACACGCGCACGGCTGCCGCTCGTCATGGTGAATGACCACAGACGCGTGCGCACCACTCCTCGTCGGGTAGCGCGCCTGGGATGTCACCTCCGCCGGGCTGCATGAGGTTTGGAGGGCTGGACGGCTCGGCATGGTCAGGATCATTCGGAGCCGAAGTTCCGGGTGTGTAGTCAGCGTCATGTCCGAGTTCGTGGCCGAACACCCCTGGCGATCCCCAACCGACGTTGATCACAACCCCTTCGGGGTATGCAGCGCCCGTGACGGCTTCTCCGTCGGAAGTCGTCTCTTTGTTCGTAACAATGACGCTGATTGCGTTGCTCGAGTTCATTCCGCTCAGCGCGGCCCGCGCGCTGTCATCCGTGTAGCTCGAAGGCCCCCCTGGGGCTGCACCAATGCTCACCAGCACATGCTTTCCACAGCAGTTCGCGTTACCAGTCACACAGCAGTAGAGAAGAAACCAGCGCAGCCGCGCGATCAAGTCCTGCCAGCGCGTGATCACGTCTCTCCCCGGATCTAGGTCTAACCATATGTTGAAACGTAGCGACCGCGGATCGACTGACTGCGGCGGAGCGGGCGGCCCTACATACGGAAAATCGATCAGAAATCCACCAGCCGGACCGGGCGGCAGATTGAATCCGGGCGGCACGAAGTACTGCGCTGGATTGTCCGGATACATCACCCCGACCAGCGCACCATTGATCGTTGGGACTCGAGTCGGATCGACGAGCGAACGAACAGAGTGAGGAGCAACCGCCTCGTCAATCGCTGCCTTCAGCGTATCGATCACGCTTTCGAACTCGCAGGGCGGCGTCATGCGGGTTGATTCGGAGGGTTGGTCATGGGCATACCGAAGAAGCTCCGGAGCCTGTCGACGAACCGAGTCGCCGGGCAGCAGATGTCCGACGAAGTCACATCCGGGTGCAACCCACTCGGTGGCGCTCGACGTGGCCGCGTCCCTTGGGACGGATCGCACTTCGCGAGTCTCATGAGATTCGTCCGTCATGAGCCTCATGGTCTCACCGGATTGTGGCGCAAGTGGGTCGGACCTCGATCGATCCGAAGTACCCGAACCAAGCTGATCGTACGTGCTCATTCTCTAGCCCCTGACCGCATCGAGCCAAACACACTTCAGCGCTCGGAACGTCACGCAGGTCCCAGTCACGGTGCGGCATTTGTAAATCAGCCGCACGAGTTCATCGAGGCCGGTTCCGGTCGTAGGGTTCCACTCCCCGCTTCCACACCGACCGATCTGACTCACCGAGCTCGTCGTATTGCTGTCGACCTGGGGGCCGTTGCCGGCTTCCGACTTCGACTTTGTGTACGCCTGTAGTTCGAGGACTCCGCTTCGAGTCGATGCCGACGTCCTTCGGGACGGACGCGGCGACGCCGCTGCCCTCCTGGATCAGGCCGAGCAGGATGTGCTCGGTGCCGATGTATTCGTGCTTGAGGCGCTGGGCCTCTTGCTTGGCAAGGTTCATCACCTTGCGGGCGCGATCAGTGAACCGGTCGAACATCGATGATCTACCTCACGGGGATCAGAAGCCGGGTGACCGTCCAGGGCAGGGGCACTTCCGTATTTGGGGCCGATTCGCGCCCGGACGTGATGATTTCCTCGCTCCGGGTCGCAATCGTGAGGTTCCCAACCACCGCGTCACTCGTGCGCCGGGACGGTAGCCCCACCACAGGGCGCACGCAACCTGTGGACCGATCAGGGCGTGAGGATGAGCGTGGGGTCGTTCGCGCGGGGGAATCGGGGGGGGTCCGAGGTTCGGACTGTCCATTCGGGCGGATAGGTGACGACGAGGTGTCGAAGCTCAGGACCACGAGCGGCCGTCCGGGCACATGGGTGACATGACACGTCGGGGGGTCGGCGGGCGGGGACGGCTGCGCGGCACCTGCGACGCCGGTTATCGTGCGTCCGCAGCTTCATAGGCATGCAGCAATCGGCGAGTTGGATGCAGCGGGTTTTGAACACCGCATCGTGGGGAGACGCACATGAGCGACCTTCCGAATCTTCCTGAGCTCGACGGGCTTTCCGTGCCGGAGAAGATCCTGCGAGTCCAAGACCTCTGGGACGACATCGCGCGCTCGCCACGAGACGTCGAAATCACTACCGCTCAACGGGACGAAGCGGAGCGCCGGCTCCGCGCACATGAAGAACACCCTCGCGAGTGCTCTTCATGGGAGGACATCAAGCGGAGGCTGGAAGACGGGCAGTGACTCTCCCGATCCACTTCCTTCCCGAAGCCGAGCGCGAGGTGGTGGATGCGTTCGCTTGGTACGAGCGTCAAAGGCGCGGCCTTGGACTCGAGTTCCTCCTCGCGTTCGAGGCAACGCTCGAGCAGCTCCGCCGAATGCCGGAGGGTCACGAGCTCGTCGCTTCCAGAACGCGAAAGGCGTTGCTCCGACGCTTTCCGTAACTCGTGCTCTACGCCGTCGAGGCGGACCGCGTGTTGATCACGGCTGTGTTCCACGCACGTCGGGATCCACGGGATCGGACGGATCGGGTCAGGGAACGTTCGCCCGCTGAATCAGATCACGTCAGCGCTTGAGGTCGCGCAGCGACGCGTTGGCGTCGACCACGATCGCTAGTCACCCCCGCAGCACAGCCTCGCGCACCTTGGCAAGATCGAGGCCCATCGACGCGAGGGCGCGCGCCGACGTGAACTCCGGGTCCGACGTCAGACCGAGCAGCACATGCGTGGATTCGATGCGTTGGGTCGCCAACGCGGTCGCGGCGTTCAACGCGGCTTCCAGCACGCGCTTCGCATCCGGCGTGAACGGCAGTCGCGCTCGAGGAGTCGCATGTCCCGACGGCGCGAGTGTGATCACGGCCGCGCGGATCGCGTCCGCGGTCGCTCCGAAGCGCGAAAGCAGCGACATCGCTCCGCACGACGGATCGGTCGCCAGCGCGAGCAGGAAGTGCTCCGTCGAGATCGCGCCGTGACCGAGCGCGTCGGCTTCGGCTTTCGCGAGGTCCGCGAGTTTGCGTGTGGGATCGGGCGTCATCGAAGGTCCATGAGCGTCGGCTCGCGAAGTGGACGGTCTGCGAGTTCGGTCGCACGCGAGTTGCGCATCATGCCTCGGTCGTGTTCTTTCCGACGTCTCCCACGAACCGCGATGGCGGTCGTGTGCAAATCGTCAGCGGCACTTACGATTTGCAAGATCAATCTCAAAGCACGTTGTACGCGCGAATTACGCCAATGCAATTCACGCGCATCAGCCTTTGGCCCCGCCCTCACCGCCCGCCGAGACGCGACCTCAACAGCTCGGCGCGGACGATGTCGCGCTTGCGCGGCTCGATCGCCTTGCCGCCGCAAACGACCGTTTGCAGGTGGCCGGGCTGGCACAGCAGGAACAGCTCGTTCAGCGTCGCGATCGTCAGGTCGGGGATCAGCTCGCAGTGCACGCCGAGGCGGACGTGCGAGAGCTGTTCGAACGCCTCGGAGCTGCTCATCGTGCGCGCCGACCGCAGTGCGCCGAGCGCGCGCCAGACCTTGTCCTCGAGGCCGACGCGGTCGGCTTTCAAGACTTGGTTCCGGACCTCGCGCTCCCAGCGCAGGATGACCGGGATCACGCTGCGGACGTCGTTCAGCAACTCCTCGGGCGTCTTGCCGAGCGTCACCTGATTGCTGATTTGATACAGGTCCGACAGCGCCTTCGTCCCTTCACCGTAGAACCCGCGCACGGCGAGGTTCATGCGCGCGACGGCGTTGAAGACCTTGTCGATCTGCTTCGTGAACGCGAGCCCCGGCAGGTGCATCATCACCGACAGGCGCATGCCGGTCCCGACGTTCGTCGGGCACGACGTCAGGTATCCATACCGCGAGTGGTACGCGAACTCGACGACACCTTGCAGGTCGTCCTCGATCGCGAACGCGCGGTCGAACACTTCCTCCGCGCACATTCCCGAGCCGAGGACCTGCAGACGCAGGTGGTCCTCTTCGTTCAGCATCAGCGCGATCGAGCCCTGGTCGTCGTGGATGACGCCGCGCTCGCTGTCCGCGTTCGCGTGGTCGAGGCTGATCAGATGGCGCTCGACGAGCAGCAGCCGTTCGACGTCGTCGAGGGGCTTCAGATCGACGAACTGCTGCTTCTCGGCCAGCTTCACCTTGTCGATGCGCTGCTTGAGATGTTGGACGAGCGCGACTTCTTCGTCGCCCGCGAGCTTCGCCTTCAGCGCGAAGCCCTCGACGTTGCGCGCCAGTCGCACGCGCGTCGAGATGACGATGTCCGCGTCCTGTCCCTCGCCGCGCAGCCAGGCGTCCTTGCCGATCGACTCAACCATCGGTCGCCTCGCCGATGCGCCGTTCGACTTCGGTGATGCGATCGCGCAGCCGCGCCGCGTCTTCGTAGTCCTCGGCCTTGACCGCGCGCGTCAGCTTGCGCCGCAGTTCGACGAGCTCTTTCTCGAACTCCGCGACGTTCGTCGTCTTGCGTCGATGCGTCGGCTTGCGCGGCGGATCCCCTTTGTGTTCGCGGGCGCCGTGGACTTTCTCGAGCAGCGGATCGACGAGTTCGGCGAACGTGTCGTAACACGCGGTGCAGCCGAACCGGCCCTTCACGCGGAACTCCTGGTACGTGAGCCCGCAGTGCTCGCACATGATCCGCTGCGCCGAGCGTGCCTTGCTCTCTTTCTCGGTCACCGACAGGATCGACGCCTTCAGCATGTCGGCCGCGGACGGGCTCAGCGCGGCCGCCATGCCGGTCTCGCGCGCGCAGTCCTCACAGAGGTGCAACTGCTGCGGCTTGTGGCTGGCCAGATCGATGTCCGTCACCAGGACGGTCGCTCGCGCTTTCTGGCATTTCTGGCACTTGTTCATGGATGCGCGGCAGGGTCCTGCGATGTCGTTCCGGGTGGGCTTCGCGTCGGCGTCTGCGGGAGTTTCGAGCTTCCCGTCCGAGCGACTTGAGGAGTGTAGCCACGCGGGGTGTGGACCGGCAGAGCGGCGAACCGCCGAGATGATCGCCAGTCAGTTCGACCCCTTCGGGGACGAAACTTCGGCCGCGAGTGCCTTGAACCGATCGCCTCGTTCTCGGAAGTTCGTGAATTGGTCGTACGACGGGAAGGCCGGCGACAGCAGGATCGCGTCGCCGCGCGTGGCGCACGTCCGTGCGTGTTCCATCGCACGGGCGAGGTCCGAGACTTCGACGACCGTCGCCCGTGGATCGGCGGCCCGAACGCTGCGGGCCAGCCGCGGCCCGGCTTCGCCGAACGTGATCAACGCCTTGACGCGTTTCGCGATCGAAGCGGCGAGTGGCGCGAGGTCGCGGGTCGCCTCCTTGCCGCCGGCGAGCAGCACGATGCCGCCGTCGATCGCATCCAGCGCGGCCATCGCGGCCTCGTTGGTCGTCGCGATCGAGTCGTTGTAGTACCGCACGCCGTCGAACTCGCCGACCAGCTCGAGCCGGTGCTCGACGCCCGGGAACGACCGCGCGGCCACCAACGCGACCGTCGGCTCGATGCCTAGGGACGCCGCGGCCAGCGTCGCCGCCGCGACGTTCAACAGATTGTGGCGACCCGGAAGGCGGAACTCGGATCGCGCGGCGACCGACGCCCCCTCCGCGTCTCGCAGCACGTCGCCGTCGAGCCATAGCCCGTGCGGCGGCCGCTCGCCCTTCGCGAACCAGCGCACCGTGCCATGAAAGCCGTCGGCGAACGCTCGGACCCGCGCGTCGTCGTGCCGCAGCACGGCGACCTTCGCGCCGTCGAGCACCGTCTTCTTCGCCGCCACGTACGCATCGAGCGTGCCATGCCGCTCGATGTGGACTTCGTAGAGGTTCGTCACGACCGCGACGTCGACGCTGCGTTCGAGTCCGCGCAATTGGTCGAGCTGGAACGACGAGATCTCGAAGGTCACGAGCTGCGATCGCGTGATCGCGTCGACGCGGTGCAGCAGCGGCTGACCGATGTTGCCGCCGAGGATCGCATCGATGCCCGCCGCGCGCGCCATCGCGTGCAGCAGCGAGGTCGTCGTCGACTTGCCCTTCGAGCCGGTCACGAACGCGAGACGCGCGCGACAGCGGGACACGAACAGACCGATCTCGGACAGCAGCGGCACGCGCGCGTCGATCGCCGCGCGGACGAACGGCGAGTCCTCGGGCACGGCGGGATTCACGACGACGAAGTCGGTCGACGTGAAGTCGCTGCGTCGGTGTTCGCCGAACACGCGCGTGAACGCGACGCCGTCGAGTTCCGCGAGCGTCGGCGCCAGCGCGCGTTCGTCGCGCAGGTCGGTGACGACGATGTCGCAGCCGCGCGACGCGAGGAAGCGGACGACCGATGCGCCGCCGCCGAACAACCCCAGCCCCATGACGGTGACGCGCTTGCCGCGCAACTGCGCGTCGGTCGGGAACGTGTACGGGAACGACGCGGTCATCGCTCTGGCCGGCGCGTCACGAACGTTCGCGCAGTTCCTTCGCTTCGAGCATCTTCTGGCGGACGGCCTCTTCGCTGACGTCGGCTTCCGATTGCGGCGTCAGCACGTACGGGAACGTCCACGCGTCGACGTACAGGTTGCTGGTCAACGTTTCGTAGTAGAGGTCCCACGGCGGCTCTTGGAAGTGCGGCGCCGTCATCGTTTCGAGGTGGCGTTCGACGCGATACCCCGGCTTGCGTACGACGATCTCACGCGTGCCGTAGTACGAGAACGGCAGCGTCACCGGCGACTTGCCGGCGAACCGACCGTCGAGGTACACGTCGGCCGCGTCGGGCACTGTGACGATCGTCAGCGTGCGTTCGACGCAGGCCGGCAGCGCCAGCGTGGCCAGGATCAACGTCAGCAATGCCGTCGTGCGCTTCATGCCGCGGGAGTATAGGCGCGGCCCGCGGCGTTGAAGCACGTCGCTCGCGGTCGAGTCAGCGTTGCGCGTCCTGCGCGAGCAGCGCCTCGGGCGTCGTCGCTATGGCCTCCGCGTCGCGCGGGCGGCGTTCGGAGAGGCGCTTCAGATTGCCGATGCCGGCGCGGATCGCGGCCTCGCGGTCGCCATCGCCGTCGGGCACGTCGTCGAGGTCGAACCCGAACACGCGCACGAGCAGCCACGCGACCTGGCGACCTTCGCTGTCGTCGACCGGCAGGTAGACATCGGCTCCGGCCAGCCAATGGAAGTCCGCGCTCGTCGAGTACACGTCCGCGCGCAGCCGGCCCGCCGCGTCGACGCGATCCAGCACCGTGAGGTCGCAGAAGTACGTCGTGAACGGGAACGGCAGGTCCGCGCGGAACTCCATGTGGTGCAGTGTGAACGCGCCGACGTCGCGCGCGTCGCCGGTCCGCCACGAGTCCGGCTTCATCGCGATCGACTCGTAGGCCGCGCCGGCCCGCTCGCGATACGCCGCGTAGTCGCGCTCGACGGCTTTGATCGTCGCGAGGTCCGCGAACACCAGCGTCGATCCCTGCGTCAGCACGCGCGCGCCGTCGAGGCTCGACCACGGCGCGCCATCGGCTTCGGACAACGGAAGCCGCGCGCCGATCCGCATCCCGTCGTCGTCGCGCTCTTCGTCAGGATTCCAGTCCTCGCTCGCGAGGCCATCGGCGCGCAGCAGCGGTTCGATCCACCCTGCGAACGCCGACGCGAGTTCGGGCCGCTGTTGCTCGATCTCGAGCATCACGTCGTCGACGCTCGTGCCCCCGGCGATCGCGTCGCGGGCGATCCGGATGACGTCGCCGTATCGCTTCGCCGCGCCGAACCTCGCGTCGACGTCGAGCGCGTCGAACCGCTTCGCGAGCACGTCCGCGGCGAGCTTCAGCTCGCAGTCGTCGCGCGAGAGCACGGATTCGGGCAACAGCCACCGCGCGTCGACACCGACGTCCGCGATCGACGCCAGAGCGGGCTCGCTCGCCGCGTCCTCGCAGAGCGCCGCGCGCAGCACGCCGAGCATCGACACCGTCGACAACACCGCTGACCAGGAGGTCTTCACGCGGATCTTCTACGACAAGTCGGCGACTCGCGGATGCACGTGGAATCGCGTGCGTCGGCCGGTCGAACGCGCGCCGCCGCTCGATCGTGTCGAGCGGCGGCGGGCCGAGCTTGGATTGGCGGAGAGGGGGGGATTTGAACCCCCGGAGCAGATGTAATCCGCTCAACGCCTTAGCAAGGCGTCGCATTCGACCGCTCTGCCACCTCTCCGGTTGGTCGCGGTTCGTCTCGGCGGACAGGTCCGCGGAGGGGCGACAGTTGACGGCTCGAACCGCGTTCTGTCAATCCGCGTGCCCGTCCCCACGCGAGTCATCGAGCGTGCCCCACAAAGGAAGTCCCCGACCCATTCGCCTCGCAGAGCCCTGCACAGCTAGCGGCCCCGAGCGCAAGGCGCATCTCGCGAAGACAGTGTCTGCAATGCGACACGGCGAGCGAGATGCAACGCGGCGATCGGGGCCGATAGCTGCGCAGGGCCCAGCTCAGCTAGCGGCCCCGAGCGCAAGGCGCATTCCGCGAAGACAGTGTCTGCAATGCGACACGGCGAGCGGAATGCAACGCGGCGATCGGGGCCGATAGCTGCGCTGGGCGTGGCGGAGGGAGAGGGATTTGAACCCCCGGTGGCTTGCGCCACGACGGTTTTCAAAACCGTTGCAATCGACCGCTCTGCCATCCCTCCGCGTCGGATCGTCCGCTGCGCGTCATTCCATCTTGGTCGCTTCGTCGATGACCGAGTCGTCGACGAAGATCGGTGCTTGCTCCGCCGCCGCCAACGCGATCGCGTCGCTCGGCCGGCAATCGACCATGACCGTCTCGGAACCGCGCTTCAGTTGGAGCTTCGCGAAGAACGTCGCCTCGCGCAAGGCGTCGATCACGATGCGTTCGAGCCCAGCTCCGAGCGCTCGGATCGTGTTGCGCAGCAGGTCGTGCGTCATCGGCCGCGGCATCGCTTCGCCGGTGATCTTGCGGTTGATCTCGAACGCCTCGTAGATGCCGATGAGGATCGGGAAGCCGCGCTGGCCCCCCTTTTCCTTGAGGTAGATGACCTGGCTCTCGCTGGTCTCGCTGATGAGGATGCGGGCCAGCTCCATCTCGACGAGCGCCACGGCCTCTCCTCTCCGGTCCGAGTCCTCACGATGCGGCCGGTATTCTAGCCAGCGCATGTCCCCCTCCGCCCTGTCGGCCTACGAGAACCCCGTGCTCGCCCACGTCGTCCGCGGCGGGCGACTTGAATCCCAGCACCGCGGCAGTGTCGTCATCGTGCGCGGTCGCGAAGTCGTGTTCGCGCTGGGAGATGCGACGAGGCCCGTGTTCGCCCGCTCGGCCGTGAAGGCGTTCCAAGCCGTGGCCGCGCTGCGCGCCGACGTCGCGACGCGGTTCGGACTCGGCCCGGTCGAGCTCGCTCTGATGTGCGCGTCGCACAACGGCGAACCCGAGCACGTCGCGGTCGCCGCCGGGATGCTCGCGAAGGGCGGTCTGACGGCCGACGATCTGCGCTGCGGCACCCACCCGCCCTATTGGCGCAAGGCGGCCGACGACCTCGTGCGCGTCGGCGTCGCGCCCACCGCGCTGCACAACAACTGTTCGGGCAAGCACGCGGGCATGCTGCTGTTCTGCCGCGCGATCGGCGCCCCGACCGAGCGCTACATCGACCCCGAACATCCGATCCAGCTCGCGATCCGCGATGCGGTCCGGCGCACCACCGACACGCCGGAGGCCGCGTTGTCGCACGCGATCGACGGCTGCTCGGCGCCGACGTGGATCCTGCCGCTCGCGAACCTCGCGCTCGGGTTCGCGCGCCTCGCGAATCCGACGCTCGCCGATGCCGCGGATCGCGAGGCGTTGACGCGCCTGCGCGACGCCCAAGCCGCGCATCCCGAGATGATCGGCGGCACGCGCCGCTTCGACACCGACTTCATCCGCGCCGGCGCCGGCCGCCTGTTCTCGAAGATCGGCGCGGAAGGCATCCTCGCGTGCGGAGTGCGAGGACTCGACCTCGGCATCGCGATCAAGATCGACGACGGCAACGAGCGCCCGTACGTGCCGATCCTGCTGACCGTCCTGCGACGCCTCGGCGTGCTGTCGAAGGCGGAGACCGAGGCGCTTTCGGGCTACCTCGACACTCGCTCGTTCAATCACGCCGGCATCCACGTCGGCCACATCGACGTCACGTTCGAGGGGCCATGAAGCCACCGTTCCGATTGACCAAGCGAGCGCGTGACTCTCACAAGGGCGATTTCGGCCGCGTCCTCGTCGTGGCCGGTTCGCGGCGCATGCCGGGCGCGGCGACGCTCGCCGCTCTCGGAGCGCTGCGCGGCGGCGCCGGCCTCGTCACCGTCGCGACGCCGGAGTGCGCGCTGCCGCTGATCGCGCCGGCTTGCCCGTGCGCGCTGTTCGAGCCGCTCCCGGCGACCCGCGAGGGCTTCGTCGCCAACGCCGCGCTCGAGCATCTGGTCGAAGCCGCGCGGCGCGCCGACGTCGTCGTGCTCGGTCCCGGACTCGGCACCGAGGAAGCCACGCAGTTCACGATCCGCTCGTTCGCGCTCGAACTCGGCAAGCCGCTGGTGCTCGACGCCGACGGACTGAACGCATTCGCCGCCGAACCCGACGTCCTCGCGCGTCGTTCGTCCTCCACGATCATGACGCCCCATCCCGGCGAGCTCGAACGCCTCGACGGCAAGCCCGCGACGGCGGACGCCAAAGAGCGCCTGGCGCGCGCGAAGGCCGCATCGGCGCGCTTCCGCGCCATCGTCTGCCTGAAGGGCGCCGGCACGGTCGTCGCCAGTGCGTCACGGACGTACGTCAATCGCACCGGCAATCCGGGCATGGCGACCGGGGGCAGCGGGGACGTGTTGTCCGGACTGCTCGGCGCGCTGATCGTCCGCTTCGACGATCCGTTCAAGGCCGCCGCTCTCGCCGTCCACATGCACGGTCGCGCCGGGGACCTCGCGAAGCGGCGGCGCGGCGAGACCGCGCTGATCGCGCTCGACCTCGTCGAGCACCTCGGCGACGCGCTGAAAGCCGTGGAGGCGCCAAGGTGAACGCGGCGCGCCGGCACACCGCAGGTGGGGCTCCGCCGGCGCCGTGGGTTTGCGTCCTCGCCGTTTCGTTGTGCGCGGTGTTCGCTGCGGCGCCGGTCCACGCGCGACCGTCGGATGCGGCCGCGACGTTCCTCACGTCGTCCGATCCGTTCGTGCGCGAGGACGCGCGCCGCGTGCTGCTCGGCCGCGCTCCCGATTCCTTGCCGACGTTCGAAGCCGCGCTCGCGAGTCGCGCCGTCGACCTGCGCGTCCTCGCCGTCCAATCGCTCGCGACGTTCGAGACGCCGCGGGCGATGCAGCTGGTGCTCGCGGCCCTCGACGACGAGGACGCAGTGCGGACGGCCGCGCTGAAGTCCCTCGCCGAGTTCGACGACGTGCCGTGCGACACGCGCATCCTCGACGCCGCGTCGAGCCCGTTGTGGTCGCAGCGCCGCGCCGCCGCTCTGGCGCTGTCGAAGGTCGACGACGCGCGCGCGGTGGCGCAGCTCGAGCGGCTCGCGCGCGACGACGACGTCCACGTGCGCGAGGCCGCGATGCGCGCGCTCTGCGTGTCCGACGCCGAGGGCCTCGACGCGGCGCTCGCGCGCGTGATCGACCACGTCGAGTCGACGGCCGACCGCGAGCGGATCGTCGACCGCTTGCGCACGACGTCCGGCTCCGCGGCGATCACGGTCTTGCAGGACGAACTGCGGCGGCGCACCAGCATCCGCACCGCGGCGTTCGTGGCGCAGGCGCTGCAGCGGCGCGGTCTGTTGCCTCCGGACGACGCCGTGTCGAGCTTCCTCGCCGATGCGGCCACGCAGGGCGATCCGGCGGTTCGCAGCGCCGCCGTCCGCACGCTGCGCACGATCGATCCCGAGGTCGCTTCGACCGCCGTGCTGTCGCGTCTGCGCGTCGCGACCGAGCCCGCCGCGGAAGTCCTCGCCGACCTCGTGCTCGGCGTGCTCGGCCCCGAGGCGTTCGCGCCGCTGACCGAACTCGCGCTCGGTCGCGATCCGGCATCGACGGCCGCGCGTTCGGCCGCGATCCACACGTTGCGGCGGTTCGGCGATCGCACGCCACTCGACGCGTTGGCGTGGAGCTACGCGGCCGAGCTGCCGCGCATGGTGCGCGAGGACCTCCTCGCCGCGTTCGAAGAGCACGCGACCGATCACGGCGGCCGATCCGGGCTGTTCGCGGTGCTCGAGGATCCGGATTCGAACCTCCGACTGCGTGCGTTCCGCGCGTTGTGCGAATCGCGCGTGCCGGACGACGACGAGGCCGATTGGCTGATCGCGCACGTCGCCGGGGAGCGCAACGACTCGACGCGCAAGCGCATGAGCCGGTTGCTGGCGACCCACGCGCGCGGGATCGCCGCTCAGCGGTTCGCGAACCTGCTGGTCACGCGGTTGCGTCTTCGCGATCCGTTCGGACGCGAAGCGCGCGACGCGCTCGAGAACCTCGGCGATCCGTCGATCACCGACGACGTGACGCGCTCGGTCACCGAGACGTTCGCGCCGCCGTACGACCTCGACCTGCTGCGACTGTTCACGCGCCTGCGGAGCGCGCAGGGCGACGCGATCGTCGCCGAGCGCTTGCGGGCGGCCGTCGCCGCGGACGCCGTCGACGACGCGACGACGATGTTGCGCTGGTTGCGCGCCGGCGGCGGCCCGCACGTGGCGACCTCGATCCGGGATGCGCTCGACGCGCCGAACGCGGTGATCGCGCGCGAAGCGTTGCGCACGTTGCTGCAGCGCGGCGATCCGGCCGCGTTCGACGCGCTGGTCCTCGTGTGGCCGACGTCGTCTTCCGACGAGAAGGGCGAACTCCTGAACCTCGTCGCGGACGTGCCGGCGATCCGCTCGTCGGACGTGCTGCGTCGGTTGTTCGTGATCGAGCCCGACCACGAGCTGCGTGCCGCTCTGGTGCAGAAGATCGGCGATCTGCGCTTGCCGCTGGTCGATCTGCTCGAGCCGCTGTTGCGCGCCGACGAAGCCGCCGAATTGCGCGCCCACGCCGCGGACGCGTTGTCGGCGCTGGACGACGATGCGGCGCGCGCGGCCGTGCGGGCGTTCTTCGACGACGTTGCGCGTCGTCGCGATCCGTCGCATCCCGACGACGAGCTGCTGTGGCTGACCGCGGTGCGAGCCGCGTGCCGCAGCGGTTGGCTGGACGCTGCACCGCGCATCGCCGCCGACCTGTTCGCGCGGCGCGACGAGCTCGTGCGCCGCACGGATTCGCTGGACGGCGGCTTCTCGCACGAGGAGACCGTGGTGCGCGCGCTGGTCGACCTGAGTCAGCGCGTCGATCGGCCGGAGCTCGTCTGCGCCGCGCTCGAAGTCGAGATCGACGCGCGACGCGACGACGGGTCGCTGTACCTGTTGCCCAAGCTGTTGTTCTTCCGACTCGCGGCGCAACTCGAGTCCGCGCACGCCGAGTTCCAAGCCGCGCGCCGCGAGTTCCTCGAGCTCGCGCTGCGGTTGCCGCCGCGGCACGACCGTCGCGAGCTCTTGTGCTGCATCGATCTCGCCGAGCGAGCCCACGCCGAACGCGATCCCGATCGAGCCGCGACGCTGTACGCGCACGCGGTGACGCTCGCGGACCTGTTCGACGTCGATTCGTCCGCCGTGCTCGAGCAGCGACTCGGGCCCGCAGCGCCGCTGACCGGATTCGACGCCCGCGAACGGTTGCGAGCGGAGATGCACTTCGCTCGCGCTCAGGCGGCGAGTCGTCGCGGCGATGCGCGCGCCGAGCGCTCTGCGATCGCCGACGCGATGCGTTGCGCGCCGGACGACGTCTGGCTGGCGTTGGCGTCGATCGACACCGACGAGCCGACGATCGCGCAGGAGCGATTGCGGGCGCTGCCGGTCACGCGCGTGTTCGACGTCGAATGGCTCGAGAGCGTCGTCGAGCTGGCCGACGTCGTCGGAGCTCGCGACGTATCCGCGGCGGCGAACGCGAACCGCGAGCGCTGCGTCGCGGCCGGGCTCGGGCGGGCGCGCTGATCGGCGAGGACGGTCGTTCGGGTGGCCGACTTACTTCGGCGGGCCCGCCGACGGACTCTCGCCGCCTGCCGTGGGCTCTGCCGAGCGACGCAGCACGATGCGACCCAAGTCTTTGTGTTCGCGGTCTTTGAGCTCGACTTCGGTTCGCTTCAGCGTCTCGTACCCGGGCTTCGTCGCGACCAGCGTGTACGTGCCCTTCACCGTCGCCTTGGCGTGGTACGAGCCAGCGCCCCCGGGCAAGAACTTCAGTCGGATCGGCTTCCGCGACGGGCCCGGCTTGTCGCCGGTCATGCCTTCGAGCACGACTTCGGCGCCTTCGATCGGCGCGAGCGTGCCCTCTTCGACCAGCGTCACGTGCGCGCTGCCGAAGAAGCCGACCGTGAACTGGGCGAACGCGTAGAACAGCCCGAACAGCGCCGCCATGACGGCGACGATCGCCAGGAATCGGGGGTTGATCGACCCCCGCGTGTTTCGATTCCCGTCGATCGGGCGCTGATTCGATTGCATGTTTCGCGGTGCTCCTCGTGGGCGTTGTTCGACGTCTGGGCGTGTGCTCTAATCCCGCGATTTTGCCCGCCGATCGCTTCGGGTGCGAGCGACACGGCGGGGGCACCGCGACGCAGGAGCCTCCACGATGCCGAAACGGACCGACATCAAGAAGATCCTCATCATCGGTTCGGGTCCCATCGTCATCGGGCAGGCCTGCGAGTTCGACTATTCGGGCACGCAAGCCTGTAAGGCTTTGAAGGAAGAGGGTTACGACGTCGTCCTGGTCAACTCGAACCCGGCGACGATCATGACGGACCCGAACTTCGCCGACCGGACGTACATCGAGCCGATCCTGCTCGAGGCGCTGACCAAGGTCATCGAGAAGGAACGCCCGGACGCCGTCCTGCCGACGCTCGGCGGGCAGACCGGGCTGAACTCGGCGATCAAGCTCCACGAAGCCGGCGTCCTGCAGCGGTTCAACGTCGAGATGCTCGGCGCGGACTACGAGGTCATCAAGAAGGCCGAGGATCGCGAACTGTTCAAGATCGCGATGCGCAAGATCGGCGTCGACCTGCCGCGGAGCGAGATCGCGTACTCGATGGACGACGCGCTGCGCGCCCGCGAGATCATCGGTCTGCCGTGCGTCATCCGGCCGTCGTTCACGCTGTCCGGCGCCGGCGGCGGCATCGCCTACAACATCGACGAGTTCGAGAACATCGTCTCGAAGGGGCTCCAGCTCTCGCTGAACTCCGAAGTCCTGATCGAGGAGTCGATCGCGGGCTGGAAGGAGTTCGAGCTCGAAGTCGTCCGCGACACCAAGGACAACTGCCTGATCGTCTGTTCGATCGAGAACTTCGATCCGATGGGCGTCCACACCGGCGACTCGATCACCGTCGCGCCGATCCAGACGCTGACCGACCGCGAGTATCAAGTGATGCGCGACGCGGCGTTCGCGATCATCCGCGAGATCGGCGTCGCGACCGGCGGGTCCAACATCCAATTCGCCGTCCATCCCGAGACCGGCCGCATGGTCGTCATCGAGATGAACCCGCGCGTCTCGCGCAGCTCCGCGCTGGCGTCGAAGGCGACCGGCTTCCCGATCGCGCGCGTCGCGGCGAAGCTCGCCGTCGGCTACACGCTCGACGAGATCCCGAACGACATCACGAAGGCGTCGCCGGCGTGCTTCGAGCCAACGATCGACTACTGCGTCGTGAAGATCCCGCGCTTCGCGTTCGAGAAGTTCAAGGACGCCGATCCCACGCTGACGACGTCGATGAAGTCCGTCGGCGAGACGATGGCGATGGGCCGCACGTTCAAGGAAGCGCTGCAGAAGGCGCTGCGCGGGCTCGAAACCAAGCGTTTCGGTCTGGGCGCCGATCCGGCCGATCGCCGGGTCCAGCCGCCGACGAAGGCCGCGCTGAAGAAGCTGCTCTGCACGCCGAACGCCGAGCGCATCTTCCACGTGCGCCACGCGCTGCGGCAGGGACTCGATCTCGACACGATCCACGAGTACTCGCGGATCGATCGCTGGTTCCTGCAGAACATGAAGGAGATCGTCGACTACGAGAACGAGATCGCGCGCTTCGCGGACCCGGGTTCGATCCCGGCCGACGTGATGTGGAAGGCGAAGCGCATGGGCTTCTCGGACGTCCAGATCGCGACGCTGACGGGAAGCAGCGAGAAGGCCGTGCGCGCGCGTCGGAAGCAGCTCGGCGTGAAGCCGGCGTACAAGAAGGTCGACACCTGCGCGGCCGAGTTCGACTCGACGACGCCGTACTTCTATTCGACGTACGAGCACGAGACCGAGGTCGAGGACTCTGGGCGCGAGAAGATCATGATCCTCGGCGGCGGTCCGAACCGCATCGGCCAGGGCATCGAGTTCGACTACTGCTGCGTCCAGGCGTCGTTCGCGCTGCGCGAGCTCGGGTACGAGACCATCATGGTCAACTCGAACCCGGAGACGGTGTCGACGGACTACGACGTTTCGAACCAGCTGTTCTTCGAGCCGCTGACGCTCGAAGACGTGCTGAACGTCTGGGAGTCGCAGAAGATCCACGGCTGCATCGTCCAGTTCGGCGGTCAGACGCCGCTGAACCTCGCGCGGGCGCTGAAGGAGAACGGCGTTCGCATCATCGGCACGTCGCCCGAGTCGATCGACCTCGCCGAGGACCGCGAGCTGTTCAAGCAACTGCTGAAGAAGCTCGGCCTGCGCCAGCCGGAGAACGACACCGCGACGAGCGTCGAAGGCGCCGTCAAGGTCGCGGAGCGCATCGGCTACCCGGTGGTCGTGCGCCCGTCGTACGTGCTCGGCGGCCGCGCGATGGAGATCGTCTACGACCGGCCGTCGCTCGAGAAGTTCGCTGCGATCGCGCAGGAAGTCGCTCCCGAAGCTCCGATCCTCATCGACAAGTTCCTCGACAACGCGATCGAGGTCGACGTCGACGCGGTCGCGGACGGCGAGCGCTGCGTCATCGGTGGCGTCATGGAGCACATCGAGGAAGCCGGCATCCACTCCGGCGACTCGACGTGCGTGCTGCCGCCGTACACGCTGTCGCCGGCGCTGATCGCGCAGTTGCGCGACCACACGCACGCGCTGGCGAAGGAACTCGACGTGCGCGGCCTGATGAACATCCAGTACGCGATCCAAAAGGGCGTCGTGTACTTGCTCGAGGTCAACCCTCGCGCGTCGCGTACCGCGCCGTTCGTGTCGAAGGCGATCGGAGTCTCGCTGCCGCAGATCGCCGCGAAGGTGATGGCGGGTCGATCGCTGGCCGAACTCGGTTTCACCGAGGAGGTCTGGCCGAGCCACTTCTCGGTCAAGGCGCCCGCATTCCCGTTCAACCGCTTCCCGGGCCAGGACATCCTGCTCGGCCCGGAGATGAAGTCGACGGGCGAAGTCATGGGCATCGACGAGGACTTGGGCTGCGCGGTCGCGAAGGCGTTCCTCGGCGCCGGCATGCACCTCCCGCGCGAGGGCAAGGTGTTCGTTTCCGTGCGCGACTCGGACAAGGCCGCGGTCGCGGAGATCTGCCGCAAGCTCAATCAGCTCGGCTTCACGATCGTCGCGACGCACGGCACGTGGAAGTCGCTGCAAGACGCCGGCGTTCGCGTCGACATGGTCCACAAGATCGGCGTCGGTCGTCCGGACGTCCTCGACTTGATCAAGAACCGAGGTGTCGGCTTGATCATCAACACGCCGTCGACGGACGCGGACACGCGTCACGACGAGATCCAGATCCGCACGCAAAGCGTGCTCCTCGGCATCCCGTCGATCACGACGGTGGCGGGAGCAAGAGCGGCAACGCTGGCGGTCGAGGCCTTCTTGAAGAACGGCATCAAGGTCCGAGCGCTGCAGGACTTCCACGCGGCCATGAACGCGACGAAGTAAGTCCGGGCATGACTCGCGACCGAGCAAGCCTCAACCCGCGCAAGAGTTAGGCTCTCACGTCCAGCGCATGGAATGCGCATCCGGACAAAACAGCCGCCGGCATCCTCGTCCGGACAACGTCCCGTCGCAGGGGGACAGATCGGGGACGGAGGCGCCTCCGTCCCCGTCATCTTCCGGGGACAGACGGGGACAGACGCCCCTCCGTCCCCGTCATCGTCCGGGTACCGATGCCTTCCACCGATGCGATGGAGCGCCGAAGGCGCGAGCCGCCCTTCTCCCCGGTCTCAAAGCCGCCAGGCTCCAGCCCACTCCGTCGCCAGATAGGTCCCCGGACCCGGCACGACAGCCGGCCCTGGCCCCCGGCCTCTCGCTCGTTCCGCACGGA
>JBPOIU010000134.1:0-38390 GCA_052034255.1 Planctomycetota bacterium | reverse complement strand
GCGCTCGAGGATTCGCACAGCGCGATCACGAAGCCCGGCGAGTTGATCGAGCTCGGGCCGCACCGCCTGCTTTGCGGAGACGCGACCAAGCCCGCCGACTACGCGGCACTCTTGCGCGGCGAACGTGCCGCGCTCCTGTTCTCGGATCCGCCGTACGGCGTTCGATACGACTCGACGCAACGCCCGACCGCGCCGCGCGAAAACCGCAAGGGCCCGCGCTGGCGGCCGATTGCCGGCGACGCGCTCTCACCTCAGCATTACGCGAAGTGGTTCGCTTCGTTCGCATCGACTTGCGCCGACAGCATCGCGCCGGGCGCGAGCTTCTATCTCTGGAACGGGCATTCGAATTTCGGCCTGACACATGAAGTCATGCGCGGGCTCGGGTTTCACGTCTCGACCGTGATCACGTGGGCCAAGGAGTCGTTCTCGCCGGGGTTTGGCGACTACAGCGAACAGACCGAGTTCGCGCTCTACGGCTGGAAGAAGGGCCAACCGCATCGCTTCTTCGGTCCGAAGAACGAATCGACGCTGTGGTCGATCTCCCGCGACCGCACCGGCACGTACAAACACCCAACGCAGAAGGCGCTCCCGCTCGCCGAGCGCGCGATCCGCAACTCCTCGCGGCCTGGTGACCTCGTGCTTGACCCGTTCCTGGGTAGCGGAACGACGTTGATCGCCGCAGCGAGGAAGGGTCGCCGCTGCTTCGGCATCGAGATCGAACCGAAGTACTGCGACGTGATCGTGCGCCGCTTTATCGCGCTCACTGGTCCGAAGACCGTGAGCGCGAAGCTCCTCAAGCGCTACGGCGCTGGCGCTGGTGCGCGATGAAGACGAAGCAGACGACGAAATCGTCGAGCGACCGATCCCCCATCGCGCTGATTCGGGCGATCAAGGAGGGAGAACTCGCGGCGTCCTCACTCGCGGGTCCGGCGCGACGATCGTGCGTGGAGCATCTCCATGCTGAAGGGTGGGGCGCCGTCGAGATCGCCGAACTGTTGTCGGTGTCGGTGCGCACGATTCGGCGCGACATCGCGGAGCTGCGGGAAGAACACAATGCGACCGGCGACCCGAAGTTCATCTCCCGCATGCTCGGCATGCTGATGCAAGAGGCTGAAATTGCGCGCATGCGCTTGCGTCGCTCGGGGCGCGACAAGGACAGCATGCCCGCCGACCGAATCGCCGCCGAGAGGGCCGCGTGGGAGGTCGTGCGCGACCTGATCCGGACTCTTCAGGGGCTCGGGTTCCTTCCTAGCGCGATCACGCAGGTCCAGGCCGAGCTCACGCACCGCATGAAGGGCGACGAGTTACTCAGCGAGCTGCGCGAGATTGAAGCGATCACGAAAGACATCGAGATCGCCGACACTCCCGGCCTCGATTCGCGTCTCGGCGCAATCCGCAGCAGGCTCGTGCCGCCGGTGGCCACTACTCCGGGCGGCAAGGGCAATTCTGCCGAACTCGTGGAAGCAAACGCGCGCGGAGCCGCCCCATGAATGCGCAGTCTCCTTCCACGCAAGCGGAAATCTCTCGCCTGCGTCGAGACCTCTCGAAGGACTCGCTGGAAGCGTTCGCGCGCTTCTATCTCGCACAGCACTTCAAGTCGCCAGCATCACAGATGCACCTCGACATGTTCGCACGATTGCAGGATGCGACCGAGCAACGAGGCGCGCGCATCGCGATCGCCGCCCCGCGCGGACATGCCAAGACCACTCTTGTGAGTCTCGCGTACGTGCTCTGGTGCGTTTGCTTTCGCAAAGAGCCGTTCGTCGTCTTGGTTTCGAACACCGGGGACCAGGCCGAGGACCTGCTGACCAACGTCAAGAATGAGCTCGAGTCGAACGAGCGCTTGGCTTCGGACTTTCCCGAAGCGTCCGAGCCGCCTGGTCGCAAGCCATCCCCTAAGCGCTGGCGCCGGCGCGAGATCATCACGCGGCATTCGGTGAAGGTCATGGCGCTGGGCGCGGGTCAGAAGATCCGGGGTCGTAAACACCAGGAGCACCGCCCGACGTTGATCATCCTCGATGACATCGAGAACGAGGCGGAGGTCGCCTCGGCCGAGCAGCGCGAGAGCAAGCGGGCATGGTTCGAGAAGGCACTCTTGAAGGCCGGCACCATGACTACGACCAACGTGGTCGTGGTCGGCACGATCCTGCACTACGACGCACTACTCGCTCGCCTGGTCGGCGACGGCGACGGCACGCCGGACTTCCCGGGGTGGAAGACATCCAAGTACCAAGCGGTCTTGTCCTTCTCACCGCGCAATGATCTGTGGGACACATGGCAGGCGATCTACGCATGCCGCGAGGAGCACGAGGGACAGATGGGTCCGCAGGCCGCGAAGGCGTACTTCGCTCTGCACGAGAGTGACATGCTGGAGGGCACGAACGTGCTCTGGCACGAGCATGAGTCTTATTGCGACCTGATGGAACTCCGAGTCCGCGAAGGGCAGGCCAGCTTCGACTCAGAAAAGCAGAACGAGCCGGTCGATCCGTCGACCTGCTTCTTCCGCTCCAACGAGTTCACGTACTGGGACGACCAATTTCGCACCGATGCCGAGCTGGTCGCCAAGTTGGGAAGCTCCGTTTCGGTGTTTGGGGCGTGCGACCCCAGTCTCGGTCGCGAGGGTGGGATTCACGACGACACCGCGATCATCACGTTGCTGAAGCACAGACCCACCGGCGTGCTTTACGTCGTCGACGCCGACATTCGCAAGCTCAAGCCGCGCGAGACGATCAATACGATCATCGAGTACCACCGGCTCAGGAAGTACTCACGCTTCGCGATCGAGACCAATCAGTTTCAAGACTTCCTAGCGACTGAGTTGAAGCGTGAGATCGCGAACCAGCATGCCGGCCTGCGCATCCACCCGATCAAGCACACCAACGACAAGAAGGGACGCATCGAATCGCTTGAGCCGCTCATTTCGAGCGGACGGATGCAATTCAGCCGGAAGCACCGCACCCTGATCGAACAGTTGCGGCAGTTTCCAAAAGCGGCGCATGACGACGGGCCTGATGCGCTGGAAATGGCCGTTGCCGCCACTCGCGTAGGTACGCCGGGCGTCATGTTTATCGACCTATTTCCGCCCAAGTGGTGAGACTTCGGCATCTGCGATTCAGCGGCTCTTTGAGTTGCTATCGGGATGCCAAAGAGCGTCCATGCGCGAGCACGAACGGCATGGAGACATTCGATGGCGGCTCCGCTTCCCCTGACCCACGCATCGCGCGGGGCGCATGAACGCCCGCGCGCGCGTCCCGCAACCGGCGCCGTCGGCTACCTCCGGCGCTCGACCGACCGGCAAGAGCAGTCGATCCCCGACCAGAGGAAAGCGATCGACGCGTACGCGGCCCTGCACGGCCTTCGCCTTGTGCACTTCTACACCGACGATGCGATTAGCGGCACCACGGCCGTGTTGCGCAAGGCGTTTCAGGAGTTGATCGCGGATGCGCAGAAGCCGGACTGCGCGTTTTCGAGTGTGGTCGTCTACGACATCAAGCGCTTTGGCCGGGTCGACAACGATGAAGCCGGCTACTACCGGCACGTGCTGCGCACGCATGGCGTCGAGGTGCGCTACGTCACCGAGAACTTCTCCGGCGACGGCACCGACGACTTGCTGCGTCCAGTAAAGCAGTGGCAAGCACGCGAGGAGTCAAAGGACCTGTCGCGCGTCACGATCCGCGGATTGTTGTCGCGCGTTGACAAGGGTCTGTGGATGGGCGGCACACCGCCCTACGGCTACGACCTGAAGTACGAGGCGCAGGACGGCTCGACGCTATTCGTCGTGCGCTTCATGCCCGACGGATCGAAGGAGGTCTTCGACGCTGCCGGCAAGCGCCTGCGCACGCTGGCGAAGGGCGAATCGATCCAAGTGTCGAAGAAGGACCGAGCGCGGCTGGTATTCAGCGATCCGGCGCGGGTCGAGATCGCGAAGCGAATCTTCACGATGGCGGCAGTCGACGAGAAGGGACTCGGGGCGATCGCGGACACTCTAAACCGTGAAGGCGTGCCGACGCCGCGCGGACCGAACTGGGCGCGGATCTATAGCGGGTCTTGGTCGAAGGGGACGGTGAGGGCGATCCTCGACAACCCGATCTACTGCGGCGACATGGTCTGGAACCGTCGCACAGATGCGCGCTTCTTCAAGATCGCCGGAAATCGCGCGACCGAGCGCAAGAGCGCGTACGGAGCGCGACTCGTCCCCAACCCTGAAGTGGATTGGATCCGGATTCCCGACGCGCACCCCGCGCTCGTGAGCCATCGACTCGCAGTGAACGCACAGCGCGTGCGAACCGAGCGCGAGGCCTCGATCCAACAGACCGGCCAGAACCCGCGCGTCGTCGGCGGCTGGGTCGGCAAGCGTTCGCGCTTCCTGCTGAGTGGGCTGATCACATGCGGGCGCTGCGGCGCGCGCTACGAGGGCGTGCGCCGTACGAAGGGGAAGCGGCGCGAGGACGGATCGAAGGTCGTCACGTACTCGTACGGCTGCGGCGGCTACATCAGGAACGGCAGGTCCGCATGTACGTTCGGACCGCTTCCGCAAGTTGAGATCGAACAGGCGGTCATCAAGACCGTGCTGGACGCATATGCGAGGTTCCGGGGACCGAACGGTCGGAAGGAACTGGCACGTGAGTTCGGAAGTGCGCTGCAGACCGACACGACGGACTTGAAGGAGGCGCGCGAACGCGCTCGGGAGAAGATCGCGCAGATCGATGCAGATGTCGCACGATTACTCGACCACATCTCGGCAGGAACGCGCGAAGCGATCGAAGAACGGATCACGACGCTGCGCGGCGAGAGATCTGCCGCTCGAGGACGTATCGAGGAACTGGATCGTATCGAAGTCTCACGAGTCGAGGCCGACGCGCTCGTGGAGGAAGTCGGGGCGTTCGTCAATGGGTTGGAGTGGATGCTGCGAGATGCTGGACCAGAGCAGCGCGTGTCTGCGATTCGACGCTGTGTCGAAGGCATCCGAACTGGAACAGACTCCAGTCATGCGACCGTCACGACTTTCAATGTGCCCGCGAGCGGCTTGACCGAAACGGAATCAAGAAGTTGCCGCCTGGGGCAGTAAGATGGCGAGAGCCCTCGACGAAGGCGGAGCCCGGCCACGGCGCATGCTCATGCCTGCGAAGCATGTCAATACGCACTGCTCCCGTTGTGGGAGTGGCAGTAGCGGGCGCACAGAAACCGCGCATCGTCGAAGTTGCCAAGAAGCGATCGGCATAGACTCCACTCGCGCCCGGTTTGGAACGCGCTGACGCCCGCTACTGCGTAATGTGGCAGGCTTGGCGTCTTAGGCCAGGCGCGAGGTGTCGGAGCTTCGGATGCACCATGCTTTCATCAGCTATGCGTCGCCGGATCGCGACCTGACGCTAAATCTGCGATCGAGACTTGGCGACTACGGCATCCAGGCTTGGGTCTATGAACGGGACAAGACAATCGGTGACCAAGCGTGGAGTGAGATCGAGCAACAGCTTCGTGCGGCGCGCGTCGTGTTCATCATGCTGTCGACAGACTCTCCATCCGCTCGAGGACAGCAGCGCGAATTCGAGATGTGCCTCGATCGTGTAAGAGCGACGAAGGACGCTGACTTCCTCGTTCCCCTGATTCTGGATGACGACCTCCAGTTCGGCGACTTGCCGGAGGAGTTGTCTTCGATCAATGGCGAACGATTGGACGCGTTCAACATCCGCTCGGTGACCGAATCGCTCGCGCATCGGTACTTTCCAACGCTCGTCGGCGACCGATTCCGTCATGGTTACGTCTGTCCGACGCCGGGCGATTGGCTTCAGATCGCGAAGTTCGACGCGCGTATCGAAAGTGGTTTCAGCGTGGGCGACGTCCTCTATTTCAGGCAGCTCAGCCCGATGGGTCTATTTGAGTGCTACTGCCCGAGAACCGGCGGCCTCACATGGATCGACCGCTCCAACCTTCGACCCGCCGATAGCCATCCCGACAGTGATGATGTGCCGCGTGTTTACCAGGTCGGAACGCTTGTCGAGATGTACGGACTTGGATGGGCCGCGTGGTGCAAGACGCACCCGGAGGACGCTCCGCCAGAGTGGCGATAGCTGCAACTGTTCTGGAAACCGCATTATCGCCTAGGAACGAGTACCGCGCCGCTGCATCGCATGTCCCCTTGACGTCCTGAAGTAGTGGTTCAGAATGGCGGAACGTCGAACCTGCTTCGCTGGATGTCTTGGGGAAATGAGCACACCGATTAGGAAGACGAGTAACTTCGTTGCCGCGATCAAGCGACTTGAGCTCTTCAATGAGAAGGCCGCGAAGCTGGAACGCTCTAGGTTACTCCAAAGGATGTCTCGCTCCGGCGTCGCGTACCAGGTGCGATTCGGCCAGCGACGGAAGACACGCGCGTGGCACAACGCTCCGAAAGGTGAATCCGTCGATGCGTTTGTCCTTACGTATCGCTGGTTCATCCAGGACCGAGACGGAATCTCGCTGCGGGCGATCGCGAAGCTGTACAGGCAGCTTCCCATCTCACGTGAGCTTAGAAAGGATGTTGCGGCTGCTCGACGCGGGATCCGGAAGTATCTCAGCCAGCGAACCAAGATCCTCATCAAGAATCACACGCCGACACGCGGCGAAGTTTGCGACACGTTTCTCTACGGTGAGCTATCGCACGCGAATGCCGACAAGCGCGCCAAGTTCGAGCACTGGCAGCGCGGCCCTGTCACGTTCATGATGCTCGATGCCGAGTTCGTGCGTACGCTCGCTCGCGTAGCATCGATCATTCTGTTTATGCGAGATACGAATCGAAAAGCGATCACGGAGCTTCAGACAGCGTCTATCCGGATGGGAACGAATCCGTGATTTTCGCGGCGATGACGCGCAACGCGGCTTTCGTCTTCTGCATGCCAGATCGATTTTACGCTTTTGTGATCGAGCTCGAGTCGATTCGTGATCTCTGGGCACCTCGCGAGCGCATGAATCGCTCGAACGCGAGTCATTGAGAGACAACGACCAGAACAGGACTCTTTCGCCGTATGTCAGGGCTGAATCCGCATCCCAGCGAACTCAATGATCGACAGCGCCGCATCCATAGGCGACTCTCGGATCTCGTATCTTCCGGCACTGCCAAATGGTTTCACAACGCGTGCCGGATCATGGCGCGGCCTCAAGACCATCACGCGGCAAGCCATCTTGTGGCGCACTGCCTTCGTGAAGTCGAGAGCGCACTGCGCGCCGCTCTCAAGGCTGTTCTCGATTTGCAATCGAAGAAAGAGACGAAACCCAAGAGTAAGGACGCGGAGGAGAAGCCAAGTACTCACGAGCGCGAGGTTCTTGCCGCTGCTCAATTCCTCGGCTTGGCGCAAAGTGACCGCGCGCTCGAAATCTGGTTGTCGCTCACTGACCGTGAAAGTGAGGCGACGCTGTCTCGCAGGGCGCACCGAGATACGCTTCGTGATCCCCGCCCGATTAATGATGCATATCAGCAGTGGTGGGAAGACATGCAGCTGTTTCTCGACCGTGTCCTTGATCGTTTCGAGAGCCAATTCGTTGGCCTGCATCCACCGATCGAGGCCAAGCTCAAGTCGATCGCTCGGCCGACGCTGGACGATGCGAAGTGGTTCCTGAATCATATTCCGAATAACGTCCGCGCCCAGCTGCAGGCGCTCGAATGCTGCAAGTCCGTCGAGTGGTTGATTGTCCTGCACGAAGCAGGCTACTTCGCGCATCCTCAAGCGGAAGAACCTGGCGAGGATCCCGACACCGTCCGCTATCCGCCGTGGCCAGCGGCGCCCTACCTCGAAGAACTCGCGAAGCAGAATCCGTCGCGCGTTGCCGCCATCGTCAAGGTGATCGCCGGACAGGGAAACCCCTACGTTCAGACGCAAATCGCTCGCGTTGCACACGTACTTCCATCGGCGCTTGCCGCTACTTGGTCCAGCGCGTTTATCGCTGCCTCTGCAGGACGGTACCTTGATCCGTTGCTGGCGGACATTCTCGCGAAGCTGATCCTTCACCTCGCTAGAGGCGGCGAGATCGACGCGGCGCTAGACCTCACACGTTTTCTCTTTGAGCCCCAACCGGATCGAGATATCGAAGCGCGGCGCAAAGAGTCGGGACTCGCTCTTTCGCCTGAACCTCGCGTCAGATTCGATCTCTGGCATTACGAGCAGAATCTGCGCACAATCATTTCCGAACTCACTAGGCACGGTGAGCTAGCAACTCTCGAGACACTCGCCTCGCTGCTCGATCAAGCGCTAACACTTAGACGACGTGACGATGAAGCGCCGGGCGAGGATCACTCCACGGTATGGCGTGACACGATCCGTGGCGACGGTCACTTGTCTCATGGGCCATTGAACGGGCTCATCTCCGCGGTTCGGAACTGCGCCCTCGCGCTTCTCTGCGATGGCCGCGCCACCATCGCGGACGTGCTTGCGACGTTGAGAAAGTATGCGTGGACTTCAGTCCGCCGAATCGAACTGCACGTGCTCGTAACCCATCCCGATTTCGATCGCGTCGCCGAAGCACTCGAGGAATGGGTCTCTGTTCCATACCGTGATCCGGAACCGGAATTTTTCCAGCTGGCGGAAGCGCAATTCACTGCCCTGCCGACAAAGGTTCAATCGGAACTACTTGCCAAGATTGGAGCCGGTCCAGCATCCACAACAATCCGTGACCTCTTGGAGCGGCTGGCGACGAACTGGGCCGGATTCGTCGGAGCTCCAGCACAACCCGTGACCGATGAAGACGTGGCGCGATTCATTCGCGATTGGCAGCTCCGTCGACTTGCGGCGCTGCGCGCTGCGCTTCCCGCCGAGTTGCGACAGATCTATGAGTGTCTTGTGTCCGAGTTTAGTCGCTCTGGCGAACCCGAACCGAGACGCTTCGTTACTCGGTCGGTTGACCCGGGTGACCCTGAAGCCAGAAAGCAGCTTCGGGAACTGAGCGCACGAGAGATCCTCGACATCTTCGCGCATGCACCCATGGCCAACGTCATCGATGGGTTCGCGCGCGCCGACCTCTTGACTGTTCTTGCTCAGCTTCTTGCCGATCATCCCGAACAGCTTGTCCCCGAGACCTCTCGAATTATCACCCTGCCGACTGACGTGTCGCGAAGCCTTTTTGGGGCGATCGGCACGGCACGGAATCACGGCCGGAACATTCCCTGGGAACACGTCATCCAGCTTTGTCAGGCGTGCGTCTCGAAGGATCCAATGGAGGCGGCCCGATCTGCGGCTAGCGAGTCTCTCGACGACAATTTCCGCAACATCGCCTTGCTTCTTCGAGAGGCGCTCGCTGATGACGCCGCATCTCCGATCCCGTTTGGCCTACGTGAGCCGCTCTGGAAGGTGATTGAGCGGCTCATGGTCCATCCCAGCCCTCGATCAGATCCACCTCCCCGAGACGCGTACAGTGCTGCTATCAATAGCGTGCGAGGTACCGCGGTCGAGGCGGCGATTTATTATGCGTTCTGGGTGTGGCGCGGGTTGATCGCCGCCGCTGGTAAGCATGTGTCGATCTCGCTGGACAAACTTCCCGAAGTGCGCGCACTGCTCGAACGACATCTCAATCCATTGAACGATCCGTCGCCTGCGGTGCGTTCCGTTTTCGGCGTGCACCTAGTCCACCTGCGCAACCTCGACGCTTCTTGGATTCGCGCGAATAGCGTACGTGTTTTTCCAGAAGATAACGAACGACTGCTAGATGCGGCGTGGGACGGTTTCGTCACTGGGTCCACTGTCCCGCTCGACCTGCT
This sequence comes from Planctomycetota bacterium, assembly GCA_052034255.1. Lineage (GTDB taxonomy): Bacteria > Planctomycetota > B15-G4 > B15-G4 > JADJEK01 > JADJEK01. Next base: position 28,666 of record JBPOIU010000134.1, on the reverse strand, counting down.
TGATGACCTGCGAGCGCTCTACCTTCGCGCGATCGTGAAGCTCACTGAGACAATGGCGGAGCACTCGCGCGATTATCAGCAATCGCTGGGTGCCCACATCCTGTTGTATTATTGGCATGGCGTCGCTCGGCTTGACGACCCGCTCGTTGTTGAGTTTTTCTTGCGCGCGCCCGCCGATGTTCGTGGCCTCGCGATCGGTGCTATCGGTCGCATGCTCTACAAAGAGGCTAAACCCGCGCCAGACGTTCTCGATCGCCTATCCGCGCTGTGGGACTGGCGACTGCGGGAGGTAGCGAAAGTTGCGAGCGTCGATGATCGACGCGTCGAACTTGACGAGTTCGGGTGCTGGTTTGCCTCGAAGCACTTCGACGATGCTTGGGCTCTCCGTCAGCTCGTGGCCACATTGCGGTTGGCCGGCGAGGTGGAGCCTGACTCGCTGGTGGCCGAGCGGATGGCTGAACTTGCGCCGCAGAGTCCAGACGAAGCTCTCGCGTTCGCCGAGGAGACTGTGGCTGGGGCTCGACACACATGGCGACTTCAGGCCGCCGAGGAACACCTACGCGCGATCATCGACCATGCACGTGCGTCCGGCCACGCCGACCTAATACGTCGCTCGGATGAGTTGGTCAGTCGGATGATTGCGCGCGGATTGTGAAATAGTAACGCAGAAACTCATGCAGCTTGCCCTTGGCTTCTATGACCTCGGTCGTAGCCCTCATGTGGTGGTTCATGGGCATTGGCGCGCTCCGCAGCAAGCGCGAGCGGTCTGGAGCCTGCGGACGGCGCCTGAGTGGCATTCGAAACCTGCACCTCTGCGACTTGCTGATGCAGGATTACGCGTCTGCGGACCGCCGTAAGTCTTTAACAGAAAAAGCCGAACAGCAACGCTCGCGCTGTTCGGCTTTTGTCAGGTTGGTAGCGGGGAATCGTTCCGAACCAGCGACCCGACGAGTTGCAGATGCAGGAAATCCGGGTGCTCGATCGCCGTAAGTCTTTAACGGAAAAAGCCGAACAGCGACGCTTGCGCTGTTCGGCTTTTGTCAGGTTGGTAGCGGGGACGTCATAGAGCCGCCGAGAGATGAGCCCAGTATCGAGTTCCGGTTGACCGTTCTGTCACTCGTTCTGCGCAGGCAGATGACATAAAGTACGCGCTTATAGAATGTTATGCATGTCACCCGTACTCAGAGTGGACATTTCCCTCCATTCGTCGCGCGGAGCCTACCCGTCCGAGAGCTCGACGGTGCGGCCTTTCCACCGCGCGGCTTGCCGCAAACAGGGATGCGCACGCGCGTCGTTGGCCCGACGCTTTCGCCCTCGAGCGCCGGCCTGGAGCCTGCCCGATCCCCCAGGGTCCTCCAATGGCATCGCAATCGCAGCCGCGGGGCGCGCGCTTCGTCGCCAGTTCCGCAGCCAAGGCGCTCGCCTCACGGTCCCGCGGGCGAGGGCCGAGGTTCGCCCTCGAGAACGCGCGGATCCGACTTGGTGCTCGAGCGACCGCGGGGCGAATACCCAGTTGACCTTGCGCCACCGAACCGACTCCGTCGGAACTGCGACGAGCCCATCGGCCTGGTCGTCCGGTGCACCGCCATGCGCCATGTCGGCGGGCTCGCCGCTTGCGCCCACCCTGATGGGGGCCCGGGACGAAGCCCGAGCTTCTTCTCCGCGCGCGAGGTTGAACTTGACCCTCGGGCGACGTCTGGAGTTCGGCTGCGCGCGCGGGCGGTCGACGAATTGATCGCCGCGCTCGACCGGCACGGCGGCAACATGGCCGACAACCTCTGGGCTAATAACCCGATGTCGGGGGCTGCCGCGGGCTGGGGCTGCAGCTCGGCAGGCTGGCGCCTACGCGAATGCGAATGGACGAGTTCACATGACGTGTCGACGAGTCGCGTCGCTGGCGCGCGCAACTCCGAGGGTCTAGTCGGAACCTCAGTTCAGAGTTTCCGTTCATGGAGTCGACAATGACGACCAACAACAACGACTGTTGCTGCCCCGGCCCGTGTTGCCCCTGCCCTTGCTGCGGGTGAACTTCTGACCGGTTGAGACTTTCGGACCCCCTGGGCGAGCAACGCGCTCGCCAGGGGGTTTCTCGTTGCACGGGCGCTGAATCGTGACGTTGGCCACGACCCGCGGACGGCTCGGGTCTTGACGGATCTCCACTCACTTCGATATTTCTGGAAGGATGGAATCTGACGCAGCCGTTCGTGCCCTTTCGGCCCTGGCTCAAGACTCGCGGCTCGCGGTCTTCCGTGCCCTCGTTCGCGCCGGGACGACTGGGATCGCTGCCGGGGATCTTGCCCAGGCTCTTCAGATTCCGGCCTCCACGCTTTCGTTCCATCTCCAACACCTCAGCGGCGCCGGGCTAGCCAAGAGCACCCGGTCTGGTCGATCTCTCGTCTACTCGCTGCAGGAAGCGTCGCTCCGCGAGCTGATGTGGTTTCTCGGTGAGGATTGTTGCCAAGGGCGCGCCGAACTTTGCGCGCTGCCCACGGGCCGAATCGACGATCGTCGGCGCGAAGCGGAGGCGACTCGCGATCGACCACGCGTGCTGTTCGTGTGCTCGCGCAACTCCGCGCGCAGTCAGATCGCCGAAGCGATTCTGCGGCGCGACGCTGGAGATCGCTTCGACGTGTGTAGCGCGGGCCTCACACCCCGCGACATCGACCCCATGACGTTGAAGGTCATCGACGAAGCGGGACTGCCGACCGCCGGTTTGACCTCGAAGGATCTCGGCCAGTTCCTCGGCAAGCACCCGATCCACTACGCCATCGTCGTCTGCGAGGCGGCGAGCGAACAGTGCCCCAAGATCGTGCCGTTCGCGTTGGAAGTTCTGTTCTGGCCGTTCCTCGATCCTGTCGCCGAGAGCGGGACGCCGCGGCAACGCCTGCGACGCTTTCGCGAAGTTCGTGACGCGATCGAAGTCCGAATCGGGCGCTGGATCGCCACGCGGCCGTGGGAGCAGCGACGCCAAACGCATCGCCGTGCAGCAGCGCATTAGTCCCAAACAACACGAACCGCGGACCCAGTTCGCAGTTCGACGAAGGAGAACAAGGCGATGGTCAAAGTCGGGATCAACGGGTTCGGAAGAATGGGAAGACTCGCGCTGCGCGCGGCTTGGGGTCGCGATGACCTTGAGTTCGTCGCGATCAACGAGCCGAACGCGACCGTCGACACCATGGCATTGCTGCTCGAATTCGACAGCGTCCAAGGTCGGTTCGCTCATGGATGCAAAGGGGACGGAGACTCGCTGTCGATCGGCGACTTCGCACTGAAGTTCACACAGCACAAGGAGCCGCGCGACATCCCGTGGCGCGAGCTAGGTGTGGACTTGGTTCTCGAATGCAGCGGACGATTCCGCACGGCAGCGACCGTCAAGCCGCACCTCGATCGTGGCGCCCGCCGAGTCGTCGTGTCTGCGCCGGTGAAGGATGGCCCGCCGAACATCGTGGTTGGCGTGAATCACCGCGAGTACGACCTCGCCAAAGAAACGGTCGTGACCGCAGCGTCGTGTACGACCAATTGCCTCGCGCCGGTCGTCCGCGTGCTTCACGACGGCATCGGCATCGAGCGAGGACTCATCACGACGATTCACGATCCCACGAACACGCAGTCGGTACATGACGCGCCGCACAAGGACCCGCGCCGAGCGCGCGCGTCGCAGCTCAACCTGATTCCGACGTCGACAAACTCCGCCACCGCGGTCGGCCTCATCATTCCGGAACTGAACGGCAAGCTCGACAGCATCGCCGTCCGCGCACCCGTCATGAACGCGTCGATCACGGACTGCGTGTTCCAGACGGCACGCGACACGACGGTCGACGAAGTGAACGCGTTCCTCGAGCGCGCGGCGGCCACGGGTCCGCTCGCCGGCATTCTCGGATTCGAAACGCGCCCGCTCGTGAGCAGCGACTACGCGCGCGATCCGCGCAGCGCCATCGTCGATGCGCTGTCGACGCGGGTCACCGATCGTCGCCTCGTGAAAGTGCTCGCTTGGTACGACAACGAATGGGGCTACGCGAACCGCATGGTTGAACTCGCCGCGATGGTCGCACGGGCGATCCGGTGAGCGATGCGTAACGTCCGCGACTACGCGGTCATCACCGGCTCGTACTGGGCGTTCACAGTCACCGACGGTGCGTTGCGCATGCTCGTGCTCTTGCACTTGCACCAGATCGGCTACAGCCCGATCGAGATTGTCTCGCTGTTTCTGTTCTACGAGTTCTTCGGGATCGTCACGAACCTACTTGGCGGCCTCGTCGCCGCTCGATTCGGGTTGAAGTCGACGCTTTTCGCCGGACTGCTCCTGCAAATCGTCGCATGCTCGATGCTGGCCGCGGGGCAGCACCATTTGACGGTTCCGCTTCTCATGGTCGCGCAAGCGCTTTCGGGGACCGCGAAGGACCTCACGAAAATGAGCGCGAAGAGCTACATCAAGGTACGCGTTCGGCGGCCTACACCCCTGACTTCCCGGTTCGCCGCGGAGTCCGGCCGATTCAGATCGTTCTGACGGGCACCGTCGCCGTCGCGAGCTTCGCGATGAATCGTCCCCACGCCGCGGTCGCCTGATCCGCGAAGTGCGGCTTCCAGCCGTGCGGCGTTAGCTTCGCGACGTCGCTCTCCGCGCCGATCCTCTGCATGACGTCCCAGAGGTAGACCCTCGGCTCGACGCCGATCTCGCGGCAGCTTGCGACCAGCGAGTAGATGACCGCGGCCTTCTCGCCGAAGGTTTCATTCCCTACGAAGGTCCAGTTCTTCCTTCCGACCGCGATCGTGCGCAGGTTGCGCTCGGCGCGGTTGTTGTCGATCTCGAGATCGCCGCTCTCGATGTAACGGCATAGCGCGGCCCACTGATTCTTTGCGTAGCCGATCGCCTGACCGGTCGGACTCTTCGGCAAGACCTTCAGCGCCGTGACCGTGAGCCAGTCGAGCAGGTTGTCGAGCAGCGGCTTCGACTCACGCTGACGCAGGTCGCGCAATTCGTCGCCGACGATGCCGGCTTCCTTGGCTCTGCGCTCGACGCCGTAGAGTTCGCCGATCAGACGCACGCATTCGAGCGCGAGCGGATCGGTGAGTCCTGCTTCGACGAAGCGGCGCCTGGTGTGTGCAAAGCACGCCACTTCCGTCGCGCCGCCTGGCACGAAGAGGATGTCATGGCCTGAGTACGCGTCGGCGTGCACGTATCCCGCGTAGTTCCCGAGCATCCGCAGCGGGCCATCGCGAGTTCTCGACTTGGTGAAGTCGAAGATGACTCGGCCCTCGTGATCGCAGTAGACCCACACGTGTCCCGTACTCGAGCCGCCGCCTTGCGACTGCTGAATGATGACGCGTGTGTCGTCGAGATGCACGACGGGCGACTTCACCAGTTCGCGGTGCATCTGCTGCGTGATCGGTTCGAGCAGATCGGAAAGCTTCGCGACCGTCTCGCACATGGTCGAGCGTGAGAGCTGGCAGCCCTCGGCGCGCAGCTTCTTCTCCAGCCGGTTGTACGGCATGTGGTTTTGAAAGCGCTCGGTCAGGATCCACGACAAGAAGCCGGGGCCGAGGATGCTCTTGTCGAGCACGCGCGGCGGCATCGCCGCGATGCAGACGCCTTCCTCGCAAGTCTTGCACGCGTACTTCTTGCGCACGATCTCGTGGATCACGGTCAGCTCGAGTCGCTCGAGCTCTCTCGTGATGGTTTCGTCAAATGGCGTCATCGCGTGACCGTTCTTGCAGACGCGCTCGGCTTCGGGCACGTCGATCACGGTCTGGTACACCGGCGCGTTCTTCGGAAACTCCGCGCGGCGGCCGTGGCCTTTCGACTTCGGCGCGCGTGCCTCCTTCTCCTTCGCTTCGATCTCCTTGGAGATCGCGTCGACTTGGGCCTGCAGCGCTTGCAGCTCGCCAAACGGCAGCGCGCCTTGCGCGGCGTCGATCGGCGGAAACGTGCCGACGGTTTCTCGACCGCGGCCGAACAGCATCTTCTCGAGGACCTTGATGTGGTGGCGCAGCCTGTCGTTTTCGGCGACGCGCTCTGCGATCTCGGCGCGCAGCTCGTCGAGATCGTCAGCGTCTTTCGTTACTTGTTCGTTGTGCCCCGACATCACGCGCAACAAGACGCACAGGCTCGTCGAAGTGTTTCCGCAGAATCGCTTTTCTCTGATCGATTCCTTCGAGCAGCATCAGCAAGCGCGCGCGCTCGATCTCCACGCGACGCTTGCTCTCGCCATGCAGAGCGATCTCTTGGAATGTGCCGCGCTCGAGCCGCTTCGAAAACAGCCAGAAGCCGTTCTTGTCCCACACCAGGATCTTCACGCGATCACGGCGCCTGTTGAAGAAGGCGAAGAGATGACCGGAGAACGGGTCGTCGCCGAAGTGATCGCGCACCAGAGCGCACAGACCGTCGAACGCCTTCCTGCAATCGACGGGCTCGCGCGCGAGGAAGATTCGAACCGACGGCGGCAGGCTCAGCATCGTGCGTCGAGCGTGGAGACCAAGCGCCGCAGCTCGCTCGCGTCGAAGCCCGTGGGAACCGCGATGCGGACGCCGCTGGTCAGCGTGACGTCGAAGGTCTTCGCCGAGTCGGATACGGCATCGGCGGTCGGCGTGACCTCGACGAAGCCCGGGTGTGTTTTGAACAAGATGCGGTGGTAGTACGCGAGCCGCCAGATTGGCTCGCCGCTGATCTCGCTCAGAGCTCTGAAGCTCAGCCCCTCGCGGTCGCGTCTCTTCAGCAGGGCGAGCATGCGCTCGCGGATCGTCGTCGCCATCGCCGGCACCTCCGGCGCGGACTCTCGATCAACGCCTCAGCGCCGACAAGGTGCGGTTCGCCGGACGCGTACACATCAAGCTCGTCGTCCCCGAAGACGATCAGCGTGGACTCATGAAATGGGTCAGCGTCCTGACCGGCTCGAAGAACGCGCTGAAGGGCGCGGGGTTCTTCGTCGGCGGAGTCATGCTCTCAGCGTTCGGCTTCGGCGGGGCTTGCATCGCGATGGCAGTCGGTCTCGGCGTGGCGCTCGCGCTGACGTCGATCCTCCTGCCGCAAGCCGCAGGGAAGGCGAAGACGAAGGCGACGTGGAAGCAACTCTTCTCGAAAGACCCGCGGATCAATTGGCTGTCGGCCGCGCGGCTGTTCGTGTTCGGCTCGCGTGACGTCTGGTTCGTGCTCGCGCTTCCGGTGTTTCTCGCGAGTGGCCTCGGATGGCCGTACTACGAAGTTGGCGCTTTCCTCGCGCTTTGGATCATCGGCTATGGCGCGGTGCAGGCTGCATCCCCGGCGTGGCTCTCCGGAAAAGGACGTGAGCCACCCACTGCGCGCACTCTCGGCGTCTGGACTGCACTGCTCGTCGTGCCGCTCGGCGCGATTCTGGCGGCGCTGCGACTCGACGTCTCGACGTCGTGGGTGCTCGTCGTCGGACTGTGCATCTTCGGATTCGTGTTTGCCGCGAACAGCGCGACGCACAGCTATCTGATCGTTGGTTACTCGGATCGCGACAAGGTCGCGCTCAACGTCGGCTTCTATTACATGGCAAATGCCGCGGGGCGTTTGGTGGGCACCGTGCTTTCCGGTGCGGCGTTCCAGGCTGCGGGATCCGGCCTCGACGGTCTGAAGGCTTGCATCGCTGTTTCGATCAGCTTCGTCGTCGTATCGACGGCGTGCTGCGTGCCGCTTCGTCTCGCCGAGCGCCGCGGCGTGCTCACAGTTTCCAGCTCATGACCGATCACCAGGGAGTCGAGGCGCATGACTGAACCGAAACCCAAGTCGCGTGCGGCACGAAACGACCAAGCGCACCGAGAGCGCGTCTTGTTTCTCTGCACCGAGAACTCATCGCGCAGCCAGATGGCGGAAGTGATCCTCAAGGAACTCGCGGGCGACCGCTTCGAGGTTCGTAGCGCGGGACTCGCGCCAAACGACGTTCATCCGCTGACGCATGAAGTCCTGCAAGAGCGCGGGTTCGACACCAGCGCACTCCGGTCGAAGGGACTCGCGGAGTTCTTGGGTAAGGAGTCGTTTCGGTACGCGATCATCGTCTGCGATCGGGCGGCGGAAGCATGTCCCCGGATCTTCCCGTTCGCGCTGCAGACCCTCGTCTGGCCGTTCGAGGATCCGGCGCTCGTGCCGGGACCGCCCCGTGCCCAGCTCGTGAAGTTCCGCCAGATCCGCGACCAGATCGAGACCCGATTGCGCGAATGGCTCGCAACTGACCCGGCGTGACCGCCTCGCTACGTTCGTGCGGTGGCAACCGACCCGCAAGGCAACCCAAGAACACGGCGCAACTGGATTCTCGTCCTGCTCTGTGGGGCATCCGTCGGCTTGCTCGGTGGGTTGATCGGGCTCGGCGGCGCGGAGTTTCGACTTCCGCTGCTGATCGGTGTCTTTGGGTTCGTCGCGCTCGAAGCCGTCATCCTCAACAAAGCGACGAGTCTCGTCGTCGTCGCAGCGTCGCTGCCGTTCCGCGCAGCGACTGTGTCGTTCGCCAGCATTGCCGAGCGGTGGGACGTCCTCGTGCTGCTCCTGCCGGGGACGATCGCGGGCGCTTGGCTCGGCGCCGGGCTTGCGACGAAGCTCCGTAGCCGGACGCGCTATCGCGTCCTCGCCGTTCTGCTCGTCGTCATCGCGGCCGTGCTCGTCCTGGGCCACGGTGCACACGGGTCCGCCGGACTGCATGGCCCGGTTCTCGTCATCGTGGCCGTCGTCGCGGGCCTCGGCATCGGAGCGGTCGCTGCGTTGATGGGAGTCGCGGGAGGCGAGTTGCTGATCCCGACGATCGCGCTCCTCTTCGGGGTCGATCTCAAGCTCGCGGGCAGTCTGTCGCTCGCCGTCAGCCTTCCGACGATGATCGTCGCGTTCGCGCGTTACAGCCAGGACCGCAGCTTCGCCGTGCTCGGCGCGAACCGACGATTCCTGGCGGCGCTCGCGGTCGGCTCGATCGTCGGTGCGTTCATTGGTGGTCGGTTGCTGGGCGTGGTACCCGAAGCCGTGCTGCTCCTGACGCTCGCGCTGATCCTCGTCGTGTCCGGCTTCAAGGTCTGGCGGCACGCCTAGATCCCATGGGCCTCGCCGCGAACCGCAGAACCGTTCTCATCATCCGGTCGTTCGCATAGGCTCGCGCGACATGAAGCCGCTCCTCCTCTGCGCCATCACGTTGCTCTGCGCCTGCTCGTCCGCCGAGCGGGTCGCGCCGACGACTTCGATGCAAGGCGTGATCCGCGACGACGTGCCTCTTGCATGTTCGCTGAACGAAGTTGACCTCGAAGAGCGCAAGTTGCTGGTCGCCGAGCTGACGCGCGGCATCGTGGAGCGCCGAGACACGGAACACGGCATCGCGTACCGCTTCGATCCGGCGCCGGGCCTCGTGGCTCGTCTCGGTCGACTCATCGACCTCGAACGCGAGTGTTGCCAGTTCATGACGTTCGCGGTCACCGTCGACCAAGCGGACGGGCCGATCTGGTTGGAACTGAACGGGCCGAAAGCTGCGCGGAGCGAGATTGAGGCGTACTTCGGCCGCTAGTCGCGCCGCCGACCCCGAATGGGAGATTGCCTCGGTCGCTGGGCGGGCTCGACCTTTCTTCGGCAAGAGTGCTGTCGATCTCTCAGTAACGCACGCGCCCATTGACTCATGGTCACGCCACCGCGAACTCGCCGCGATGCTGCCACTTCTTCGCGAGGAAGAAGACGACCGGATAGACTACGAGCTCCAACAAGAAGCTGATCAGGAGACCTCCGATCATCGGCGCCGCAATGCGACGCATCGTGTCGGCCCCGGTTCCATCGGCCCAGTTCCATCGGCCCAGTTCCATCGGCCCACAGGATAGGCACCAACCCGATGAATGCTGCCGCGGCCGTCATGGCCTTCGGTCGAATCCGCCTTACAGCCCCGTCGTGCACCGCATCCCAAAGGTCAGCAACACTCTTCAAGCGCCCCTCCTTCCGGAAACGCTCGAAGCTGTTGTCGAGGTCAAGGCGCGTCGTCCATCGGACGATGCGTCGCAGAATGGTGCTTGCTTCGCGGTTCGCCACCTTCCTATCGTCCGTCGCAGCATGCGCTCGGCGTTTCGGCGGTTTCTGTCTTGGATGTGTCTCTCCATCGCGCTCGCGATGGGAGCCGCCCCACCACAGGGCTTCGTGTTCTGTCTCGAGCCGAACGGCTCGATTGCGCTGGAACTCGCCGCCGGCGGGTTCTGCGGCGGTTGCTGCGAATTCGCACGCGATGGATTGACCGAGCCGGCACACGTGCGAGAGGCGTGCGGTTGTGTCGATGTCCCGCTCGTGTTCGAGAGTGCGACGCGAGCGTCCAAGGTCGTTTGGAGCTCGCCGCATGCGGACGAGCATGGACCACCGCCCTCGGCTCTGACGCCGGATGCCTTCTCGCTGCACTCCAGCCAAGTCGACTCGTTTCTCCCGTTAGCAGACCACGAACGCCCACCGCCGCTGCTCCGCGTCCTTCGAAGCACCGTCCTCGTCGTCTAGCAACGACCAGCGCCTGTCTATGGCTTGCTGAGTCGATGTAGCCGTGCGGTACGTGACCGCCGGCACCTGCTAGTTCGAAGCGAGGAATACAAGTGGCCCCTATCGCGTCGGAGTGCCGCCCTATCGGCGGCGCTCGGTTATTCCAATTCGTATTGAGTCGATGCTCCACATGGCTGCGAAGCATCTCAGTGCTCGCCGCGGTCGCATTGGTCGGTTGCACCGCCTACGTCAGCGATCCCCTGCTTCCGGCCGTGGAGTTAGCGATCCTCCGCGATCGAACGCTTCAAGACGTGCGCATCGAGGCGAGCTCCGAAGCTCCCCACGCCGGTCCGTTCGATGCGGCGGACGGGCTCGACGAGGCGGAACTCGTTGCGATCGCACTCACCCTGAATCCGGAACTCGCCGCGAAACGCGCGACGATCGGAGAGGCGCAATCGCTCTTGATCGCAGCGAGCGTGTGGCCGAACCCGACGCTCGGCGCATCTGTTCGATCAGGAATTGGAGATGCGTCCGGTCTGGCCGTCGGCACGGATGTCCTCTTCGAGTTCTTGCGACCCGCTGAACGCGAGGCGCGAACCGCTGTCGCGTCGGCTCGCATCGAAGCTGCGCGATCCGACGTCCTCGCGGACGAGTACCGGATCGTCGCGCGAACGAGGCGCGCACACATCGACCTCCTTGCCGCAGAGCAGATCGTGCGCGCGCTCGAACAAGAGGCATCACTGCGCACCGAAGCCACGGCGATGGTCGCCGAACGCAAGGGGATTGGTGAAGCGACGACGCTAGACGTCAACGCCGTCCAACTCGAAAAGATCACGATCGAGCGTGAACTGCGCGATGCGCGCTACGAAGTCGAAGTCCGACAGAGCGACTTGCGCTCGATCCTCGGCCTGCCGCCTACGACCGAGCTCGTCCTGTCCGCGCGCGGTCGCCCACTCACGACCACGCTTCAACCAGACCTCGACGATGACGCCGTCGACGCCCGCATTCTCGCGAACCGGCTCGACCTGAAGGCGAGCGAGGCGTCGTATCGCGTCGCGGAAGAGGAATTGCGCCTTGCGACGACGAAGCAAGTTCCGCGTTTTTCGCTCGGACCGTCGTTCGAGCGCGAAGTCGAGGGCACTCAGTCGCTCGGAGTCGCCGGGTCCGTCGAACTCCCGATCTTCGACCGCAATCAGGCCGAGATCGCAGCGCGTGTCGCCGCTCGCGACCGCGCGCGGGCTGACTACGTCGCAATGCTCCACGCCGTCAGAGCGACCGCGTTCGCAGCTCGCAGCGCCGTCCGCCGGTTGACGGCTGAACTCGAAGCGCAACAACGAGACGTCTTACCGCTCGTGGAGCAGACGGACGCACTGTTCACCAGGGCGTTCGAGGCGCGTGAAGTCACCGCGTTTGAGTGGTTATCCGCGCGCAGCCGCGCTCTCGACGCGAGGCGCGGGTTCGTGAACGCGCTGGTCGCATATGCGAGCGCTGTCGCTGACTTCGAGGCGGCGACGGGTGCGCCGCTCGGTGTCAACGCGCCAAATACGTCGCCTCAGGAACAAAGGTGAGACCCATGAACGACACGTCGAACTCTGAATCAGTTGGCAAACACTCTCTCCTGCGCTCGATCCTGAGCCGGATCCCAACCCTTCTCGTGCTCGCGATCCTCGCAGGCGTCGGCGTTTGGGGGCATCGCACGGGGTGGAAGGCTCCCAAGTTCTCCGACCTTCTCGGATCTCGCACGGGAGCAGCCGAGGCCGAAGACTGGTGCCTCATTCACAACGTCCCGGACTCACGATGCATCGCTTGCCATCCCGAGTTGGCAGGCGAGAGTGCTGAGCAATGGTGCAAGGAGCACGGGGTTCCCGAAGCGCAATGCACCATCTGCCATCCGGAGATCCTGACCACCGGAGTCGCTGGCGACTGGTGCAAGGAACACGGCCTCCCGGAGTCCGGCTGCACTCTCTGCCATCCTGACATCGCACGGCCAGGCGAGCTTCCGGCGAGTGATTCGGAAGTCGTCGTCACGCATGCGGGCGAAAGCGAAACCGCCGAAGGCGCCAAGAATCGCGCGGGCATCCGCGATCCGAGCACGTGCCAGAGCCACGCAATGAAGGTGCAGTTCGCGTCCACCGCAGCGATGGCGAAGGCGGGAATACGACTGGGAAAGGTCGTCGAGCGTCAGATGTCGGACTCGATCGACGCAAATGGCGAAGTCGACTATGACCGCACGAAGTTCGCGCGGATCTCGTCACGAGTGTCCGGCACGGCATTGCGCATCGAGCGTGCACTCGGTGATCGCGTCAAAGCGGGCGAGATTCTCGCGCTCATCGATTCGCCCGAGATCGGGAGGGCCAAAGCGGAGTTCTTGCAGGCGCTGACGGCGGTCGAAGTGACGAATCAGGCGGCGGCGCGACTCCAGGTTTCCAGCGCAGCGGGTTTCCGCACGGAGACCGAGCGGCTTGCGGCCGACGGAGCAGCACGCGAGGCCGAGGCTCGACTCTTCAACGCGCGACAAGCGATCGTCAATCTCGGCTTGCCCGCACCTGCGGAAGGCACGAATCGTGAATCGATCGCCGCGCTCGGGCTGCCCGCCGACATGGCGAACGGAAATCAGACGGCGAGCTCGTTTCCGCTCATTGCTCCATTCGATGGCGTCGTCGTCACTCGATCACTGGTCATCGGTGAAGTCGTCGAGCCGACACGAACGCTCTTCGAGATTGCGGACACGCGTGTGATGTGGATCACCACCGATGTCCCGCAAAGCGAGTCGCAGCGCCTGGCGTTGGGTCAGCAGATGATCTTCCGTCCAGACGGCGCCGACGGGAAGACGGCCGTCGGACCACTTGCGTGGGTCTCGACAGCAGTCGACGAAACGACGCGCACGATCAAGTGGCGCGCGAACGTCGACAACGCCGACGGACTCCTGCGCGCGCATGCGTTCGGCCGCGCGCGAATCGTCGTACGCAACAGCCCGAAAGCGGTCGCTGTCCAAAACGAAGCCATCCAGTGGGAAGGCTGTTGTCACATCGTCTTCGTGCGACTTGCCGACGAGATCTTTCAGACACGCAAGGTGCAGGTGGGAGCGAGGGACGCGGCGTTCACCGAAGTCATCGGAGGAGTGTTGCCCGGCGAGGTCGTCGTGACCATCGGCAGTCACGTCCTGAAGTCCGAGATCTTGAAGAGCAACCTCGGCGCCGGTTGCTGCGCGGACGAGTAGGCCACATCGATGGACGTTCTGAATTGGATCATCTCTTGGTCGCTACGGCACCGAGTGCTCGTACTCGGTTTGGCCGCGGCCGCCGTCATCCTGAGCGCCCTCTCGATTCGACACCTCGAAATCGACGCGTTCCCCGACACCACGCCGGTGCAAGTCCAAGTCAACACGGTCGCGCCCGCGCTCACCCCTGAGCAGATCGAACAGCAGATCACGTTTCCAATCGAACAGGCGATCGGAGGACTTCCGGACCTCGCGGAAGTCCGGTCGATCTCCAAGTTCGGTCTTTCGCAGGTCGTGGTCACGTTTGCCGACAGCGTGGACATCTACTTTGCGCGACGACTCGTCAGTGAGCGTCTGTCGACCGTCACGCTGCCTCCCAACATCGCGGCGCCAGAAATGGGCCCGGTCGCGACCGGCCTCGGCGAAGTCTTCCACTACATCGTGGTGTCCGAGCGTGGCGACTTGACCGATGCACGCACCGTGCAGGATTGGATCATCAAGCCCGCGTTGCGAGCTGTGCCCGGCGTCGCCGAAGTGAATAGCTGGGGCGGATACGAAAAGCAGTATCAGATCCGCATTCAGCCGGCCCAACTCGTGAAGCACGGCCTGACGTTCGATCAAGTCGTCGACGCGGTTCAGCACAACAACGTCTACGCGGGCGGCGGCAGCATCTCATCCAGCGGCAACATGCTGCTGGTGCAGGGCATCGGCGCCGCGACGAACACCGACGAACTCGGCAAGATCGTCGTTGACGCGAAAGACGGAATGCCCGTGCGCGTGCGTGATGTCGCAAGCGTCGAGATCGGCTCCGAGATCCGGCGTGGCGCTGTCACCTTTCAAGGGAACGGTGAAGCCGTTCTCGGCATCGGCTTCATGCTGATGGGCGAAAACACGCACGAGGTCACATCTCGCCTCAAAGCGAAACTAAACGAGATCAAGGGCTCGCTGCCGGCTGGCGTGCATGTCGAGACGATCTACGATCGCACGGAACTCGTGGATCACGTCATCACGACCGTGCGGAACAACCTGTTCGAAGGTGGTCTGCTCGTCATCGCGGTGTTGTTCATGTTCTTGGGAAACCTGCGCGCCGGGCTGATCGTGGCGGCCGCGATCCCGCTGTCGATGATGTTCGCGTTCACCGGGATGCTCCGCTACGGGATCGCCGGCAGCCTCATGAGCCTTGGCGCGATCGACTTCGGCCTCGTCGTCGACAGCGCGGTGATCCAGATCGAGAACTCGGTCCGCCACGTCGCGCATGACCGCGGCAAGCGGCGGCTCATCGACATCGTCCGCGACGCTGCGATCGAAGTGCGAAAACCCACCATGTTCGGCGAGCTCATCATCATGCTCGTCTACGTGCCGATCCTCACGCTCGAGGGAGTCGAGGGGAAACTCTTCCGGCCGATGGCGCTCACCGTCATCTTCGCCCTGATCGGTTCTCTCGTGCTCTCGCTCACGGTAATGCCAGTTCTCGCGAGCCTGCTCCTGCCGCGACGCATCGAAGAGAAGGACCCCGCTCTCGTGCGCTTCGTGCGGTGGGTCTATCGCCCGATCCTGCGCGGAGTGATGAACCATCGCTACGCGATGATCGGGCTCGGAGCGGCAGCGCTATGCGGAGGCGCGATCGTCGCTCGCAGCCTCGGTTCCGAGTTCGTCCCGCGACTATCCGAGGGCGCGATCGTCGCGAACGTGGTCCGGCTCGCTGGAACTGATCTCGACGAGACCATCCGATACAACACTCAGATCGAGCGCGCGCTCCTCGCCGCATTCCCACGCGAGATTGCTTACGTGTGGAGTCGCGTGGGGACCGCAGAAGTCGCCACCGATCCAATGGGTGTAGAACTGACGGACGTTTTCCTCTCGTTGCGACCACGCAGCGAGTGGTCTCGCGCATCGTCGCAAGCGGAGCTGGTCGAGCTCGTGCAGCGGGAACTCCGCGACCTGCCCGGACAGCGCATCGCCTACACGCAGCCGATCGAGATGCGCATGAACGAGATGATCGCCGGCGTTCGCGGCGACATCGCCGTGAAGCTTTACGGGGATGACTTCGAGGTGCTCAAGGCAAAGGCACAGGAGATCGGGACTGTGCTGGGCTCGATCTCCGGTGCAACGGACTTGAGCACGGAGCAAGTGACCGGTCAGCCGGTGCTCGAAATCCAAGTCGATCAGGATGCGCTTGCTCGCCATGGAATCGCTGCGAGCACGGTGATGAACTACGTCGAGGCCATCGGATCGAAGCAACTCGGTGAAGTCGTCGAGGGGCAGTTGCGATTCCCCCTGGTCGCAAGATTGCCAGAACGCGATCGGAAGGACGCAGCATCGATCGGCGCCATTCTGGTGACGACGCCCTCGGGTCAGCAGATCCCGATCTCCAAGCTCGCGCGCATCCGCGAACGGGAAGGAGCGTCGACGATCAGTCGGGAATGGGGCCAGCGTCGGATCACCGTCCAGTTGAACGTGCGGGATCGGGACGTGGGCAGCTTCGTGAAGGAAGCCCAAGCACGAGTCGCGAACGAGGTGAAACTGCCTGAGGGGCGTTACCGCATTGAGTGGGGTGGCCAGTTCGAGAATATGGAACGAGCGCGCGAACGCCTGATGATCGTCGTTCCGTTGGTGCTCGCGCTGATCGCCGCGCTCCTCTACGTGACGTACGGCGGCATGCGCGATGCATTGCGCGTCTTCACCGGCGTTCCGTTCGCAGCGATCGGCGGCATCACCGCGCTGTGGATCCGTGACATGCCGTTCTCGATCTCAGCAGCCGTCGGGTTCATCGCTCTCTCCGGAGTGGCGGTGCTCGGCGACATGGTGCTCGTGTCCTACGTGCGACAACTTCGAAGTCGCGGCAGGTCATTGCCCGAAGCGATCGAGGAAGCCTGCCTTACGCGGTTGCGCCCGGTCCTCATGACCGCGCTCGTTGCGGCATTCGGCTTCGTACCTATGGCGCTGAGCACGGGCGTCGGCGCCGAGGTACAGCGCCCGCTAGCAACCGTCGTGATCGGCGGAGTCTTCAGCAGCACTCTGCTGACGCTGCTCGTCCTGCCCGCGATCTACCTCGTGTTTGCGCCACGCACGCAGACACCGGCAGATGCACTCACGCCGGATCCTGCGTCTCAATCATTGGTCGAGTCAGACAGTTCCCGAGTTCCCTCCACGTTGTCCTGAAAGGACGAATCGCCATGCGCATGAAGCTTGATCTGCACACGATCGCCGGCCTCCTCCTTTTCTGCGCATTCGCAGCGTGCGAGAAAGCGCCCGATGCGAAGGAAAAGCCTCTCCCCACACCGGAGGCTCCGAAGGCGCCACTCGTCCAGAAAGCCGAGATTGCCGACTGGTGCCCAGAGCACACGGTTCCCGAATCCATCTGCACCCGCTGCAATTCGAGCCTGATCGCCGGCTTTCAGGCCAAGGGCGATTGGTGCAAGGAGCACGGTCTTCCCGAGTCGCAGTGCTTCACTTGCCATCCCGATCTGAAAGCCAAGTTCGAGGCGATGGCTCCGAAGAAGAAGTGAGTAACGAAAGTACGCCGTCCTCAGAGCACCGAGCGTCGTAAGAAGAAGCAGGACGTCTGGCTCGCCGGATGTCCTGCTATCTCGGCTCTCGAAAGCCGCGTATCCACCCGCCCGCGACGACGCTCAAACGCGACGTGAATGCTCTCCGAATTCGATCGGGCGAGTTGTCGTTCAAGACGAACTGAAGTGGCGCTGCTGAAGTCACGACCGCGCCCTGCAGAAGTCCCACGTAAAGGCGATCGTGCATAGGGTCAATACAAGACCGAGCGAAACCAGGACCAGATTGACGTGAAGATGCCCGCATTCGCAGTACTCTCGAACTGAGAACGCTATTGCTCCATAGTCAATGACTATGGAAAGCAGCACGCAGCTTCCGAGCACTAGCAGTTCCAGGCGTGTCGCGTTCCTACGCCGCCGCAGTTCCCTGTCTTGTGCGGCGGCGGATTTCTGTTTCCGTTTGATCTGCTTCTGTTTGCCACTCATTTGCAGCGAATCGCTCCACCGCGTAGCGACCGTGGTCGTGTCACCACGTCGCATTCTCGTTCTACGAGCCGCGCGTCACTTGCCTGCGGGCTTCGGCGGGCGGACCATTTTGCGGGAGGGATCGCACTTCACACACTGGCTTCCGGGTACGCTGTGTTCCGCGCACCAGTCGTTCGCCGCCTTGAACGTCGCGACGAGGCTCGCGTTGCATAGGGTGCACTTGGATTCCGGCACCGAGTGCTCGCCGCACCAGTCTTCGTAAGAACCCGGAACGACGGACGTCGAACCCGTTTTCGCGTCGTGTGAGTGGTCGTGACCGTGGTCGTGCCCATCATGAGACCCGTGCTCATCTTTCGAGCAACCGAAGGCGACGATGAGGGCAGCAATGAACGGCAGCGTGCGGATGAGAGTCGACGGCATGAGTGTCTCCTTCGTTGGATCATGGAATTTGGGCCACCGGCCCAGGGGCATGGTTCACCTCACCGAGAGCCACCTTGCCCTGAGCGAGGAGCCTGAGCGCGTTGAACACGACAGCGAGCGATACGCCCATGTCGGCCGCAATCGCGGCCCAGAGCGTCGCGTACCCCGAAAGCGCGAGGATCAGGAATGCTGCCTTCACCACGAGTGAAGCGGCAATGTTCTGACGGATGATTCGAAGCGTGCGCCGCGCGTGCGTGAGCAGCCAGGGGAGCCGCGCGATGTCATCGCTCATGAGCGCGACGTCGGCTGTTTCGAGTGCTGAGGCACTTCCCGCCACTCCCATCGCCACGCCGACGGTCGCACGCGCGAGGGCGGGCGCATCGTTCACGCCGTCCCCGACCATGACGACGAATTCGAATTCACGTACGAGTTCTTCGATGCTCTCGACCTTTTGTGCGGGGAGCAGTTCGGCCCTTGCCTCGTCGAGGCCGCTTTCCTTGGCGATCGCGTCAGCGGTGGCGCGATTGTCGCCGGTCAACATCACGAGCCGTTCAATGCCAATGCTCCGGAGTTCCGCGATCGTCTTCGGCGCTTCAGGTCGCAGTTTGTCCTTCAGCAGAATGAATCCACAGGTGTGGTCATCTTCACCGACGAGTACGACGCTGCCGCCGGCCGCCGACCGCTCGTTCACAAGCCGATCGCGTTCGGGCTCGTCGCCTGCTTTCTCTTTCGCGAATCGCAACGAACCCACCCACACCGGGCGCCCAGTACGGACCGCTTCCGCTCCCTTACCGCTTACCGCAACGTATCGATCCACCGGTTCCGATGAGGCGCCCTTGCGTTCGGCGTATTGCACGATCGCTTGCGCGAGCGGATGCTCCGAGCGGCGCTCGATCGCGAGCGCAATCTCGAGGAGTTCTTGTTCGGTGTGTCCCGCCAGCGGATGAGCTTCCTCGACTTCTGGCCGGCCCACCGTGAGTGTGCCCGTCTTGTCGAACGCTGCCGCGCGCACCGTCGCGAGCCGTTCGAGGAACTCGCCTCCTTTCACAAGGACTCCTCGCCGCGCCGCTGCGACCAGAGCCGCAACCATGCTCACGGGTGTGGAGATCACCAGTGCGCACGGACACGCAATGACGAGCAACGACAGCGCTGCGTAGAGCCACTTTGTGAAGTCACCCACGAACACGGGAGGAACCACTGCGACAAGGACAGCCAGTCCGAGCACCGTGGGTGTGTAGAACGCCGCGAACTTCTCGACCCAGCGTTCGGATGCCGAGCGCTTCGCCTGCGCTTCGCCAACGAGCTTGGCGACGCGCGCGAGCGTGCTGTCGCCAGCGGGCCTTTGAACCTCGACTTCGAGCACGCCTTCGTGATTGATGGTTCCTGCGAGCACTTCGTCGCCGGGTCCCTTGGAAACCGGAAGAGACTCACCCGTGAGCGGAGCTTGATTCACCGACGACTCGCCGCTCACGACGCGGCCATCAAGAGGTATCTGCTCGCCCGTCTTCACGAGCACTCGGTCGCCCGGAAGTACCGACTCGACGGCGATGAGTTCGTCGCGTCCCGCACCGCGAATGACACGAGCCTTCTGCGGCGTGATCGCCGCCAATGCGCCAATTGCATTGCGTGCTCGGCCCACCGTCCAAGCTTCGAGAGCGAGCGAAGCGGAGAAGAGCACGGTCACCGTCGCCGCTTCGAGCCACTCGCCAATGCCGACCGCCCCGATAACGGCAACCGTCATGAGCACGTACATGTCCGGGCGAAGACTTCGCACCCCGGCCCATGCGCGGGGCGCGACGAACCAGCCCCCGAACAGAATGGCGACGACGTAGAGCATCCGCGCCAAAGTCGGGACGGACTGCGCTTCCTCGACTCCGAAGAGCGCGCCTTGCCATCCCGCCTCAATCGCATGAACTACGAGAGCACCGAGAATGCACGCTGCGCCCAGGGCAGCGAACAACGCGCGGCGTTTTTCCGACCCCCGATGCTCGTGATCGCTTGGGCGCTGCGCCTCGTCGCGCGGTGAGGCGCGCATGCCGGTCTTGTCGATCGCTCTTGCTATGTCCGCCGCGCGAACCTCGCCCTCGCGAAAAACGACGGCGAGACTGCGTTCCAACACGTTTGGCGTTACCTCCTCGACGCCCGGCATTTCGCCAACCGTGCGGCGAAGCAAGACCGCTTCGTCCGCGCAGTCCATCCCGTCGATCCCAAACACGACCTTTGCCATCGGACTAGCCTTCGACGGATGCGGCCGGCACCACCGGTGCGTCCGACCGACCGGAGAACATGCGATAAAGCGCCGGGAGGACGACTAGGGTCAGAAGCGTGCTTGAAATGAGGCCGCCGATGACCACGGTCGCCAGCGGCTTTTGCACTTCCGCGCCGGTGCCTGTCGCAAGCGCCATCGGCACGAAACCGAGGGATGCCACGAGCGCCGTCATCAATACCGGCCGCAAGCGCAGCAGCGCCCCGCGTTCGATGGCGTCGTCGAGTACCGCGCCCTCCCTTCGCATCTGGTTGATGCAGCTCACCATCACGAGTCCGTTCAGCACCGCGACGCCCGAGAGAGCGATGAAGCCCACGCCTGCGGAGATGGAGAACGGCATGTCGAGAAGCCAAAGCGCGAGGATGCCGCCGGTGAGGCCGAGTGGCACGCCGCTGAAGACCAGGAGCGCAAACCGCACTGAACCGAACGTGCTGTAAAGAAGGAAGAAGATGAGCAGGAAGCACACGGGCACAACCACCGTGAGTCGGTCTCGCGCCGCGACGAGGTTTTCGAACTGGCCGCCCCAGTCAAGCCAGCCGCCAGGGGGAAGTTCGACTTCCTTCACCGCCGCCTGCGCCGCGTTCACGAACGAGCCGAGGTCTCTGCCGCGCACGTTGCACTGGACGACGATGCGACGCTTGCCATTCTCACGGCTGACCTGATTGGCTCCCTCCGCGACCTCGACCTCCGCCAGAGAACTGAGCGGAACGAACGCGAGCTCCATCGTGTCGGGACTGTCGAGTCCCAGCGACGGATCTCCGAGCCCTTCGGCGGGAGCGTCGGCGTCGTCATGCCGCACCGGAATCGGGAGGTTCCTGATCGCCGTCACATCGCGGCGCATGGCTTCCGGCAGTCGTACGACGAGATCGAAGCGGCGATCACCCTCGAACACTTGGCCCGACTCTCGTCCTCCGACAGCGGCTGCGACGACCTCCTGCACATCGATCATCTTGAGCCCGTAACGAGCGATCGCTTGCCGGTCGATGCGGATACTCATCACCGGCAAACCGGTCGTCTGTTCCACCTTCACGTCGGCCGCACCCTCGATGCTGCGAAGCACGACGGCAATGCGATCCGCGCTCTTACGCATCTGATCGAAGTCGTCGCCGTACACCTTGACCGCGACGTCGCCGCGCACTCCGGCGAGCAATTCGTTGAATCGCATCTGAATGGGCTGGGTCCACTCGTAGTTGTTCCCAGGCACGGCCTCGACCGCGACCTCCAGCCGCGTTCGAAGGGAGTCCTTTGTCTCGTCGGGATTCGGCCACTCTTCGCGTGGCTTGAAGATGATGAACGTGTCCGACACGTTCGGAGGCATCGGGTCCGACGCCATCTCTGCCGTACCGGTTTTCGAGAAGACGAAGGCGACTTCCGGGAACGCCGCAACGGCGCGCTCCACCTCGAACTGCATCTCCGTGGACTGAGTGAGCGACGTACTCGGAATTCGCATCGCATGCATCGCGATGTCTTTTTCATCGAGCGTCGGAACGAATTCCTGACCGAGCCGTCCGGCAAGCACGAGGGACCCTGCGAACCCTGCGACCGCGAGCAACACGACAGCCCAGCGCGCGCGTAGCGCAAATCGGAGAACGGGGCCGTACGCTCGCTTCGCAACGCGGACGAGGAAACTCTCCTTCTCCTGTACCTTGCCGCGAACAAGGATCGCGACGAGGGCCGGAACAACCGTGAGCGAGAGGACGAACGCGGCGGCGAGAGCGAAGATGACGGTCATCGCCATCGGGTGGAACATCTTCCCTTCGACGCCGGTCAGGGCGAGGAGAGGGACGTAGACGGTTACGATGATGGCTTGCCCATAGACCGACGGTTGCACCATCTCTTTGGCCGCGATCGCTACTTCGCGAAGCCGTTCCTCGAGGTTTAGCACGCGCCCAAGCGCGTGCTGGCGCTCCGCGAGCCTCCTCAAGCTGTTCTCGACGATGATGACCGCGCCATCGACAATGAGTCCGAAGTCGATCGCTCCGAGACTCATCAGGTTTCCGCTGATCTGACTTTGAACCATGCCGATGGCGGTCATCAACATGGAGAGCGGAATTGCCAGCGCACAGATGAACGCCGCTCTGAAGTTTCCGAGAAACACGAGCAATACGATGATGACGAGCGCTGCGCCTTCAGCCAGGTTCTTCGTAACCGTGTTGATGGTCGCATTCACGAGCTTGGTTCGGTTCAGCACCGTGCGCGCTTCGATTCCTGGCGGCAACGTGCCGTTGATTTCCGTCATTCGGACGTCGACTGCCTGCGAGACGGTGCGGCTGTTCGAGCCGATTAACATGAGGACGGTGCCGACGACGACTTCCTCGCCGTTCTCGCTTGCGCTGCCGGTTCGCAACTCGCGCCCCACATGTACTGTGGCGACATCGCGCACGTAAATGGGCGTGCCGCCGCGCGAGCCGACGACGATGTCCGCGATCTCGGCGGCGCTCTCGATCCGACCCGCGGCGCGGACGAGATAGCTCTCGCCTTGGTGCTCGACGTAGCCCGCACCCGTACTCACGTTGTTGCCTTCGAGCGCTTCGATCACATCTGAAAACGTGAGGCCATAGCTCACGAGCGCCATGGGGTCGGGCTCGATGTGATACTGCTTTACGTATCCACCGATGGCATCGACTCCAGCCACTCCCTCGACGCCACGAAGCTGAGGGCGAATGAGCCAGTCCTGAACCGTTCGTAGGTAGGCCGCACGTTCGACGTCGGTGCGGAGCGACTCTCCCTCGACCGTGAGATAAGAGCCGTCACTCTGCCAACCGGCCCTTCCATCTTCGACCTTCGCATCCTTTCCGTTTGGATGCTCGAACTCGACCGTCCACATGTAGATCTCGCCGAGCCCGGTCGAGATGGCGCCCATGCGCGGTTCAGCGCTGGCCGGCAGAGCTTCCTTCGCTTCTCCAAGCCGCTCGTTGACCTGGGTCCTCGCGAAGTAGATGTCGACGTCGTCGCGGAAGACCGCGGTGACCTGCGAGAACCCGTTCCTCGACAACGAGCGCGTGTATTCGAGACCAGGAATTCCAGCGAGCGCTGTCTCGACGACGAACGTGACCTGCTTCTCGACTTCGACCGGCGAGAGTTCAGGCACGACGGTGTTGATCTGAACTTGGTTGTTGGTGATGTCGGGCACGGCATCGATCGGCAGCCTCGCCAGCGAGAATCCACCGACGACCGCGGCCACGAGTGTGAGTAGGACGACGAGCTTGCGGTGCTCGATCGACAGCTGAAGGATGCGTTCAAGCATTGGATGTCACCCGCTCAATGTTCGTGTGCGGCCGAGCCCTTGCCGAGCTCTGCCTTGAGAAGGAAGGTCCCCGACGCGACGAACGGCTCCCCGAGCGCGAGTCCCGCGAACACGGGCCGGAATCCACCGACCGACTCTCCTGCCGAGATCACCCGCTTCGCAAAGGTGCCTTCTTCGCCCTCGACCGGCACGAACACGATCGACTCGCCCTCCATCGTCAACACTGCGCTGTCCGGTACCGCGAGCTGTTCCTTCGGTGCGGCCTCGGCCTCGCGGGCGAGCTCGATCTCCGCTTGCGCGAAGATGCCGGGTCGAAGCCCCGGATGGCGATCCTGAGCCTCGATGCGGACGTCTACGGTGCGTGTCCTGAAATCGAGCGAAGGTGATACGTAAACGACTTCGCCTTCACACCAGTGATCGCCCTCGGTCCCGAGCAGCAGTCGTGCCTTTGCTCCGACTGCCACTTCGCGGAGCTTTGCTTCCGGAACTTTGGCGAACACCCACAAACGCGACATGTCCGCGAGTGACAGGAGCCGTTCGCGTTCAGGACCGACGAGTTCGCCGAGAGTCGCCTCCCGCTCGACGACTTGGCCGTCAATGGGCGCAGTCACCGTAAAGCGAGGATCGAGCGTTCCCGTCTCTTCGAGGCGCGCGATTGCCTCGGCACTCATCGCGAGCAATGCGAGACGATTGCGAGCGGCCTGCGCAGCCGTCTCCGCGTTTCGCAGTTCCGCCTCGGCAGTCCGGTATTCGCCCTCGCGTTTCTGAACCTCGGTGAGGGTGATGCCTTGCGATTTCTGAAGCAGGCCCTCGGCGCGTTCGAAGGAGCTCTTCGACAACTCGACGATGGGGGCCGCCGTCTTTGCGAAGGCTCGCTTTTGCAGATAGTCGCTCTGCGCCTCGCCTAACTCCGGGCTCTCGATCACGAGGAGCTTGTCCCCGCGTTTGACTTCCTGTCCGAGTTTCGCGAGGAGCTCTGATACCCGACCCCGGGCCGGACTTCCTACGTGCGCAATCGACTCGCGGTTGAACGCGACCTGAGCGGGAACTCGCACAGTCGGAACCAGGGTTCGCGCGCTCGCTTTCTCGATACGGATCCCATAGTGCTCGATGGCGGACGCCGAGAGCGTCACCTCATCCGAGTGACCTCCGTGCTCATCCTCGCCGTGCGCCTCCTCTTCGCCTTCTTCATGACCATGGTCGTGGTCGTGATCGTGGCCTTTCTTGCCAGCAGGTTTGTCACCGCAACCAGCGAGGAACGCGGTCGTGAGCAACAACAGAACTCCGACTGCCACTTCGACAACAGGGGTCCGCATACACATCCTTCTTCGCAAGTTCGAAGTCTTCACGGTCTGTCTCCCGATTCACTGGCGCCGGATTCGGTTTCGACTGCTGCCGCTGTTGTTGGCCCGCCGACCGCGCGTTCCAGTGCGGCACGCGCTGTCGCCGCTCTCTGCTCGAGTTCCACGAGCCTCACCTGGGCGAGCCGGAGGTCTTGCTCAGCGATGATCAGCGTCGTGATGTCCGCCTGACCGCCGAGGTAGATCGCTTCGATTTCTTCGCGACGCTGCCGCTGGAGGGGAAGTGTCACGTCTCTGAGGCTGGCGACGCTCCGCTGCAACGCCGCGCTGGTCGCGTACGCGCGCCGCACTTCTGTCACGGCGAGCCGTTTCGTTTCCGTCAAGCGGTGTTGAGCTTCGAGGAGGACGGCTTCGGCTCGGGCGCGTCTTGCGCTGCCGAAGTCGAACAGCGGAATCGGAACCGTCAACGCGGGACCGATGGACCAGTCGTCGGCTTTCTCTGCCGAAAGTCCGACGCCGCTGCCTTCGAGAATGGCGACGCCCGCAAGCTGAGCTTCTTCCTTCAGCGCTTCGACTTCCCACCGCAGCGCCTCGATGTCCGGTCGCTTCGCGAGCGCCGCCTCCACCCACCGCCCTTCTGCTTGCGCAGCGAGCGGCAGGAGCACAACTCGGGGCTCGACCGACCACGCTGCGAGATCCGCGGGTTGACCGACGAGGTGCGCGAGTTCGAGCCGAGCATCTTGTCGTTCGCGCGCGAGTTCGAGCAGGTCGAGGTCCAGTTCCGCTTGTTGCGTCCGAAGCGAAGTGACGTCGAGCCGAGTCCCCTCGCCCGAATCGAGCCGTTCCTGGGACACGTTGACAAGTTTCGTCAACAGCTCGCGCCGCTCTTCCAACGCTGGGATCAGTTCTTCGAACGCCTGAACCGCTGCGTAGCTTGCGCGCACGCTCACTACGACGTCGAGCGCTTGGTGCACCGCATCGGCCACGGACGACCGAAGCCGGTCGTCGGCGGCGCGACTCCTGCCGGGACGCGTCAGCAGCGGAATGAGATCGGCCGATACGCCAATGTCGATTTCGTCCGGCGCGTCGTCGATGCGCGGAATCCGGTACGCGATTTCGAGGATAGGGTTCGGTAGCAGCCTGGCCTGTTCCGCATCCGCAAGCGCGACCTGCACCCGCGCTAGCAGGCTCTGGAGTCGCGGATTACTGAGGACTGCTCGCTGGATCGCATCCTTGAGCGTGAGTTGGCCAGAGTCGATCGGTGGCGCGTCAGTCGCGGCGTCGGCGGACAAGAACACCACGGGCTCGGCGACACCGGTGGCTTCGCCGACGAGGCGCTCCGCTTCCGTAGCGGGAGGCGCCGCGACGCATCCCGCCGCGACGATCAAGATCATCGCGGACACTCCGCGACGATTCGATCTTGGTCCACTTGCTGTGATTTTCACGCTTCCCTCTCGAACGAGAATCCCTGGAACTGGGTAACTCCCGCAACGCGTGAAAACGCGTCCGTGCGGAAGCAACTTCGTCACGCGCCGCAGGCGCGCAGAGCAGGATTTCGGAGGGGATCAGACGAGAAGAACGACGGTTCGCAGATGGGACCGCGAGGACGTCAACCGCGAAACATCGACGATGCGATGCTCGAGCGCCGATGCGGGCACGGCGAACGGCGACGTGAGAACGGGCGTCGAGATCGACGGCAGCGAATCCGCAGCCGCGCAACTACGTGACGGCTTGGTTTGCGCGTCGCCGCTTCGCGAGGCGAGGGGAACGTCTACGCACGGACACGCTTCATCAGCGGCCGAAACAAGAGACGCGCCAGAGGGTGGTGAGGCAACGTCGGTACCGCAGCCGAAGCACTGAGCGTCTGCGTGCACTTCAAACGCGATGTGCCAGCCCGGCCCGACGCAAAGCACCAGTTCGCTCGCTGCGACGAGGGTGCCGGTCAGCAGATAAGTGACGAGGCACAGCCACGTCGTGAGCTTCTTGGGGGTCCGAAGTCGGCGCATCGGCCGCAACAGTAGAGGCGGCCGAGTCCGCGTGCAACAGCGAGTCAAGGGGACACGGCCTGCGCGATGACGCGGACAGAGCGTCGGATTCGTGGGAAGCGCATTGAGCACTAGCGGCAATCGCGCGCCGCGCCAGGCACTTGACGCCCGCTCTTCTGAGCGGGCCATAGGGAAGACGCCAAGGCACGAGCTGGCGCCATTACGCGGCCGTGCGAGCGCTACTTCGTTTGCCCCCGGACTTCATGTCCGATGGATCGTCCGGCCCAACCATCTCCGTTGAAGCCCATTCGTTCCGAATCTCTGCGCTTCGCTCAGAGAGCTACGCGCGCGCTTGCGCGGAAATCTCAAGGGCTCAGATGCTCTCCCAACGGCCGTCGATGATGGCGACGAGGACCATCACGGACACGGTCGCATGAGCACAGAGCTCCGCCATTTGAGACGTCGCGCTACGATCATGCGTTAACGCGTTGGCAAGTCTCAATGCGGTCTTCGCATACGCTCGAGCCTCCTCCTTCCACTGACCTCTGAGCTCGACGGAGAAGCAATCCGTCAGCATTGCATGTGCATCGGACTTGCGTGGGGCCTCTTCGGTTTCGCCTTTGTGTCGGTCGCGCACGAACACCGTTTGCGCAAGTGTAATAAGCAGTTCTCGACATCGCAGCCCTATGGTTTGCCGCTGCATCTCATCTGTCGCTTCACGTAACAACAGACGTAGCTCAGCCAGCTCGCGGTCAATCCGTGTAGTGCTCACGAAACGCTTTCCGCTTCACCGCGCCGGTAGGGCACGCTGCCTCGGGTTCTGAGACGCACACCATACTCCTCGAGTACACGCAGCTTCGCCTCCCGGACTGCCAGCGGCCGATCACGCGCGCTTACGCAGCTTCTCGTCGCTTCTTCCTCCGCGGCGCGCACGGCCAGCCACAGCGCTTCACGACGTACGGGACTGTAGCGCACTCGCGGGCCACGGTCACGCTGTGCAGCGGTCCTCCATCCGTTCAGTAGATCGGGCGCGTGAGCCGCGAGGCGCGGGGCGCGGTCACCGATGATGTGTGCGGAATTACGCCATCGACCGTCGGGGGATATTACAACGCTCAAGGCGAAACGACGAGCAGCCGACCGAAAACGCCACGGCGACAAAGACTACTGGCAGCGACCTAGACACCCTTCTTCCACGTTCCTTGCTTTTTGTGTTTTCGAACGTGTGCCGGCAGAGAGTAGCTCCGAGACGATCCGGGATTGACCGTGGACTGTTTGCGTCGCCCGTCACTGCTCCTTCTTGAGCAAATCCATACCGCATCTCGGACAGGTCGACGCAAACGTCGCAGTGATGTCCGGATGCATTGGGCAACGGTACTGGGGGTCTGATGCCGGGTTTGAAGGAACGGAACCCGGCGACGCGGACACGCCTGTTCCATGTCCGGACATGCATCCGCCGCCGTGCCCGGCACCATGCGATTGCGAAGGCAGAAGGTGAAGCGCGCAACAACCGGGAAGGACTACGGCGAGAACGAAGCACGCGACAGCAGTGCGATAATGCGTCGAGCCGTTCATGACGATTGCCTCTCTTCGACGACACCCAAGTCGTCGACCGCCCCCAACTACCGGGGGATGAGGAGTTCGAGCGATCATGACGCATGGCTTCGAGCAAACAGCAAGCCACCGCCTCACAAGTGACATGCAGGCTCGCTTTGACGTCTGAACCGCGCTGGATTTCCCGCTGCCACGGGCTGGAGTTCCCAGTGCTCGAGGTCCCGGTGCGCTGTTTTTTCCCGGGTTGAGCGG
>JBPOIU010000003.1:0-4779 GCA_052034255.1 Planctomycetota bacterium | reverse complement strand
GTCGGCGCGGTAGTAGCCCGGCTCGATCGACGTGATCATGCCGGGCGTCAGCGCGACGACGGCGTTCGCGCGACGCTTCGGTTCCGCGATCGCGAACGGCCCCTCGTGGACGCACAAGAACGCACCGACGCCGTGACCGGTGCCGTGATCGAAGTTCAGACCGTCGCTCCACATCGGCGCGCGCACCAGCGCGTCGATCGCCGCGCCGCTGGTTCCTTCGGGGAATAGGGCTTTCGCGCCGCCGATGTGGGCTTGCAGCACGCGCGTGTACAGCCGGCGTTGCTCTGCGGATGGGGTTCCGACCGCGACGGTCCGCGTGGCGTCGGTCGTTCCGCCATCGCACTGGATGCCGGAGTCGATCAGGAACAACTCGCCGTTCCGCAGCGGATGGTCACCCGCATCGCCGTAGTGGATGATCGCCCCGTTCTTGCCGGTCGCGGAGATCGTGTTGAACGACAAGCCGCGGTAGCCGGGCAGGTCGGCGTAGTACGCCTCGATGTGGTCGCGGAACGAGGCCTCGGTGACGGTCTCGCCCTCGGCGACGCGCTCCTCGAGCCAACGCAGCGCGCGCGCCTTCGCGAAGCTCGCGAGCAGGTTGGCGCGCTCCATGCACCGTAACTCTTGGTCGTTCTTCACTGCCTTCGTTGCCTCGATCGGACTCGCGGCGCGCACGACCGTCGTGCGCGGAGCACGCGTCAACGCGGCGAGCACGGCTTGGGTCGTCGCGTCGGGATCGATCGACACGCGCGCGTCGGCGACGCGCTCGAGGAACGGGAAGAACTCGCGGTACTCGTGCGCCACGAGTCCCGGAATCGTCGCGTGCGCCTCGCGCGGGAGGCGACTCGACGGGCCGTGCAAGAAGACGTGGACCGACTGCGCATCGACGAACAGGAACGCTTCGAACACCGGGTTGTACGGCACGTCGTCGAGCGAGCGCAGATTCAACAGCCACGCGATTTGGTCGAGCTTCACGACGGCCAGCGCGGTGGCCTCGCTCTTCGCGAGGCGTTGACGCAGTGCCTCGAGCTTCTGCGCGACAGTGGCGCCGGCCCACTCGGTGGGGCACGCGAGCAGTGCGGACGTCGGCGGCTGCTCGCGGTCGTGCCACAGCGCGTCGACGAGATGGCCCGTGATCGGCGCCAGTCGCGCGCCGTACGCGGCGACCAACTTCTCCAGCGCTTCGACCGTCCCGATCGCCAGCACCGCAGGATCGAAGCCGAGCACGAAGCGCGCGCCCTGGGCCTTCGCGAGCTCACCGATCTTCTGCCCGAGTGTCTTGGCGTCCTTCGTACCGACGCGCTCGAGCGTGATCGTCGAGCCCGCGAGCTGACGCTCGGCCTGGAGGTGATAGCGACCGTCCGTGAACAGGTACGTCTCGGCGGGATCGAGCCCGACCAGCAGATCTCCGGCCGATCCGCTGAATCCACTCATCCACTCGCGGCGCGCGTTCCACCGCGGGAGGTACTCGTTGATGTGTTCGTCGGCGCTCGGTACGAGGTAGTGCGAAACGCCATGCGACCGCATCGCGGCGCGCAGGCTGGACAGGCGGTCCTGGATCGAGTTCATGCGGCGGAGGATACCGCCGCGAAAGGCGTGTGAACCCCCATGCAGAACGAAGAGGTCCTGAAGGCAAGTCTCGCGGCGGTGGCGCAGGATGGCGCCGGCTTTTGCGCCGACGTGCTGGCGGACATGGGGCGCCACCACGGCGCACACGCCGCGGGATTGCCGTTTTTGGACGCGGCGGGGATGTGGAGCGCCCTGCAGAAGTTCAGCACGGCGCCGACGCCGAGCGCCGCGGCCAAGGCTCCGAGCCCCGCGATGGTTGCGTTCGCCGACTCATTGATGAAAGTGTTCGCGAAACGGCTTGGCCGCGTGGCGTGGACGCCCGGGATGGCGTTGGCGTGGAACGCGGCGTTGCGCGCGCACGGGGACGCCGCGTTGGTGCCGTGAGGGCGTCCGCCGCTCCGCGCAGAGTTCAGGACGCTTTGGCGCGGATGGCGCGACCCGCCGCGAGGACGGTGACGCAACCCGCAAGAGCCAGGGATATCCAGAACCCAGCGGGGTGATCGCGACGTAGGACGGCGATCGGGTCTTCGATGATTCCACGTTGGATGCCCGGGATCCACGTCAGCAGGCGAGCGGGGTCGCCGGGGCTGGATCCCGCCGTGCGGATCGCGGCTCGTTCGAGCGACACGATGCGCGCGTGCTTCGGCGCGGGCTGCGTCCAGCTCAGGTCGAATCCGTCATCGCCCTCGACCGCCGTCTTGGCGCTGGCGCGATCCGCGTCGAACCACGCGCGGGCGAGGGCGCGCGCGGCGTCCGGCGTGTCCGCGATCTCGAGGCCGATCGACATGCCATTGCCGTAATCGACGTCGACGCGTCGGCCGAGCGCGGTCGTGCGCGCGGTCGGGAATTGAGTGCTCGGCGCGAACTCGTAGAGGAGCCGCTCCGGAAAGCCCTCGCGCCACTCCGTTGTCGCGACCGCGGAGGTCGACGAGCGCACGAACAGCACGACGCCAACGGCGCACGTGAGGAGGGCGACCAGCAGAAACGTGAGGCGCTGCGTCACGCGGGAGTCCCATGGAGAGTCTTGCGGCACGATTCGAGTTGAGCATGCGAACCGACGATGACGAGGACGTCGCCCACGGCGAGTCGCAATTCGGGGCCAGGGCTCGCCGATGCGACGCCGTCGCGAAGCGCGGCGATCACCGACACGCCGGTGCGTTGACGCAATTCGAGTTCGGCGAGTGTCTTCCCGGCAGCGGGTGATCCATCGGGGACGCGCTCGATCTCCACTTGGGTCAGGGCGAGGAGTTCGCGCACGGCATCGAGCGAACGCGTCGGCGCCGTACCGGTTCGCAGGACGTGATACCCCTCGCGGCGCATCAGTTCGGCTTGGACCACGATGTTGCCGCGCGGCACGTGCAAGTGCTGCAGGACGCGCGAGAAGATCTCGATCGAGGTTTCGAACTCCTCGGGGATGACCTGATCGGCGCCGAGGCGCAACAGCTCGTCGACTTCGCGGATGAAGCGCGTGCGGACGACGACGTGGACGTTCGGCGCGACGTTGCGCACCAGAGCGACCGCATGACGAGTCGCTTGCGGGTCCGACATCGCGAACACGACGACCTTCGTCGACCACAGGCCGGCGTGGATCAGCGTCTCGCGACTCGACGCGTCGCCGAATTGGATCGGGATGCCGGCCTTGCGTCCGCGCTTGACGCTGTCCGCGTTGAGGTCGAGCACCATGTAACGGATGCCGCACGCGGTCAGGACTTGTGCGAGCTGTTGACCGCAATGCCCGAAGCCGATGATCAGGACGTCGTGCGCGCCGCGCTTCTCGTCGCCGCGGCGTTCGGAGAGCTGGCCGCGTGCTCCGAGGCGGATCAGCACGCGCGGGGCGGCCTGCAGCAGGAACGGAGTCGCGAACATCGTCAGTACGGTGACGGCGTAGAACAGCTGTTCCTCGTCGTCGGACAGAAGGCTGCCGGCCTGTTGCGCGACGATGAACGAGAACTCGCCGACCTGTGCGACCGCGATGCCGACGAGAACCGCGAGGCGCTTGCTTTGCGTCAGGAACAGCACGACCGGCGCCATCACGCTGAACTTGATGACGACCACCGCGAGTCCGACCGAGAACACGAGCCACGGTTGCTCGGCGACGAACGACGGCTGCAGCAACATGCCGACCGAGAGGAAGAACAGCGCGTTGAACACTTCGCGGAAGGGCACGACTTCGGCGATGACTTGGTGACTGAAATCGGACTCGGCGATGAACAAGCCCGCGACGAACGCGCCGAGCGAGAGCGACAAGCCGAAGGACTCGGTGAGAGCCGCCGAGCCGAGCGCGACGGCGACGACGAACAGGATGAAGAGCTCGCGACCGCCGAACTTCACGACCAAGTGCGCGGCCCACGGGAACGCGTAGCGCGCGAGGAGGAGGACCAGCGCGATGCCGATGATGCCCTTGACGATTCCGACGCCGAGCGCCGTGGGATCCGCGCCGTCGCCACTGCTGAGGGCCGGCAGCAGCAACATCATCGGAATGACCGCCAGGTCCTGCATGAGCAGCACGCCGAGCGCGAGCGTGCCGTGCGGGGACTCGAGTTGGCGCGATTCTTGGTAGGCCTTCAGTACGAAGGCGGTGCTCGACATCGTGCCGAGGAAGCCGAGAAGCACCGCGACCGGCGTGCCGATGCCGAAGGCTTTCGCGATGGCGAAGATGGCGAGCGTCGTCAGGCCGAGTTGGAACGCGGCGCCGAACACGATCGCGCGTTTCTGTGCCGAGAAGCGCGCCGGTGAGAACTCGAGGCCGAGCGTGAACAACAGCAACACGACGCCGACCTCGGACAAGTGTTCGACCGCCTCGGTTTCGCGGACGAGGCCGAGCGCATGCGGACCGGCGACGATGCCGACGAGGAGGTAGCCGGCGAGCGAGGGGAGTCGCAGTGCGCGGAACGCGAGGATGGCCGGGATCGAAACGGCCAACAGGACGACGATGTCACGCAGGAGGGGAAGATTCATGGAGGGGCGCAGAAGATAGAGGAGTGTGGGCTCGGGCCGCTGGGCCGGATCGCCGCAGGCGATCCACCCTGGCAGGGGCCAACGGCCGTCCTACTCGCCGGCCGAAGGCCGCTCCGCCTTCTGGGGTGGTCGGGGGCGCTTGCGCCCCCTACGACCCCCAACACGAATGCGGGGGCTTCGCCCCAGCCCCCCGGCCTGATGAATGCGGGGGCTAAAGCCCCCGCACCCCCTCGTTCGACCGCTTCGCGGTCGAAC
>JBPOIU010000052.1:0-16452 GCA_052034255.1 Planctomycetota bacterium | reverse complement strand
CGCGGCTCCCTCCCCCCCCGCCCCCCCCCCCCCCCCCGCCCCGCCCCCCCCCCCCCCCCGGGGGGCGGGGCGGGGCGTCGCCCCCCGGGCCGCGCTCGTTACGGCCTTGCGTCGTCTTGCCCCCCTCGCGTTACCGCGCGCGCCACGAAATGGCCTCGATCGCGGCCAAAGTCGCGGCACGGCCGTTGCCATAGGGAGAAGCGAGCACCGATCCCCCGGGTATCGCAGGGGGGAGCCCCGGATGGCGTGATCGCGGTCGTCGCGATCAAGGTCCGCGGCTCCTGTCCGGGGGGTCGGCGCTTGTTTTGCAGGGGAGCGCGGCGCGGAAGCGAAGGCTGGCGCCGCAACGAATCCGCGCCGATCGCCGTCCGCCTGACGACAAGCACCCCCGCTCGCGCAATCCCGCCTCGACTCAGGGATTCGACAGCGCCGCGCGGAACTTCTCGATCAACGCACGCTGATCGTCCGCGTACGCCGGCCACGCATTCGTGAATGCTTGTCCCACTCGGGTCAACTCGAGCAATTGCGCCGTGACCGCATTGGCCCGTTCCGTTGGCCATGTCGGCAACTGTTCGAACACCAGTTCCTGCTTTTTCAGGCGCAGCAGCGCACGCAGAGCCGGACCCGAGCCCCCGATCGCGACGGCGCGCAACAGCGTGTCGACGTCGCCGGCTTCCTCGAGCGCGGTCGCGATCGCGGTTTCGGTGGCCGTATTGGACCCCACGTTCACGAAGGACGCGGCGGGACCGTAGCGCATCCGACCCGCCGCGGCGAACTCGCGCGCCGTCACGAGCGCTTGCCACACCCGATCCGGACTCAACCGTCCCTCGACAGCCGCATGGATCGCATCCTCCGCAGCACCCACCGCGATCAACGGCTCGACGAGCCAACCGAGGCTTTCGCTCGCGAACGGACTCGTCAGTTGAACGACGAGCAGGTCCTTCGCGCCGTGCTCCGCGAGCGCCCATGCGACGACGCTCGACGTCGGTTCCTGGCTCTGCGCCGCGAGCATGCTCCGCAGTTGCTCGCGCGTCGTCACGGCCGCCAATCGGCGCCCGAACGCTCGCGCATCGAGACCCGCCTGATTCTCCGCGAGTTCGCGCAAGAGCGCCGCCGACTTCACTTCGCGCCACGCGATCTCGATCTCCCTCGCGATCTTCGGCAGGTCGGCAATTGCGCGATCTTCGTCGTCGCGCCCCCTCGCCTGGATCAGTTGGTCGTAGTGGGTCTTGATCGGCTCGAGGTGCGCGAGTTGCGCGAGTGCATTGCGGGCGTCCGCCGCGAGCGAGGTCCGCCCCGCCCGCTGTCCGACGACCAACGCACGCACGATCGCCGTCGGATCGCGCGCTTCGAGCACCCCGAACGCGTGCTGCGCCAGCCTCTCGCTGACGTCCTCGCGTTCGAGGATCGTGAACAGCGCCGCGCGGACGTCGAGTGCCTGCGCCAGCTCGAGCACTTTGTCGGCCCGGTCCGCGGCGGCGACCTGCGCGAGGAACTCGATCGTCGCGGGATCGTCGATCTGCATCAGTGCCGCCACGCCGACGTCCCAGCTCGAGTCGAGCGCCAGGTCGCGACGCGCTTCCAGCTTCAGTCGCGCAGCCTGCGACGCGACGTGGATGCGCACCGCGGGCGACGGATCGGCGGCGAACTTCATGAGCTGCGCGGCCGCGTCGCGTTCGCGCGCGAGTGCGGCGAACAACTGGACGGCAGCGAGGCGAACCCGCAGCCGCTCGTGCTTGGCCGCGGTCTCGGCGAGCCGATCGAGCAGCTGCGTATCCGACGTCGCGACCAGTGCACTGCGCACTTCCAGTCGCTGGCTCGGCGCTGGGGCGTCGCTCAGGAGCTGACCCGATCCCATCAACGCCGGATTTCGCACGAACGCCGACGGATCGAAGAACGCGGTCAAGACCTCGGTGTCACCGCGCTCCAGCCCGAGCGCGAGGATGCGCTGCACGTCGCGGGACACAAGCAGCGCGAAGTACATCCGCTCGCGCGCGGCGCCGGCCGGCGCCTCGAGGAACACCTCGGTCGGGATCGGTTGAGCCCGGTCAAGCAGTTCCTGCTCGACCACCGACACGTCGATCGGCGACTCGGCGAACGCCCGCCGGATCCCCTCGCTCGCGATCGTCGCGTCGACGTCTTTCGCCATGCGTTGGATCGCCGCACGTCGGACTGCCGGGTCGACGTCGCCCAGCATCGCATCGAACAACGCGCGATCCAGCGCGGCGATCGAGACCGATGAGTCGCCGTAGTAACCCGCGAACGATGCGCGCTGTCGCGCGGGGAACTCCGCGTAACGGGCGATCACGCGGCGCGCGAAGGGCGTGGTCAACCCTCCCAACTGCAGGCCGTACCTATCCCGGTCATCGGACCGAACGAGATCGATGATCGCGTCGAAGACTTCGGTCGGCTCGGTTCGGGGCGCGACACCAGCTCCAGCGATGCACGGCCAAAACGTGCGTTCGCCGTTCGCCCGGTACCACCTCTCCGTCGTAATCCGATCTCGATCCCGGAGCAGCGCTGTTGCGATCGCATGCGTGCTCGTCGCGCTCTGGCCCAATGCGAACTGCACGAACTCGAGCGCATCGACACCCTCCGCGGTCGCGAAGCGATCGAGCTTCCCGTCGAACTCGGGCACATCGCCGCGCGTTCCCGCGAGTCGCATTACGGGTTCGACGACTCCCGCCTCCGCGATCGCGACGAGCAGATCCGCGCGGCCCAGCCGGAACAGCGTGCGCAAGACGGCTTCTCCTTCCTTGCCCGACGCCTTGCGCACGTTCGCGAAGTCCTGCGCTCCGAGCGCCGCGAACACCTGCTCGACCTTGCCCGGCGTCACGCCCTCCTCGTTCGCGAACATCTCCTCGAGCGCCTTGCGCGCCTCGAGCACGACCGCCGCGGCGCCCGACATCGCGGGATCGACGGCCGGCGCGTCCAACTCGGCCCGCGCATCCT
Source organism: Planctomycetota bacterium (assembly GCA_052034255.1). GTDB lineage: Bacteria > Planctomycetota > B15-G4 > B15-G4 > JADJEK01 > JADJEK01. The sequence continues at coordinate 13,500 of JBPOIU010000052.1, read as the reverse complement.
CCGCCGCCTTGGTGTCGGCGTACTGCTCGACGACCTGCGCGAACTGCGCTTTCGCGGCATCGTCATCGCCGAGCGCACGCGCGATCCACGCCATCCGCAACGTCGCCTTCGCCGCGAGCTCGCGATCGTCGCCCTTCGCGACGCACGCGCGATATGCCGTCAGCGCGGCTTGGAGATCGCGCTGCGCGGTCTCCTGGAACCACCCTTCGAGATACGCGTCGCGCGCCGACGCGTACGACGCGGGCGCGTCCTGCACCGCCGCCGGCGCCGCACCACCGTGTCCCCACACGCACGTCGCGAGGACGACTCCAAACCACCACGTACGAACCATGACGCACTCCCTTCGAGGATTTCCTGCAACGGCGCACAGGATCGCCGTTCGCGCGTGGCGCGTGTCACCGAGTCGTCATCGCCTTGTCGCCTTCTTCGTGGCATCCCCACGACTCGCACCACCGTTCGGGTCGAAGCGATACCCGACGCCATGGACCGTCAGCAGGAAGCGCGGCGCCTCGGGCTCGGACTCGATCTTGCGGCGCAGCTTCACGACGAAATTGTCGACGGTGCGCTCGGTCGGGAACTCGTCCTCGCCCCACGCTTCGTCGAGGATCTGCGCGCGCGTGATCGGTTGATCGGGCCGCTTCGCGAACGTGCGCAGGATCGCGACTTCGTGGTGCGACAGCAGGTGCTCGCGCGTGCCCTTCCACAGCCGGAAGCGCGCGAACGACACGCGCACGTCGCCGAACGTGAACTCGGGCTCGGGCGGCGCGGCCCCGATCGATGCCTCGCGCAATTGCGCCCGCACGCGCGCCAGCAACTCGGCCAGCGCGAACGGCTTCTTCACGTAATCCGCGGCGCCGAGATCGAGCGCGCGCACGACATCGGCTTCGGCATCGCGCGCCGACAGCACGAGCACGCGCGGCCGCTGCTTCGCGGTCGCCAGCGCGCGCAGCACGTCGAAGCCCGACAGCTTCGGCAGCATCAGGTCGAGCACGACGAGGTCGAAGCTCTGACCGCGCAATCGCTCGAGCGCGAGCTCTCCGCTCGCCGCGTGTACGACCGACCAGCCCTCGAAGCGCAGGTTGTCGACGAGCCCACGTGCGAGCGCGGCGTCGTCCTCGACCAACAGGATCAGCTTCATGGCGCGCCCTCGACCGGCGCGTACGGCAAGCGCAGCACGACCCGCGTTCCGCCATCGACCGGGAACTCGAACAGCACGTCGCCGCCCGCCTGTCGAGCCGCACGCCGCGCGAGCCAGAGCCCCATTCCCGCGCCACGGGTTCCGCTGGCGATACCAGCGCTTCCGCGCTCGAAGCGTTCGAACACCCGCTCCCGCTCCCGCGCGTCGATCCCAGGACCGTGATCGCGGACGGCGATCCGCAGCGCAGACGCCTCGTCCGCGAGTTCGACGTCGAGCAGCGGAGGATCCCCGCCGTACCGCAGTGCGTTGTCGAACACGACGTCGAGCACGAGCCGCAGAGCGTCCCGCGTGATCGCCACGCGCGCATCGCGCACACGGCCGTCCGTAATGGTCAGCGTTCCGCCGCCGCGCTCCACGATCCGCGCGATGGTCTGCGCACCCGCCGCGACCACGGGCCCCGGATCGATCGGCTCGCCTACGATCGGATGTTCCGCGTGTTCGGCATGCGCCGCCGCCGCGACGCGGTCGACCAGCTCCCCGAGCCGCGTCGTTTCGCGCGTGATCGTCTCCAGGTACTCCTGCCGCGCGGCCGGCTCGACGCGGTGCGCGAGCAGCGACTCCCCGTAGAGCCGCACGACCGCGAGCGGTGTCCGCAACTCGTGCGTCACTTGCGCGACGAGGTCCGCGCGAGCTTGCGCCAGCGCATGCGCGCGTCGTTGCTGACGCAGCACGGCACCGATCAGGACGAACGCGAGCACACCGTAGATCGATACGGCGCCGACCAACACGACCCGAGCAGGGGCGCCGAAGAACAACGTCGAGCGTGGCAACGCCAGCGTCAGCGCGTGATCGCCCGGATCGACGTGAACCCCGTCGTGGGTGAACGCAACGGTGACCTCGGCGGTCGAGCCGCTTCCGGTCACCGCGTCCACGAACGCCAAGCGTCGTGCCGCCGTTCGCGTGCCCGACAATGCGTACCAGTCCGCGTCGACACGCGCGAACACGGCCATGTTCGCGGGCGCCGCGGCCGCGCGCGCGGCGAGGATGCGCGCCACGCGAGGCCAGCCCCGTCTTCGATCGAGATCCGCGCGCGCCGCATCGTGAGCACGCGCGTCACCAGGCGGGACCTCGGCGAGCAGTCGCCCGACCAGCACGACTTCCTCGTCGGTCGACGGCCGCGTCATGAGCTCCGCGGCCCATGCGCTCACGTCACCCATCGAAGTCGCGGGCGCGCTCGCGAGCGTCACGTAGCGCGTGAACGCGGCTCCGACCGCGTCCGCGTGCGACACGACGAGCTGCTGCGCCGCGGCACGCAACGCGGCGGAGCGTCCGCTCCGCGCATGCGCGAACGATCGCGCCGCTTCCAACGTCGCCGCGATCCGCAACCGCGGCGGACGCTGCGCCGAAAGCAGCGGCTCCAAGAGTTCGAGCCCGTCGACGACGCGCCCGTCGCGCGCGGCCGCGGCCGCGCCAAGGATCGCGGCGTTCGCGAACTCGGGGGCGGCATCGAGTGCCACGTCGACGGCGAGCGCGAGTTCGACACCCGCGGGCGCCGCAGCCACCGTGGCGCAGAACGCCTCGCGAGCGGCGCTCGTGCGCTGCTCGAGATCGACGCGTTCGAGCTCGCCGATCGCGCTGAGGCCGAGCCACAGCAACAGTGGCGCCGGCGAGACGGCGAGTACGGCGAGGCCGACGACGGTGCGGACGGAGTACGACACGCGCGCAGTCTGCCGCGGCGCACCGCGCGGCTGTCATGGTTTTGTCATCGCGCGCCGCGTCGGGGGTCGTGCTCGCGCGCGATCGGAAAGAGGAACCGACTTCGGACCGCCCCGATCCGGCGCGCGAGCTTCGGGTCAACCGATGCGCAGGAACTCGCCCAGCTCCCGCATGTGATCGATCCATTTGCGCTCGAGCGCCGCGAGCTCCTTGACCTGCAGCTTGTCCAACGGCACGCCGCGACGCAGTGCCTCGAACACCGCTTTGCGCTCGCTCTTCGCGGCGTCCGTCGCGAGCAGCAAGTCGACGAACGCCTCCGCTTGCGCGTTCCGCCGCCGCGTCGTCTCGGTGAAGCCGTCGGTGTTCCAATCCTCGAGGCGGATGGAGAACAACGCCGCGAGTGTCGGCGGATGGTCGGACAGCGCGAGGAGTTCGCGCGCCAACGTCAGGTACGGCGAACGCCGGCAGCGCGCCGAGCGGTCGTTCGCGAAGTTGGCGCGGACGTCGAGCCCTTCGAACCACGCGGCAATGCCCTCTTCCAGCCACGCGGGTGGCGAATTGCGGCCCGCGATCCGGCGCAGCAGCGCCCGCGCGACGCCGCGCTGCAACGGGCGCAGGTCGTATTCCGCGATCGCCGCGATCTTCGGCGCCTCGAGCGCCGCGTAGACGTGGAACTCGGGCCACGCCTTGTCCTTCACGAGCCAGTTGAACGCGCTGCGGTCGCCGTTCGCACAGCGCGCACCGAGTTCGGCCGGGGTCGCGTACACGATCACCGTCGGCACGACGTCGAGCTGCGGCTTCGCGTCCACGCGCGCGAAGAACTCGGTCTGGAACAGCTCGAGGAACACCGCGAGTTCGGCGGCGAATCGTGCGGAGTTCGGCGCGCGGACGTGGAACGAACGGCCGCGCACGTCGAACGTCGCGCCCTCGACTCTCGCCTCCTTGGCGAGAGCGTCGATCTCCTTGCGCTCGGCCTTCGAGAACGCGAAGCCGCGTCCACTTTGCGCGTCGCTCCCGCGTTCCGCGCTGGCGTCTTGCAACGGCAACGGGGCGAAGGCGAGCGCGCTCACGACCCAGATCGCGATCCAACTCACCGGTCACCTCCGCAGTCCGACGACACGCCACGACGCACAGGATCCATGCCCGCGGTTTCCCGAGGCGCATGCGAAAGCACCCGCCGCGCGCGGCCGGGCACCGAAGTGTTGGCCACACCTCGAACCCCGCGCCAGGTCGATCCGACGCGGCCATTCTGCCGAAGGCGGGCGCATCGGTCGGCTCGTCCCTTCCCACGAACGCGCGTTCCGGGTACCCCGTGGGGCCTCGCCGCGTCGACCACGCCCTTTCGGAGCCCGCACCATGCGCATCGCCACCGTCGTCGGTTCGTTCCTCGCCGTCGTCTCGACGACGGCAATCTCGGCCCCGCAACAGACCGGCTTCGTCGAGTCCCCACTTCAGCCAGGCGTTTACTATTACGCTGGCGGCGTGGCGGGCCCGGTCGTTCCTCAGGGTGCGGCCGCACTCACGCAAGTTCACGCGGTCCCGGGGTTCGCGGTGCCCGGCGCGATCGTGCGCGACGGCAACAAGCTCTACGTCGGCGAAGACACGCCGTCCGTCCGCGTCGTCGACGCGTCATCTCCGGGTTCCGAGTTCATCGCGGCGACGATCACCACGCCGGTCGCGCCGATCGACCTGTTGGTGAAGAACAACACTCTGTACGTCATCAACCAGGACCGCGACACCCTGTGGCGCAAGGCGCTGCCCGGGGGCGCGTGGCAGTCGCTTGCGCTGTCGGGGCCGAACGCGTCGCAGTGGACGTACGGAAACATCCTGTTCCCCCATCCCACGCAGGACAAGGCGTTCGTCGTCCACATGTGGGAGAACAAGATCGACGTCGTGAATCTCGCGACGTGGCAGCTCGAGGCCACGATCACGGATCTCCACCACTTGCCCGATCGCGTGCGGTTCGACGCGGCCGGGACCAAGATGGCCGTGCTCTGCGTCGGCCTGTCGGCGCCGTCGTGCCTCGCGAGCGGCCCGAACCTCGCCGTGTTCGATCTCGGTACGTTGACGAAGCTGTACGAGACCAACCTACAAGGCGATTGCTCGCTCGAGCTCGTCACGCATTTCGACGACGCCTACGTGGTCCGCAACGGTGACCTGCGGCGCTTCGAGCTCGTGAACGGCTCGTTCGTCGACGAACTCCCGGATCCCCTGAATTCGCAGGCGTTCGGCCGCAATGGAACGTCGAACGGTCGCGAACTGTTGCTCCAAGGCAATAGCGGGCGCGTCCTGCGCGTCGACTACGAATTGAGTCGACTCGAAGAGACCACGCCAGTCCTCACGCAGGCGCAGGTGTGGTTTCCGCCGATCGAGGAAATGGTCGCGTTCGAGCCGTGCGATGGCCGTGTGTTCGTCACGAACCGCAATGACAAGACGGTCTCGGTCGTCGAGCTCTCGCAGGGGTTCGTCCAGTACGCAAAGGCATGCGCGGGCAGCGGTGGATTCGCGCCGGAACTCGACGCGACGGGTTGCCCGACGTCGTTCGGACACGTCACGATCCAATTGACCGGAGGCTTCGGCAGTGCGTCGAGCTTCCTGTTCCTCGGCACGGGCACGAATGACGTGAACCTCGGCTTCGGCTGTCGATTCCTCGTCGATCCGATCAGCGCGCCGATCCTGTCGCTGCCCCTCAGCGGTCTCGGACCGGGAGCGGGCTCGTGGACGATCGCGACCACGATGCCGGCGGCGGTTCCGGTCGATCTCGTCATCACCCTGCAAGCCGCCGTCGCCGATCCGGGCGCGCCGCTCGGATACTGCCTGACGAACGGCGTCCGCTTCGTGTTCGAGTGAGCCAAGATCCTCCCCCGGTCTCCAAGCCGGGCGCGCGCGCAAACCACTCCGTCGCCGAGTAGATCCCGAGCCCAGCACGACAGCGGGCCGCGGCCCAGCCCTCTCGTCCCGTCGCAAGGGGACAGACGGGGGACAGATCGGGGACGGAGGCGCCTCCGTCCCCGTCATCGTCCGGGTACCGATGCCTTCCACCGAAGCGATGGAGCGCCGAAGGCGCGAGCCGCCCTTCTCCCCGGTCTCAAAAGCCCGGCGCGTCCAAACCACTCCGTCGCCGGATAGGTCCCCGGACCCGGCACGACAGCCGGCCCTGGCCCCCGGCCTCTCGAACGCACGGGGCGGCTTCTGCCGCGTGCAGATGGCGCACCACCCCTCAAGAACGCGGTTGAGCTGGGGTGCCTGCACGAGACGTATCAGCGGATCGCCGCATCCGTGCGGAACGAGCGAGATGCCGGGGGCCAGGGCCGGCTGTCGTGCCGGGTCCGGGGACCTATTCGGCGACGGAGTGGGCTGGAGCGCGCCGGCTTGGAGACCGGGGAGAAGTTTGGCTCGCGCCTTCGGCGCTCCATCGCATCGGTGGAAGGCATCGGTACCCGGACGATGACGGGGACGGAGGCGCCTCCGTCCCCGTCTGTCCCCCGTTCGTCGCCCGAAAGCGATTGCCGGTGAGAACAGCGGTTGGGCTAAGTTCATCTTTGAAATGGACTTAGACGACGAGAGGCCAGGGCCAAGGCCGGCTGTCGTGCTGGGCTCGGGGACCTCATCGGCGACGGAGTGGGCTGGAACGCGCGTGCTTTGAGGCCGGCGAGGGGAGTGCGGTCTCGCGCCTTCGGCGCTCGGTGGTTGCGACTGAAGGACTGGGCTTGGGCGGATCCGGACGAAGTAGCCGCCGGCAATCCTGTCCGGCCACCCGGACGAAGTAGCCGCCGGCAATCCTGTCCGGCTGGCCGGACAAGATTGCCGGTGGGGAGGCGGGGTGAGACACCCCCGCTTGATACCGCTTGCGCGCGTGGCGAAGACGGCTCCGCTGCTTCACGGTTCGCTCCGGCCCTTCGCGGTTCGCTCCGCTTCTTCGCGTTTGCTTCACTTGCCGCGGCGCGCTCGCGTCTTCGCCAACTCCGCTTCCGTCGTTCGGATCGACTCCTCGTCGGCGGCTCCCGACTTCACCGCCGCCCTTCGCGATTCCAGGCATCGCTGGAGCGCCTGCTCGGAACCGTCGAGGTCGCCGATTTCCCTGCGCGCGATTCCCAAGAGCTCCGTGATCGACGCGTACCCGGCGTGATCCGCGCCAACCTCGGGGGCGTAAGCCCTTTCGGCTCGCTCGAGAGGTTCGATGGCTTCCGCGTAGCGACCTGACCGAACGTAGGCGGTGCCTAGTCTCGCATCGAGTTCGAGCGTCGCCTCCACCCCGCCGGCCTCGAGAGCGTCGGCTTGAGTCCCGAGCACGGCGACGACTTCGTCGAATCGGTTCGCCGCGCCGAGTAGATCCGCGAGCTCGTACACCGCGGCGAACGTCGTCGGACTCGCTGGGCCCTGGGATTCGACGCACGCCGTGATCAACGCTCGGAATGCGGTCTCGGCTTCCCCCACACGCACGCGCGCTGCGAGGAACCGCGCGTACGCGAGCCGCAACGCGATGACGTCAGGATCCAGATCCCCCAAACCACGCGTCGCATCCGCGATCGCGGTGGTCAGGACGCTCTCCTCCTCCTCGTAGTCGCCCGTGCGCTCGAGCACCTTCGCCAACTCGCGCCGCGTCATCGCCGTCGTCCACGACGTGTCGCCGTCGGCTTCGCGCACGCGCGCCTCAGCATCCTTCAGCAACGCGATCGCCTCGTCACCGCGCCCCAGCGCGAGTACCGCGAGTCCGCGATGGGTCAACGCCTGGATGGTCGTCGAGTGGTTCTTGCCGAACGCTTGCGTGGACTCCTCGACGATGCGCCCGAGCTCTGCCGCACCCACCGTCGGATCCTTGCGCGCGATGCGCGCCGCCGCCATCAACGACACCCGCAAGCGAATGTCCATGTTCGTGCTGCCGGAGCGGCGGATGCGCTCGAGAGCACTGCGACTCGCCTCGAGCGCGTCATCCGCACGGCCGAGCAACACCAGTACGTTGGCGTACATCGACTCGATCATCGCGTGCTGTTCGGTGTCGTTGCAGCGCTGGCTCGCGAGGTCGAGCGCGCGGCGATACTCGCGCTCCGCATCGTCGAGACGGCCGAGCTGCTCGAGCGTCGTCGCGTGTCCGCTGACCGCGAGCACCGCATCAACGTCGGTCGGCGGCGCGTGCGTGAGCAAGCCTTCGGCGGCCGCGCGATATTCGGCCTCCGCGTCCTCGCGCCTGCCCTGGCGCGAACGCACGTTGCCGAGCCCCATGCGCAAGCGAATCGTGTCGAGATGATCGTCACCGAGGAAGCGCCGACGGAGTTCCACCGCGCGCTCGAACTGCGCCGCCGCGTCGTCGTCCGCGTCGATCGTGAGGTAGCAATCGCCCATCATCGCGCGCACGCTGGCTTCGACCAGCGGTTGATTGCCGAGCTCGCGATCGATGCGCCGCGCCGCCGCCGCGAGCAAGTCCTTGACGCGCGTATCGGGAGATCCGGTGTCCGCGCGTGCGGTCTCGAAGATGCTGCGCACGAACGCCACCGTTTCGTTGGCGCGGGCTGCCTCGCTGCGCGCATCGTCTCGCGCGGCTTCGGCCTCTTCGCGCGCCCGGATCTCGTCGGCCCGCGCGCGCAGCGCGACTGCGATGCCGATCGTCAGCGACACGAAGATCGCGCTCAGCGCGGTGACCGCGACCCGATTGCGGCGCACGAACTTCTGGATCCGGATGCGCGTGCTCGGCGGTCCGGCCTCGACCGGCTCGTGGGCGAGGAAGCGCGCGAGATCGGCGCTGAACGCGAGTGCGGACGCATACCGATGGTCGGGATCGCGCTCGAGCGCACGCTGCACGATCCAATCGAGGTCGCGCGGAATGCGTGGATCGAACGCACTCGGCGGCTTGGGCTCGGTCGTCGTGAGGATGCGCATCGCGTCGACCACCGTGGACTCGCGCAGAGCGAACGGTGGGACTCCCGTCAACAGCTCATGCAACACCACACCGAGCGCGTAGACATCGCTGCGCACGTCGATCGCATCGCGATCGCCGCGCAGCTGCTCGGGACTCATGTAGAGCAGCGTGCCGACGACTTCGCCCGCGAGCGTGCGAATCGATCGCTCGGTGTCGGCGTCGGTGAACCGCGCGATGCCGTAGTCGATGATCTTCGGTCGGCCGCGGTCGTCGACCAGCACGTTGCCCGGCTTCAAGTCGCGATGGATGACGCCGCGCTGATGGCCGTAGTGGACGGCGTCCACGACCGCGATGAACAGTCGAATGCGCTCGAGCATCGGCAACGCGTGTTCGGTCGCATACGTCGTCAGCGGTCGAGCGTCGGTCACGTACTCCATCGCGAAGTACGGACACGCGGTGATCTCGCCGTCGCGAGAGCCGGGAGCTTCGTGGATGCCCGCCTCGTAGAGCTGCGCGATGTGCTCGTGCTGCAGTCGCGCCAGAGCTTGAGCCTCGTACTGGAAGCGTGCGCGCGCCGCCTTCGTGAGCCCACCGCGCATCGTCTTCACGGCGACCGTGCGGCGAGGTTCGGTCTGCTCCGCTTCGAACACCGTGCCCATGCCGCCGGTCGCGAGCTCGCGCGTCAGTTGGTAGCGGCCGATCCGCATGCCGACGCGCGGCACGAACTCCGCGCGATCCACGTCGGGAACCAGCGCGGCGACCGCGGCACCGTAGTCGACGTGCGAGAGAGCGCCCGACGCGGCCTCGGCCGCGAGCAACGACTCGACCTCCGCACGCATCGCTTCGTCGTTGGCGCAGATGGAGCGCACGAACGCCGTTCGTTCGGCAACGGGCCGCTCGAGTGCGGCGAGGAACACTTCACGGATACGCGCCCATGCCGGTGTCATGCGCTCATCCGGCTCGTTCGCCGTCCGCGGTTTGCAGCCGCCGATGCAGCCACGCTCGCGCCAACGCGAATCGGCGCTCGATCGTCGCCAACGACAACTCGCGCAGTGCGGCGATCTCCTCGTTCGACAGCCCGGCGAAGAACCGGAGCTCGACGAGCTCCACGAGCTCCGGATCGAACGCCGCGAGATCCTCCATCGCCTCGTGCAGCGGCAGCACGTCGATCGCGTGCTCGAGCGGAAGGTCCGACGTCGCGATCGCACCGGTGTCGTCGAGCGACAGCGCGCGTCGACTTCCGCCACGCTTGTCCGCGCGCCGTTCGCGCGCGTGGTCGACGAGCACCGAGCGCATCGCCTTCGCCACGGTGCAGCAGAAGTGGAAACGCGTGCGATACGTCCCCTGCGGCGCACCGTGGAACAGCTTCAACCACGCTTCGTTGACCAATGCCGTCGGCTGCAGCGTCTGCGCCGAGGCCGCGCCCCCGAGTCGATCGATTCGGCCGAGTTCGCGGCGCGCGATGTCCTTCAGCTCGGCGTAGAGGACCGCGAACAGCTCGCGTGCCGCGCCGGCATCGCCGTCGCGCATGCGATCGAGCAGGATCTGAGTGGGTGGCCCGGGCTGCGGGTTCTCGGACTCCGGCATGGCGGCATCTTCGCAGGCGAATGGCCGACAGGCGAGTCCAGGGTCTTCGATGCGTCGAACGCCGGCCCTTGTCGGATGCGTGGTCGTTGCCGATCATGCGCCACGCATGGCGGCATTCGCTCCGTTTCATCTCGTTGGCGCGCTTGGAGTTGTCGTGGCCGGAGCCATGCTGGCCCGAGTTCCGTCCCACCGCGCCCCGGCCACCGAGCTGGCGTTGACCCGCTCCGACCTCGATCCGCGAGCGACGCTGGCGTCGTTCGTCATCGCGCCCGGCTACCGCGTCGAACTCGTCGCGAGCGAGCCCACGATCGCCGCTCCGGTCCACGCCGCGTTCGACGCCGATGGTGCGCTCTACGTCGTCGAGATGCGCGCGTTCATGAAGGACGTGTACGGAACCGACGAGCTCGCGCCGGAAGGCCGCGTCGTGCGACTTGTCGACCGGGACGACGACGGCTCGTTCGAGACCGTGACGACGTTCCTCGATGATCTGGTGCTGCCGCGCTCCGTGTTGCCGTGCTTTTGTGGCGCGTTGGTGCTGGCGCCGCCGGACCTGCTGTTCGCACGCGACGACGACGGGGACGGCCGAGCCGATCACGTCCGTGTCGTCGCGGACGGCTTCGACGGACTCGACAATCCCGAGCACGCGCCCAACGCACTGACGTGGGGTATCGACGGCGTGATCCACATGGCGCAGTCGCGGCGCGAATTCACGTTCGATGGCGAAACCGTCGTCGAACGGCCTGTGCCGTCGATCGGCCAATGGGGCTTGGCGCAGGACGATGGCGGTCGGCTTTACACGACACCGAACTCCACGGCGCTGCTCGCCGACCTCGTGCCGAAGCGCTACGGCGCGCGCAATCCGCGCGTCGACTCGATCGCGGGACTCGGCGTGTCGATCGGAACGTCGAACGCGGTGCGACCCGCGCACGCGAATCCCGCGGTGAATCGCGGCTACCAGGCGGGAGTTCTCGGGCCAGACGGCAAGCTCACGCAGATGACCGCCGCGTGCTCACCAGCCGTCGATCGCACGCGAACATTCGCTCCCGAGCAGGCAGGCTCCGTGTTCGTCTGCGAGCCGGCCGGCAACGTGGTGAAGCAGCTCGTGTTGCGGAATGCGGCCGATGGCGCTCCGCGCGCCGTCGACCCGCGCACCAGCGGCGAGTTCCTCACGTCCACCGATCCGCGCTTTCGTCCCGTGAGCCTGCTCTTCGGCCCGGACGCCGCGCTGTACGTGATCGATTTCGGGCGCGGCGTGTTGCAGCACGCGAACTTCATCACGCCGTACCTGCGCGACCAAACGCTGGCGCGTGGCCTCGAAGCCCCGCTCGATCGCGGACGGATCTTCCGCATCACGCGCGACGACGCAACCCGCGCGCAGCGACCGCGATTGTCGCGCGCGAGCGATCTGGAGCTCGTGCGGACGCTCGAACACGAGCAGGGATGGTGGCGCGATACCGCCGCCCGTTTGCTCGTCGAGCGTCGAGCACGCGTCGACGACGCACTGCGCTTCGTGCTGGAGGCGAGCTCGCTACAAACGGCCCGACTCGCCGCATTGCACGTCCTCGCGCGCGTCGGAGCTCTTGAGCCGAGCGATGTCCTGCGCGCCCTCGACGACCCATGGGACGCACAGCGCCGCGCCGCGCTGGAACTCGCGGAAACGTGGATCGACGACGTCGACGCGATTCGCGCGAGCGTCGCCGCGCGCGCGCGAAGCTCGAATCGCGAGGAACGCGTCGCGGCGCTGTTCGCTCTCGGCGCGTCGCGGCAAGACCGCGCATTCGACGAGTTCCGTCACGCGTTGCGCGAGTTCGGCGACGATGCGTACGTACGTGGTGCCGTGGCGTCGGGCTTGCGGGATCGAGAGCTCGCGTTCTTGCAGAGCTGCTTCGACGAGCCCACCTGGCCGAAGAGCAGCGGCGAGACGGCGATCGCGCGCGATCTCGTGCTTGCCGCCCTGCGGCGGCCCGATCTCGAACGGCTCGCGACGCTCGAGTGGTGTGGACGACTCGCGCTCGCCTGGGATCCGCGGACGTCGTTGGTGTTCGAGCGCGTCGCTGCGTCGATGGCGCTCGACGACGAGCACCCTCGCGTGCTGGACCTCCCAAGTCGTCCCACGACGTTCGAGCGCGCGGCGCGCGAACGTGTGCGTTTCGCCGAGGCATTGATGCAGTGCGATTGGCCGGGACGACCTCCGGTCGTCCGCAAGCCGCCGCCGCGCGCTCTCACCGACGACGAACGAAAGTTGTTCGATCGAGGCGAGCGCATCTACTCGAGTTGCCATGCGTGTCATCAAGGCGATGGCCGCGGCAGTCCGGGCTTGGCGCCGCCGCTCGCGGGCTCCGCGCGCGTTGCGGGGCCACCGGCGGCGTTGGTGCGAATCGTGCTGCACGGCCTCGAGGGGCATTACGCGTTCGGCGACGCGACGTATGCCGGGACGATGCCTCCGGTCCCGCTCACCGAGGACCGCGAGATCGCGGCCGTCTTGACCTACATCCGCCGTTCGTTCGGCAATCGCGCCGACCCCGTCGATCCGGCGGAGGTCACGCGCGAACGCGAGCGCACGCGGGACCGAAATCGACCGTGGACACCGGAAGAGTTGGAGATCGTGCGATGACGCGGGGAATGGCATTCGCGTTCTTGACGTTGCTGTGCGCGGGTTGTGCGTCCATCGGAGCCGACGACGACGGCTTCGCGCCGCTGTTCGACGGCCGCACGTTGAGTGGCTTCGTCCAGCGCGGCGGCAACGCGTCGTACACCGTCGTGGACGGCGTGATCGTGGGCGAGACGCGACGAAACACCGAGAACAGCTTTCTGTGCACGGAGAAGGAGTACGGCGATTTCGAACTCCGCCTGGAGTTCATGATCGACGACGAAGCGAACTCGGGTGTCCAGATCCGCTCGCAGAGCGTGCCGACGTATCAGAACGGGCGCGTCCACGGCTACCAGATCGAGATCGATCCGAGCGATCGCGCGTGGACCGGCGGCCTCTACGACGAAGCACGCCGCGGTTGGTTGAACTCACTCGAGAACGACGCGGAGGCTCGCGCGGCGTTCAAGCGCGGCGCGTGGAACGAGTTCCGCATCGTCTGCCAAGGCGATCACATCCGCTCGTGGTTGAACGGAGTCGCCGCCGCGGATCATCACGACGCGATGACGGCGCGCGGGTTCATCGCGCTGCAAGTCCACGGCGTCGGCGACCGCG
>JBPOIU010000178.1:0-8397 GCA_052034255.1 Planctomycetota bacterium | reverse complement strand
GTGATCGCGTCGTCCGAACCATCGCCATCGACGTCGGCGCCGGCCACACCGGTCGACGCGTAGTCCGGATCGATCTCGACCGGCGTCGCGCTGCCGAGCACGAAGTGGTTCGTGCCGTCGTTCAAGTACGAGCGCGCGTTCATGTGGGTCTGGATCGCATCGAGGTCGCCGTCGGCGTCGACGTCGCCGAGCACGACGCGCGCGATCTCGGCGCAGGTGTCGGCCGGGATCGAGATCGTCGGCGTGTCCTTGCGGACGAACGCGCCGCTCTGATCCTCGAGCACGATGAAGTCGATGTCCTGGCAACCCCATCGATGGGCGCCGACGACGTCGACGTCACCATCGCCTTCGAGGTCACCGGCGCTCAGCCACGCGCGATACCCCGGGACCGAGTAGGTCGTGCCGAGTGTCGGCGCTCCAGCGACCGTCGGCAGCAGCGCGATCGCGCTGACCGGGGATCCGCTGCCGTTGTAGCCCGATGCGACGAGGTCGGCGATCCCGTCGTGGCCGATGTCGACCGCGACGATCGACTCGGTACGTGCGAGCGAGCCGGACAGCGTCAAAGCCGAATTCCCGACCAGCGCCGATCCGTTCCAATTCCACCAGCGCACTTCGGTGCGCAGATCGACGACGAACCCGCCGAGCGAGCGATCGTGGGCCGTCGCGATCTCGAGCGCCGGGTCGGCATCGATGTTGCCGAGCGCGGACGTGAATGCCGAGCCGGCGAATGCGTACGGCGCGTCGGGGAGTTGGACGCTGTACTCCGAGAACGTCCCCGCGCCGCGGTTGAAGAACACGAACAGGATCGCGTTCGACCAGGGTTGATCCGTCAGCAGCACGACGTCGTTCGCACCGTCACCGTCGACGTCGCCGATCGTCACGTACTTCGCGTAGTCGAACGTCGGCTCCGGAAGATAGAGGGGCACGCTCGGCGTGAAGATGGGGCCGTCGGTGAACTCGCCCGCCCCATCGTTGAACGCGACCTGGATCGACGTCTCGCTCATCCAGATCAGGTCGACGTCACCGTCGCCGTCCATGTCCGTCGCCGCGCGGATCTGGCCGCGGTCGACGTACGGGAAATGTCTCGCCGTCGAAAACCAATCCTGCGCGGATGCGCTCGCGACCAGGACGACGAGGGGGATGCTCTGCACGACGTGCTTGAACCAGCGGGACATGACCTTCTCCTCCGAACGATGGGGCCGTGATGCCGATGCGACCATGGACGAACAACGGCCCAGCACCAGGGTGCCGGGCCGTCGTTCATGGCGTCAAGTCGCGACTTTTCGGACCTCGCGGTCGTTCATTTCGCGAACACGTCGGCGACCTTCGTCACCGTGACGTTCGCCGGGTCGATGCCGAGCTTCCACGCCGACAAGCGCGCGTCCTCGTCGAGGACGTCCTTCGGCTTCTCGCCTTCGTACTTCATCGACGACGGCGCGTCGGTCGTCAGCCGCCGCTTCATCTCGTCGGCGTGCTTCGTGACGAGCACCATTTCGACGTCGCCGGGCGTGAAGTGCCGCTTCATCGCCGCGTTGACGTCGGCGCACGTCAGCGTCTTCAGCCGCTCGCGCATCATCTCGGTCCACTCGGATGTGCCGTACCACTGTGCATCCATGCGGTAGCCGAGGTCGCTCGACTGGCTGTCGACGAACAGGAACACGTTCTTCATCAGGTAGTCGCGCGTCGCGGCGAACTGCTCTTCGGTCAGGCCGTTCTCGACGAGCGTCTTGTACTCGTGCAGCGCGATGCGGATCGCGTGGTGCGCGTACTCGGGCTGGTCGACCGAGCGGATCCACATCTCGAACAGTTGCGCGCGACGCGGCACGTGGGCCGGCGGGAAGAAGCGGCCGCCGGCGCCCGGGAACGCCTCGATGTATGCATAGTCTCCGTAGTTCATGCCGCGCAGCTCGCGGATGCGCTGGTACAGGTGCGACAGCGACGAGCGGTGCTCGCCGAGCCACGTGCGCGCGAGCCACAGCGCGACGAAGTCCGGATGCGAGCGCGTCACGGCGATCGGATGGCCGATCGAGATCGACGTCGCGCGCGTCTCTTTCTCGACGATGTGGACGCGGATGCCCTTCGACGCGCGGGGCTTCGCTTCGGACGGGGCGGTCTTGCCCTTCGCGAGGTTGCTGCCGAGCTCTTTGCGCAGACGCTCGACGAACGCGTCCGGCACGTCGCCGGAGATGCCGATCGTCAGGTTGTCCCACGTGTAGTGCGCCTTCTGGAAGCGCCGCACGTCGTCCAGCGTGATCGCCTGGATGCCGGCCTTCGTGCCCGAACTCGGATGCGCGTAGCCCGAGCCGGCGAACACGGCGTGCTGCAGCCATTCCTTGCCGAGTTCCTCGTCGTTGTTCGCGACGAGGTCCTGCGCGAGGTCGTTGCTCTGCCCGTCGCGGTTGCGCTCGAAGTCCTCGGTGCGCAGACCCGGACGCAGCAGTTGGTCGAGCACGATCGTCGCGAAGCGCTCGAGGTTGTCCTTGTGGATCGATCCGGTGAACACCGTCACTTCACGGTCGACGGAGTTCGAGAACGAGCCCGCGATCGGATACAGCGCCTTCTGGATGTCGGCGTACGTCAGCACGTCCGAGCCCGCTTCGCTGACCATCTTCGCGGACAGCGCGGCGAGGCCTTCCTTGCCGTCCGGGTCGTGCGCCGAGCCGACCGAGAACGCGAGCTTCATGGCGATTTGCGGGCTCTGGTTCTTCACGACCAGGAAGCGGCTGGCGCCCGGATCGTCCGACGTCGCGGCGTGCATCGATTCGAGTTCCGGCGCGCGCTCGATGCCGGCCACCGCCGCGCCGTGGTGCAGCGTGACGACGGTCAGGCGATTCGTCGCGAAGAACTTGCGCGCCGCCGCTTGAAGGTGCTCGGGCGTCAGCGAGTCGAACAGGTCGAACACGCGATTCAGCGTGTGGTACTCGCGGCGGAAGCGCACGTAGCGCGCCAGCGTCGACGCGATCGAGTCGGTGTTGTCGAGCGTCGCCGAGAAGCCGTAGCGCAGGTTCGACTTGCACTGCGCCAGCTCTTCGGCGGTCACCAGTGCTTCGCGCGTTTCGGCGCACGTCTTCAGGATGGCGTCACGCACCTCGACGAGATCGGCGGTCGACTTCGGTCGCGCGAGGATCGTGATGAGGTTCGGGTCTTCGCTGTCCGCGTTGCTGGCCGACAGCAGGTCCACCTTCTGTTCGTCGTTGACGAGCCGCTGGTACAGCGCGGACGTCTCGCCGAAGCGCAACTGCAGCAGCAGCTCCATCGCAGCCGAGTCGGGCTCGGTCTCCGAGAACTTCGGCCCGAGGAACGACACCGCGATCAACGGCAGCGTCGGGGACGCCCACTCCACGTGCGCGAATTTCTGCGCGGTCGGCTCGGGCTCCTGCGGAATCTCGATCTTCGCGACGCCCGGCTTCCACGCGCCCCAGTACTTCTCGACCAGCGGGATCACCGTGTCGGCGTCGACGTCGCCCGCGACGATGATCGTCGTGATCTCGGGCCGGTACCAGCGCTGGAAGAACTCGCGCGAGTAGTCGTACTGGTTCGGCATGTCGAGCACGTCGTCGATGAATCCCATCGTCGTGTGCTTGTACGTGTGCGTCGTGAACGCCGTGTCCTGCAGCTTCTCGAACAGCTTGCGGATGGGGTTCGAGTAGTTCTTGTTGTATTCGCCGAGCACCGCGCGCGCTTCGGTCTGGAACGCCGACAGCTCGTACTCGAGGTGCTGGAACCGGTCGGCCTCGATCTCGAGGATCTTCTCCAGATCCTCCTTCGCGAACGTCACGTGGTAGTTCGTGTAGTCGTCCGTCGTGTACGCGTTCTGCCGCGCACCGGCCCGGTTCACGATGTCCTGGTACACGTCGGGCGGGTAGTTCTTCGTCCCGCGGAACATCATGTGCTCGAAGAAGTGCGCGAACCCGGTCTTGCCGACCTCGATCTCGTTCCGCGACCCGGTCTGCACCGGGATCTGCAGCGACACCAGGTTCGGGAACCCCGTCGGCACGACGATCACCTTCAGCCCATTGGCGAGGGTCGTCTCGACGGCGGGGTACGGCATGATGTCTGAAGCACGAGCAGTCGGGGCGAAGGGCATGCAAGTGACCAGGGCAAGGAGAAGTTTGCGCACGAGGAACTCCCGGGTGGGCGATCGTGGCCGAAGGCGGGGAGTGTAGCGCGGGGTGGGGGTGGGGTGGGGGTGGCGCGAAGGAATGGGAGCGTGCGGTGGACCGCCGTTCGCGCGGCGTGATACGGTCCGCGGAGAATGGGGGCGGGGATGCACGAGTGCGTGGTGGTGGTGGGCGGAGTGGGTGGGCGGCTCAGTATGGTTTGACGGGCGGCGAGTCGGCGGGCCGCGAGGCTTGGGCTTCGCGGCGATTCCGCGACGATCGATCGAGGATTGAATGGCAAAACGATCTGCGAAGAACAACGGCACCTCGGCGAACCTCGGATTCGAGGCGAAGCTCTGGGCGGCCGCCGACGCGCTTCGGAACAACATGGACGCGGCGGAGTACAAGCACGTCGTCCTCGGGCTGATCTTCCTCAAGTACATCTCGGACGCGTTCGAGGCCAAGCATGCCGAACTCACGGCGCAGAAGAAGCAAGGCGCCGACCCCGAAGACCGCGACGAATACCGCGCCGCCAGCATCTTCTGGGTGCCGACGGAGGCGCGCTGGCAGTACCTGAAGGCGAGCGCTCCGCAACCGACGATCGGAACACTGGTCGACGATGCGATGGCCGCGATCGAACGCGACAACCCGTCGCTGAAGGGCGTGCTGCCGAAGGACTACGCCCGTCCCGGCCTCGATAAGCAGCGGCTCGGGCAGATCATCAATCTGGTGAGCGACATCGCGCTCAAAAGTGCAGCAGATCGCGCGAAGGACACGCTCGGCCGCGTCTACGAGTACTTCCTTGCTCGATTCGCCAGCGCCGAGGGCAAGAGCGGCGGCCAGTTCTACACGCCTTCGCATGTCGTCCGCGTGCTGGTCGAAATGCTCGCTCCGTACAAGGGGCGCGTCTACGACCCATGCTGCGGATCCGGCGGCATGTTCGTGCAGAGCGAGAAGTTCATTGAAGCCCACGCCGGAAAATTCGGCGACATCTCGATCTACGGCCAGGAGTCCAACTACACAACGTGGCGCCTTGCCAAGATGAACCTCGCCATTCGCGGCATCGACGCGCAGATCGCGCATGGTGACACGTTCCACAAAGACGGGCATCCCGACCTGAAGGCCGAATATGTATTGGCCAACCCACCGTTCAACGACAGCGACTGGCGCGGCGATCTCCTGAAGGACGACAAGCGTTGGACGTACGGCGTGCCGCCCCCGGGAAACGCCAACTACGCCTGGGTGCAACATTTCATCCACCACCTCGCGCCGAACGGCCTCGCCGGGTTCGTGCTCGCGAACGGTTCGATGTCGTCGAATCAGTCGGGTGAGGGCGAGATCCGCAAAGCCATCATCGAGGCCGATCTCGTGGACTGCATGGTCGCGCTGCCCGGCCAGCTCTTCTATTCGACGCAAATCCCGGTCTGCCTGTGGTTTCTCACGCGCAGCAAGCGGAACGGCCGCTTCCGCGATCGACGCGACGAGACACTGTTTATCGACGCGCGCAAGCTCGGCACGATGGCGGACCGCACGCACCGCGAGCTGGCGGATGCGGACATCGCGAAGATCGCCGGCACGTACCACGCATGGCGCGGCGACAAGGGCGCGGGTGAGTACCTGGATGTGCCGGGATTCTGCAAGAGCGCCACGCTCGAGGACATCCGCAAGCACGGGCACGTGCTGACGCCCGGGCGCTACGTCGGCGCCGAGGTAGCCGCGGACGATGGCGAACCGTACGACGTGAAGATGAGGCGCCTCACCGCGACGCTGAGGGAGCAGCAAGCTAGGGCCGCGACGCTCGACGTCGCGATCGCTGCCAACCTGAAGGAGCTTGGGTATGGCGGGTGAGTGGCGTGCGTCGACATGGGGCGATGAGATCTCGCTGGAATATGGCAAAGCACTTCGCGGGCACGACACGTCGCAGGGCGGGTACCGCGTGTACGGATCAAACGGTCCTATTGGTTGGACATCAACGCCGCTTGCTCCTGGTCCGGGAGTGATTCTCGGGCGCAAGGGCGCGTACCGCGGTGTGCAGTTCTCGCGTGACCCGTTCTTCGTGATCGACACGGCGTACTTCGTCGTTCCGAAGTCCGAGCTCGACATGCGGTGGCTGTACTACGCGATTCAGCACTACAAGCTCGGCGAAGTGGACGACGGTTCTCCGATACCGTCCACAACTCGGGCGGCCGTCTACGTGCTCGATCTCGATGTGCCACCGCTCGACGAACAACGCGCCATCGCTCACATCCTCGGCACCCTGGACGACAAAATCGAACTGAACCGCCGGATGAGCGAGACGCTGGAGGCAATGGCGCGGGCGCTCTTCAAGTCGTGGTTCGTCGACTTCGACCCGGTCCGCGCCAAGGCCGAGGGCCGCGATCCCGGATTGCCCAAGGAGATCGCAGATCTGTTTCCGGATTCGTTCGAGGATTCAGAGTTGGGGGAGATTCCGAGGGGGTGGCAGGTGAAGTCCATCGGTGACCTCGCGATAGTCGTGGGCGGAGCCACGCCGAGCACCAAGAACAGCGAGTATTGGGAAGGTGGGAAGCACGCATGGGCGACCCCCAAGGATCTTTCGGCCCTATTGGTTCCGGTCCTTCTCGATACCGAACGCCGGATCACGGACACAGGATTGGCGCAGATCGGTTCCGGGCTGCTCCCCAAGGGCACGGTTTTGATGTCATCGAGAGCCCCGATCGGTTACTTGGCCATCGCTGAGCTACCGGTTGCAATTAATCAGGGGTTCATTGCCATGACGCCACAGCCGGGAACGTCGAATCTGTTCCTGCTTCTATGGGCCAGCGTCGCTCACGAAAATATCGTAAGTCGCGCGAACGGTTCAACGTTCCTAGAGATCAGCAAGACTAACTTCCGCCCGATTCCAGTTGTTGCACCTCCAGCCGAGGTAATGCATAGGTTTGAGCAATTGGCGCGTCCGTTCTACGAGCGCATCGTCAAGTGCGCACGGGAATCCGAAAGGCTGTCCGCCCTGCGCGATGCACTCTTGCCCAAGCTGATTTCCGGCGAGCTGCGGGTTGAAGACCCCGCACGGTTTGTCGGAGGCGGCGACTGATGCCCGAACTTGACACCCTCGCGCCGAACTACCGGCGGGCGCAACAGCGATGGCCCGATGCGCCTATTCTGGCGAAGTGCCACGAGGCGCTGAAGGCGGCCTTCGACACCAACGCGCACGGTCTGGTTGAGCACGTCAAGTCGTTCATCGAGAGCGTCTGTCTCACTATCATGAGCGAGCTGAGCGAGCCCATGCCGTCGGCGACTCCGTCGACGACCGACCTGCTAGTTGCAGCCCTGAATCCGCTCGGCCTGCGAAACACGCGCGGCGCGAGCAAGCTCGACAAGGTTCTGTCGGGGTTCAATCGCCTCGCCGATGCGTTGACCGAAATGCGCAACGACAACGGGCCGGTGGCGCACGGCAAGGACGCCTTTCTCGATGCGCTGACGGTTGACTACGCGCGTGCACCTGCTGGTGCGGATGGGAGCCCACGGTGACCAACGTCTTCTGCGTCCGCGCGGAGTTCGGTACTTTCGCCCCGCAATTCGTCTCCGGCGGCTACGTGGCGATCGGTTGGATGGGGAGGACAGATCTCGGCGCGATCACGACACGCGACGATGTCGATCGTCAGATTCTTCAGGAGGTACGGATAGACCGGATGTTTCGGATGCGGCACGCTGGTGTTGCGCTTGCGGTAGATCGCCGCAATTCCAATCTTGCCCATGAGCGTGCTGACATGCTTGCGCCCGATCGGGATGCCTTCGCGATTGAGCATGTCGCGCAGCATCCGTGCGCCGGCGAAGGGGTAGTTCAGATGCAACTCGTCGATTCGGCGCATCACCGCCAGATCGGCCTCGGAGGTCGCCTTGGTCAGGTAATAGACATTCGAGTGGGAAACCTCGAGCAGTTCGGCTTGGCGACGGATCGGCAGGTCATGCGTGGCGTCGATCATTTCTTTGCGCTCGCATCGCCGATGCGACCGAGCGCGACGGCCAAAAAATCATTCTCCAGGGCAAGTTGCCCGATCTTGGCCTGCATGTCCTTGACGCTGGGGCCGACCGACTCGCGCTTCTCTGCCGGCGTCAGGAAGACGCCTGTCGCCGCTTCCAGCAACTGCGTCTTCCATTGCGTGATCTGGTTGGCGTGAACATCGAACCTCTCCGCCAGTTCAGCCAGCGTCTTGTCGCCCTTCAGGGCGGCTACCGCGACTTTCGCCTTGAACGCGGCGGTGTGGTTCCTTCTCGGTCTTCTCATTGCTGCTCCTTTTTCGGGCGAGTGCGTCGC
>JBPOIU010000085.1:0-6793 GCA_052034255.1 Planctomycetota bacterium | reverse complement strand
GTTGGTATGTCGCGGGCTGCCGCCCGGTTTCTTCCTTGAGTACGTGGCGCCGCCGCGACCTTGGGGGCGCGGCGGACCGTGGGTTGGGTGCAGGCCTAGGCCCCGCGTTGGCACCCGGGCTCTTGCTTGTTCGGCTTGACGTTGTGTCACTTGGTCCACGGCGACCCGTATCTTGCCGGTGAAGGTGTTCCATGCGGCTTTCGGCTGGGTGGATTGGGATCTTTGCCAGCTCGACGTTGGCGGTGTTCTGCACCTCCGCGATGCTCGATCGTTCGCCCATCGACCCGAGCCCTGGCGCGGCGGGTCCCGCTGAACCCGGCGCTGGATCTGCGGACCCTTCGACATCCGTTTCCATCGTTGGGCCTACGGCTCGTGCGTTGCGCGCGGCGGACGGCGCTGCGGACCGTCGCGGGGACGGTTCGGCAGCGACATCGGCGCCCTCCGACGTCGTTCCCGCTCCTCGTCTCTTGGTTTCCGGTCGAGTCCTCGACGCCCGGACTTCGACCGGGGTTAGCGGGGCCATGTTGGACTTCGACGAGCGGACGCAACGTGAAGACGTCGTCGTTTCCGCCGAGGACGGGACGTACTCGATCTCGATTCCCTTGGAGTGCACGGGCCTCACCGTTTCGCATGTTCGATATCAGCCGCAGAGTTGGGCGCCCCCGCGAAGCTTCGCGGTGGACCGCTCGACTCTCTCGCACGACTTCGCGCTCGACGTCAACTCGATGACCGCGCCACTCCGCATCCGTGCGCGATCCGCCGACGGTCGTCCCGCTGCCGAAGCCTCGTTCGACGTCGTAGCACTCACGCAGTTGGCCATTCCGCTCGATCGCATCGCGGCGTCCACCGACGCTTCGGCCTACCTCGCGCAGCTCGAGGCCGCGGCGGGCTCGGTCGGCGTGTTCGAATCGATCGACGGCGAGTTCCCGACGCGACTCGATCCTTCGGGCGAAGCCACGATCCTGGTGCTCGCGCCCATTCGCGTGGGCGTGAGTGTGGAAACGGACGACGCAGTCGGGATCGCCGAGGTCGACGTTCGTTGCGAGCCGGCCACGGTGGACGTCGTGCTCCAGCCGACTTGGGACCTCGCGATCGAACTCCGCGAGTTCTCCGGCCCCGCCCCCGCATCCTTCTGCATCCAAGTCGATGGCAGCGATGTTGCCGCGGAGCACGATGCCGGCTGGCTCTACCGAGTTCGTGGCCTGGCTCGATCGTCCGACGTTCGCATCCCCGTCCGCACCGTGTTCGATCGGGAATTGCGCGCGTGGCTCGTCCCGAGCGTTCGTGCCGTCCGCCCGCCCGACGAGGGGCGTGAGCGTCGCATCGAACTCCGCATCGACGAGATCGTCGCGCGCAGCGTGAGCGGGACGATTCGCGACGCGGTGACGGACGAGCCCGTGAATGCACGCATCGCGATCCGTTGCGCGGGCGCGTTGCCGATTCCCGACGCGTACGCATTCGAAGGGCGGTTCACGGCGCGCATGGTCCCCGGCGCGGAGTTGCTCGTCCTCGCGGATGGCTACGAGCCGGCCTGCTCGAAGTGGTCGGGCAGTGTCGACGTACTCGAGCCGATCGAACTCGTCCCGAGCGCGACCCGATCCGACCGAACGCGCCGCGGCGCACTGCGTGGCGTCGTTCACGGGATCGGCGGGGCTTCGCTCGAAGATGCCGTGGAGATCGAGTACAGCGCGATCGCCGACACGTGGCGCGACAGGACGACTGTCGCGCGGGATGGGTCCTTCGCGTTCGACGGATTGCCGCTCGGCGATGCGTTCGTGCTCGCCCGGAGCGGAGACTCGTTCGCACGCGCCACCGTGCGAGTCGATGGGCCGCCGATGCCCGCGCTCGCGCTCGAACTCCGGCCGCAAGCCGAGGTTCGACTTCAGGTGGTCGACGCGCTCGATGGAACGGACATCGACGGCGTCTGGACGATCGACCACGGTCCCGCGGCATTCTCCGATCGCGTCGAGCTCGTTCGCGGTGCAAGTGTCCCGATCGTGGTCGGCGCCTTCGGCTACGCGACGCGACACCTCGCATTGGATGGCTCGTCGGCGGTCGACGGTCGAATCCGCGTGGAGCTGACACGGGTCCCTTGATCCGTCGAACCGTGAAATGGCCGAACTCGCACAACGCCGGTGCGTTGACGGATGAAGTTCCTGGGACGGAGGGTGACACCGTGCGAGTCTTCGACGCCGTCGTGAACTGGGGGCCGTTGGTTCTCGCGCTTTGCAGTGCGGGCGCCGCGGAGGAAGACGCGCGACTGCCCGCGGCGCGCACGTGGACGATTCGCGCGCACACCGAGAGCGGTGAACCCGCAGCGGGCGCGAGCCTTCGCATCGAGGCACTGTCCGCTCTGCCGCGGCCTGACGAGCGCACGCTCGAACAGAAGATCAACGAACGCTTGTCCGGTACTCCTTGGCACGCGCCCTCGGCGCGCGTGCCCGAATCGTTCGACGAACGTGGGGAAGCCGCGCTGGAGGTTCTCGGCAACTGGTTGTTGCGCGTGCATGTCGCGACGCCGACGGAATCGGCGAGTGTGCTCGTTGCTTGCGGCCCGACCCACGGAGACGGCGTCGACGTCACGCTGAAGAAGGACGCCGTCATCGCGTTGGCGTTGGCGATCGAAGGAATCGAGCAGAGCTTGCCCCGCTGCGTCGTTCGCGTCGACGGCGACGCGCGTCCGCGCGAAGCCTTCGCCGACGACGATGGCGTCATTCGTGTGCGCGGACTCGCTGCCGGGGCTCGCGTGCACTTGGCGTTGCCCACGCGCCTGGCGTTTTCGCAGAGATCGTCGTCGTGCTTCAAGCTGGAGCCCGAGGCGGCCGTCGCGGGTGAACTCGGCACGCAAACCGTCGTGAACGCTTCGACCGTCCAGGTTCCGCTCCAGACGATCACCGGACGGATCGTCGACGCCTTCGGGCAACCCATCGAAGGCCGCGTGGAGTGGATCGACGCCAGCGACGACACGGGTGTCGACGTCATGCGCACGGAGTTCACGAACGGCAATGCGTTCGCGATCGACGTGATTCCCGGAGCCATCCTGCGCATCCGCGCCGATGGATTCGTCGACGAGCTCGCGCTCACGGCGCCGTTCCCTTCCGAGCTCGGCGAGATCGCGCTGCGGCTTCGCAGCATCGTCGACCGCAAGGCGCGGGGTCGGGTTCGCGGCACCGTGACTTGGCACGACACCGGTGCCCCGATCTCGAACGCGACGGTTCGGCTCACGCAAATGGCGACCGGCGAGGTTCGAGAGTTCGCGCATACCGATGGCTCCGGCCGCTTCGATCTCGATCCGGTTCCGGTCGGTGACCTGAAGGTCGAGGCGTCGGTCGGGATCGGTTACGCGGTGCAGCGCGTCCACCTCGCTGAACACGGCACGATCGACGTGGCATTGCAAGTCGCCGAGCTCGAAGCCATCGAGGTCATCGCCGTCGACGCGGAGACGAGCGTGCCGATCGCGCGGGCCTACGCCGTGGTCGACGGCATTGCGACTCCGCAACGCGTGTTCGCGATGTCGGCCGCCACGGCGACCCCGTTCGAGTTCCGCGCTCCGGGTTATCGATCGACGGAGGCGTCGCTTCGGGCAACCGACGCGGTCGACCATCGCATCGTGGTGCCGCTCCAGCGCCGCTCGCCCTGACTCGGACGCCACATTCGGACCGCGGTCCGTCAGGGCTTGCGGCCGACCAGTACCAGCGAATGGCCGAACGGCGCGCTGATCGATTTGAGGACGTGGCCCTCGCCGCCGAAGATCGCCGCGAGCGTGCGATTGACGAACGACGCCGGCGTGTGACTGAGATTCGTGCGCGTGTCGTCGGGCTTCGGGAACAGCGCTTCCTTGAGCTTCAGCACCAACACCGCCGGCAGGATCAACGGGAACAACACGACGTTGACGTAGGTCGCGTGGACGACGTGAAAGCCCGCGGCGCGCACGCGGCGCTTCAATTCGCCCTTCGTGTAGCGGCGCTTGTGGTGCGCGACCCTGTCGTTGTTCGAATAGAGGAACTGATACGCCGGTACGGAAATGAACACCGAGCCGCCCGGCTTCAGCACGCGATGCGCTTCACGCAACGCACCGACGTCGTCGTCGACGTGCTCGATCGTGTCGAACAGCGTCACGAGGTCTTGCGTGCCGGACTCGATCGGCAGCGTCGTGCCGCTGGCGACCTTGCAGTCCGCGAAGCCGCGGCGCTTGCAGATGGCGATCGAGCCTTCGTCGGCGTCGATGCCGACCGGCGTGCCGAGTCGTGCGAGCTCGGGCAACATGCCGCCGACGCCGCAACCGACGTCGAGGATCGCGAGGCCGTCCTTGCGCGCGAGGCGGTGCTCGAGGATGCGGAAGTAGCTGCGCCGCCGCCCGATGAACCACCAATGGTCACGCTCGAGGTTCAGGAACTGCTCGTACGCGACGCCTTCCATCGGGGTGCTCTGCGCTCAGGCGCGTTTCTTCGCGACGACGAGCATCTCGTCGAACAGGTTCACGTACAGCGACGCGCGCCCGATCAGCTTCAAGGGTGACGCGAGCGTCGACAGCACCGGATGGATCTTGCCGACGCGTTCGCGGATGAAGTCGAACGACACCTTCTTGCCGCCGCGCTTGCCGGTGTTCTCGATCACGTCGAACCCCGCCCGATCGAGCAGCGTCCGCACGGTGGTCGGGCCGAAGTGGTACAGGTGCTCGGCCATCTTGTAGTGCTGCCAGTTCTTGCCCATGACGCGGGCGAACCGCGACTCGACGTTCTGCGTCTCGACGATCAACAGGCCGTCGGGTTTCAGCAGTTCGCGCGCCTTCTTCAAGTGGACGAGCGGGTCCTCGAGATGCTCGATGACGTCCCAGAACGTCACCACGTCGAACGAGGCGTTTGGATACGGCGACGACGTGATCGTGCCCGACCGGATGTGCTCGAGCTGGAACAGCTCTTTCGATTTCGCGGCCATGAACTCCGAGAGTTCGATGCCGTGGCACTCCCAACCGACTTCCTTCATCGTCGCGAGGAAGAAGCCAGCCGCGGACCCGACGTCGAGCACGCGACCCGGAGTCGGCTTGCGCGACGTGATGACCTCACGGCGCATGCGATACGTCGCGAGGTAGAGCTCGCGGTCGTTCAGGTAGTCGGTGTAGCCGAAGTCCTTCGCGCACTCGGACGACCAGTACGCCGTTTGATACATCGCTTCGATCTGCTCGGGCGACAGGCGCGGCGTCGTGAACACGAGGCGGCAGCCCTGGCAGCGCACGACGCGATACGGGCCTTGCGCGAACATCGTGGTCGGATCGGTGCGGCCGCACAGGTAGCACGGCACTTCGCGCGTCGGCGTCGCGCTGACGACGTCCGTGGCCGACTTCATCCGTCGACGCTCTCTTCTTCTTCGAGCAACTTGTCGTGGTCGACGCCTTCGCCGCGCAACAGCTTCTCACCGAGCACGAGACCCATCGCCAGCGAGTGGTCCATGTTCCCGTACTGGAAGAGCCCCTGCCGGCCGGACGAATGGAAGTTCGTGAAGCCCTTCATGAAGTCGAGGCAGCGCTTCACGTGCTCGCGATAGACGAGGTCGTAGAGCGGGTACGAATAGCGCTCGCGTCGCACGAAGCCTTCGTGCACTTCGTGCGGCTGGATCAGCCCGGCAGTGGCGAGGTCCTTCTTCGCGAGTTCCACGAGCGCTGGAGTGTCCATGTTCCAGGTCTCGTCTTCGTAGTTGCAGGTGATCTCGGCGGCGACCAGCGTCTTGCCTTCCGGCGCGCTGAACTCGGAGAAGTTCTTGAACTCCGAGATGCGATGCACGCGCAGGTGTTTTTCGGGGAGGTAGACCCAATGGTCGTCGGTGACCTTCGGTCGATCGACGATCAAGAACACGAACACGATCGCCTTGTAGCGCAGCGTGTCCTTCGACGTCATGACCTCGGGCGGGGGCGCCGGGTCGAACAGCTCGAGAGCGACGGTCAGCGGGATCGTGCTGACGAGCAGCTCGACCGGTTCGTCGCGCGTGACGCCGTCCTTTTCGTATTCGACCGATGTGACCTTGTCGCCCGACCAGCGAATGCGCTTGATGCGGACGCCGGTCTGGATCGAGTTGCCCGGTTGCTTGCGGATCTCCTCGCCGAGGCGCTCGGCGATCTGGCCGACGCCGCCGTGCTTCGGATAGATGAACTTCGACACCAGCGTGCGCGGCACGTTCTTCGGGCGGAACAGCGTCTTCTTGACCGTGTCCCACAAGGACAACAACGTGATGCGCTGTGACGCCCAGTCCGCGGAGACCTGCGTGCACGGAATGCCCCAGGCCTTCTCGGTGTAGGTCCCGAAGAACAGGTCGTAGAGCGTCTTGCCGAACCGCTTCAGCACCCAGTTCTGGAAGCAGTCGTCGGGGATCGGCTTGACGGCGTTCTTCGCGCGCACCCACAAGTAGTCGAGGAACGCCTTCGCGAGCAGCCATGGCGGCAGGTTGCGGACCACGTTGCCGGCGTTCAGCGGGTAGTTGAAGAACTTGCCGCGCAGGTAGATGCGCGACAGGCGGTTCTTCCAGTGCGCGTTGGTCGCGAGCAGGTCTTCGACCTGCGCATGGACCCGTTTGTTGCGCGTGTGGAAGCGGTGGGGGCCGAGGTCGATCGTGTACTCGCCGACCTTGAACGACGCGGCGAGCCCGCCGATGTAGTCCTCTTTCTCGAGCAGGCTCACGGTCTCGCCGCCCTTGACCAGGGTGTGACCGGCGGAGAGGCCGGCAAGTCCGGCGCCGAGGATGGTGGTGCGGCGGCTCATACGAGGGAGGCGGCAATCCAACGGAACGGCACGCGCGCGGG
>JBPOIU010000072.1:0-27925 GCA_052034255.1 Planctomycetota bacterium | reverse complement strand
ATTCCGACCTGAAGGCGATGCTCGCGCGCGACCTCGCGCGACGAAATGACCTCGGAGGCTGACCCGCGTCACTCCATCGCGAGGGCGCGGACCCGGTCGTCGCAATCCGCGCGAGCCGCGACGATCGCGGCGCGGAGTTCATCGCTCGCGAGCCCGTGCCGTTTCACGAAGCGCAGCGCCTCGAGGCGATCGACGGCGATGCAGTGACGCAGCGCGCGCGCGAGATCGTGGTGGTCCGCGGGCGTCAGCACCGTCACGCGCAGGATGCGCTCGAGACCGGACAGATCGAGGCGGGGCGAGCCCTGCCAGCGCGACTCGACGTGCAGTCGCGGCCAGCGCGCGAGTGTCTCCAGCGCGAGTTCGCCTTGGCGCACGAACAGGTCCGGGAACAAGGTGTCGACGAACATGCCGCGCGCGTGGAAGACGAGCGGTCGCAGCTCCGCCGCGAGCTCGCGCGTGGCGAGGTACGCGGCGATGTCCTCCTCGTGGTACTTGTCGTCGCCGTCCCGCACCAGCCAGTCGACGCACCAGCGATCGAACTCGGGTGTGCCCATCGCGAGTTTCGACATCACGTCGAATCCCCACGCATAGGTGTCGGTGAAGCCGAAGACGCCCTGCGGTTCCGGCGTCGTTCGCAGGATGTCCTGCAGTTGGTGCAACGGCTTCGACGGATCGCCGCCGGAGTCGCGCAGGGTGCGTGCCGTGATCGCAAGGCGGTAGATGTTCGTCAGGTCGCTGGCGCCGTCGACGACTTCGAAGGTCCCGCGCGCGCCGAGTTCGAACAGGTGGGACCCGCTCCATCCCGCGCCGAACGCGCGAGCCTTCGCCGCCGCGTCGATCGAAGCGCGCGCGAGCGGCTCGCGGTCGCCGTCGAGCTTTCCGGCGTCGGCGAGCGGCAGCATGCATCGCGCGCGGTCGTCGTCGGACGCGCTCGCGAACGCGCGCTCGAACGCGGTCCACGTCGGTGCCGCGTACTCCCGCAGGCACGGCGCGATGCCGTCAGCGTTCGTGGAGTCGTCGGCACGCGCGTTCCAGTACTTCGCGACCGCATCCTGCAACGCAGCATCGATGCAACCCGAGTGCGCGAGGATCCCGCGCGCGAAGGTCGCGCGCTCGGGGCTCTCCTCGAGCCACGGCAGCAGCGCCGGCGTGATGGAGCGCGCGATCGCATCGCTGCGTCGCGCCGCTTCGAGCACGAGCCAGAACTCGGATGCATCCGGACAACTCGTCGCCGGCAATGCCGCGAGCCAATGGGCCAACGCGTCGCCGAACATGCGGGCCGCATTCGAGTCCTCGATCCGGGTGCGCTTCGGCCAGTGCGCGACGAAATGAAGGGTGTCGCCGTCGGCCGCGTTCCAGTCGCGCCACGGGTCCTCGCCGAACAACACGTCCACGAAGCGGCGTCGTGCCGTTGCTCCGATCGCGTCGGCACGCGACGCGAACCGAGCGAGCGTGGTCGCGACGACGTCGACATTGGCGCCCACGGAGAAGCCGATCGTGGTCAGCACGTGCTCTTTGACCGCGAAGTCGACGTGGAGGTCGTCGAGCAGATCGCAGATCGCCCGATCCGCCGGCATCCCCGCGAAGTCGACCAACGCGCGGACGAGCAGCGGGTCCATCGCCGTTCGCATCAAGACGGATCGCACCGCGAACGCGGCGTCTTCGTCGCGCCGCACGAGCGCCGACGCGGCGTCGAGGACTCGCCCGGGGTCGCGCGAGTCGAGCGCGGCCTGGAGTTCGAGCGTCGGCGTGGCCAGGTCCGGTCGCGCGATGTCGAACGCGAGATCGTCGAGACCTCGCTGCGTGCAGGGATGCGGGATGCCGCGGTGGTGGAGGATCACCTCGAGTTCGGCGCGAATCGACTCCGACGGCGTCACGGCGAGCCACTCCACGAGCTTCGTCGTGATCGTGTCGTCGGGCCCGTGCCAATAGACGCACCACAGTGCGTCGTGAGAGAGGTGACCGGACCCCTCGAACTCGTCGCACCATGCGGACAGCGGGCGTGAGGCGAACTCGATCGAGGGGACGCGCGGCGCCGGGGAGATTTGTGCCAGGAGCAAAGCGAGGGCGTGGATCAACATGGGGACTCCATCGACCGTATTGGACCGATCCCCTCAGGCCGGATGGTCACGGCTTCGTCAAAGCCTCGCTCGGGACGCTGCGACCGCGGCAGACGGGATGCCGAACCGTCGTCTACGATGCCGCGCCATGCTCACGAGCCGTCGCCACCGTTGGATCGCCGCACTGATCCTGTTGCTCTCGGGCGTGCTCAATTTCACGGCGATCGATTACGGCCAACCAGCGCACTACGACCAAGCCGTCGACGGCCTGCATCCGGTGTTCGCGCTCGACGCCCTGCGCCACACGTTCGGCGAGCGCAGCCAAGTCGGGTTGAAGTACCCGCGCCTGCACTACCTCGTGACCGGGGCCGCGGAGCGTGCGTGGTTGTTCGTGCGGTACGGCGCCGACGAGAGCGCGGCGCGCGTGGACCGGATGCTCTCGTTGTTCGATCGCGCGGGCACCATGCCTCCGGACGTGTTGCGCAAGCAGTTCGCGGAACAAGCCGACGCGATCGGTGAGTTGAACGTCGTCGGCCGCTGCGTGGCGGCGGCGTACGGCATCCTGCTGGTCTGGACGATGATGCGCTTCACACGGCGGTTCGCGTCCGACCTCGCCGCCGTGATCGCCGGCGCACTCACGGCGATCTCGTACCCCGTCGTCTACTACGCGCACACGCTGAACGTCGACGTCCCGTACATGACGCTGGGCTTGCTCGCGCTCGACCAAGCCGTGGCCGCGATCCAGACCGGGCGCACTCGGCCGTTGGTCTGGATGGGCGTGTTCGCCGCACTCGCGGGCGCGACGAAGGACCAGGTCTACGGCTGGTTCGTCCTGACGATCCCCGTGATCCTGTGGTTGCTCGCGCGTCCCGGCGCACTCGGTCACGACGGACCCAAGCGAGCCTTCCCTTGGCGCGGCATCGCGATCGCGCTGCCGATCGCCGCAGTCGTGTACTTGGTCGCGTTCGGCGTGCCCTGGGACATGCGCGCGTTCCACGTCCATTTCGATCACATCTTCGGCGACGGCGTCGATCCGTTCCGCGAGTTCCACGCGGACGCGCAGGGGCACATGCACCTCCAGGCGCAGATCGGGCAACACCTGCTCGACGCGATGGGGTACGTGTTGCCGTTGGCGTCCGTGTTCGGCTTCGTCGTCCTGTTTCGCAAGCTCGGTCGCGGCGCGCTGCTCGTGCTGGTGCCCGCGATCTCGTACGACGCGACGTTCATCGCGCCGATCGGCTACTGCTACCTGCGCTTCACGATCCCGATCCTGCTGATGCTGCTCGTCGCCGCTGGCGTCGGCTTCGCCGCGATCATCGAACACGCGCGTCTGCGTTGGTTCGGTGTCGCGATCCTCGCGTTCGTGCTGCAAGACGCGGGCAGGAAGTCGGTCGGCATGCTCGAACTGATGCGCGAGGAACCGTGGACTCCCGCGACACGCTGGATCGAAGCGAACATCGAGCCGACCGCGTTCGCCCTCACGTCGTTCGATCTGCCGCTGCACAACATCGATCCGCCACGCTGCGCCCGCGTGGTCCAGCGGCGCTACGGCGATCCGTTGCCCGCGGACCTTGGCGTGCCGGACTGGATCGTGATGTCGGTGTTCGAGACTCCGCGCACCGTGCTCGAGGTCACGCCGCCGCGCGAAGAGCCGCAGCCCGACGTGAACGCGTTCGGCGCGCACTACGCACTCGCGGCCAAGTTCGGCCCGACGCGCGAACATCCGATCCGCCGTGGCGCCGCGTTCCAGCCGCACATCGCGATCTATCGTCGCGTGAAGTCGTAGGTCGCCGATGCCGGACGTGACGCTCGGAGACGGTTGCCCGAGTCAGCGCTACGACGACGCGCAAGTCGATCGCATCGTGCGCGAAGCCCTGCCGCGGTTCGCGACGCTCGAAGTCGGCAAGGTCTACTGCCCGTTTTGCAAGTTCCGCGAAGCGCGCTGGCGTCGCCATTTCGACGCCGCCGATCCGAACCTCGTGCACGTCTTCGTCTACTGCACGCAGTGCCATCGCACCGGCATCAAGGACGTCGACCTCGAAACGGCACGCGCGCAGCGAGGACCGTGGTCCTGGCTGCGCGCGTGGTTCAGACGAAAGAGTCGCTGACGGCGATCAGTTCTTCTTGCCGCCGAGCAGTCCGCCGAGGCCTTCCTTCAGTTCGTCGGCCTTCTTCTTGGCTTCGTCGACCGCGTCCTGACCCTGCTTCTTGATGTCGTCCACCTGCTTCTGCGCGTCGCCGAGCACCTTGTTCTTCAGTTCGTCCGCTTGCTTCTGAAGGTCCCCGACGAACTTGGTCGCGTCGCCCTTCAGGATGTTCTGCAGGTCCGCCGGCAACTTCAGTTCCGGGTTCTCCGCGGCGGCGTTCAGGATCGCCGTGAAGATCTGCTGCAGCATCGCGCCGAAATCGGCCGGCTTCGAGTCGCTGCCGACGTCGTTCAGCTCGATGTCCTTCAGCACGACCGACTGCGACGTCGACATCAGCACCGACTGCGCGACCGTGAGCTTCGCCTTCGTGATGCGGATCTTCTTGATCAGCATCTTCTTGCCCGGCTTGCCGTCGTCGGCGGCCGGTTCCTCCGGCTTCGTGTCGCCGCCGCCGGTCTTCGACTTCACGATCTCGAGCAGCTTGCCGAAGTTCGTGCCACCGGTGCTGATCTCGAGACCGATCTCGGGTTCGAGGATGTCGATCGTGTCGATCTTGATCGTGTCACCCGACAGCGAGCCGGTGTCGACCGCGACGCCGATCGAGCCGACGGCGAACGTCGGGTTCTGCTTGAAGCCCGGCGGATTCGCGATCGACAGGCCATTCAATACCAGCGAGCCCGCCAACGGGTTGAGGTGCGCGGACTCCAACTTGGTCTCGGTGTCGAGGACGGTCGAGCCGCCCTTCTCGACGCCGGCCTTGATCAGACCGCCGATGCCGAAATAGATCGCGGCGAACGCGCCGCCCGCGAGCAACAACAGGATGATCAACAGCTTCTTCATGAGTCGTTCCTTTGGTCCTTCGAAGGATTCGGATGAGTTCGAGTCTTCGGATCGAGGTGGGTGTTACGAGTGAACGCGTGCGGAAGAAGCGCGCCGAGCGTCGTCACTTCACGACCGCCGCGCGTGTTCGCCATCACGACGACGAGGTCGGGGCCGGCGAACTCGGACAGCACTTGGCGGCACGCACCGCACGGCGTCACCACGCGCTCGCAGTCGGCAGTGACCGCGACGGCGACGATCGCGGTGTCGCCTTCGAACACGGCGCGCGCGATCGCATTTCGTTCGGCGCAGACCGTCAGTCCGTAGCTCGCGCTCTCGACGTTCGCCGCAACGTGGATGCGACCGGACGCGCACAGCAGCGCAGCGCCGACTCGGAAGTCCGAGTACGGAGCGTACGCGCGTTCGCGCGCGGCTTGTGCGGCTTGGACGAGAGCGTCGAGGTCCATGCGAGACACGAGAACCTGTTCGGTGTGCGAAAACGAGGCAAGCTAGCATAGAGTCCCGAACTTCCTCGCGGCTCGAGAGCGCCCGTGACGCAGTCCCTCGATCTCACCCCGGACGAGTTCCGTCGGCTGTCCGCGCTGCTCGGCGACATGCTCGCGAGCTACCTCGCGGAGCTGCCGGAGCGCCGGGTCTACCCCGGCCGTCACCCCGAAGAGCTGCGCAAGGCCTTCGACGAGCCCTTGCCGGAGCACGGCTTCGGACTGCAGCGCCTGCTCGACACGCTGCGTGACCGCGTGCTGCCCGATTCGATGGGCATCGGTTCGCCGCGCTACTTCGGACAATTCAATCCCTCCCCGATCCCGCTCGCCGCGCTGCTCGAAGTCGTCGCGTCGGTGCTGAACCAGAACACGGGTTCGTTCCTCCAGAGCCCCGTGATGACGGCCATCGAAGACCGCACGGTGCTGTGGTTCTGCGAACTCGCCGGACTCGGTCCTGAGGCCTACGGCCAATTCACGAGCGGCGGCACCGCGGCCACGTTGTCAGCGTTGAAGATCGCGCGTGACCGGCTCGGGCAGTCGGTGCGCCAACGCGGCGTCCTGTCGATCCTCGGTCGCGCACGCGTCTACGCGTCCGACCAATGCCATTTCTCGATCGCGCGCAGCCTCGACGTGCTCGGGCTCGGGCGCGAGGCGTTGGTCGAGATCGACAGCGACGCGAACTACCGCATGCGCGCCGACGTGCTCGCCGAGCGCATCGCCCAAGACCGCGCGGCGGGCATGATGCCGATGGCGATCGTCGCCACGGCCGGAACGACGCCGACCGGAAGTTGTGATCCGTTGCCGGCGATCGCGGACATCGCGGCGAAACAGCGCGTCCACCTGCACGTCGACGCCGCGTACGGCGGTGCCGCGCTGCTGTCGCGCGCTCTCGCGCCGCGACTGCGCGGCATCGAGCGCGCCGACTCGATCACGATCGATCCGCACAAGTGGATGCTGATGCCGAACGAGATCGGCTCGCTGCTGGTCAAGAACGGCGATTGGTTGAAGGAAGCGTTCGGCGAGACACCGAGCTACCTCGCCGACTCGGCCGATCGCCATCAGATGCTGCCGGACTATTACCGCCTGAGCCTGCAAGGCTCACGGCGCGCGCGCGCCTTCCGCGTCTGGGGCGTGCTGCAAGTCCTCGGGCGTGAGGCGATCGCGAGCGCGCTCGAGCAACACGTCGAGCTGATCTCCGTGCTGCGCGATCGAGTCGCGGCGATGCCCGACTTCGAGCTCTGCCACGACCCGGATTTCGCGCTGCAGTGCTTCCGGTTCGCTCCGGCTGGGACGAGCCCGGAAGAACAGGACGATCTGAACCGCGCGATCCAGCGCCACGT
The DNA here is from genome assembly GCA_052034255.1 of Planctomycetota bacterium. Lineage (GTDB taxonomy): Bacteria > Planctomycetota > B15-G4 > B15-G4 > JADJEK01 > JADJEK01. The sequence continues at coordinate 21,056 of JBPOIU010000072.1, read as the reverse complement.
CGAGGCGTCGGGCGAAGCGTGGTTCGCGACCACCGTGTTGCGCGGCCGCAAGGTGCTGCGCATCAACATCGAGAGCTTCCGCACCACCGAACAAGACGTGCATCGCACGATCGACGCGATCGCCGACGCGGCCCGCGCCGTGCTTCCGCGCGGTTGATCCCGCTCAACTCTTCGACGGGTCCAAGACCACGCCCGCGAACAACACCGCTCCGCTCGCGCGGTGACGGATCGCGAACACGAACGGTCGATCGGCACGGAACACGGGCGGATCCATCGGCGCCACCTTCCACGCCAGTGTGGCGCCGGTCGCGGCCGCGGCCTCGGTGCCCTCCTCGTCGACGACGACGAACGTCTGGTGGTAGATGCCCGCGACGAACAGCCCGCGCGTTCCGTCGATCGGGCTGAAGTCCGCGCGACTCCGATCGAACGCATCGACGACGCCGAGTTCTGCGAACGCGTCGACCAGCGCATACGCGCCGCGGAACGAGAAGCGCGGCAACACGACTTGGACTTCCTGCTGACGCAGCTGGGCGACGGTCCGACCGAACACGTCGGCCGGCCACGCGTCGAGCGCGTCGATGTCGCGCGGCACGAGGATCAACATCGACAACGCATCGCCTTCGTACGGCAACTCGACGGCGACCATGTCCTCGGTCTTCGCGAAACCGACCGTTGCTTCCATGCTCATCATCGGAACGTCGATGGTGGAGCGGTCCTGCTTCGTGAACGGGGCTGGGCGCGTCAGGTCGCGCTCGAACGGGTGGGACCAGCTGCCCTTGAACCACGTCGCGTTCGTGATCACGAGGCGCGTCAGGGAATCGATCGATCCCGGCGGCATCACGTCGGTGATCTTGTCGTCGGTCGAGTCCGCGACGAACTCGTTGATCTCGTCACGCGCGTCATCCGGCGCGTGCTTGAAGTCGACGGTCTCGAACGCGTGCTCGAACGATCCGTCCACGCGCTGCGCCCACGTCTCCGTGACGTGCTGGGACGCGTCGATCCACAGTCGGTGCACGACGGACAAATCGACGGAATCCGCTGCGGCGGCAACCTGGCGCTGGAGCGCCGCGACGGCTTCCAGCGGCGCGTCGCGCGTCGGATCGAAGCCGAGAGCGCCCAGGAGTTGCGCGCGCGTTTCTCCCGCCGCACCGCTCGCCGCGAGCGTCATCGCCGACAGGATCGAATCCGGTCCCACCAACACGTTCGCGTCCGGCCGCGTCGTGCGCAGGCGGGCGAGCAACTGCAACGCGAGTCGCTGCTCGGCGTCGGCCACCGAGCGAAGTTGGTCCGGGTCCACGGGCGGCAGATCCTTTGGCGTCAGCAGGCTGCATCCGCACCACGCCAACGCGGTGAGCGCCACGGTCGCGATCCCGATACCGATGCCTCGCATGAGTCCTCCTTCAACACGCATGGAAACCCTCACACGCGGTCTTGCAGCGCGTGCGACCGCCGGTGAGGGCTCTCGACCTGCGCGAGTTCCACCAGTTCCCGCGAAAACGGCGGCATTCGTACGCGGCCGCCGCGTGCGCTGGAGTCGATCAGCCCTTGCCGATCGACTTCTTGATCAGGGAACGCTCGCGGTCCCGTAGAGCCTTCAACTCGTCGGCACCGATCCCCCGCGCTTTCTGTGCCAACCGCACGAGGCGTAGTGCTTCGTCGAACGAGCCGGCCAATTCCGCCGCATCCGCGGCGATCGCGTACCCGCGATGCCCCGAGCCGAGCGGGGCGAGCTCGGCCGCGCGCGTCCCGGCGTCGATGACGGCCTTCAAGAGCTGCGCATCCTGCGGCTCGAGCGCGAAGCGTTGCGATAGCGCTTGCGCGAGGCCGAGGGCCGCATCGGCGTCATCGGCGCGCCCGCGCAGCAATTCGGAGAAGCAGTGCTCCGCGACGTCGGAATCGCCCTGCGCGAACGCCGACTTGCCGAGCACGCGTAGCGCGCTCCGACAGGATTCGTCGAGGTCCAGCGCTTTCGTCGCCAACCAGCGGGCGTCCTCGACTTCACCCTTGCCGAACGCGGCCCACGCATCGCGCACGAGGCCACCGAATCCGGTCAGGTCGTCGCGTTGGACGAACGCACGCCACGCGGGCTCGACTTCGGCGACGAGCTGCTTGCCGCGTGCTTGGTCCCAGCGCCCCGTCGTCGAACGTTCGACCTCGAACGCGAGCAGTCGCTTCGCGACGTCCTCGTTCGACTCGAGCATCCAGTACACGAGCGACCACGATTGCGCGTAGAGCACCGCGCGCGGCCACGGCGACTGCTTCGCTCCCGCCAAGCCGTAGAACTCGATGTCCTGGAGGTCGAGCAGTTCCTCGAGCGGACAGATGCGATCACGTTCGATCGCTTCGCGGATTTGCTTCAGCATGTCCGCGTCGATGCGGTCGATCGCGTCACCGTACGCGTCCGTGTCGATGCCCTGGAAGTACCCGGCAAAGCCTTCTTCGAACCAGTTCGAGGGATTCCTCGCGAATTGGAGGAACACGAACCGCGCGACCTGACGCCGCAATTGCGCCCGCGCCGCATCCGATCCCGCCTGCCATGCCGCGACCACTTCGCGATTGAAGTCGTCGTAGAACGACAGCGGGCTGACCTTCGTGTTCTGGTCGCGCGTGCGTCGACGCCAATCGTCGTAGTCCGATTCGTGCGCGAACACGCGCAGGCGCAGGCTCTGGTCACTCTTGCGCTGCAGGCCGATGTCTTCACAGCGGGCGGTGGAGGTCGCGACGGCGGCGGCCGCGACGGCCAGGATGGTCTCGCGTTGGCCTGCCGACGTATCGCTGGCCAAGGTGATCCCGGCGCTCGTCGTGGTGACGAGCTTGTCCGCCGGAGCGAGGAGGAGCGTTGCGCAAAGGACCGCGGAGAGCATCGGCGCATGGTAGCGGACCGCAACCTGACGGCGACCGCCGTTGTCGCCGGAAGTCGGTTCAGCGCGAGGTGATGCGACGAATCGCCTCGTCCACCATCGCACCGAGCAGGATGACGACGCCGACCACCGCGAACTCGAGCTGCGTCGGGATCGCGAGGATGTTGATCGCGTTGTAGAGCACGCGCAGGATCGCGGCGCCGAGCACTACGCCGATCACGCTGAACTCACCGCCGCGCAGCGAACAACCCCCGAGCACCGCCGCGGCGATCGCGTACAGCTCGTACCACTGCGCGTGCGTCGAGGGTTGCACCGAGTTCACGTCGAGCGCGAGCAGCACGCCGACGAAACCCGCGATCCCCGAGCTCACGGCGTACGCGACGATCGTCCACGTCGACGTCGCCACGCCGCTCATGCGCGCCGCGGATTCGTTCTTCCCGAGCGCGAACAACGAGCGCCCGCCGATCGTGCGATGCAGGAAGATCGCGAGCACGACCGCGAACGCGATCAACCACAGGAACGCGATCGGGATCTCGATCGGAGCATCGATGCCGGGCACGGTGAGCGCGAACGGGGTCGCCGTCGCCAGCCCGCGGAGCGAAGCGCTGTCGTCCCCGAAGCCGATCGTCGCGTCGCCGGTCGCGTACCGGGCCAGGCCGCGACACACGAGCAGGCCGCACAGCGTGACCAGGAAGGGTTGCAGCCGCAGTCGCGTGATCAGCACGCCGTGGACGAAGCCGATCGCGATCGCGCCGAGCAGCACCGCAGGCAGCGCCAGTGCGAGCGGCCAGCCCATACGCGAAAGCAGCCACGGCAACATCACACCCGCGAGCCCTGCGACCGAGCCCACCGACAGATCGATTCCGCCGGTCAGGATCACGATGGCCGCCCCGAGCGCGAGCATCCCGTGCAGGCCGGTCCACGACAGCGTGTTGCCCACGTTGTACGCCGACCAGAAGCGCGGTTCTTGCCACGCGGTGAGTGCACAGACCGCGATCAACAGCAGCAGGATGCCGAGGTTCTTGATCACGCATACGCTCCCGGCGCGATGGCGGCGCCCGTCGCGAGTTCGAGGAGATGCGACTCGGTGGCCTGCGTGCGCGTGAGCTCGCCGCGGATCGCCCCGCGCTGCAGCACGAGGATGCGGTCGCACAGGCGCAACAGCTCGGCGAGTTCACTGCTCGCGACCACCACGGCGCCACCCGCACGCGCGAACGCCTCGATGCAGCGATGGATCTCTTCCTTCGCGCCGACGTCGACGCCGCGCGTGGGCTCGTCGAGCAGAAGCACCCGCGGCGCGCGAGCCAGCCACTTGGCGAACGCGACTTTTTGTTGATTGCCGCCGGACAGCTTGCGCACCAGCGAACGTGGGGAGCGTGTCTTGATGCCGAGGCGCTCGATCCAAGAGCGCGCACGCTCGCGTTCCGCACGGCGGTCGATGAAGCCGCGACGCGAGCCTTCGCGCAATGACGCCAGCCCGATGTTCGCGCTCACCGAGTCGTCGAGAACCACGCCGTCCAGCGGTCGGTCTTCGGGGACGAGCGCGATCCCGGCTTCGATCGCGGCGTGGGGCGAGTCGAAGTCGACGCGCGTTCCGTCGACACGGATGCGGCAAGACAGCGGGACGTCGGCATGGAACAACGCGCGCAACACTTCGCTCCGTCCGGCGCCGATCAAGCCGGCGAGTCCGACGATCTCGCCGGCGCGCACGTCGAACGCCACGAGCTCGCGCGGATAGCGCCGCGTGCGCAGCTCTTCGACCACCAGGCGCGCAGCTCCGAGTTCGCGCTTCGTGGATTCCGCGCGCGTCACGGCGCGGCCGGCCATCAGGCGGATCACGTCGTCCGCGGCGAACGGGCGCTGCGTGAGCTCGCCACTGTTCTTGCCATCGGTGAGTCCGACGACGCGGTCGGCACGATCCACGATCTCGGCGACCCGATGCGAGACGTAGAGCAGCGCGACTCCACGCTCACGTTCCCGTGCCAGCGCGGCGAACAAGCGCTCGGTCTCGTGGGGCGTCAGGCTGCTCGTCGGTTCGTCGAGGATCAGCACGCGCGCGTGTTCGTCGAGAGCGCGTGCGATCTCGAGCAATTGCTGATTGCCGGTCGACAGGCGGTCGACCACGAGCGTCGGCGGCGCGTCGAGGCCCACGCGTGCGAGTGCGGCGGCGGCGCGTTCACGTCGACCACGGCGGTCGACGAACACTTTGCCTCGGGCACGTTCGCGGCCGAGGAACAAGTGGTCTTCGATCGTCAGGTTCACGCACAGCGAGCGCTCTTGCGGGATCAACGCAATGCCGTGCGCCTTGGCGTCGCGCACGGAGCGCAATGCCACGGGCTCACCATCGAGCACGATCGATCCGGCATCGCGCGTCTCGAGACCGGCGAGGATCTTCATCAGAGTGGACTTGCCCGCGCCGTTCTCGCCGGCCACGGCGAGCCACTCCCCGCGATCGACGTGCAGCGAAACCCGATCGAGCGCGACGACGCCCGCGTAGCGCTTCGACAAACCCTCGATCGCGAGGAACGGCACGAATCAGCGCCCGAGCTTCGTGCGCAGGTCGGCGCGGAATGCGGCGACGTCGGTGCGGCGAATCGTGCGCACGGGGACGTCGACGATGCCGGAGGCCGGAACGTCGGTGGCCTGCCCGCGCGCGAGTTTCGCCATCAGCACGACCGCATCGTGGCCGAAGCGCCAAGGGTCCTGGACGATCGTGCCGGCGATGACGCCGCGCTCGATGCCGGCGAGCACGGCCTCCTCCTCGTCGAACGTGACGATCGCGACGCTTCCGGCGCGCCCGGCTTCCTCCACCGCGGACAGGATCGCCGGACCGTCGTAGCTCCAGAGTCCGACGAGCCCGGCGATGTCCGGATGGGCGGCGAGCGTGTCCTGCACGTTGGCCTTCGCTTTGGCGGGATCACCCAGATCGGTTCGGACGTCGACGATCTCGATGCCGGAGCCGGCGATCGACTCACGGATGCCTTGCGTGCGTTCCTTCGCGTTCTGCGCATCCATGCGGCCGACGAACAACATGATGCGCCCACCCTTTGGCAACACCTCGCGCAGCAGCGCGCCCGCGGCGGCGCCGGCCGCGACGTTGTCGGTGCCGACGTAGGCGAGTCGCTTCGACCGCGGCGCGTCGGAATCGACGCAGACGAGGCGCAGCGCCTTCGCGGCCTCGTCCAGCATCGGCACTTGATTGTCCGAATCGAGCGGCGAGATCGCGAGAGCGCTCGAGCCGCGGGCGATCACGGTTTCGATCAGGCGCTGCTGCGCCTCGGCGTTCGCTTCGGCCGGCATGTGGAAGTCGCACACGACGCCCGTGGAGCGCTCGGCCTCCTGGACACCCGCCTTCGCGATCGCCCAGAAGTCCGACGAGCCGTTCGTGATGAACGCGACGCGCGTCGCATTGGATCCGCGGTCGCCGCACGACCCGGTCATGAGCCCGAGCAGCAAGAGACCACAGACGCCGCGGCCGAGCCGAATCATGGAAGTCTCCGGAAGGTTCGGCGGGCAGGGTACCAGCGCGGTGCGGGACCCGGTCGCCGCGGTGTCTATGCTCGCGCCGAAACCCCGGACCTCGGAAGACCTCGATGCTCACACGCGACGAAGCTTGGGCCCATCTCTGTTCGTGGACCGAGACCGAAGCGCTCCGCAACCACGCGCGCGCGGTGGAAGTCGTGATGCGGGCGGCGGCGCATCGCTACGGCAACGGAGCGGTCGACGAGCACGCGTTCGGACTCGCCGGAATGCTGCACGATGCCGATTACGAGAAATGGCCGGAGGAGCATCCGAAGCGCATCGTCGCGTGGCTCGACGAGCGCGGACTCGCCGAGGTCGCGCACGCAGTCTCCGCGCACTACACGAAGTGGGGCGTGTCGTACGACACGCTGCTCGACAAGGCGCTGCTCGCGTGCGACGAGCTGACGGGTTTCGTCGGCGCGTGCGCCCGCGTGCGTCCCGATGGCCTGGCGTCGCTCGAGAACAAGAGCGTGGTGAAAAAGCTGAAGGACAAGGGCTTCGCCGCGAAGGTCGAGCGCGGCGAGGTCAGCGCGGGAGCCGAGATGCTCGGTGTTCCGCTCGAGGACCACATCACGTTCGTGATCGAAGCCCTGCGACCGTTCGCCGACGAGGTCGGCCTGGGCAAGCGCTGAAACGACGGAAGCCCGCAGATCGTCGATCTGCGGGCTTCCACTGCGTCGAACGCGAGTGCGCCGAGCTGCCGGCGGCGCGTCCCCACCGCGTCAGAACTCTTCGAAGTCGTCGTCCGTGCCCGAGTGCGCCGCAACCGACGACTTCGGCGCGCGAGTCGGCGTCGCGGACTGGTGCGTCGATTCCGAACGCGACATCGCGTCGACCATGCGCTTGCCGGTCGTGGAACCGCCGCGAACCGTCAACGACTCACCATTCCCGGTCGAGCGAGACCGCGGCTTCGACGCACTCTCGATCGTGAACGTCTCGACGATGTTCTTCAGCGCATTCGCCTGTTCGAGCATCGAGCGCGCCGTCGACGCGAGTTCTTCGGTTTGCGCCGCGTTGCCCTGGACGACCTCGTCCATCTTGGTCGTCGCGCGGTTGACCTCTTCGATGCCGACTGCCTGCTCCTTCGACGCGGCGGCGATCTCGGCGACGAGGTCGGAGACCTTCTTCACCGACGTCACGACTTCGTTCAACGTCGAGCCCGAGCGATTGACCAGATCGACGCCGTTCTTGATCTTGCCGACGGAGTCCTCGATCAGGCCCTTGATCTCCTTCGCCGCGCCCGCGCTCCGTTGTGCCAGCGCGCGGACTTCTGCGGCGACGACCGCGAAGCCTCGACCCTGTTCGCCCGCGCGGGCCGCCTCGACGGCGGCGTTCAACGCGAGCAGGTTGGTCTGGAACGCCAGGTCGTCGATCGTCGTGATGATGTCGGCGATCTTCTGCGACGACGTGTTGATCTCGGCCATCGCGCGGGTCGCCTCGCTGACGACCGCTCCGCCCTTTTCGGCGGCGTCGGCGGTCGCGATCGCGGTGCTGCTCGCCTGGTCCGCGTTGTCGGAGTTCTGACGCGCCGTCGACGTGATTTGCTCGAGCGACGCCGCGGTCTCTTCCAGCGCGGACGCCTGCGACTGCGCACCCTCCGACAGCTGCGTGCTCGCGTTCGCGAGTTGATGCGACGCCGACGAGGTTTCGTCCGCCGCATCGCGCGCTTGCGAAATGGCGGCGTGCATCTTCTCGGTCGCGAGGTCCACGGCCTTGCCGAGACGGCCGATCTCGTCGACACGATCCACGCGCATCCGCACGGTCAGGTCGCCTTCCGCGACGCGTTCGAGGGTGCCGACGGCGGCGTTGATCGGCCGCGTGATCGACGTCGCCATCATGACCGTCACGACGATCAGAGCCAGTGCGGCGATTCCGAAGATCATCAGCGCGTCATTGCGCAATTGGACGACGCCGGCCAGTGCTTCGGCGCGATCGATGCTCACCATCGTCGTCCAGTCGAGGCCCTCGAATCCGAGGGCGCCCTGCGAGTGCGCGTAGCCGTTCACGACTTCTTGGTCGGAATGGGGATTGACCTCGAACGTGTAGCCCTGCTTGCCCGAACGGCCGAGGCGCGCGGCTTCGACACCGTCGGCCTCCAGGCTCTCGTTCAGCAGCGCCTCCATCGCGTCGCCGCCGTCGTGGATCAGTAGACCGTCCTTGTTGACGACGTGGACGTCGGCCGAGGAGTACCCCTCTTCATGCATCATCTCCTGGGCGCCACTAGCGATCTCGCCGATCAACCGATCGCGTGACGCGCGGTTGCACCACACCCGAGTCACCTTTCCCTCGGGATCGGTGATCGGCGCCGCGAGGGTGATCGTGTGCGTCTGGGTTCCAAGCAGCTTGGTGACGACGGGGTCTGCGATGACGTCACCGATCCAGGTGGTCCCGACGGCCGTTCGACCGCGGACGATGTCCTCGAACCATGGTTCGCCCTTCACGCTCGTGCCGATGAGCGAGCTCGTGTCGAGAGACCGACCGTCGTGGGTGACGTCGTTCGCCGCGAGGATCGAGCCGTCCGCGTTCGCGATCAACATCAAGTCGTAGAGGCCGTAGGCCTTGACGTACGTGTTGGCGGCCGTGCGTACGTCGTCCTGGGAACCGCTCGCGAGCGGGTTGAACGCGAACGCCTGAACGTCCCCGACGCGCTCGAACAGTGTGCGGTCGAGCTTGTCGCTGACGTTCAGCGCGGTCGAGTGCATGGCTTGGCCCTGCGCGATGAGCAACTGGTCGGAGGCATCGCGGAAGGCCATGTAGCCCTGGACGCCGAGGCCCACGAGAGCCAACGGAACGAAGCTCAGGATCAGACGCGAACGGAGACTTCTCAGTTGGAGCATGGGACCCTCTCGAAGGTGACTCGTTTCATCGCGCGACCGCGTTCGATTCGCCCGAACGCGCGAAGTTGTGTTGGAGAACTCGCTCGTGCACCGGCTCGCGCCGGATCAGAACTCGTCGAAGGAGTCGTCACCCCTCGGCGACGCTGTCGATCTCGACGCAACGTGTGGACGTGGCGATCGCTCGCTCGCGCTCATCGCGCTGAGCATCGATCGACCGTGTTGGGACGATCGTTCCGCGTCGTGCGTCGGACCGACGTCGTTCTGCCGGGGCGCCGCGGCCGCATCGAGCCGGAACCGCCCGACGATTTCGTGCAGCGCCTTGGCCTGTGAGAGCATTGAGCGTGCGGTGGACGCCAGTTCTTCGGTCTGCGCGGCGTTGCCCTGGACGATTTCGTCCATCTTCGTCGTCGCGCGATTGACCTCTTCGATTCCGACGGCCTGCTCCTTCGACGCGTCGGCGATCTCCGTCACGAATTCCGCGACGCGTCGCACCGAGGCGACCAATTCGGAAAGAGTCTCGCTGGACTGATTGACGAGATGGGTCCCGCTTTCGACCTTTTGAACCGAGTCCTCGATCAGAGTCTTGATCTCCTTGGCCGACGTCGCGCTGCGCTGCGCCAGTCCGCGGACTTCCGCCGCGACCACGGCGAATCCGCGGCCCTGTTCCCCGGCGCGCGCGGCCTCGACGGCAGCGTTGAGCGCGAGCAGATTCGTCTGGAACGCGAGGTCGTCGATCGCGGTGATGATGTCGGCGATCCGGTGGGACGAGGCGTTGATCTCCGCCATCGCTGAGGTCGCCCGGGAGAGCACCTCTCCGCCGCGCTCGGCGGCAGCGGCAGCTTGGTTCGCCGTGGAACTCGCCCGCTGCGCGTTCTCGGCGTTCTGGCGCGCCGTCGACGTGATCTCCTCCAGCGAAGCGGCTGTCTCCTCGAGCGCCGAGGCTTGGGATTGGGCACTGTCCGACAGGTGATTCGCGGCGTTGGACAGCTCGTGCGACGCGCCCGACGTCTGTTCCGCGGCCGAAGCCGTGCTGCCCAAGGCGCTGCGCATGCGTTCGATCGCCGCGTTGAGAGCGGCCGCCAACCGTCCCATCTCGCCTCGACTCTCACTCTCGATCGACGTCGTCAAGTCACCGCGAGCCAGCGCCTCCAGGGCTCCCACGCAGCGAGCGAGCGGTTGGGTGAGGAGTCGGCGGAACAACAGCCACAGGCCTCCCATGGCGAGAACGGCCAGTCCGGAACTCACGAGCACCAACGACCGCGCGGACGCGGCGGTACGCGCTTCGGTTGGGCCGAGGTCGCAGATCATCTCGAACGCGCCGTAGGTGTCCCCGACCGCATAACCTTCCATCGGTAGCCCGAGGACGTCGTTCGGAGTTCCCAGGGGGTTGTCGCGAGCGCTTCCGTGGCAAGCCAGGCAGCTCTCGCGCAAGCGGACCACATGCGCGACGCGCAACACCTGCTCGTGCTCGTCGAACACCCACGCTTCGCCATCCGCCGACGCGTTGGCCGAATCGATCAACGCGCGCTCGACCGGATCGGCTTCGTTCTCCGGGTTTCGCGCGTCGACGCGCGGCGTTCGAAAGCGGTATCCGAGTTTCGCCGCATTCGCGCTCGCCGCCGTCCATGCGGCGACGACGGGCAAGGTGTCATAGAACGTCGTGTCGCGCGCTCGTTCGATTCGCGACTTCTGATCGGTCGCGCCCGCGAGGTACGCATCGAGGTCGGCCCTGATCTTCGCTTCATCGAACGCCTTCGCCGCGTGCAGTGCGTCCGTCTGCTCGAGCACGGCCAGGGCTTCGGCGATCGTGGTTCGCGCAGTCAACAGATGATCCGCAACCGCTTCGTCATGCAGCGTACGGGCGGATTGCCAGCTCGATACGGCGACCAACGCACCGATGAGGAGCGCGATCACGCAGAAGACGCGCGTGGCGATCGTCATCGACCGCGTCGGGCGAGAGGGAGAGATGGGTGTCAAAGCGATGGCTCCTGAGCTACGGGCAATCGGTGTCTAGGCGGGCCCGGCGCGGATCCATCGGCTGGATTGACTCCGACACTGGAGCGATTCCGACAGCTCGCGATCAGCTCGCAATGGACGCCGCACGCGTGTTTCAAGCACGTGGCGTCGTGTGGCCAACGTCACGGCGCAACCGCACGACGTCCGACACCGTCCCCGGTCGGCGCAAAGCGCTGGCCTTGGGTTCGAAGCCTGCGATGGCGTGGGCGAGGCCACCGATCCCGAAGCCTCCACGTACCTCGGCGGGTTGCTAGGCTCCGCGCCCCGCACTCTCCGGGCCGTCGTCTTCCAGGCCTCGCGACCGAGGAATCCTCCATGTCGATCCACCTGACCCCCGCCTTCGCTGCCCTCCGCGCCCACTCCGCCGAGGTCGGTCGAATGCACTTGCGCGACCTCATGCAGGATTCCGCGCGCATCCGGTCGCTGACGGTGGAGCACGACGGCGTCTTGCTCGATGCGTCGCGCCAGCTGGTCACCGACAAGACGATGAAGCTGTTGCTCGAGCTCGCGGAGCAGGCGGGAGTCGCGAAGCGCACCGCGGCGATGTTCCGCGGCGAACGCATCAACGGCACGGAGAAGCGCTCGGTCCTGCACGTCGCGCTGCGCGCGCCGAAGTCGAAGAAGCTGGTCGTCGACGGCGTCGACGTGATCGGCGAAGTCCACGCGGTGAATGCGCGGATCAAGAAGTTCGCGGACGCCGTGCGCGCGGGGCGCTGGAAGGGCGCAACGGGCAAGAAGCTCGTCGACGTGGTCGCGATCGGGATCGGCGGGAGTTACCTCGGGCCGGAGTTCGTGGCCGAAGCGCTGCGCACCGACAAGAGCTGCGCGAAGGCGGCGGCCGGTCGACGCCTGCGTTTCCTCGCGAACGTCGATCCGATCGACGTCGCGCGCGCGCTGGATGGACTCGATCCAGCGACGACTCTGGTCGTGGTGATCAGCAAGACGTTCACGACCGCCGAGACGATGCTGAACGCGAAGACGGTGCGCGCGTGGTTGGTGAAGCGGTTGGGCAGTGCCGCTGTCGCGCGTCACATGGTCGCCGTCAGCACGAACCTCGACGCCGTGGCGAAGTTCGGCATCGATCCCGCCAACGCATTCGGGTTCTGGGACTGGGTCGGTGGGCGCTACAGCGTGTGTTCGGCGGTGGGGCTCGTGCCGCTCGCGCTGCAGTACGGTTGGAAGCCGATCGAGAGTTTCCTCGCCGGCGCGCACGCGATCGACGAGCACTTCCTGCGCGCACCACTGCGCAAGAACCTACCGGTGCTGCTCGGGCTGTTCGGTGTGTGGAACAGCACGTTCCTCGGCCACGCGACGCGCGCGCTGTTGCCGTACTGCCAGGCGCTGCATCGCTTCGCCGCGCACATCCAGCAAGTCGACATGGAGAGCAACGGCAAGGGTGTGGCGTTGGACGGCTCGACGCTGCCGTTTCCCGCCGGCGAGATCGACTTCGGCGAGCCGGGCACGAACGGCCAACACAGCTTCTATCAACTGCTGCATCAGGGACGGGTCGTGCCCGCCGACTTCATCGGGTTCGTCGAGAGCCAACAGCCGCTCGCCGTGAAGGGCGAGAAGGTCGTGAATCACGACGAGCTGATGGCGAACTTCTTCGCCCAACCGGACGCGCTCGCGTTCGGCAAGACCGCCGACGAATGTCGCGCGGAAGGAGTGCCGGACGAGTTGATTCCGCACAAGGCGTTCCCGGGCAACCGCCCGTCGAACGTGCTGTTGCTCGAACGACTCGACGCGTACGCCGTGGGCCAGTTGCTCGCGTTGTACGAACATCGAACTGCGGTGCAGGGCTTCGTCTGGGGCAACAACAGCTTCGACCAGATGGGCGTCGAACTCGGCAAGGTGCTCGGCGTGAAGGTGCGCGAGCAATTGGCGAAGTCGCGCGCGGGTGGGAAGTCGATCTCCGGCTTCAACCCGAGCACGACCGCGCTGTTGAAGCGCTACCTCGCCGGTTGAAGCGTGCGCCGGTGATCTCCATCGAGTGTTCGTCATGACCACCGCTCGAACCCGCCGTTGGCCGATCTCGCTGTTCGCGATCCTCGCATTGCAGAGCGTCGTGTTCTCGTGCGGCTGCGCCGACTCATTGCTGTTGCACCCGTCGCGCGATCCGATGGACGTTCCGTCGGGCACGTCGCGAAGCACGATCGCATTCGGCGGCGGGACGCTCGAGGCGTGGACGACGTCGACCGCCACGTCGGGTGTGCCGGATGCGTACGTGCTCGCGTTCGACGGCAATGCCTCGCGCGCCGAGGCTTGCGCGCCACGTGTGGCGGCCCTGATGCGCGATCGCGCGGTGACGGTGTGGGCCGTCAACTATCCCGGCTACGGCGCGAGCGACGGTGAGGCGAGCCTCGATCGCATGGCGCCCGCAGCACTGGTCGCGTACGACGAACTCGCGCGCGTCGCCGCGGGGAAGCCGATCCTCGTGTATGGAAACAGCATGGGAGCGACCGTCGCATTGCACGTGGCGACCAAGCGGCCCGTCGTCGCTGCGGTGTTGCAGAACCCACCGCCGCTGCGGCGTCTGATCCTGTGGCGGCATGGTTGGTGGAACCTATGGTTGCTCGCGTTGCCGGTGGCGTTGTCCGTCCCCGGCGAACTCGACGCCATCGGCTCGGCGGAGTCGGCGCGAGTCCCGGCCGTCTTCATCACGGCGCGTGAGGACTCGATCGTGCCGCCAGAGCATCAAGACGCCGTCTACGAAGCGTACGGCGGACCGAAGCGCCGCGTCAGCGCGCCGGGTGGACACAACGACCGACTCGATGCGGCAACGCAGGACGCGGTGCGCGACGCGCTGCGCGAGTTCGTGAAGTAACGGCGCATGACCGAGCCTTCGTGCACGCAGGAGACGTTCGGCGCGCTGGATGACGGTCGGCTCGTCACGCGGTTCACGCTGGACGACGGGTTCGGTGCGCGCGCTTCATTCCTCGATTTCGGCGCCACGCTGCAACGTTGGATCGTGCCCGACGCACGCGGCGGCTACGACGACGTCGTGCTCGGGTTCGACACGTTCGACGGGTATCGCGGACCGCATCCGTACTTCGGCGGCACGGTGGGGCGCGTCGCGAATCGAATCGCGCATGCGCGATTCGCGCTCGACGGCGTGACGTACGCGTTGCACGCGAACGACGGTCTGCACACGTTGCATGGCGGTCGCGTGGGTTTCGATCGCCGGCCGTGGCGGGCCACCGTCGCGGAGCGCGACGGCGGACCAAAGTTGCAGTTCACGCTGACGTCGCGCGACGGGGACGAGGGATTCCCGGGCGACGTCGACGTTGCATTGAACGTGACGCTGCGTCGCGGAGTGCTCGAACTCGTGGAGGAGATCCGCGTGTCGCGGCGCACACCCGTCGCACTGACGGCGCATCCGTACTTCCGCCTCAGCGGTGCGCGCGATGCGACGATCCTCGATCACACGTTGAGCGTCGCGTCCGAATTGCGGCTCCCCGTCGACTCCGAGCTGATCCCGACCGGCGAGCGACGCAACGTCTGCGGATCGCCATTCGATTTGCGCCACCCCGTCGTGCTGCGCGACGCGATCACGGCGCTGCGCCGAGGATTCGACGACTGTTGGTTGCTGCGCGACGGAAACGGTGAGCCGCTACCGTGCGCCAGTCTGTACGACCCGTCGAGTGGAAGACGCATGGACGTCGCGACCACGAAGCCCGCGCTGCAGGTCTACACCGGCAATTTCCTCGACGGCTCGATCGTCGGCAAAGGCGGTGAGCGCTACGGCCAGTATGCGGCGCTCTGCATCGAGGCGCAGTACGCACCGAACGCCGTCAATGCGCTCGCGTTCGAGTCCCCGATGATGAGTCCCGAGCACCCCACGCGGCACGTCACGCGCTATGCGATGACGACGCAGCGGATCGCATGAACGCGACGAGGCCGCCGCGGTTCTGGCGCCGCGGCGGCCTCGATGCGATCGCGATCGAATCGAACTCGACCGATCACTTGCCCTTGTAGTGATATCGGGCGGCGCGCTTCACGCCGGTCATCTTCCAGCTCTTGTTCTTGCGCAGCTGGATCATGACGACCTGCTTCGACTTGAAACCACGGGCGGCCATCGCGTCGACGATGTCCGGGCCCTTGATGTCGTCGACACCCGCCTTGTTCATCTCCTGCCCGATTTCGTCGAGCGCCTTCTGATAGTCCTCGCTCGCCATGCGCCCGCCGCCGCCGGCCGCGGCCTTGGGAGCCGCGCCGCTGCCCGCGGGGCGACCGGGCTTGCGGCCGCGCTTCGCGCCCGGCTTCGGCCCGCGCTTCTTCGCGGGCACACCGCTCTTCGTCAGCTTGACCGGGGAGCCGTCGACCGCGATGCCGAGCGCCGCCAGTTCCTTCTCCGCGGTCGCGAGATCGCCTTGGGCGGATTCGATGGCCTTCTGGGCCTTCGCACGCTGTTCGATGAGTTGTTCGATGCGAGCAAACGTCTGCTTGTCTTCGCGCAACTTCATCAGCTCGTTGAGTGTGATCGCCACAGGCGTGGACCTCGCTTTTTTTTAGGGGTGTTGAAGATCGTCAGGCAATTAAAGAGACTCGGACAACATAGGAAGCGGCACCGTCGAAGCAAGCACCGAGTGCCATTCCCAAAAAGGAAGCTGCCTGGAGCCCGGTTGGTCGGGCTGATTCCTCGAACCCATGCGACGTAGCGATGCACGATGTCCGCGCGCGCGACGCCTCGCGGCACAACAGAATCGTGGACTCCGCTTTAGGGGCGCTTCGCGCGCGACTGGTGTGGACATGGTTGGCGGTGCGCCCGTAGGTGCGGCCAACAAAAAAAGGCACAAGGGTTCAAGTTTCGGACTCGGCGACGTCGATGCGAATCGAGCCTGATTCCAGCGAATCACACTCGGGGGACTCGCTGGGAATCGTCCATCCAAGGAATGAGGTACGCCACATGCTCCGAAGGTCCGCCGAAGCTGCCTTCTCGTTGATCGAATTGATCGTCGTCGTCGCCATCCTCCTCTTGCTGGCCGGAGTCCTCGTCCCGCTCGTGACGAAGGAACTCGACGCCGCGCGGATGGCACGCGCGCAGACCGACCTGAAGACGGCTGCGGACGCATTCAATCGCTACTACTCCCACACCAGTACGTGGCCGGGCAATTCCAACGCCACGCCAAAGCAGTTCGCCGCGAGTTCGACGAGCGGCAACTTGACCGGATACGCCTGCCTGTACACCAATGCGTTCAACCGCAAAGGCTGGAACGGACCGTACTTGAACAGCGGCGTCTCGAACGGCGGGACGTGGACGATCGCGACCGCGGGTTCGGGAACGACCGCCGCGAAAGGCCTCGTCGATCCGTGGGGCAACCTGTACCGCGTCTACACCTACGCAAAGGGCTCCGCGATCGGCGCCGGCGGCGGCATCGTGTTGCATTGCGCGGGTCCGAACCTGCAGTTCGAGATGAACGCCAATCAGTGTGCGACGGGAACCCAGGTCGGTGACGACCTCATCCAGATCGTGACGCGCGGCCTGTGAGGGACGGACGATGATGGTGGCGCTGCTCGAACCCAAGCCCGCTCGGCAACCGGCCATCGCGCTGCCGCAGCCGCCGCTGTTGTCGATCGTGATCCCCGCCCGCGACGAAGCCCACCGCATCGGCGGTCTGTTGCTGCGTATAGCGCGCGACCTGGAAGCGCGCGGCCGCAGCGCGGAAGTCATCGTCGTCGACGACGGAAGTCGCGATGCCACCGCGACGATCGCGGAAGGACATGCCGAACTGTTCGACGCGTTGCGCGTGTTGCGTTCCAACGAAACGAACGGCAAAGGCGCCGCGGTCCGGGCCGGTTGGTCGGACGCGCGTGGCGGATTGGTGCTGACGATGGACGTCGGGTCGACCGCGCCGCTTCAAGCGCTCGACCGGCTCGAGGATTTCATTCGGCGCGGCTTCGACGTCGTGGTCGGCGCACGCGCCTGGCGCAACGGTGCGCGCACGATGGGTGCTCGCGTCGCGAGCTTCGCGGCGCGTGGTCTCGCGACCGTCGCCGCGACGCTGGTTCCGACCGGAATCCGCGATACGCAAACCGGATGCAAGCTCGTCCGTGGCTCGACCGCCCGCGATCTGGCGCGCCGTTCCGAGATCGATGGTCGCGCCTTCGACGTCGAAGTGCTGGCGCTCGCGCGGAAGCTCGGCCTGCGCATCGTCGAAGTGGAAGTCCCCGCGCCGCTGCCGCGTCGGCCGAGCGCGCGAGAATTGGCGCAGGCTCCACGCACCGTCGCCGACTTGCTGCGCATTCGTCGCCGGCTCGTCCACCGCCGCTCCGATCCGGTCCCGTCACCGCATCGCCGGTCGCGGCGGCGTACGGACGAGACGGGCGAGTTCACGCAATCAGAGGCTTGAAGATCTCGCCGTGGACATCGGTCAGCCGGAAGTCCCGGCCCTGCGACCGATAGGTCAAGCGTGTGTGTTCGAGCCCCAACAAGTGCAGCAAGGTCGCGTGCAGGTCATGCACGTGCACCGGATCCTGGACGACGAAGTAGCCGAGCTCATCGGTGGCCCCGATCGTGACGCCGCGGCGCACGCCACCGCCCGCGAACCACATCGTGAACGCATGCGGATGATGATCGCGACCGAGGAAGTGCGATCCGTCACGCTCTTCGTTCATGGGCGTGCGGCCGAACTCGCCGCCCCAGATCACCAGCGTGTCGTCGAGGAGCCCGCGACGCTTCAGGTCACGCACCAGCGCCGCGCACGCGCGGTCCGTTTCGGCGCAGCGTTCGCGGAGTGACGTCAACAGGTCGTCGTGCGGTCCCGTCCCGTGGCTGTCCCAGCCGCGGTGATAGAGCTGCACGAAGCGCACGCCGCGCTCGATCATGCGCCGGGCAAGGATGCAGTTGTTCGCGAACGACGCCGCGCCGAGCGTCGCTCCGTACTCGTCGAGCACCGCCTGCGGCTCGGTCGACAAGTCCGCGAGTTCCGGCGCGCTGGTCTGCATCCGATACGCCATTTCGTAAGCGGCGATCCGCGTGGCGATCTCGGGATCGCGGACGACGTCGAGGCGACGCCGATTGAGCGCGCGCAGCGCATCCAAGCCGCGACGCCGCGAATCGCGCGTGACGTCCGGCGGATCCCCGACGAACAGCACCGGATCGCGCCCCGAGCGGAACACGACGCCCTGGTGCTCGGTCGGCAGGAATCCCGAACCCCAACACGAATATCCGCCGCTGGGTTGACCGCCGCCGGACAGCAGCACGACGAACGCCGGGAGATCCGCGTTCTCGCTGCCGATTCCATAGGACAACCACGAACCGAAACTCGGCCGGCCGATGCGCGCGAAGCCGGTGTTCATGAAGAGTTCCGCGGGCGCGTGATTGAACTGATCGGTCTTCACCGAGCGCACGATCGCGAGTTCATCGGCGATGGACGCGGTGTGCGGCAACAGTTCGGAGATCTCGGCGCCGCTTTGCCCATGACGCGAGAATGCGAACGGTGAGCCAAGGAGCTTCGGCGTCCCTTGGATGAACGCGAAGCGCTCGCCGTTCGTGAACGACTCGGGAATCGGTTGGCGGTTCAGCTCGACCAGCTTCGGCTTGTGGTCGAACAGATCGAGCTGCGCCGGGCCACCGTTCATGAACAGGTAGATGACGGATTTCGCACGCGGTCGGAAGTGCGGTGGCCGAGCGGAGGCCGTCCCGACGGCGAGTCCGTCCTTGGCGAGGAGCGACCCGAGCGCGATGGAGCCCAGGCCCACGCCGCAGTCGCGGAACCACTGGCGGCGGGTCACTCGGGGGCCTTCGCATGCGTTCGGCATCGTTCAGCTCCGCGTGATGGTTTCGTCGAGGTTCAGCAGAACGCTCGCGACGATGCGCCAAGGCGCGTCCGCGTCGTCCGGGTGTGCGGCGCGCTCGGCGTCGATCAGGGCACGCAGCGTCGCGCGCTCGTCCGCGTCCGGCAAGCGGGCGGTCGCGCGACGGAATCCGTACGCGATCCGCCGCTCGTCGTCCGCGTCGGGGAGCTCGCGCATGTCGCGCGCCAATGCGCGCTGCGCCTCGACGAATGCCGGATCGTTCAACAGCACGAGTGCTTGCAGCGGTGTGTTCGAGCGCGGGCGCTGCGCAGCGCAGGCTTCACGGCTCGGCGCGTCGAACGCCACGAACGATGGATAGGGTGCCGTGCGCCGCCAAAACGTATAGAGCCCGCGGCGCAGGCGATCCTCGCCTTCGCTTTCGCGCCAGCGATCGTCGTTGTAGATCATCGTCCAGATGCCGTCGGGCTGCGGCGGGAACACGCTCGGTCCGCCGCGCTTCGTCGACAGGATCCCGCCGATGCGTAGCGCGAGGTCGCGCAGGACCTCGGCGTCCAGACGGACGCGCTGCGCGCGTGCCAGCAGGCGGTTGTCCGGATCGACCGCCAACGTGCGCGGCGACGCGATCGAGGACTGTCGATACGTCGCCGACGTCACGAGCAGGCGCAGGAAGCGCTTGATGCTCTGCCCGTCGCGAACGAATTCGGACGCGAGCCAGTCGAGCAGCGCGGGATCCGTGGGTGGTTCTCCCTGCGTACCGAAGTCGTCCAGGGTCGCGACCAGCGGTCGAGCGAGCGCGAGGGCGAACAGTCGATTCGCGATCACGCGCGGTGGGAGAGGATTGTCGGGCGACGTCAGCCACGCCGCGAGCGCCGCGCGATCGCCGCCGGTGCTCGGCGGTTGCGGCAGGAAGTTCGGCACACCGGCGTCGACCTCGGTTTGCGGGGACAGGAAGCTCCCGCCCGCGAACACGCGCGTCGTGCGCGGCGTGTCGACCTTCTTCATCACGAGCGTCGTCGTCGTCGTCGCCGCTCCGTCGGGGCCGGGCGGTCCCGGTACCGTTTCCATCGCGCCACCGGCGAGCGAGCCATGCAACGTCGGCGTCGTGTCCGGCACGTCCTGATTCAAGTAGGCGACGAAGCGGTAATAGTCGCGCTGCGTGAACGGGTCGTACTTGTGATCGTGACACCGCGCGCACGACAGCGTCGAGCCGAGCCAGATCGTGCTGATCGTGTTCAGGCGATCGAACACGGCTTCGACGCGGAACTCCTCGGGATCGACGCCGCCTTCTTCGTTGATCATCGAGTTGCGCAGGAAGCCGGTCGCGATGCGATCCTGCGCCGTCCCGTCGGGCTCGAGATCGCCCGCGAGCTGCTTGCGCGTGAACACGTCGAACGGCATGTCCTGCGCGAATGCGTCGATGACCGCGTCGCGCCACGGCCACATCGTGCGACGGCTGTCTTTTTCATACCCGTTCGTGTCGGCGTAACGCGCGAGGTCGAGCCACGTGCGTGCCATGTGTTCGGCGTACGCGCTCGACGCGAGAAGGCCGTCGACGTAGCGCTCGTACGCATCCGGCGCCGTGTCCGCGAGGAACAGGTCGAGCGCTTCCAGCGTCGGCGGGAGTCCCGTCAGGTCGAGTGCCAAGCGGCGCGCGAGCGTGGAGCGGTCCGCTTCAGGCGCGGGTTCCAGCCCCGCCGCTTCGATGCGCGCGAGCACGAAACGGTCGACGTCGTTGCGGGGCCAGGAACTCGCGGACACCGCCGGCGGCGACGGACGCGCTATCGGACGGTACGCCCAGTGCCAATGCAGACCTTGCGCGTCGAGCACGTCGAACGATGCGCCTTCGGTGATCCAGCGTTCGAGCAACGCGATGCGCGCTTCGTCGAGCGCCGGTCCCTTCGGCGGCATGCGATCGTCGCCCGTCGAGCGGATGCGTTGGATCAAGACGCTCGCCGCGGCGTCCGTCGATGGGATGACCGGCGGCCCATCCGAGCGCGGCGCGAACAGACTGTCGCGCTCGTCCAACCGCAGGTCGCCCTTGGCCTCGGGACCGCTGTGGCAT
>JBPOIU010000208.1:0-3587 GCA_052034255.1 Planctomycetota bacterium | reverse complement strand
TACAAGCGAGCGGGCCTTCCCTTGGGAATCCCTACCGCCCTGGGGCCGCTCGGGGGACTTCACGCGAAGGGACGTCGTGACCGGCTCTCGCAGCGGCCTCTCACCTTCTCACAGGGGCGCAGGGGTGGCTTCTCGACGGTGTAACTGGCGACCCCTGTGGATCTCACCTCGGGTGATGTATTGACGAGACGCGTAGAGCGGATCGCCACAGCTGCGGCGGGCTGCTGAGAGGCCGCTGCGAGAGCCGGTCACGACGTCCTTTGGCGACGGAATGGTCTTGGACCTCGAGCGTGCGGCCTGAAACCGAGGTAGGGGTGACGGTTTCCCTCCGGTCCGGCGCGGTACTCAACGGGAACTGGTTCTGAACGCGTACGCCACCTCCCGTTCCCCTCCCGCCAGTTGCGCCTCGGGCCGGCTCCCGCTGAAATCCGCGCTTCTCCTTCTTCCCGGAGGTTCCGACACCTTGAGCACCGAGATTCGCAAAGTGGGCGTGGTGGGGCTCGGCTTGATGGGGTCCGGGATCGCGCAGATCTGCGCGACGGCCGGGCTCGACGTGGTCGCGGTGGAGAAGGAGCAGGCCTTTCTGGACAAGGGTCTGGCTCGCATCAAGGGCTCGCTGGCGAAGCTCGTGGAGAAGGGCAAGTTGTCCCAGGCCACTCAGGAACTGGCGACTTCGAAGCTGAAGTCGTCGACGCGGGTTGCGGACCTCGCGGATTGCGACCTGGTGATCGAAGCGATCGTCGAGGACCTCGGCGCGAAGAATGCGCTGCTGAAGGAACTCGGGGCGATCTGCAAGCCCGCGACGATCTTCGCCTCGAACACGTCGTCGTTCCCGATCGCCGCGATGGGCGTGGCTTCAGGCCGGCCTGAGCGCATGGTGGGGTTGCATTTCTTCAACCCCGTGCAGTTGATGGCGCTGGTCGAGGTCGTGCGCACCGAACAGACGGCTGCCGACGTGTTCGAGGCCGCGAAGGGCTTCGCGAAGGCCGTCGGCAAACATGCCGTCATCGCGAAGGACACGCCTGGCTTCGTCGTGAATCGACTGCTCGTGCCTTACCTCGGCGAAGCGATCCGCATGCTCGAGCGCGGTGACGCGACGAAGGAGGACATCGACGCCGGCATGCAGCTCGGCTGCGGCCATCCGATGGGGCCGATCACGTTGCTCGACTACGTCGGGCTCGACACGACGCTGTCGATCCTGCAGGGCTGGGCCGACCGATTCCCGAACGATCCCACGTTCAAGGTGCCGCAACTCCTGCGCGACATGGTCGCGAAGGGGCATTTGGGCCGGAAGTCCGGCCGCGGCTTCTACGAGTGGGAAGGAGACAAGAAGAAATGATCAGCGCGACTCTCGCTTCGTTGGTGCTGTCCGCAGCCTCGACGCTCGGCGGCAACGATTTCGCCCTCACGTTCACCGCGCCCGAGAAGGTCGCGATCGGCGAGTCCGCAAAGCTCGTGGTCGCCGTGAAAAACTCCGGCGACAAAGTGGTCGTGCGTGAGGCAATGCTCGACGCGCGCTCGTTCGAGTTCGAGGTGAAGTGCGGAGACGGTCGCGCCTCGAAGTACACCGCGTACCACCCGGCGTCGTACCAGCCGTCGTCGCTGAAGGGCCAGGACCTCGCGCAAGGCGGGACGCTGACGTTCGAGCACGCGCTCGTGATCCCGACCGCGGGGTCGTGGACGTTCACGCCGGTGTGGAACGGTGGCGACGCTCCGCTGCGCGGCGAGCCCAAGACCATCGTCGTCGAAGCGAAGGACGGCATGGACACGCTGCTGTGGCACATGGAGACGAAGAGCGGCGTCATGGAAGCCGAGTTCTGGACCGACGTCGCTCCGGCCACGGGGCTGCACATCGCCAATCTCGTGGCGCGCGGTTACTACGACGGCCTCAAGTTCCACCGCGTCATGAAGGGCTTCATGATCCAGGGTGGCGATCCGAAGGGCGACGGCTCGGGCGGTCCCGGCTACTCCGTCGAAGCCGAGTTCAATGATCGCAAGCACGAGCCCGGCGTGTTGTCGACCGCGCGGATCGGCGATCCGCGCGAGCGTCTCGGCGCCCGGCCGGAAGCGAAGTTCGCGAACTCCGGTGGCTCGCAGTTCTTCCTGTGCCACGGCGACGCGTCGTTCCTCGACGGCAAGTACACGGCGTACGGCCGCGTCGTGAAGGGCATGGAAGTCGTTGACGCGATCGCGTCGGCTCCTGTGGGTCCGAATCCGATGAGCGGCGAGCCCTCGGCGCCCATCGACCCGATCAAGATCGACAAGGCCACGCTGGTGCCGGGCAAGCGCGCGGTCGCGGCGAGCACCGCTCCGACGGAACCCGCGAAGAAGGACGGTGGTCGATGACGATGCAGTTCCTGCGCATCGCGACGCACGACGGCGTCGCCGTCGTCACGATCGATCGCCAGGACAAAGGCAACGCGCTGAACGCCGCGCTGATCGGCGAACTCGATTGCGCGTTCTCGGGCCTCGCCAACGACGCGTCCGTGCGCGCCGTGGTGTTGACCGGTGCGGGTCCGAAGTTCTTCGTCGCCGGCGCCGACATCGGCGAACTCGAGAGCGCGTCGCCAGCGAAACTCGGCGCGACGGCCGCGTACGGGCAGGCCGTGTTCCGCCGCATCGAGACGCTCGGCAAACCCGTGATCGCGGCGATCAACGGTTTCGCGCTCGGCGGCGGACTCGAGCTCGCGCTGTCCTGCACGTTCCGCTACGCGTCGTCGAACGCGAAGCTCGGCTTGCCGGAGATCAACCTCGGCATCATGCCGGGCTACGGCGGCACGCAGCGTTTGCCACGTCTGGTCGGCCGCGGCCCTGCGCTCGAGATGGTGCTGACCGGCGATCCGATCGACGCGAACGAAGCCTGTCGCCTCGGGCTCGTGAACAAGGTGTTCGAGCCCGACCAGCTCCAGGACGCGGCGACGAAGATCGCGACCAAGCTCGCGAGCAAGGCGCCGATCGCGACGCGGTTCATCCTCGACGCCGCGACGCGCGGCCAGGACCTCGCGCTCGGCGAAGGCCTTGCGCTCGAAGCCGCGCTGTTCGGACTCATCGGTTCGACGGCCGACACGCGCGAAGGCTTGAAGGCATTCCTCGAGAAGCGTCCCGCACGCTTCACCGGCGCTTGAACCCGCGCCGCCCGCATCGACACAACGCAACCTCGCGCTCCGCGCGACGAATCTTGAAGGATGAGAGACGATGACGACCGCAACGGACGAACTGTGGATCCTCGGTGGCGCGCGCACGGCGATGGCCGAGTACTCGGGCACGCCGGGCTTCGGCAAGCTCAAGGACGTCGGCGCGATGGACCTCGGCGCGTGGGCGCTGAAGGGTGCTCTGGCGCGGACCGGCATCAAGCCCGATCAGGTCGATCACACGGTGATCGGCAACGCGCTGCAGACGACCGAATACTCGATCTACGGCGCGCGTCACGTCGCGCTGAAGGCCGGCGTACCGATCGATCGCCCGGCGTTGACGGTGAATCGGCTGTGCGGCTCGGGCATCCAGTCGATCGTCTCCGCGGCGCAGATGATTCGCCTCGGCGAAGCCAAGGTCGTCGCCGCCGGCGGCATGGAGAGCATGAGCCAGGC
>JBPOIU010000252.1:0-27146 GCA_052034255.1 Planctomycetota bacterium | reverse complement strand
GGGGGGCCCCCCCCCCCCCCCCCACCCGCCCTTTGGGGGGGGACCTGCCCCCCCCCCCCCCCCGTGTTCCCCCCCGGTGGGGGGCAAACGACCAAAGAGGGGCCTCACCAACGAGCGAGGCCCCTCTTTGGAAACACCCGCGCCCTTGAGTCGCGCGTGGGACTTCACGCGAAGGGACGTCGAGAACGAGCTCTCCGAGCGACCGCTCAAAGCCGCGGGGGTGGCTTCTCGACGGTGTGAATTGCGATCCCTGTCGATCTCGCCCCGGGCGACGTACTGACGAGACGTGTAGAGCGGATCGCCACAGCCGCGGCGGGCTGCTGAGCGGCCGCTCGGAGAGCTCGTTCTCGACGTCCCTTGGCGACGGAGTGGTTTTCCCGGCGCGCGAGCTTGAACCCGCGGGAGAACTTCGGGTCGCGCTTCGCGCTCCGCGGTGGCGATTGAAGGCATCGGTAGATGACGGGGACGGAGGCGGGTCTGTCCCCGATCTGTCCCCTGATCGCAGCAACCGCATCCGGGGAGCGATCCTCGAGAGCGGGCTGTTCCGCTCGCCATTCGGGCGATGATCGGAATCGGAACGAGGCGCGCGGGAGTGTTACTCCCGCGCGCCTCGTTCCGTTCACGGCGGGTGCCGCGTTCTGTGCTCCGCGCCCTGTCCGAAGCGAGGACTGAGCGCCATACTGGACACGCGACGCGCGCAGATCTTTCGGCCCGACTTCGCTGGCTCGCGTCCGCGCATGACAGGGAGTCCGAAGATGAAGCCAACGCAACGGTTCTCGATGACGTGTTTCGCGGGACTTTGGCTCGCGACGGCCGCGGTCGCAATGTGCCCCTACACGACCGTGTTCACGCAGTACGGAACCGCCTGCTCGCCGGTGTCGCTGACCGCGCCCGCGCTGAACGGCAGCGTGAACGGTAGTTTCGTCTGCGGAGTCACGATCGACCTCAACGCTCCGCCGGTTTGCTGCAACGTGTTCCTGAATGGCGAGTGGCTGCTCGTCGGTCTGCAGCCGCTGAATACACCGCTGCCGGGCGGCTGCACGCTGCTGGCTTCGCCCGATCTCGTGATTCCGCTGCCGCCGCAGATCGGCTCGACCAAGATCGTCGCGGACTTGCCGCACGATCCGGCGCTGATCGGCACTTCGATCTACATGCAGGGTGTGACGTCGCGGTTCACGACGATCGGCTTGACGACGGATTACGAGTTCTCGAACGGACTCGAGCTGAAGTTCACTCCGTGAGCGACGGTGTGGAGCGCGCGAGGTCCCGCTACTTCGCGCGCTTCCATCCGGCTTGCTCGGGGTCGTAGGGGACCTGGTCCTGCGGGAACTTCGCGAGCACGGCTTCGGCTCGCGCGATGACGCTGTCGACGCCGTTCGCGAGGTCCTTCGCCGTCAGCGCGACGATCTCGTGCGGCGGGACGCCAATGCCCTCGACTCCCTTGCCGCCGTTGAAGCGACCCTTGTTCGTCAGGGTCGTGATGCGCAACGCGAACAGCCCCGACGGAAGTTCGACTTCTTCCTTCTGACCCGACATGCCCGCCGTCGGGGACTCGCCGAGCATGTACGCGCGGCCATCCTCCTTGAACGTGCCGGACACGGTCTCGGCCGCGCTGACCGTGAGGCCGTCGACGAGCACGACCATGGGGCCTCCGTACGGTGACTTGCCCGCACCTTGGATCGGCGACGAGTCGTTGCGAGGGTGCGTGTGACCGAGCGGGATGAAGCGTGCGAGCACGGCGTCGTGGTCGCAGGCGCCGCCTTTGTTGCCGCGGAAGTCGAGGATCAACCCCGGGCTCGACGCGAAGCGTTCGAGGATCGAGTCGAGTCGCTCGGGGAGATCGCCCGGGATCGCGGGAATGGCGAGGTAGCCGAAGCCCTTTTGCGTCGTGCCGGCCAGGAAGCCCTCGCCCACGTCCTTCGCGTTCGCGGGCACGACTGCCGGGCCGCGCGGTGGAGGCATCTTGCGTGAACACTGCAGTGTGACGGAGTTCTTGCGCCCTCCCGGTGGGACGATTTCGACACGCAGCGTCGCGCCGTCCGCTCCGGAGAGTCCGTAGGCGAGGACCGCGAAGTCGCGATGGTGCGGCGTGGAGTAGCTCTCGAACTCGGCGATCGCGGCCGCCCGCTTCTCGAACCACGTCGCGACCTTCACGCCGTCGACGGAAACGACCTCCGCGCCCGCGGGCGCGCTCGCGGGCGAGAGGTTCTTGCGCACGTAGAACTTCGTGCCGATCCGCGTCAGAGCGACGCCGGTGAGTTCCATCTTCACGCCGGCGTTGTCCGGCCATTGCACCGACTTCCCTTTGTCGAGGGGTAGGACCTGCGCGTGCCCGTCCTCGAGCCGCGCGAGGAGGCGCACCAATTGGACGAGGTGCTCGGAGTCCGACTTCGTCGCCTTGGCGTTCTTCGTGAACTCGGCGCGGACCGCGGCCCACGCGATGTCCTTGTCGACGAAGAAGTGCCCGCAACGCTTCTCGATCTCGTCGAGCGCGAACGCGATGTCGCGCTCGTACACACTCGGCGGCGCGAACGCCGCGACCGTGACGAGAAGGATGGCGGGGAGGAAGAGTCCGACTATCGTGCGCCGACCATGAAGTTCCATGACACGAAGCGTACGGATCGACCCCGCGAATCGGCTGCGGCGCGGGGCGCCTTGCTGGTCCCGATCCTGGGGTGGGCGCTCGGCGCGTGCTCCGCGATTGCGCCGACGAGCGACTTCGCCAAACCGGCGCCAGGCCGCGTCGTCGGCACGGTGTTCCACGACCTCGACGGCGACGGGGTGCGCGCGGCCGACGAGCCCGGCATTCCCGATGTCGCCGTCTCGAACGGCAGGGACGTGGTGACGACCGACCGCACCGGGCGCTACGACCTCGCGCAAGACGGTGAGGACGCCACGATCTTCGTGATCAAGCCGCGCGATTGGATGACGCCGACGAACGCGCTCGGCTTGCCGCGCTTCTTCCATCTCCATCGGCCCCGAGGATCGTCGCCGTTGCGCTACGGCGGCATCGCTCCGACCGGGCCACTGCCGAGCAGCGTCGACTTCGCGCTGACGCCGCGCCCCGAACCGGACGCCTTCGAGGTCCTGCTGTTCGGCGATACCCAAACCCGCAACGCGAGCGAGGTCGGGTTCCTCGGGCACGACGTGCTTCCCGAAGTGATCGGGACGAGCGCGCTGTTCGGCGTCACGTTGGGTGACGTGGTGTTCGACGATTTGTCGGTGTATTCCCACGTCACCGCGGCGGTCTCGAAGGTCGGAGTGCCCTGGTACAACGTCCACGGCAATCACGACGTGGACTACGACGCGCTCGACGACGCTGGGGCCGACGACACCTTCGAACGCGTCTTCGGTCCGACCACGTATGCGTTCGACGTCGGTCGCGCGCACTTCGTCGTCCTCGACGACATCGAGTTCTTCCGCGACGCGACGAAGAACGAAGCGAGCTATCGCGGCGGCATCGCTCTGCGCGATCTCGAGTTCCTGGCGAATGACCTCGCACGCGTGCCCGACGATCGCCTGGTCGTCTTGCTGATGCACATTCCGCTGTGGGAGGTGGAGAATCGCGCGGCGTTGTTCGCGCTGTTGCGAACGCGATCGCACGTGTTCACCGTCGCCGCGCACACGCATGCGCTCGAGCAGCGATGGTTCGGTGTCGAGGACGGCTTCGCCCCGGAGCGCCCGCTGCATCACTACGTCGCGGGCGCGGCATGCGGTAATTGGTGGCAGGGCAGCCTCGACGAGCAGGCGATCCCGCACACGACGATGCGCGACGGCGCGCCGAACGGCTACACGCGCCTCCGCATCGATGGCCAGGCGTACACGTTCGAATACAAGGCCGCACGGCGTCCCGCGGATCATCAAATGACGATCCACGTCGCTGAGCATCTGACCGCGGGAGCTCTGGAGGGCGAACGCGTGGTGGTGAACGTGTTCGCCGGATCGGAGCGCTCGTGGGTCGAATGGCGAATCGATGGCGCGCAGTGGAGCGCCCTCGAACGATCGCCGGCCGAGGATCCGTTCATCCTCGCGCTGAAGCGCGCCGAGAAGGACCACCCACATGGGGGGCGTACGCTCAATCCGACGCGCTACGTCACCGATCATCTTTGGGCCGCGCCGCTGCCCGCGGGGTTGACCGCGGGCTGGCACCTGATCGAGGTCCGCAGCACGGACGCGTTCGGGCACGAGTACCGCGCGGCGCGCGTGGTGTGCGTGGAGTGACGGTCTCGGCCGCGCTCCGCGTCGCGCGCCGATGAGGCTCTGCCCCGCGGCTTTCGCCCCGCAGGCGCACGGGGGACGAAGGCCGCTGCGGACGTTTTCAGAATCTCCCTTCGATCGCCACCGTGGGTCCCCTCGCGGGCAGGTCTCGACCTACGCCCATCGAAAGGGATCGCGATGTTCATCCGAATCCGCCGTTCGCACGTTCGCTCCGCCGTTGCCCTGGTGCTCTTGACCTGCGCGTCCGCGCCGGCGGCCACGATCACCGTCTCGAAGTCCGGTTCCATCCCGTCGATCCAAGATGCGATCGACTTGGCGTCGCCGGGCGACTCGATCGTCGTCAAGCCGGGCCGCTACGCGGGAACGGTGGTCATTCCGGCTGGGAAGTCGGGCCTGAAGCTGCGGGGCATCGGCAAGGTCATCGTCGATGCTCGTGGGGCAGGAGGCGCCGCGCTGGGACCCGCGATCTCCGTTCACGCGGAGAACGTCTCGATGCGTGGGCTCACCCTCGAGCACGCCCTCGAGATCGGCGACCAGCAGAATGGAAATGGCATCGAAGCGAA
This sequence comes from Planctomycetota bacterium, assembly GCA_052034255.1. Classification (GTDB taxonomy): domain Bacteria; phylum Planctomycetota; class B15-G4; order B15-G4; family JADJEK01; genus JADJEK01. Next base: position 22,365 of record JBPOIU010000252.1, on the reverse strand, counting down.
CGCGCCCGGGCTCGTCGTGACGCGATGCACGATTCGCAGCTGCTCGGACGACGCGATCCGTGGGTACGTCGCGACCGGAACTTCGATCACGCGCTGCACACTGACGTCCAACGGCGGCGGGATCCGTCTTTTCGGTGATCAGGTCGTCGTGAGCTCGACGACGGTCTCCCGTGCTGCGGCCGGCGGCATCGCGGTGTTCGGCGAGAATGCGAAGCTCCTGCGGTGCAAGGTGTTCGGCGCCACCGGTGACGGGATCGTCGCGCTCGGATCCGGTGCTCGCATCGAACGTTGCCTGGTCCGAAACGTCGATGCCGACGGGATTCGTTGCGAGGGCAGTGGCATCACCATCGCGAGTAACGCGATCACGAACGCCGCTGGCCATGGCATCCGCATCGAAGGCGCGGACGCGCGCGTCGAGGCGAACGCGGTCGTGCGCTGTGGTGGCGACGGCATCCACGTCTACGGGCCGTTCGAACGGATCGCGAAGAACCGCATCGACGCACCGACCGCGAACCTTCCCGGGGAGGGCGAGTCGCCTTCGCTCGGTGAACTCGGCGACACGCTGACGGCGACCGGCCGGGGGATCTTCGTCGCGCAAGCGCAGCCGGGCGCACTGATCACGCGCAACCGCGTCCGCGAAGCGTCGAGTGCGGGAATCGAGCTGCACGCGAGCTGCGTCGGGGTCGTCGTCACGGCGAATCGGATCAGCGACGTCGGGCCGCGCCCCGGCGCGCACGGGCTCGTCCTGCGCGGAGCGGATCATGAAGCGCGCAAGAACTCGATCCAGCGCAGCATGTTCGACGGCATCCACGTCGACGGCGACGCGATTCTGCTCCATGCCAACGCCGTGAAGGCGAACGGGCAGGACGGCATCGACGTCGAGGGCGGAGCTTCGAGCGTTCTGACGAAGAACGTCGCCATCGGCAATGCGGCCGAGGGCATCGAGAACAACGCGAACGGCACCAAAGTCCTCGGCAACGTCTCGAAGGGCAATCGCATCGACTTCGCCGTGAACGGACTGCTGACGATCTACGACGGCAACGTGACCAGCGACGACACCTTCGGGAACCCGCCGCATCCCGAGATCGACTGACGGGAGAGCGGACCTCGACGATCCGGGTTCACTTGCCCGGCTCGAGTCCGATCGTCACGCCCTCGAGAGGCAGCCCGTCGGGGTCGGTGAGCCTCGCCTTCAGATTGATGTCGTAGTCGAGGTTCTCGACCTTCAGCATCAGGCACGTCGTGCCGCGCTTCAGCTTCAGCGGCGTGTCGAGGTCGATCGCTTGATGGTGATGGCCGTCGAACACGAGCTGGCCGTCTTGCAGGACGTGGACGCCGTCGTCGGTGCGCAGCCACAGGTGCGCATCCTGCTCACGATCGGAAGTCACGTAGACGGCCGCGTAGCAGCACATCCAGTCCTTCACGGTCGCGTTGCAGAGTTCACTCGTCGCTTTCCAGAGGTCGACGAGGTCTTCGCTCGACGTGTACGCCATCCAGCGCGACTTGCCCGCCTTCTTCTTCGCGAGCGGGCGCGCCTTGGCTTCACCGATCGGATCGATCGTCAGCATGTCGTCTTTGGTCTTGTCGCCCGGAAACGAACCGCAGACGAGCCACGTGCGCAGGTGAGGCACGTCCGCCGCGGGCTCGATCTTCTTCGGCTTCGGCGCCGGTCGATCGGCCGTCGGCGCATCGCGGTCGCGCTCGTTCGGCATCGTCAGCGCGGCCTTGCGCAGGAACAGGATCGAGAACGCCGTGTCCTCGACGTTGTGGTACACGCCCCACGATCCGTTCTCGTTCTGGTCGCGCAGCAAGAACTCGGCGCCGTCGCGGTACCACGCGTGCGAACCGATCTGCTTGAGGTCGTAGAACACCGCGTAGCGCTCGATCCCGTAGAGGTAGTAGTAGAAGCCGTGGTTCGTCCACGTGTTGCCTTCGGGATTGCGCGCCACCGAGAAGCGATCGACGAACCACGTCTCGGCCGCCGTCGCCGCATCGCGAGCGAGCGCGAGATCCTTCGTCGCTTTGCCGTAGCCCTTCAGCTCGTCCTCGCAGAGCTTGATCATCGCGAGCCCCGCGACCGTCATCGAGCCACGCGGTAGTTCGCCGGGTCGATACGAAAAGCCGCCCATCGGTGTGCGACAGCGCAAGACGCCCTTCAGCGCGCCGAGCCAGACGTCGCGCGAGTGATCGGGCTTCACGTCGCGCATCGCGGCGCAGCGCAGCCCGAGCAATGCGTACTGACTGTTGGAGAGGTCGGCGGCGCCGTCCGGATATCCCCACAGCGCTTCGCCGGGCCGGAACGTGCGCGCGAGGAACTCCGCGAGCGGCTTCATCTCGTTGACGAAGCGCGGATTCGGCCCGAGCGTGTAGAGCAACTGCAGCGTGATCCCGGTCTCGTAGACACTGCGGCGCGGCTCCGGCACGCCGGTCGGCCGCGTCACGTTCCACGCGCGCAGTTCCTTGATCAGGTAATCGACGCCCTTCTGGATGCGCGGGTCGCTTTGGCTGACGCCACCGTGCAGCAGCGCGAGCAGAGCGAGCGACGTCCGGCCGATCGGGTGCGGCGCCTCGACGTGCCAACTGCCGTCGGGATTCTGCTTCGACAGCAGGAACTCGCAGCCCCAATCGACCGCGCGATTGACGCGCAGCTCGAGGGGGTCCGCGGGTTCTTCGGCGGCACCCTCTTCGGCTTCGCCCGCGTCGTCCGGCGCGACCGGAGGCGGGGGCGGAGCGTCTTGACCCAGCGCGACCAACGACGTCGGCGTGGGAGCTGGGGGCACGCGAGCTTGCGCCAAGCCCGCAACCGCGACACCGACCCAGACTGCGAACGATTCGCGCGCGAACATCGAAACGGTCCCGGCCGTGAGGGCGCGCATGATACGCCGGCCGCGCTATCCTCGCCGCCTCCATCCCCGCGCCGAGGAGTCGTCCATGAGTGTGCTCGCACCACTGTTGACCGTCGTGGCCATGACGTGCGCGGACGAGTCGATGGAGGCCACGGTTCGGCGCTTGGTGCAGGAGGCGACGACGCGCAGTCAGGCGCACGCGATCCTCACCGACCTCTGCGATGGCATCGGCCACCGGCTGTCGGGTTCGGACAGCGCCGCGCGCGCCGTCGAGTGGGGCGCGGCCATCTGCGAGCGCGTCGGCGCCGACAAGGTCACCAAGCAACCCGTCATGGTTCCCAAATGGGTGCGGGGTGAGCCCGAGGAGTTCGAGATCCTGGCGCCGACGCATCATCGATTGGTCGGTCTCGCGCTCGGCGGTTCGATCGCGACTCCGCCGGAAGGACTCACGGCCGAGGTCATGGTGGTGTCGTCGTTCGACGAACTGACGGCACGGGCGGCGGCCGCGAAGGGGAAGATCGTGCTGTTCGACAAGGCGATGGGGCCGCAGCCCGACGGGCGGACGCTCGGCTACGGCGACGTCGTCGCGCAGCGCACGCAGGGCGCGATCGAAGCCGCGAAGGTCGGCGCCGTCGGCTCGTTGATCCGTTCGGTCGGCACCGCGAGCTACCGGCTGCCGCACACCGGCGTCATGAACTACGAAGAGGGAGTGCCGAAGATCCCGCACGCGGCACTCGCGTCCGAGGACGCGGACTTGATCGGGCGCTTGATCTCCGCCGGCCATCCCGTGCGGATCCGCATGAAGATGTCGTGCCGCGATGAAGGCATGGCGCCGTCGGCCAACGTGATCGCCGAACTGAAAGGGCGCGAAGCTCCCGACGAGATCGTCGTCATCGGCGGTCACTTGGATTCGTGGGACGTCGGCCAGGGCGCGCTCGACGATGGCGTCGGCATCGCGTCGTGCATCGAGGTCATCCGTTTGTTCTCGGACCTCGGGCTGCGGCCGCGGCGCACGCTGCGCGTCGTGCTGTTCATGAACGAAGAGAACGGTCTCGCCGGAGGCAAGGCGTATGCCGAGGCGAACGCGAGCGTGCTCGCGCGACACGTCGCCGCGGTCGAAATGGACAGCGGGTCCTTCGGGGTCGAGGGCTTCGGCGTCACCGCGGGAGAGGGCGGCCTCGCGTCGCTGGCTCCGCTCGCGGCGATCCTCCGCGAGACGATCGGCGCCGGAAACTTCTCGAACGGTGGCGGTGGTGCCGATATCGGGCCGATGCGCGTCGGCGGCGTGCCGATGCTGGGGCTGAAGAACGACTCGCCGACGTACTTCCGCTACCACCACACGCCGGCGGACACGGTCGACAAGGTCGCGCCCGCGGACTTGGCCAAGTGCTCGGCCGCGATGGCGGCGATGGCGTGGTGGCTGTGCGAGGCCGAGCAGCCGTTGCCGCGCGTTCCGCCGAAGCCGGAAGCCGAGCGCTGACGAGCACTTGGAAACTGGATGCGGCCACGGTTCGGGCCGCCGCTACCATGCCGGCTTCGTAGTCCGAGGCCGGCTTGTTCCGCGGAGAATCGATCGATGCGCCCCCTGCCCCAATCGTGCTTGATGTCCGCCACTCTGTTCCTCGTGGTCCCGCTGCTCGGCGCGTGCTCGTCGATGTACTACGCGACGATGGAGAAGTTCGGCGTCGAGAAGCGCGACATCCTGATCGACCGCGTCGAAGAAGGACGCGAAGCGCAGGAAGACGCGAAGGAGCAGGTCAAGACCACGCTCGAGCGCTTCAAGGAACTGACGGGCTTCGACGGCGGTGAACTCGAGGACCGCTACAACCAGCTCAACGCCGACTACGAAGCGTGCGTCGATCGCGCCGAGGACCTCACCGGCCGCATCGACTCCATCGAAGACGTCGCCGCCGACATGATGGAGGAGATGGAAGAAGAGATCGCGCAGATCAGCAAGCCCGAGTACCGCGCCGAGAGCCAGAAGAACCTCGCGATCATCCGCGACCGGTCCTCGAAGATGGTCAGCGCGATGCGTCAGGCCGAGCAGCGCATGGCGCCCGTCCTGCAGGCGTTCAAGGACGAGGTGCTGCGGTTGAAGCACAACCTGAACGTCCAGGCCATCCAGTCGCTGTCGGGCACCGTCAGTCAGATCGAAGGCGACGTGACGAAGCTCATCGACGACATGAACAAGTCGATCGCCGAAGCCGACTCGTTCCTGGCTTCGATGAACACCCAGTGACGAATCGCCCGCCTCGCCCGCCCCGGTGCGCGGATCCGCGCCGCATCCTGGGCCGCAAGGGCGTCGGACTCTGGGTCAATCTCTACGCGCTGCGCTCCGCCGATGATCACGGCGTCGGTGACTTCGGTCACCTCGCGCGGTTGATCCGTGCCACCGCGGGATTGGGCATCGACTTCATCGGCCTGAACCCGCTGCACCAGATCGAGAATACGGCCGCGCGCACGAGCCCCTACTTCCCGTTGTCGCGGGTGTGGCGGAATCCGCTCTACATCGATCTGCGCGCGGTTCCGGAGCTGCAAGGCAGCGATGTGCGGCTGTGGGTCAGTTCACGCCTGCGCCGACGCAGTCATGTCGATTACGACAACGTGTACGCGTTCAAACTCGCGGCACTCCGGCGCGCGCATGCCATCTTCGTCGAGCGGCATTTCGTGCCGAAGACGCAGCGCGGCAAGGACTACGCGGATTTCGTCGATCGCGGCGGAGAGGCGTTGCTGCGACACGTCATCACGATCGTCGCCGCGGGCGACGATCGCAGCGCAGCGCCGCCTCCGCGCTCACAGCAGGCGTTCACGCGGTTCGTCGAACATCGCGTCGAGGACCTCGACTTCCACGCGTGGCTGCAATTCGAAACCACGCGGCAACTCATCGCGCTCGATCACGAAGCCCGCGCGCTCGGGATGCGGCTCGGCCTCTATCACGATCTCGCGATCGGCGCCGCGCCGAGCTCGTCGGAAGTCCTGATCGAACCGAGCTCCTACGCGATGAAGGCGTCGCTCGGTGCGCCACCCGATGGCTACTCGCAGCGCGGACAGGTTTGGAATCTCATCCCGTTCGACCCCGCGGCGCTCACGCGCCTTCGCTGCGCTCCGTTCAGCGCGCTCGTGACGATGAATCTCGTCGGTGGCGGAATGCTCCGGATCGACCACGTGATCGGTCTGGTGCGGCAGTACTGGATCGGCCGTGGGCGCGACGGCCGGAGCGGCTCGTTCGTGGAGTTCCCGGGAGCCGCGTTGTTCCGTCTCGTCGCGGGCATCAGTCAGCAGCGTCGCGCGCCGATCGTCGGCGAAGACCTCGGGACGATCCCGCCCGAACTTCCCGGACTGATGCGCAAGTACGGCGTGCTGTCGACCCGCTTCATGTTGTTCGAGCGCGACGAGAACGGGGCCTTCCGTTCGCCATCGCGTTATCCGCGCGAAGCGTTGGCGACGTTCGCGAACCACGACGTCGTTCCGCTCGCGGGGTGGATGCGCGGGCGCGATCTGCCGTTGCGTGTGCGCCTCGGTCTGATGGAGGCGAAGCAACTCGCGGCCGCACGTCGCGCACGTCGCGCCGAAGTCACCGCGTTCGAAGCCGCGCTCCGCGAACACGGGGATCTCGAGCAGGACGACGATCCGGTCGCCGCGTCGGCGCGGTTCCTGGCGGCAACGCCGTGCGCGCTGATCGCTCTGTCGTTCGAGGACCTCGCTGGCGAGACCACGCCGGTCAACATCCCGACCGCGACGAACGCCGTGTATCCGTGTTGGTCGCGACGCATGCGGCACACGGTGGAGCAGATCACCGCCGATCCGCGCTTCGTCCGCATCATCACCGACGTCGTCGCGCGGCGGCGCTCCGTCACTCGCCCCGGAACATCTGGAACAGCGTGAGCACGCGCGCCGCCGCGCTGCACCGCCGCGGCCGTCGCAACGATCACAGCGCGCGGTCGAACACGATCTGCTGCTTGGTGCGCGCGAACCCGAGGCGGTCGTAGAACCGATGGGCCTCGGCACGCACGACGTTCGAGCGCAACCGCAACGCCACGAATCCCGCGGCACGAGCCCACTCCGCGATCGCGTCGATCAACGCTTCGCCGATGCGCTGCCCGCGCGCGTGCTCCGTGACGACCAGCGACGCGAGCTCGGCGGTGCGCTCGAGCAGAAGCGGCTCGGTCGCATGGGCGTGCGCGAACCCGAGCACCGCGTCGTCTTCGGACGTGGCGACGAGGACGCAGTGATCCGCAGGGAGTGCGGCGAAGCGTCGCGCCCACGTGTCCGCGTCCATCGGATAGCCGAGCTCCGTGACCAAAGCCGCCATGGCTACGGCGTCAGCGGTGCGGGCGGGTCGAAGCCGAACGGCCCGAGGTCGGGAGCTCATGGTGCGCACACGGTCGTGCTCGAGGTTCGATCGCCGCGCTCCGTCACCCAAGACCCTCCGTCACGGCGCGCGTGCCGCATCACAGCCAGATCGTGGCCTGGCCGTTCTTTTCGTCGATGCGATAGACCTTGGCCTTGTGGCACGTTCCGCGCTTCACGGAGCCATCGGTGACGTCGAACCAGTAGCCGTGCACCGCGCAGACGGCGACGTTGCCGGGCTTCAGCTTGCCGCCTTCGATGCGGCCGTTCTGATGCGGGCAGATCGTGTCGATCGCGTGCAGCTTTCCATTCACGCGTGCGATCAGGACTTGCGTCGCTCCGGCCGCAAGGTCGCCGAGGGTCGCGGTACGCGCGGAACCTTCCTCGATCTTGGCGGTGTCGTGGATCGTCACGGGGACGCCACGGAACAGGGACAGCAGTTTCTTGAACATCACCTGGCCTCGTGCGAATCGACGATCCGTGGTTGCCGCGAACGCGGCAGACGATAGCACGACGCCGCGTCCATCCTTAGTATCCCACGGTTCCGCGCCGGCCCGCTCGTTCGAGGCCCGGTGACGGTTTGCCGCCAACCGCCGCCAACCTGCCGAGGAGGGTCGAATGAAGATCGGTGTGCCGCGTGAACTCGCGGCGAACGAACGCCGCATCGCCGCGATTCCCGACACCGTGTCGCGCTTCGTGAAGGCGGGCGCGCAGGTGATGGTCGAGAAGGGTGCGGGCGCGGCCTCCTGCTTCATGGACGACGCGTTCACTCAGGCGGGGGCCACGCTGGTCGACGCCCAGACGGTTTGGGGCGCCGATCTCGTCGTGAAAGTCCAGCCCCCGACGCAGGACGAAGCGGCGCGCATGCGCGATGGCGCGTGCCTGGTCTCGCACCTCCAAGCCTGGAACAGCGCGGAGTTGCTCGGTGTGCTGAACGCGAAGAAGGTCAGCGCCTTCTCGCTCGAGCAAGTGCCGCGCACGACGCGTGCGCAAGCGATGGACGTGCTGTCCTCGCAGGCGACGATCGCCGGCTACAAGGCGGTGCTGATGGCGGCGGAGCGCGCTCCGCGCATCCTGCCGATGCTCGTGACCGCAGCGGGAACGCTGACGCCGGCCACGGTGTTGGTGCTCGGCGCGGGTGTCGCGGGCTTGTCGGCGATCGGCACGGCGAAGCGTCTCGGCGCCGTCGTCGAAGCCTTCGACGTGCGCGCCGCCGCGGCGGAGCAGGTCGAGTCGCTCGGCGCCAAGTTCATCGGCAAGGAGCTGCTGTCGAAGGAAGGCGAAGGCCAAGGCGGCTACGCGAAGCAACTGTCGCAGGACGCCGAGGAGCGCAATCGCCAGTTGATCGCGCACCACGCGAAGAAGGCGTTGATCGTCATCGCGACCGCCGCGATCCCGAAGCGTCGCGCGCCGTTGCTGGTGCCGAAGTCGGTCGTCGAGACGATGCAGCCCGGCGCGGTGATCGTCGATCTCGCGGCCGAGACCGGCGGCAACTGCGAACTGACGAAGCTCGGCCAGGACGTGGTCCATCAAGGCGTCACGATCCTCGGCCCGGAGAAGCTCGCGGCGACCGTGCCGACCCATGCGAGCCAGATGTTCGCGCGCAACGTGCTCGCTTTCGTGATCAACATGACCAAGGACGGCAAGCTCGGCGAGTTCGCGCTGAACTTCGACGACGACATCGTCCAAGCCTCGTGCGCGACGCACGCGGGTACGACGCGGAGCGCTCCATGACCGTCGACGTGATCGTGATCTTCGTGCTCGCGGCGTACGTGGGCTTCGAGATCATCACCAAGGTTCCACCGCAACTGCACACGCCGCTGATGTCGGGCACGAACGCCATCACCGGCATCGCGGTCGTCGGCGCGATGTTGTCCGCGGGCGCCGGGCGGTCGCAGCTCGCGTCGTGGCTCGGACTGATCGCGATGATCCTGGCGTCGATGAACGTCGTCGGTGGTTTCCTCGTGACCGATCGCATGCTGAAGATGTTCGGCGGCAAGAAGGAGCGCGTCTGATGGATCGTGCGATCCTCGACCTCGCGTACCTCTTCGCCGCGCTGTGCTTCATCACCGGCCTGAAGCGGATGTCCAGTCCGAAGACGGCGCGCGCGGGCAACACGCTGAGCGCGTTCGGCATGTTGATCGCCGTGATCGCGACGCTGTGCGAGCACAGCATCGTCGAGTACTGGCAGATCGGCGTCGGCGCGCTGATCGGCGGCTCGATCGGCGCGATCATGGTGAAGCGCGTGAAGATGACGTCGATGCCGCAGCTCGTCGCCGTGCTGCACGGCTTCGGCAGCGCCGCGGCCGGCCTCGTCGCCGCGGCCGAGTTGATCGCCGAGCTCGCGCATGGCGGCACGATCGACCCGGTCCACAACGGCATCATCCAATTCACCGCGATCCTGTCGTCGCTGACCGTCGCGGGCTCGTTCGTCGCGTACGGCAAGCTCGAGGAGAAGATCACGGGCCGCGCGGTCGATTGGCCGATGCGTCATCCGCTGAATGCGTTGCTGTTCCTCGGGCTGCTCGCGATCGGCGCGTATCTGGTCCACGATCCGACGCAGATGGGTTGGTTCGTCGTGCTGAACCTCGGCGCCGCGCTGCTCGGCGTGCTGCTCGTGCTGTCGATCGGTGGCGCGGACATGCCGGTCGTGGTGTCGGTGCTGAACTCGTACGCGGGCATTGCGGGAGCGCTGGCCGGCTTCGTCATCGACAGCACCGTGCTGATCATCACCGGCGCGCTGGTCGGCGCGTCCGGCATGATCCTCTCGCGGATCATGTGCAAGGCGATGAACCGCTCGCTCGCGAACGTGTTGTTCGGCTCGTTCGGCAACGCCGAGGCCAAGGGCCCCGCGGGTTCCTCGGTCCAGGGCACGATTCGCTCGACGTCGGCAGAGGACACCGCGCAGTTGCTCGCGTACTCGAACAGCGTCGTGATCGTGCCGGGCTACGGCCTCGCGGTCGCGCAGGCGCAGCACCAAGTCAGCGAACTCGCGCAGCTGCTCGAGAAGCGCGGCGTCGACGTCAAGTACGCGATCCACCCGGTCGCGGGCCGCATGCCTGGCCACATGAACGTGCTGCTCGCCGAAGCGAACGTGCCGTACGACAAGCTGGTCGAGATGGAGCGCATCAACGGCGAGCTCGATCGCACCGAAGTCGTGCTCGTGATCGGAGCGAACGACGTCGTGAACCCGGCGGCGCGCAGCAATCCGCAGAGTCCGATCTACGGCATGCCGATCCTCGACGTCGACAAGGCGAAGAACATCATCGTCATGAAGCGCGGCATGAACCCGGGCTTCGCCGGCATCGAGAACGAGCTGTTCTACGACCCGAAGACGCGCATGCTGTTCGGCGACGCGAAGGCCAGCCTCACGAAGCTCGTCGAAGAGACCAAAGCGATCGAGTGACACGCGCGAACGCGCGCATCACGTTCACTTCCCGCCGACGTAGCCGAGCTGCTGCAGCTCCGCGCTCATGTCCTTCACGACCGCGAAGTCGTCGAAGCTCGTGACCGCGTCGGCCTTCGTCCACAAGCCCACGGCTCCCGCCTCGGGGAAGGTCGCGTCGTCGGTCGCGAGCAAGACCTCGCCGTCGATCGCGCACTCGATGCGTGTCCCCACGTGCTTCACGGACAGCACGTGCCACTCGCCTTTCGGGATGTCGACGTCGCAACCCGCGATCTGCTTGCGCCGACCGTCCTTGACCCAATACAGCCGGAAGTTGTGCTCGAGCGGATTCACGCGGCAGACGTAGTAGTCCTGGTTGCTGCGCGCGCGCCACAGGATCCCGCCGCCCTGGTCCTCGACGCCGGCATCGGCGCGGAAGCGCACGAACAGCTCGCCGTTCTTGAACTGGATCTGATCGGTCCAGCACAGGTTGAACGTGCCTTCGCTGGTGTGGTTCTCGCGCGACATGCGCAGCACGTTCTGACCCGATGGGGCGGTCGGATCGGCGGCGACTTCCCACGTCGCCATCGGTCCGTCCTGATTGGTGCCGTCGACTTTCCAGCCCTTCGGCGGTCCGCCGACCGCGTCCGCGTCGAACCCGATCGCGCCCGCGGGCGTCTCGATGTCGCCCGACATGAAGCCCGCGATCGTTCCACAGCCCGCAAGCAACGCAGCCACGGCGCACAACGTGATCGAACGCATGATCGTTCTCCCGATGAAAGCGGTACCCGCAGGGGTCCGGCGAAGTCGGGAATCTATCCACCGCGTGGGCCGAGCTCGGTCCGGAGATTCCTCGTTCTTCGATTCCAACCCTATGAGCCCCAAGTCGTACTCAGTTCGACCGGAACTCGTCCCCCAATGCTTCAGGATCGGAGAGGTTCATGTGGAAGTCCGTCGTCGTCGTGGTCGCCGCGGTCATGTCCGCGGGTTACGTGGCCGCTGCGCGTGAGGACGGTGCCGCGAAGGCGCCCGAGCGCAAGGCCGTCGACATTCGTTGGGAAGGCTCCGTGATCGCGGCGCGCGTGGTCAAGGACCTCGAGGCGTCGTTGCGTTGGTACCAGGACGTGCTCGGTTGCGAGATCGCCTTCGACCTGCGTCAGGGCGGTTGGGTCGAGTTGACGACTCCGGTGAAGGGCACGCTGATCGGGCTGCAGCAGGCCGAGCCGAAGCAAGAGGCCATCAGCGCCGGCGACACCACGCTGATGCTCGGCACCACCGATATCGCCGGTGCCGAGACGTGGTTGAAGTCGCAGAGGGTCAAGACCGAGCCGATCGTCGAGATCCCGCAAACGGTCAAGCTGATGACGTTCTTCGATCCCGACGGCCATCGCCTGCAACTCCACCAGCCGTGGAAGGAGTGAATCGGCCGTCGCGCACGACGGCTGCCGCGGCGCGCTCCTGGTAGAACGCCGCGCATGCGCCGCTTGCTCGTGCTCGACGTCGTCGGTCTGACTCCGAAGCACCTTCGTGGCGCGGCGAAGTCGCTCGGTCGCTTGGGCGCCGAGGGCTTCGCCGCGCCATTGCGCACGGTGTTCCCCGCCGTGACGTGCTCGGTGCAATCGACGTTCGTCACGGGCCGCATGCCGACCGAGCACGGCATCGTCGGCAACGGTTGGTACTTCCGCGACCTCGCCGAGGTCTGGCTGTGGCGGCAGTCGAACCGGCTCGTCCAAGGCGACAAGGTCTGGCACGACGCGAAGCAGCGCGATCCGAGCTTCACCTGCGCGAACCTGTTCTGGTGGTACGCGATGGCGGGCGACTTCGACGCCGTCGTGACGCCGCGCCCGGCGTATCACGCCGACGGGCGCAAATCGCCCGACGTCTGGACCGATCCCCCAAAGCTGAAGGCCGAGCTGAACGCGAAGCTCGGGAGCTTCCCGCTGTTCGAGTTCTGGGGCCCGCGTGCGGGTCTGCCGTCGTCGCGCTGGATCGCGGATGCCGCGGCGCATGTGTTGACGACACGCTCCCCGACGCTCGCGTTCGTCTACCTGCCGCACCTCGACTACGACTTGCAGCGCTTCGGTCCCGACGATCCGCGTTCCGACGCGGCGGTCGCCGCGATCGATCAAGTCGCCGCGCGGCTGATCGACCACGCGCGTGGGCTCGGTTACGACGTGCTCGTGCTGTCGGAGTACGGCATCACGTCCGTGCGCGACGCGGTGCCGATCAATCGCGTGCTGCGCGAGGCGGGCTTCCTGCGCGCGCAGGACAACCTCGTCGGCGAGCTACTCGACGTCGGCGTCTCGCGCGCGTTCGCGGTCGCGGATCACCAATGCGCGCACGTGTACGTGCGCGAAGCTCGTGACGTCGCCGCCGTGAAAGCGCTGCTCGAACGGACCGACGGCATCGAACGGGTGCTCGACGGACGCGGAAAGGCCGAACTCGGCATCGACCATGAGCGCAGCGGCGAGCTGGTCGCGATCAGCGCGGCCGATCGCTGGTTCTCGTATCCGTGGTGGCAAGACGACGCCAAGGCGCCGGACTTCGCCCGCACGGTCGACATCCACAAGAAGCCTGGCTACGACCCGCTCGAGCTCCTGCTCGACCCGACGTTGCCGACGCCGAAGCTCAAGGTCGCCTGGACGCTGCTGAAGAAGGCGCTCGGCTTTCGCTACCTGCTGGATGTCGTGCCGCTCGATACGCGCCTGATCCGCGGTTCGCACGGTCGACTACCGGAGCACGACGACGACGGGCCGGTGTTTCTCGGCTCGCGGCGAGAGTTCGCGCGCGACGCAGTGGCGGCGACCGACGTGCGCCAGTTGATCCTCGACCACTTGTTCGCGGAAGCCTGACGCGACGGTTCACCTCGCGTCCAGCCGTCTCTATCGTCTCGGGCCGGATCGCATTCGTCGTGGAGGAGCCTGGTCATGCGCGCCCTGTTGTTCGCGTTGGTGCTCGGGTTCGTCGGATGCAAGTCGACGGAGTCCGCCGACGGCCTCGACGCCGACGGCACGTTCGAGTCGTTCCTGGTCGCGTTCGAGCGCGGCAACGTCTCGTTGATCCGCCCGCTGTTGTCCGACGACGTGCTGGTCACCGCGCCCGATGGCACGGCGCACGAGGGTAAGGACGCGGTGCTCGAGGCGTTCGAGAAGGCGTTCGCGTCGATGGGTGAGCGCAAGCGCCACCGCGCGCAACAGACGACGCACGAGGACGACATCGCCGCGCAGATCGGCTTCTTCGACGACAAGAAGGAACGCTCCGACGGCCGCGTCGAAACGACCGCCGCGGGCACGTACGTCTTGACCTTGCTGCGCGGCGACGACGGGCGTTGGAGGGTGCAGAACTTCGAGTGGTCGAACGGGTGAGGGAGGCCTAGCTCCCAACCGCCAACCCTTCCTGCGGGTCGCTGATCCGCACGTACGCGCCGAAGCCACCGTCGTCGTTCGCGATCTTCAGCACGATCGTGTTCGCGCCCGCGCGCAGTTGGATCGGCACGAGGTCCTGGTCCGGCGCCGCGCCGCGATGCACTTGCCGGCGGAAGACTTCCGCACCGTTCACGAACACGGCCACGCCGTCGTCCGAGCCGAGGCGCAGCGTGACCTCGCGGCTCGTGAGCGCGCTCGCGACGAAGCGCACGAACGCGACCGCGTGCTCGCCGAGGTCGTGCTGCGCGTCCGTGCTCGCGCGCAGATCGACGTAGCCATCGGCGTTCGCCGTGCGCGGTGACCAGCCCTCGCCGCCGCCGTCCTCGTGGCCCAGTGCACGTTCGAACGCCGCGCCGTCCTCGAGAGCGAACGGACCCGCGACGGCGAACTCGCGCACGAAGTCGCGTGCGGGTTCGAGCAGGATGCCGAGCAAGTAGGTCTCGTCGCTGAACGTCGGCGTGATGCGGATCCGATGCTTGCCCGCATCGACGCGCGTCTCGCCGATCGGCAGCGTTCGCAGGGGCACGAAGCCTCGCTGCGTGCCGCCGAACCCGACTCCCGCGAGCTCGAAGCCTAGCCCGTCGACCATCATCGAACCCGACCCGCGCGTCGTCGCCAGCAGCAGCGTTGCGCGCACGCGATCGGAGACGGCGACGTCGAGGTCGCATTCGAACGGTCGGTCCTTCGTCGCTACGGCGACCCGAGGTCCGGTATGCGACGCAGCGAGGTCCTCGATGCGTGCGAAGGTCGCGTCGTTCGCGCTGCCCACGTCTTCGAACGCGATTGCTCCTGCTGGCAACGTGATCACTTCGCGCGGCGGGACGAGGTCGCGCGGGTCGATGCGCGGAATCCCGAGCGTCGTCCCGGCGGAGGCATAGCCGTACGTGACCGTCGCGATCTCGACGTAGGGCGCATCGTTGCCGCCGCCGTGCTCGAGCGTGAACCGGAGTGAGTTCGTGAACGGGATCGCGGTCGTCGTGAACATGCGATACGCGGCGATGGAACCACGCGGCTCGTCCTTGTGTGTGAGTCCGAACAGCGGCGCGCAGAACGTCCCCGCGCGCCAATACCAGCCCGAGTCGAAAAAGTCCTCGGTGCCAGTGCCGTGGTACGCGGTCGGTGCGCGGCCGTCGATCGCGATGGCCTCGTCGCCCTCCAAGTACGTGATTCCCCCGGCGCTCCGGGCGACGTACGTCACGCCGACGACGTGGCCGCTGCCGCGCGCGTCGACCAGCACCAGCGGTTCGCCGCGCTTCGTCAGCGTGCGTTGCCACCGCGCGAAGAACCGATGCGCGCCGAACGCGTCGATCGACCCACGCACGCCGAGCGCGGATGCGTCCACGCGCAAGGGCTCATCGCCGGTCTGGATCACATGGACGCGCAACGAGCGCGCGAACGGCTGCGCGAAGCGCAACTCGTACTCGGGCGGCGCTGCGACGAACGGCAGCGCACGCGTCGTCGCGTTCCCGTCGACGAGCGCGAACAGATCGCCGAGCGGCGCCTCGACCCACGGCTCGGCGTCGTCGTCGACGAACACGCGCACCAGCGTCGTCCGCAAGCAGCGCGAGCCTTCGGCTTCGACGTGGAGGCGCAACGAGGTCACGACCGCCGGCCCCTCGATCTCGAGCGCGACGGCTTGATCGGGCCCCAGCGAACACGGGAACTGCACCGGTGCGAACGTCGGGATCGGCCGGCCATCGGCGGTCGCGAACGCCTTGCGCGTGGGCAGCGCGACCACGTCTCCCGGACAGGGCAAGGGCGTCGCGGACGCGTAGTGCTCGGCCGCTTGCGTGGCCGTCACGCGATCGACGTGTTCGAGCATCGGGTGCGTGCGCGTGCCGTCCGGGTCGAACGAAACGACGTCGCTGCCGGCAGGGAAGCGCGCCGCCGTGATCTGCCAGAAGTAGAGCGGCCCGGTCGCGACCACGCGCAAGTGCTTCGCGTACGGGATCGGCACGTACGCGACGAAGCCGCCATGCGCGTCGTCGACGAACGGCTTCGGGAATCCCGCGACGATGCCCCGGAACAACGCGGCGAACGACGCGCGCACGCGCGGCTTTGCCTCGTCGTCGAAGTAGAACGCGAGCTCGCAGTCGTCTTGCGGGTTCGCCGACCAGATCCGCGTGATCGCTCCCGGGCCGTCGTGGTCGAACAGGACGCGAGCGCCGGTCGCATCCGCGGCGGCCCCGTACCGCCCGGAGAATCCGTCGTCGTTGCCACCCGTACGGTCGAACGACGAGTCCTGAAACACTTCCCAATCCCGCGGACGGGCCAGCTCCCACAGGTCGACCACCGCAGTGACATCGCGGACGACCGGCGGATCCGCAGGCGCGGGGACGACCAAGCTCAGGAGCGCGGCGATCGACTCGGTCCACATGGATCTCTCCCGGTCGGTAGCATCCACGCCCCGAACGAATGAGGGGCTCCGTGGTTCGACGACTCTATCGCGGCGATTTCCAACCGACGCTCGAGGACGCGCTCGTCGCCGAGTCGCGGGCCGCGAAGGCCGACGATCCGCTCGCGCGCATCGACATCGTCGTACCGTCGAACCTGTTGAAGCTGCAGCTGCGGCGCATGCTCGCCGAGCGCGTCGGGGTCCATCTCGACGTCCGTTTCGTGACGCTGAACGACCTCGCGGCACGCTGGACCGAAGCCGTGGTGCATGAGTCATCCCTGCGGCGCATTCCGCAGGTCGCCGCGGAGTTGATCGCGGCCGAACTCGCGCACGGCGTCCCCGCGACGTCGGCGTTTTCGAGCGTCGCGCGCCTGCCGCGCTTCGCCGGAGTCCTCGCGTCCACGCTGCGCGACCTGCGCGATGCGGGATTCAGCGCGAGCGAACTCGCCGCCGCTCCGCTCTCGGACCTGCCCGCCGACGAGCGGGCCAAGATCGCCGACGTGGCGCACCTGCTGCGCGCGTTCGAGCAACGGCTCGAGCGCGAGCGCGCCGTCGACGACGCGCGCGTGCTGGAACTCGCCGTGGCCGCGGTCGCGTCGAGCGCGGCGTTCGCGGCGCCCGCGCGCTGGTGGATCTACGGCTTCTACGACTTCACCGCGGCGCAGCGCGCGCTGGTCGATGCGATCGTCGAGCGCGCGGACGCGATCGTGTTCGTTCCCGCGCCGGAATCTCCGGCCGCTGCGTTCGCGCGACCCACGCTGCGCTCTTTCGAGGCCCGCGGGTTCACGGCCGTGGCTTCGCCGCGCGCGATGGGTTCGACGGCACTCGACCTCGTGCGCCGACGCCTGTTCGAAGCCGAAGTCCTCGAGCCCGCGCCGCCCGATGCCTCGGTTCGCTTGTCGTCGTGCGCGAGCGCCGCACACGAAGCGCGCGAAGTCGTTCGTATCGTGCGTGACGTAGCGCAACAGGGCCTGCCGTTGCATTGCATCGGTGTGCTCGCGCGGGACGCGGAGGACATCGCGCGCATCGACTCCGCGCTGCGCAGCGCGCTCGAGCGCAGCGAGCTCGACTCGCGCCAGTGGCCGCCGATCTACGTCCATGGTGGTCGAGGCGCGCACGAGCGTCGAGCGTTGCGAGCTGCGCTGCTCGCGCTCGACGTGATGTCGAGCGGGCTCGAGCGTCGCGTCGTGTTCGAGTGGTTGCACTACGCAGGCGGCTCGTCCCACGCGCGCGCATGGGAGGAAGTCGCGCGCTTGGCGGGAATCGTCGGCGGCGCCGGCGACGAGGAATGGCGCCAGCGTCTGTCGCACACGCGACGACGCATCGAACGTCAGATCGAAGCGGCCGCGGATGCGCCGCACGACGACGGCGACGACGATCACGCACAGCTCGAGCGTCGCCGCGACGCCGCCGCGGAACTCGACGCGTTCATCGAAACGCTGGCCGCGACGCTGCGCGCCGTGGAGGACGCGTCGTCGTTCGAGGCGAAGCGCGACGGCTTCCTCACGGTCGTGAAGAGCGGCGGAACGCACGGCGACGAGCTCGAACTCGTGCGCGAGACGCTCGAGCCGCTGCACGAGCTCGATCGATTCTCGATCGCTGCGACCGCCGACGCGTTCGCGCTCGCAGCGCGCGCGCTCCTCGAAGGTGCGACGAACCCCGAAGGCGCGTTCGAGCGCGGCTTGTTCCTCGGCACGGTCGCCGCGGCGCGTGGTCTCGCGTTCGACGTCGTGATCCTCTGCGGAATGGCGCAGGGACGCTTTCCACGGCGTGGGACGCAGGATCCGATCCTGCTCGACGAGGAACGCCGCGCGCTGTCGCGGTCGCGCGTCGACGCCGGCCGCATCGGTCTGCCGCTCGCGAGTCGCACGCTGTCCGAAGATCGCATGTTGTTCCGGCTCGTGCTCGGCGCGGCGCGGGAGCACATCGTCGTGACGTGGGCACGCTTCGACACCGACAAGAACCGCGAGCTCCTGCCGTCGCCCTTCGTGCTGGCGACGGCCGAGGCACTGGCCGGCAAGTCCGTCGATCTCGCGGGGCTCGATGCGCTGCCGCAGACCACGCGCCTGTCGGGTTCGCCGACGCGGTTCGATCGCGAGCCGATCGACCTGCGCGAGTTCGATCGCGCCGCGGTCGCCGCCGCGGTCGGAGCGAACGACTCGGCGCGCGCGTTGTTCTTGCGCGATCTGCACGCGCCGCTGGCGCTGGCGTGGCTCGGCGAGATCGAGCGCTGGCGCACGTCGACGTTCACGCGCTTCGACGGCGTGTTCGACGCGGCCGCGGTCGGTTTGACGCTGCCGACCGTGACGTCCGCGTCGGCGTTGGAGTCGTTCGCGGTTTGCCCGTTCCAGTACTTCGCGAAGCACACGCTCGGCCTCGACGAACCCGACGAACCCGAAGAGCAACTCACGATCGAGGCTCGGGACCGCGGCACGCTGGTCCACGCGATCCTGCGTGAGACGGTCGAACGGCTGATGGCCGCGCGTCAATGGCCGCCGTCGGTCGCCGATCGCGCGCCGTTGGCGGACACGCTCCGCCGAGTCGCGGCCAAGCGTTTCGACGCATTCGAAGTCGCGCACGCGACAGGATTGCGCTTGGTCTGGGAAGTCGAGCGCGCGCGGTGGCTCGAGGCGATCGATCGCTTCCTCGTCAGCGGCGTCGCCGACGGCGGCAGCGCGTTGCCGGCGCTGCTCGAGGCCGCGTTCGGATTGGACTCCAAAGTGTCGCGACTGCGGCTCGACCTCGGCGGTCGATGCATCGAGGTCGAGGGCAAGATCGACCGCGTCGACGTCGACACGACGACGAACACGGCGTCGGTCTACGACTACAAGACGGGCAAGGCCGGCAAGCGCTGGCCCTACGTCGCTGGCGGCCGCCGACTGCAGTTGCCGCTCTATGCATTGGCCGTCGAGCAAGTCTTGCGGCCCGGCGTCCGCGTGACGCGCGCGGCGTACTTGCATTGCCGGCCAGGGAACGATCCCGAAGAGATCGGCGCGACGAACGTATGGAGCGGCCCCGATGAGCCGGAGCTGCACCGCGTGCTCGGCGGCATCGTGACGGCGATCGAGCGCGGCATCTTCTTCGCGAACGCGGGAGCGGGCGACGACGTCTGCGGCACGTGCGACGTGCGTCTCGTCTGCGGCATCGGCGCGGGCCTCGAACAACGCTTCGAGCGCAAGTTCACGGATCCGGCCGCGACGATCTATTTCGATCTGGACGCCAAGCAGCCCGAACCCGGGGGTGGCGCATGAGTCGGTCCTTGCACGACGCCAAGGCGCGCGCCGCGGCCGAGTCCGACTTGCGCACGAGCCTTCGGATCGAGGCCGGCGCGGGCACCGGCAAGACCACAGCTCTGGTGCGGCGCGTGACGGCGCTGGTGAAGGACGGCACGCCCCTTTCGCGCATCGTCGCGATCACGTTCACCGAGAAGGCCGCGGGTGAACTGCGCACACGATTGCGGCGACGGCTCGAAGACGAAGTCCGCGCCACGACCGACGCGATCACGGCGACCCGACTGCGCGAAGCGCTGTTCGAGCTCGACGCGGCCTCGATCTCGACGATCCACGGCTTCTGTCAGTCCTTGCTGCGCGAGCGACCGGTCGAGGCCGGCCTCGATCCCGGCTTCGAGATCGAAGAGGAGGCCGCGTCGCGCGCACGCTTCGACACGGTGTTCGCGCGCTTTCTCGCCGATGCTGGCGACGTCGATCCCTCGGTCGACCCGCGCCCCTTGCGCGCCGCGCTCGAGCGCGGCGTCGGACTCGACGCGATCCGCGGGATCGCGCGGTTCTTGACCAGGAACGCGGACCTCGCCGAGGTCGAAGGCGCGCTGCCCACGGCGACGCCTGCGCCGCGCGTGGACGACGTCCTCACCGCTGCGCTCGCAATCGCCGAACGCATCGACGCGCTGATGGAGCCGGTCGAATCGTCGGACACCTACGTACTCGCGATGCGTCCGGTGCTCGACGCATTGCGGGACCTCCGCGCGCAGGACCTCGAAGATGGCGCGCTCGAACGCGCGCTGGTGTCGAACGTGAGGATCCCGAAGGCCGGGAGGAAGGGCAGCCAGAAGCTGTGGCCCACGAAAGAGACGCTCGCGACGGCGCGCGAACTCGCGACGCAGCTCGACGACGTGTTCGCGTCGTACCGCGATCAATGCGCGGCCGCGGTCGCGAGCGCGCTCGCGCGGTGCTTGCTCGAGATCCCGCGCCGACTCGAGCGCGACAAGCACGCGGCTGGCGTGATCGGCTTCGACGACATGCTGCGCAAGACGCGCGATCTGCTGCGCGACCGACCCGACGTGCGCAAGCGCTTCCAACAGCGTTTCGACACGTTGATGCTCGACGAGTTCCAGGACACCGATCCGCTGCAGGCTGAGATCGCGTTCTTCCTCGCCGAGGATCCGCAGGGACCGCAGGCGAAGAGCTGGGACCAAGTGAAGATCGGGCCCGGACGTCTGTTCCTCGTCGGTGATCCGAAGCAGTCGATCTATCGCTTTCGCCGCGCGGACCTCGACGTGTATCGCCGCGCGGGCGAGTTGCTCGACGCGAGCGGCGGTCGCACCGAGTCGATCACGGTCAACTTCCGTTCGGCGCAGACCGTGCTCGATTGGGTGAATGCGCGGTTCGCCGCGCTGTTCGCCGCGGCGGACGTCAGCGCCTTCCAGCCGCGCTACGAGCCGCTGCACGGCGGGCCCGAAGCGGCCGACGCGGCGGCGCGCGTGCTCGTGCTCGCGCGGCGCGCGGACGCCGAGCCGGCCGCGAACGTCGAGCAGGCGCGGTTCGACGAGGCCAACGCGATCGGCGATCTGCTGGCGAAGTTCGCGAACGGCGGGCCGGGCGCGTGGACGGTGCGTCCACAACACGACGTGCCGCCGCGGCCCGCGACGTTCGGCGATTGCGCGCTGTTGTTCCGCGTGACGTCGAACGTCCACGTGTACGAGCAGGCGTTGCGCGCGCGCGGCATCCCGTTCCGCGTCGCGGGCGGCAAGAACTTCTATCAACGCGCCGAGGTGAAGTGCGCGGTCGCGTTGTTCCGCGCCGTCGACGAACCGTCGGACACCGTGGCCGTGGTCGCGACGCTGCGCTCGCCGCTGTTTTCGATCCCTGACTCGGACCTCGCCGCTTGGACGGTGCGTGGCGGCTCGTTCGATCCCACGGCAAAGCCGTGCGCCGAAGGACCGGATTCCGTGCGCGTGGCATTGTCGCTGCTCGGCGACTTGCACACGCGTCGCCACGCGACGTCGTTGCCGGCGTTCATCGACGATTGCTACGCCGCGACGCGCATGCTCGAGACGTTCCACTTGAAGCCGGGTGGCGAGGCGCGCGTGGCGAACTTGACGCGCTTCGTCGACATCGCGCGCAGGCTCGAAGCGCAGGGGCTCGGGACGTTCCGCGCGTTCGTGCGCGAAGTGCGACAGCTCGAATCCGACAGCGCGCAAGAAGAGGAGTCGGGACTGCTCGACGAGGAGACCGGCGCGGTCTCGATCCTGACCGTGCACAAAGCGAAGGGACTGGAGTTCCCGATCGTCGTGCTCGCGGACCTCGGCCGCTCCACGCAATCGCGCAACGAGCCGTTCGTGGATCGCGTGGAGCAAGGCGCGCCGCGCCTGCATTTCTGCGTCGGCGGCGCCGAAGCTCGCGTGCTCGAGACGCCGGGGTTCGCCGAGGCGCAGGCTCGCGATCGCGCGCGCGCGTTGGCGGAGGAGCACCGATTGCTCTACGTCGCCGCGACGCGCGCTCGGTCCGTGCTCGTGTTGCCGCGTTTGTTCGACGTGCGTGCGGAGGAGCGACTGACGAAGGGCAGCGGGCCGCAAGGAGCATTGACCGGGGATGCGTTGTTCCACGACGCCGATGAGTCGACGCGGCGCACGTGCTGGATCGAGGTCGATCCCGACGCGGATCGGTCCGGGCTCGAACATGCGTTCCGCTTGGCGATCGCACCCGAGGCGTTGACGGCGCCATTGCC
>JBPOIU010000117.1:0-3874 GCA_052034255.1 Planctomycetota bacterium | reverse complement strand
CTCCTCGACGTCGATCGCTCTGGCGAACGGCATCGCGCGCACCTCGCGCTCGTCGCGTCGTCGACGCCGAAATGGGCGATCGAGTTCGAGGAGATCGACGTGCCGGGCCAGGGCAAGGTGAAGGCGCAGATCGGCGAACTGTCGCTGTACCAGTGGTACTACGGCAACCTCGCGAGCTTCCTCGCGGGGCCCGACAAGTTCCGCAACTTCTACACGGCGACGAAGCGCGAACTGCTCGCGCACCAGCGCAAGGACGGCTGCGCGAAGGGCTCGTGGAATCCCGAGGGAACGTACGAACGCCAGACCGGCGGCAGAGTCATGGCGACGGCGCTCGCGGTCCTGATGCTCGAACAGCCGTATCGGCACCGAAGGCGCGACTGACGACCAAACGGGGACAGTCCCCGTTTGGTCCTACCGCTCCGTGATCCCTCGCTTCGTCGTCAGGTACACCGCGAACGATCCGAGCCAATGGCCGCCCTCGTAGTGCTCGCCGGTCACCGCGGCGAGGCCCGCCGTGCGATGGCGGTCCGCGGCGCGCAGCAGGCTCGGCACGCGCGAGTCGTTCGGCGGCAGCGCCGACGCGATGCCTTCGAGCATCCACGCGCGACTGAGGTTCAAACCGTCGAGGTGCGCGAGCTTGCCGTCGCTCGGATCGAGCACGACCGCCGGCTCGAGCCACGCCGTCGATGCGTCGAGTGGGATCTCGGGCAAATAGTCCGCGAGCCAGCGCGCGAACGGAACCGGCGCGAGCACACGGCGCATCAAGTCGGCCACCGCGAGCGTCGGCGACAGGAAGTCCTGGCCGGACGGCTCGAAGCGCAGCGTTGCCTCGACCTCGTTCGCGTGGAAATCACGCGCGCTTGCGACGAGCATCTCCTCGAGCGTGCGATCGCCGGCCGTCCGCGCCCAATCGAGCGCGAGGCCGAACGCGAACGCGGTCTGCGCGTGCTCGCCGGTGCGAATGGGATCGGTCAACTTCGGTAGCCATTGCTTGAAGCGCGCCGCGGCCGCGCGCTCGAGCGGTTCCATCACGTCGGCCCAACGCTTCGCGTCGGCGTCGTCGAACGTGCGCAACTCGGCGCAAAGCTGCAGCAGCCACGCGAGTCCGTAGGGCCGCTCGAACCCGTCGCGCCCCTTTGCGTTCAGGTACGCGAGTTCGGCGCGCGCGCGATCTTCCGTGAAGCTCTGGTCGAGCGCCGCGCGGATCTCCTTCGCGAACGCCGCGCGCGGGAACGTCTTCAACAGGCGCACGAGCAACCAATGGCCGTGCACGCTCGAGTGCCAATCGAAGCAGCCGTAGAACATCGGCGTCAGCTCGCGCGGCGGCTTGACGTCGGCGTCGCTCTCGAGCGTGTGCGCGATCTTGTTCGGGTACTCCTTATGGATGCAACCGAGCGCGAGCTCGGCGAAGCGCGCCGCCGCGACCTCGTCGAACGAGGTCGATTCGTCGACGCGCGTGACGAGTCCGGCGTCGATGTACTGACCGCCCCACTCTTGCAGGCACTCGATCGCGAGCACGTTGCCCTTCTCACGCAGCGTCGCCGCGGCCTCTGGCGAGATCGCGACGCTGGCGTAGCTCGTCGCGTAACCCGGCAGCGTCGCCGCGAGCACGCCGTTCAGGAACACGCGCGCGCCCTCGTCGTGATGGACTCGCAGGGACACCGGGCCGCTCGGGACGCGCTCGAGATCGAAGCGGCGCCGCAGCCAGATCGCCTTGCCGTCCCACTTCGTGCCCACGCGCGCGCCGGGGGTGGACTCGGTGCCGAAGCCGCCGAGGCTCTCGGCCCACGACGCGTCGTCGAAGTCCGCGCGCTCCCAGCCGTCGGCGGGCTTCGTCGTCGTCGAGCGCCAGCGCACCGCGGCGGTCTCCGCGCACGGCACGATCGTCGTGTAGGTCGGGAAGCGGCCCTGCGCCGCGGCGCGGACGCGGTCGACTTCGACCTTCACGATTGCGCGGTCGTACGTGAGGAAGCCGTTGCACTCGACCTCGACATCGGACGTCTGCGTGTAGATGCCGGCGCAGACGCCGTGCGTCTTGCGCGCTTCATGCAGGATGCGGAACGACTCGACGATGGCGTCGGTGAGCTCCTCGCGACTCTTCGTGCCGCGATACCCCCAATCGTCCTTCGCCCAGGTGTGGCCTTCGACGCGCAAGCCGAAGCCGCCGAACTCGCCGACGACGCCGGCGCGGCCGTGCGTGGCTTCGAACGCGTGCGGCTCGGGGTAGATGTGGAGGTCGTGGACGTCGCTGTTCGCGCGATCGGTCCAGCCGCTCGCTCCGGTGATGATGCGCGACGGGTCGAGCTCCTTCGCGAGCTTCACGCGCGCGTCGGTGTCGTGCTGGCCCCAGCCCTCGTTGAACACGACCCAATGCACGATCGACGGGTGGTTGTGCAGCGTCGACATCATCGCGCGCAGTTCGACTTCCCATTGCGCGGTCGCTTCGGGCGCGAGCGTCGCGTCGGGATCGTTCGGGCCGATGTAGCCCGACATGCTCGGCATGTCCTGCCACACGAGCAGGCCGATGCGGTCGCACCACGCGTAGTAGCGCTCGCTCTCGACCTTCACGTGCTTGCGCAGGCAGTTCATGCCGAGCTGCTTCAAGAACAGCAGGTCGGAGCGCATGGCCTCGTCGGTCGGCGGCGTGTAGAGGCCATCGGGCCAGAAGCCTTGATCGAGCGGCCCGAGTTGGAAGATCGGCTTGCCGTTCAGGCAGATCGTCGCCCGGCCTTGCTCGTCCTTGCCGAGCGCGATCGAGCGCATGCCGAAGTACGACGTGACGCGGTCGATCACCGAGTCGTCGGAGCGTCGCCATTCGACGGTGAGGTCGTAGAGGTACGGATCCTCTGGCCGCCATAGCCGCGGCGTGGGGACGTTGATCCGCATGCCCCCCGGCAGGTCGGTCGGATTGACGTGCGCCCACGGCTCGACGCCCGCGCCGCGCACGATGAAGACCATCTTCGTCCCGTCGCGATTCGCGCCGTCGGTCTGCACGTCCGCGTGGACGAGGCCGGCCGCGAGATCCGGCGTCAGCGTCAACCCCACGATGCGCGCCTTCGGCACTGGCTCGATCCACACCGTTTGCCAAATGCCGGTCGTCGGCGTGTACCAGATGCCGCCGGGCTGCTTCACCTGCTTGCCGCGCGGCTGCGAGCCGCCGTCGCTCGGATCGAACACGCGCACGATCAGTTCTTGCGTCGCGCCCGCGATCAATGCGTCGGTGACGTCGACGCTGAAGCGGTCGTAGCCGCCGCGGTGCGTGAGCAGCGACTTGCCGTTGACGAGGACTTCGCATTCCCAATCGACGGCGCCGAAATGCATCAGCAGGCGCTGCCCGTCGCCGCCGAACGCGCCCCACTCCGCGGGGACGTCGAACGTGCGCCGATAGAACAGGCGCTCCATTTGCCGACCGACGCCGGACAGCGCGGACTCGACGGGGAACGGCACGAGGATGCGGTCCGTGAGTTCCTTGCCGATCGGCGCGGCCTCCCCGTCCGTCGCCTCGACGAACTGCCACAGCCCGTTGAGGTTCAGCCAACGCTCACGCTGCATCGTCGGCCGCGGGTACTCGGGCCAAGGGTGCTCGGGCGACACGTCCTTCGCGAAGCGCGACAAGAGCGGCGCCGGCGCGGGCTTCCACTGCGGATCACCGAGGACGAAGACGGTCGACGCAAGCAGGGCCGTAAGCAAGGAAGTACCTCAGGAGAAAGGACTGGGACCGCCACCGGGACGAAGTAGCCGCCGGCATTCTTGTCCGGCTGGCCGGACGAAGTAGCCGCCGGCATTCTTGTCCGGCTGGCCGGACGAAGTAGCCGCCGGCATTCTTGTCCGGCTGGCCGGACGAAGTAGCCGCCGGCAATCCTGTCCGGCTGGC
>JBPOIU010000136.1:0-10841 GCA_052034255.1 Planctomycetota bacterium | reverse complement strand
TGCAGCTCGAACGCTGGCAGCGCGAGAACGTCGGCTGGCCCGAGCCGGAGCCGACGATCGAGCTGGTCGCGTCGGGATGGCCGGGCACGTGCGCGTTCGTGTTGGCGCTGTTCGCGCAGTACCAACTGCAGCGCATCCACGGCACGGCGTGGGTCGAGCAGGGTCTGATGGATGTGGGTCGCATCCACGCCGGAGAGTGGTGGCGGTGCGTTACCGCGCTCGGCCTGCACTTGGACATCGTCCACGTCGTCGGGAACATGGCGTTCGGCGCGTTCTTCGTGTTCGGCGTTTGCCAAGTCTTCGGCAGCGGTTTTGGCTTGTGGAGCATCCTCTGCAGCGGCGTGTTCGCGAACGTGGTCGAGAGCGGCATCCAGGATGCGTCGCACCGTTCGCTCGGCGCGTCCACCGCGGTGTTCGCGGCGCTCGGCATCCTCGCGGCCCTGCGCCTGCCGCGGCCCGCGACGACGCGGAAAGCGCGCCTCCGCAAATGGGTACCGTTGGTCGCGGGGCTGTGCCTATTGGGCCTCCTCGGTGACGGCGGCGAGAACACCGACCGCCTCGGACATTTGTTGGGCCTGCTCGTCGGCGTCGTGACGGGCTTCGCCTTCAGCGCTCGCGCGAGTCGCTGGCGCGACCGGCTTTCCATCCAATTGGTTTCCGGCGTCGCCGCGTTCGTCGTCGTCGCGGGGGCCTGGTGGATCGCGCGTCACGCGCGTTGAGCATCGATCGTCGAGAGGCCGTCGTCCATCCGGAGAACGTCGTATGCGAGTCGCCGTCGTCCAGTTCGACCCACACCTCGGAGACGTCGAAGCCAATCTCGAAGCGATGCGTGCCGGCATCCTCGCCGCCGATGCCGACCTCGTCGTGTTCCCCGAGTGTGCGCTGCAGGGCTACTCGTACGAGTCGCGCGACGCGGCCGCGCTGATCGCCGAGACGATTCCAGGTCCGGCGACGAACGCGCTCGGGGAGGCGTGCCGTCGCGCGCAATGCACCGCCATCTTCGGACTGCTCGAGCGGGACGGCGATCGGCTGTTCAACGCCGCCGCGGTGGTCGGTCCAAGCGGCCTGATCGGTCGCTACCGGAAGATGCACTTGCCGTTCCTCGGCGTGGATCGCTTCGCCGACCCCGGTGACCTCGGGTTCCCGGTGTTCGAGACGCCGCTCGCGCGGGTCGGCGTCCTCATTTGTTTCGACCTGAGTTTCCCCGAGGCCGCGCGTTGCTTGAAGCTCGGCGGCGCCCAGGTCCTGTGCGTGCCGACCAACTGGCCGCTCGCCGCGGAAGTCAGTTGCGTCCACTCTCCGCCGTCCCGCGCGCAAGAGAACCACATCCACGTCGTGACCGCCGACCGCGTCGGCGACGAGGGCGGCTTCCGCTTCCGCGGGGAGTCACGCGTCGTGGACTGTTCCGGGCGGGTCCTCGCCGTCGCAGGCGATCGAGCGGAAGTCATTCGTGCGACGCTGGATCCGGCCGCTGCGGACGCCAATCGCGTGGTCTACGTGCCCGGGAAGTACGAGATCGATCGAGTCGGCGGGCGGCGCCCGGAGTTCTACGAAGCCGTCTCGCGCGTGACCTGATCGACTACGTCCGAGCGTCGTCGTGTTCGTCGACGATGCTCGGACGTAGTCGATCCCGCACCAGGTGTCCGAGGCGACGGCAATCGCCGCCCCGTTCAACAGGCACAGGTGTTCGGCGAGACCGTGAGAACGCGCAGACTCACTCGGTTGCGGGCGTAGCCCGCGTTAGCCGTCGAACGGGGCCCCTGCGGCGTCGGAACGGCTGCGAACGACGATCGCTTCGTGTCTGGAGGATCCGGTCGCTCCGCGGCCGGAGGGCCTCTCCGACTCACTCCATTGAGTCGCTTCGGCAATCGTCCTCGCGCTCGCGGTTCTCGCTCGTTCCTTCGCTCGCGGGGATTGCTTCACCGCCTCGAAGACGGAGCATTTGCGGATCGCCTCAAAAATGGAAGGCCAACTGTTCGACGTTGCAACCCCGAGATATCCTCCCAACCGAGTGTGGCGCCGCGCTCGAACGTCGACCAGGTCGCGCGGCTCTACGCAGACAGCTGGAAGATGTGGCCTCGGCCGACGCATCGTGGTCGCTAGAGCCGTAGGAGTCCGCATGCGTGTCCTGTTGATCGATGCTCCGCCGCGCCAGATCGTGGAGCGCAGGAACGACACGCCGGAGTTCAACCGGTTGTCGGTGGCGGTGCTCGCGAGAACCAGCCGTCCGAATGGCCACGTCGTTGCCCGTATCGACGCGACGTTCGAATGCCTGAGCTACGTCGACCGCGTCGCGCGTGCCGAGCTGTTCAAGCCGGACCTCGTCGGACTCGCCACGTCGTCGAACGAAGCGATCCCCCCGGAGCGCGTCGCGGCGCAGATCAAGCAGGCGATCCCGGGCGTCGCTGCCGCCGATGGTGCGCTCGTGACGAACAAGTCGCGCATGCACGTCGGCGATCAAGACACGATTCCGATGCCGGCGGGCCGCGAATCCACGGTGCTGACCGCGCGCGGCTGCCCGTCCCTTGCCGGTTCTGCATGAACCCGAAGGGCCGACCGGCCGGAACAGGTGGCCCGGAAGGACGAAGATCTGACGTATTTCCCGGAGCATCACACGTCGCACCGGTGATGCTGCGAACGGCTGTTCGACAGGAGTGATGAGGAGTGCTGCGTCCGCGGGATGTCGCGGAGATTCGGAGTGCGCGATTCGAGCCGCGTCAAAACGCGGGCCTGAGGTCGGTCAGAGATCGCGCAGCGAGGCGAGTGCCACGCGCTGGCGGTCCAGCGTTGCGCGGACCACGACGTCCGTCAACGATCCGCACTCGTGTTCGCCCAGGATCCCCGCACGCGGATGCACCATCAGTTCCGTGTTGCCCTCGGGAAGCCGCTCGAGGACACGCAGGAGGTGCGAGCGATGGTCGCTGCGGCGGCCGAAGAGAGAGAGACCGCGAAAATGCTCGGGCGTGACCAATCCGATCCGCGCCGCGATGGGCGCAGCTTCTCCACTCAGCGTGGCGAGCAGCGCACGTTTGCCGCGTGCTCCCGGAAGTCCGTTCAGCGCGGGCTCGCTCGGCAGGCGGATGACGCGGATGCCGTGGCGCAGCGCCAGTTCTGCGGCCAACGGGAACACGCCGGGGAAGACGTGCACGTGATGATGGCCGCCGATCGCGATCAGCGCGAAGCCGAGCTCGAGCGCGCGCGAACACTGGGCTTCCAGCTCGCGACGGACTCGGTCGTAGTCGACGCGTCCGAACAACAGCGCCAGCAACGCGCGGATCGGTCCCTTGAACGTGCCGCGCGCGTCGGTGAGTCCGCGGATCGGGCCGGTCAGCGCCTTCCCTTCGGTCAGGTTCAGAAGCAGCCCGATCGCGCCGACCGAGCCCTTGCGCGCGCGCGCGTCTCCGACGGCGCTGCCGTTCGCGATCAACGAGCATCCCGTCACGATGCCGCGCTGCACGCAGCGCTCGATCGCGACGTTCGTCTCGACCCCGCGCCCCAGATCGTCAGCCGTCACGAAGAGTCGCTTCACGGCGGCACTCTACGGAGCGAGTGGAGCGACCGGAACAACGAGTTGGATCTCGTCGCACATCGCAGGCGTGGCGTCGGGACGCTCGCCGGAGGGGCTCCGCGCTCGAATTGCGCGGCGCCGAGCGCGGCACGAGCAGGGGCTCGATGCTTGAAGGGGACCCCGTGATCGCACGCCACGAACTCGAACTCACCTTGGTCATCCCGATCTACAACGGGGCGGCGTTCATCGAGCCGAACCTCGAAACCGCGCTCCGCTTCCTCGACGAGTACGCACCCTCTTCGGAGCTGATCCTGGTCGACGACGGCTCGACCGATGACACGCTGGCGATCCTCGAACGCTTCCGCCAACGCGTCGGCACGCCGCGTGTCCGTGTGTTCCACAACGAGGTCAATCGCGGCAAGGGCTACTCGGTCCGGCGCGGCATGCTCGAGGCGCGCGGCCGCCTGCGGGTGTTCAACGATGCCGATTTCACCTATCCGGTCGACAACGTCGCGCGCATCGTTCGCGCGCTCCACAACGGCGCGGATGTCGCGATCGCGTGCCGACTGCATCCCGACAGCTTCTACATCGTGAACAGCCAGTTCCTGTGGAAACAGCTGTCGCGACATTGGACCGGGCGCGCGTTCAATTTCGTGGCGCGGCTGCTGCTCGTCGGTCAACTGCGTGACACGCAAGCGGGCCTCAAGGGATTCACCGCGCAGGCCGCGGAGACCATTTTCCGGCTGCAGCGCATGGATCGCTTCTCGTTCGACGTCGAGACCTTGTTCCTGGCGCTGCGGCGCGGCATGAAGGTCTCCGAAGTCGGAGTGCAGTTCATCTATCGCAAGGAGCCGTCGACGATCCACTTCTTCGGCGACACGCTGAAGATGCTGCGTGACATGTTCCGGATCCGCCGCCGCGCGGCGCGTGGCGAGTACGACTGCGATGCGCCGCCCGATGCGTCGTCGACGCGATCGCGCGACTCGAACGCCCTGCACGCCATGCGAACGGAGCGGGACGAGCGACCGTAGAGCCGTCGTACGCGAATCGGGACGAGCGCGACGCCGCTGCTGACGAAGTACCGCAACGACGTCGCGCGTGGTATGGCGTGGCGCGATGAAGAGGCGCGTGCGAAGAAGGCCGCGGAGAACGCGAAGCCGGAGACCGACGGCGCGCAGAAGAACGGAAGCGCCGGAAAGGCGCAGGATCCATCCGCGTTGTCGTCCGAACAGAAGTGATCCACGGCCGCGTGCCAGGCGATCATCGCCGCGACACCGCGCACCTGGCTTCAATCGTCGATCGTGGAAAACTGCGTTTCATGCAGGTGGGCGTACAAGCCGCCTTGCGCGAGCAGGGTCGTGTGCGTCCCTTGCTCGCCGCTGCGGCCGCGGACGCGCACGACGATGCGGTCGGCGTCCATGACGGTCGACAGGCGGTGCGCGATCAGGAAGCACGTGCGATCACGCTTCAGCCGCGCGATGGCGGCGCGGATCGCCGCTTCGCTCTCCGAGTCCAGTGATGACGTCGCTTCGTCGAGGATCAGGATCGGCGGGTCGCGCAGGATCTCGCGCGCGAGCGCGAGGCGCTGCTTCTCGCCGCCCGACAATTTCACGCCGCGCTCGCCGACCAGGGTGTCGAGCCCGTCCTTCAAGCGCGCGACGAAATCGGTGGCGTGCGCATCGCGCAGCGCCGCTTCGATCGCGGCGTCGGTGGCGTGGGGAACCGCGTACGCGACGTTCTCGCGCACGGTGCGGTTGAACAGGAACACGTCCTGCGGCACGACGCCGATCGATGCGCGCAGACTTCTCAGATCGAGGTTCCGTACGTCGATGCCGTCGACGCGGACGATTCCGGTGCTCGGATCGAGCGTGCGTGGGATCAGACTCACGAGCGAGCTCTTGCCCGCGCCGCTGCGGCCGACCAACGCGACGACCTCGCCCGCGCGCACGGCGAGGTCGACCTTGGTCAGCGCCT
The DNA here is from genome assembly GCA_052034255.1 of Planctomycetota bacterium. Taxonomy (GTDB): domain Bacteria; phylum Planctomycetota; class B15-G4; order B15-G4; family JADJEK01; genus JADJEK01. The sequence goes on along the minus strand of JBPOIU010000136.1, from coordinate 5,359 downwards.
CCGTGCCGTCGGGGTAGACGACGGAGACGTGCTCGAACGTCACCGATCCAGCGAGGCGTTCGCGAACGACGACGGGCTTGGCCGCCGCCTCGCGCGGCTCGTCGGCGAGCTTGAAGATGCGGTCGAGTGCGGCCAGGCCCCGCTGCAGATCGGGGTTCAACTGCATCAACGCGGTCACCGCGCCGGCCACGTAGGTCAGGTAGATCGAGAACGCGAACAGGCTGCCGATCGTCGACGAGCCCACGACGACGCGCCACGCACCCACGCCGAGTATCAGGTACATGCCGAGCGAGACCGCGAGGCCGACCGTGTAGCCGAAGCCGACGTGCAGGCGACCGAGAGCGACGATCGCTCGCACCGTGGTGCGCACGGCTTTTCCGAGGCGGCGCGCTTCGGCGGCTTCCTGCGCGGTCGTGTGGACCAGCGCGATGCCGGTGATGGCTTGGTGCAGGGCGGCGCTGCCCACGGCATCGGCTTCTTGCACCGCTGCGCTGCGGCGGCGCAGGGGGCCGGAGATCGTCACGGCCCCGATCGCGATGATCGCGAACAGCGCAAGTCCGGACATCGCGAGCCCGAAGTCGACCCACAGCAGCAACACCAAGAACAGCACGGCGCGCACCGCGTCGACGATCGTGTCGACGACGCGATCGAGCATCACGCCATCGAGCGCCTGAACGTCCTCACGGACGCGGGCCATGACGTAGCCGGTTTCGGTCGTGTGGAAGTACGCCGCGGAGAGGCGCAGCACGTGTTGCTGCAGCGAGACGACGAGGCGATGGCGCACGCGCGCCTTCATGCCGACCACGATCAAAGCGGCGATCGTCCGCAACACGTGGCTCGCGAGAGTCAGGCCGAGCGTCCAGCCGCCGACGACCAGAATGGCGTCGAAGTCGCGCTCCGGCACCGCGACGTCGAACAGGTGCTTCATCAGCAGCGGCGCAGCGATGCCGGACGGAATCGCGTAGCACTGCAGCACGGCGACGAGCAGGCCGTGGTTCCGCTCGCCGCGCATGTACGGCCAGAAGCGCTTCAGCAGCGCCTTGCCTTCGCCGAAACCGAACTTCCGGTCTTGCGTCGATGCCTTACGCGGTCTCACGCGCGATCTCCTCCGCGCGAGCCAAATCGGCCGGCGTGTTGACGTTGAACAGGGCGTGACCGTTCGGGTCGAGCGCGGCGAGTTCGTCGCCTTCGACGAAGCGAACGCGCAGCGCGTCGAGCAGCGCGGACAGCGCGCGCGCGCCGGACTCGAGCAGACGCTGCGCCTCGTGATGCACGCGGACGCGATACACCGCGATCAGCGGATGCGTCCCGTCGGCCGTGCGCGGGATCACGGCGTCGGCGTCGCCGATGCGCGCGGCGAGGGCTCGCACGAACGAGCCGGTCACGAACGGCGCGTCGACCGCGAGCACGAACGCGAGTTCGGCGTGCGATTCGAGTGCCCGCAGGCCGACGCGAAGCGCCTCGAGCGGTCCAGCGCGCTCGCGTTCATCCGCGACGCAGATTCCGCGCGCGCTCCAACGCGACGCGTCCTGCGCAGGCGCGTGGACGATGACCACGGGCGAGCCCACGGAGTGCAGGGTGTCGAGTGCCCGCTCCACGAGCGGAACGCCGTCGAGAACGAGTTCCGACTTGCGCGAGCCCATGCGCTTGCCTTCGCCGCCGAGCAGGAGGATGCCGGAGAGGGAGTGGAGCGAGGGCATGCGAGGGCGGCGCCGGGAGTGGACCTGACGCGCGTGGGGACAGAGCACATGAGGGGACTGTCCCCATGGGGCTCGCCGGGGGCCACGGGGCACCGGGGGACAGTCCCCTCATGTGCTCTGTCCCCACGCGCCCACGCGCACGGATGGGTTGGGACTGTACCGGGCGCACACGTTGGATTGGTGAGTCGAGTGCGTCCGCAGGGCTCCCGATGTTTGGATCGGCGTCCGTCCCGATATGCTCGGCCCACGATGGCTCTTCCCGACCTCGTCGACTCGCACTGCCACCTCACGTGGGACTCGTTCCGGCCCGACTTCGATGCCGTGCTCTCCCGGATGCGGGAGCGCGGCGTGGCTCAGGCGGTGATTCCCGCGACCTCCGTGGCCGTGGCGCGCAAGGCGCTCGAGTTGGCGCGCGCGCACTCGAACCTGTTTGCCGCCGCCGGGACGCATCCGAACGACGTGCCCGACGACTTCGACGCGGAGCTGGCCCAGCTCGACGCGTTGCTCGGGACCGGCGACTTCGTCGGCGTCGGCGAGACCGGGCTCGACTACTACCGGGACTCGACCGACCCGATCGCGCAGCGTCGCGCGTTCGAGGCGCACGCCGACCTCGCTCTGAAGTACGCGCTGCCGATCATCGTGCACATTCGCGACCGCGACGGTGTGTTCCGCGCGTACGACGACGTCGCCGACGTGATCGCGTCCAAGCCCGGACTCACGGGCGTGATCCACTGCTTCAGCGGGAACGCGGCCTACGCGCGTCGCTTCGTCGACCTCGGCTTCCACGTGTCGTTCAGCGGCATCCTGACCTTCAAGAACGGTCAGGCCCTGCGCGAGGCCGCGAAGGTCGTCCCGCTCGATCGCGTGCTCGTCGAGACCGATGCGCCGTTCCTCGTGCCCGAGCCGCACCGCGGCAAGATCAAACGCTGCGAGCCCGCGTTCGTCGCCGACACCGCGCGGATCCTCGCGCTGACGCTCGAGCGCGACGAAGCGGAAGTCCGCGCCGCGACGACGGCGAACACGCGGCGGTTGTTCCGGTTAACGAAGCCCGGCTGACCAACAAGTTGGGCCCGAAGCCACCGTGATCTGGGCTCTGTGAGTGAGCAATGACGCGCGGCCGTGATCGGCGCGACCATCAGGGGGCGATCGCGGCGACGAAGATCCTAATCGAGCCGTCGGATTCCAACCTCGCCACCAACGCGGTGCCGTCCGCAACCTCCGTACCATCGACGTAGAGGTAGATATGGTCATTCGTCATCGGAAGTACACAGCCTAAGTTTCCGGCGGTGGGAGCGATGATTTCTCGGGTTGGCTTTGAAACACAGTACGTCCGAGTTGCGTGTTCTTGAGCTTCCGAGCCGGGTTCGCGGTACGAGACGAATGCCGGTTCAGGTGCCCCCCCGAACAGTTCCACCGTGACCGTTCCATCCGACGCGACTCGAAGTGAAAGGGGATGTGTCTCCGCGGGACTGGCCGAGTCGTCGAGTTCGAGGCCATGGTCCAGGACCCACGAACGCAACGACGAAGCGTCCGCATGGATCGACTCCGGTGTAACTTTGGCCGGGATCGGCCCTTTCGATAAAGCCGCTACGATGGACTTCGAAGTCCCATCGAACTCAGGAACGGCCGCTTCGACTCGACTGCGCTCGATGGCCGCGCTGACAGTCATTGTCGCTCCAATGACGAAGTCACCAGTCGGATGAGCGTCTCTCGTCGCGTCGGCACCCAGCCGACTCCACGCGACAGACATGGTAACGATGACCACTAGCGCCACTATGACATAGGGCTTCTTCATCGCTCGCATACCTGACCTCCTCGCCGACTACGGCTTGCAGTTACACGTCACCTTGATGAGTGAAGGCGTTTCGATGGGATCCAACTTGCAGAGCGTTCCCGACGGGCAGTCTTCTTCGTGACAGACGACATTGACTCCACCCGCCTCGTAGATGATCAGCTCGGCATAGCAACCACCCGGTGGTGGTGGTCCGAACCCGTTACAATAACACAAAATACTCTGAGTGATTCCTGGTGCCGGGTTCACGGTTACGAAGCGGATGCACTCGCCCTCGTTCGGGCAATCACCCCGACACTCCACCCCGCGATAGTTCCCGCCGAGATCAAAGAGCGCGGAAAGATCACAGTTAGCGCCCAGCGCCGTCATTGATCTTAGGTACACGACCACGACGAATGACAGCAAGAGGACACTTCGACTGCACGACATCGCATGGCTTCGGTACAGCATACGTTTGGCTTCCCTTCTTCGGATCGACGCGCGTTCGTCCGCACCCTGCCTCTAGCCCAACGGCCGAAGAAGGTAGATCTGCCGAATCGGGGGGGGCAAGAAGAAATTCGATTCGAGGGGTGGCTGAGTGGTCGTGGCGCTGGTGTGCTACGGGGCAGCCGGGTCAGAGTGCTCGGGCAGTTGAGCCGATGTGCAGCTCGTTTCGATTCTCTAAGAAGGGCTCGGTCGATTCTCGCCCGCCTCGTCACGCGTCGCGGGGCTCGGGGCGCTCGACGTCGAGGCCGAGGTCCGTCGCCGCCTTCGCCGCCTTCTTCGCGTCGAACTTCTTCGCCTTGACCAGCGCCGAGAGTGCCGCGAACGCGACGTGTTCGGCGTCGATCTCGAAGTGGCGACGCAGCGCTTCGCGCGTATCGGACCGGCCCATGCCGTCGGTTCCGAGCGGCACGTACGGTGCCGTCACGAAGCGGCCGATCATGTCCGGCACCGCCTTCATCCAGTCGCTCGACGCGATGATCGGCGTGTCGCTCGCGTTGATCGCCGTGTCGACGATCGACGCACGAGGCTTCTGGTCGGGGTGCAGGCGGTTCCAGCGCTCGGTCGACAACGCGTCGTTGCGCAGCAATGCATAACTCGGCACCGAGTACACGTCGGCCGGCACGCCGAAACGTTCGGCGAGGATCTGCTGCGCGCGCAGCGTCTCTTGCAGCAACGCGCCGCTGCCGAACAGACGCACGACCGCAGCGCCCTTCTGCGCCGCTCGGAATCGATAGATGCCCGACAGGATCGCGGCGTCCGTGGCTTCCGCCGGCCGCTTCGGCATCGGGTAGTTCTCGTTGTACAGCGTGATGTAGTAAATCCAGTCCTCGTTGGCCTCGAGCATGCGGCGCAGGCCGTCCTGGATGACCGTCGCGAGCTCATATGCATTCGCGGGGTCGTACGCGCGCACCGACGGGATCGCGGACGCGAGCAGCACGCTGTGTCCATCCTGGTGCTGGAGCCCTTCCCCGTTCAGCGTCGTGCGTCCCGCCGTCGCGCCGAGCAGGAAGCCACGGCCGCGCGCGTCGGCGCTGGCCCAGATCTGGTCCATCGTCCGCTGGAAGCCGAACATCGAATAGAAGATGTAGAACGGCACCATCGGCACGCCGTGCGTCGCATACGCCGTCGCCGCGGCCTGGAACGACGACATCGAGCCGGCCTCGGTGATGCCTTCCTCCAGCAGTTGGCCGTCCGGCTTTTCGGTGTAGGACAGCACGAACTTCGAGTCGACCGGTTCGTAGCGCTGACAGAAAGGATGGTAGATGCCAATAGTCTTTAACAGCGCCTCCATACCGAACGTGCGCGCTTCATCGGGGATGATCGGCACGAGGTTCTTGCCGATACCCTTCTCGCGCAACAGCTTCGCGAACATGCGCGCGAA
>JBPOIU010000071.1:0-2910 GCA_052034255.1 Planctomycetota bacterium | reverse complement strand
GCGACTCAATGGAAGGAGTCGGAGAGGCAATCGGACGAAGCGATCGTCGTTCGCAGCCGTTCCGACGCCGCGAGGGATTGTTTCACGGCCTCCTAGCGCATCGCATCGAGCGAGTTCGCTCGATCCGTTTCAGCCGAGGCGCTTCTCGCAGGCTTTCCAGTCGACGTTCGAGAAGAACGCCTCGACGTACTTCGCCTTCTCGGCCGGCTTGTAGTCGACCATGAACGCGTGCTCCCACATGTCGAGCACGACGATCGGGCGGAAGCCCGCGGGATGTCCCATCTCGTGCTCGGTGATCCAGTGGTTCGTGAGCTGGGCGTTCGTCGGGTCCTGGTAGCAGATGACCCAACCGATGCCGCGCATCGTCGCGGTCGACGTCATGTTCTTCTTCCACGCGTCGACCGAGCCGAAGCACTCCGCGAGCTTCTTGCCGAGCGCCGAGTTCTCGTCCAGCGCGGCCGGGCTGCGCGTGAGGTTGCCGAAATACTGCTCGTGCAGGATCTTGCCGTTGTATTCCCAACCGGCGCGACGCTTCAGCTCGGCCCACGTCGGCGTGCCCATCTTGCCGCCGGCTTCGAGCTCGGCGAGAAGCGAGTTCACGGTGTTCGTATTCGCGACGTAGCCGGCGTACAGCTTGAAGTGCACTTCGAGCTGCGCGTCCGAGATGCCGTTCAGACCCTTCAGGTCGAACTTCTGTTCTTGGTACTGGATCATCGTCGAGTCTCCGTCTTCTTGGGATTGCCGTTGCGAAGGTTCACACGAGAGTTCGGTGCCGAACGCGGGGCCGCACCGATCGACGCGGCGGCGGGTTCGGCGGAAGGGCAGAGGTCGGAAAGCACGCACGCGTCGCACCGCGGCTTGCGGGCGTCGCAGGTCTTGCGGCCGTGCAGGATCAACAGGTGGCTGACGTCGATCCACTCGGAGCGCGGCACCAGGTCGATGAGGTCTTGCTCGACCTTCTCCGGGTTCTTGCCGTCGGACAGACCCAGGCGATGCGACAACCGGAACACGTGCGTATCGACGACGACGCCGACCGCGATGCCGTACGCGTTGCCGAGCACGCAGTTCGCGGTCTTGCGGGCGACGCCGGGGAGCGTCAGCAACTCGTCCATGGTGCGGGGGACTTCGCCAGCGAAGCGATCGCGGATGGCGGCGCCGAGGCCGCGCAGGCTCTTCGCTTTGTTGTTGAAGAACCCGGTGGAGCGGATGTCGTTCTCGAGCTCGCCCGGCTTCGCGTCGGCGTAGGCGCCGGGCGTCTTGTACTTGGCGAAGAGACTCGGCGTGACCATGTTCACGCGCGCGTCGGTGCATTGCGCGGACAGCACCGTCGCGACCAGCAGTTCGAGCGGCGATCCGTGGTCGAGAGCGCACTTCGCGTCCGGGAACTCGCGATGCAAGCGCTCGAGGATGGCCGGGACGCGCACTCGCGCGGGCGCGCGCGCGGCGGTTTGCGATCGAGCTGGCTTCACGAGCCGCGCTCCGCATCGCACCGCTCGACGTCGGGGTGACGCAGGCGTTCGACGGGAACGCCGCCGACGCCGTGCGTTTCGATGAGCTCGCGCGCGTCCTCCGGTTGGACGCCGCCGTACCAGACGTTCTCGGGGTAGACGACGACGTTCGGGCCGGTCTCGCACAGACCGAGGCACGTGGTGCCGGTCACGGCGGTGCCGAACAACTCGCGCAGCCCCTTGCGATCCGCGGCCTTCTGCATCGCAGCCAGCAATTCCGTCGCGCCGCGCGCGCCGCACGAGTGCTGCACGCTCGGCGGGCGGTTCGTGATGCACACGAGGAAGTGGCGGCGGAACGGATTCATCGCGGGAAGATAGCACCGCGCGCGGCAGCCGGAAGCGGGGCGTTCTCGCCGGTGACGCGAGGTGATCGATTCGATTCCTCGGGTTCACCGCGAACCGCGTGGTCGACCCGGTGGCACCGCGTGCGGCCGCAACTACACTGCCGCGGTCCTTGCACGAACTCGGAGCATCGCCATGACGCGCGTCGCCGTGATCCTGTCCGGTTGTGGGTTCCTCGATGGCGCCGAGATCCATGAATCGGTGCTGACGTTGCTCGCGCTCGATCGCGCCGAGGCAAAGGTCACGTGCGCGGCGCCCAACGTCGAGCAGATGCACACCGTCGATCACAAGAAAGGCGCGCCGAGCTCCGACAAGCGCAACGTGCTGGTCGAGTCGGCGCGGATCGCGCGCGGCAACGTCGTCGACCTCGCGACGCTGAAAGCGGCCGACTTCGACGCGGTGGTGTTGCCCGGCGGCTACGGCGCGGCAAAGAACGTGAGCACGTTCGCGGCGGGCAAGGACCCGTGGACCGTGAACAAGGACGTCGAGAGGTTCCTGGTCGCGATGAAACAGCAGAACAAGATGATCGGAGCGATCTGCATCGCCCCGGTCATCGTCGCGCAACTGTTCGGCAAGGATGGGATCAGCGTGACGATCGGTGACGACCCGGCGACCGCGAAGCGCGTCGAGACGACCGGCGCGAAGCACTTGAAGTGCGGCGTCGATCAGATCTGCGTCGACCAAGACCACCGCATCGTGTCGACGCCGGCGTACATGCTGGCGAAGAGCGTCGCCGAGGCGGCCGTCGGGATCGAGAAGTTGGTACGCGGGGTCATGCGATAGGCCTGCGCGGCCGGCGCCAGAAGGGGGACCGCGCAGGCGCGGCGGCCCCCCTTCTGGACTTCCCCCCGCGCTGGGGACCGCAAGTCGAACGGCTGAAGGAACGGGACGACGGCCCGCGCGGCGGCCCCCTCGAAGCGCAGTCCGCGCGCTTGGTGGGCGCACGGCCCGGGCGGTGACCGCCTCCCCCCGCCGGGGGGGGGGGCGCGGGGGGCCCCCCGCGGGGGGGGGGGGGGGGGCGCGGGGGGGGGGGCGCCCCGCGAGCGCGGCGCCGGCGGGG
>JBPOIU010000056.1:0-3312 GCA_052034255.1 Planctomycetota bacterium | reverse complement strand
CCCTTGCGCAGCACCGCGATCACGGCCTTGTTCGACATCTCGAGGATGTCCGGGCGCTCGAACTCGACGGTGAAGTCGCGCGGGTACTCGAACGCGACGCCGGCGATGACGTCCTCGAAGTTGCCGTCCCCGCTGCGCACTTGCTCGCCCTTGCTCGGCACGTGCGTCACCGCGTCACCGCGTGCGAACTCGACGATCTTCAGATCGATGGTCCCGAGACCCCGCGTGATGCCGAGCATTGCTTCGCCGAAGCTGCCGCCCTTCAAGCTCGACACGCCCATGCGCACGTGCGTCGGGTCGACGACGCCGTGGCCGATCGTGCCGTCGAGCCCGTACCACTCACCGTCGATCGAGACCTCGGTCCACGCGTGGCCGCCGAAGATGCCGCCGACGTAGACGAGGCCCATCGCGACGCGCGCCGGGATGCCCGCGGCGCGGCACAGCGCGGCCAGCAACATCGCGTGCTCGGAGCAGTCGCCTTCTTTCGTCCGGCAGACTTCGAGCGCGGATGCGAACACGACGTCCATGCTCTTCTTCGAGATCGTGCGATGCACGAGCGCTTCGAGGCGCTGCGCGGCGATCCATGGATCGGTCGCGTCGCCGACGCCTTGCTTCGCGAGCGCGACGATCTCGGGCTCGTCGCTCTGGAGGAACGAGTTCGGCTCGAGGTATTCGGCCAGAGACGCGTCCGGCGCCGTGATCGGCAGCGTCTGACCGCGTTGCTGCGCGGGCGTGCGCGCGACGATCGTCAGCTGCGTGTTGCTGTCGGCGTCTTTCGACATCGTTTGCGTTTCGCTCGAGAGATCGGGCGCGGCGTCGCCGGCCTTGCGCGGGACGACCAAGTAGGTGATCGACGTCAGCGACCGCGGCCGCGGCAGCCGGACGTTCGCCGAGATCGTGGATTGCATGAACATCTCGGCGCCTTGCGCGGTGCCGTCGATGAATGCCGCCACGGCGTCGCGCGTCGCCATCTCGCTGGAGATCTCGACGCCGGCCATCGCGGTCGCGGTTTTCCACGACTCGCCCTGGTCGTCGACCCACGACGTGGTTTCGGGCATGCCGGAGAGTCGGCTCGTCGTGCGGTGCAGGCGCATCGTGCGGTCGCCGACCTTGACCTCTTCGACGGGGCCGATCGTGACGGTCAGCTCCATCGGGTCGCCGAAGCTGAAGTCGTGCTGCATCACGCGCAACACCGAACCTTCCTTCATGCCCGTAGCGAGCATGCGTCGCTTGAGCTCTCCCGGCCCCGGGATGTCCTCGGGCCACTCGACGGTGAACTCGCGCTTCGCGCCCGAGCCCTCGACCGAGCAGACGAACTCGTCGTCCACGGCGACGCCCTGGTAGACGTTCGGCGTGCCCGAGAGCTCCTGGCGATCGGTCTTCGCGATGATGCGTCCCGCCGCGTTCTCGATCACCATGCTGCTCATCGAGAGCGTGATCTCTTTGTTCATGCGGCGCACGACGAGCTTCGTCTCGGTGACGGTTCGCGTCGCCGGCCCGCCGTCGAACTCGGTCGGCGTGCTGACCGTGTGCAGGTAACCCGAGTCGGCGCCACTGATCTTCATCACGTGCCACGTCTCGCCGGCATGGACGAGGCCGGCGGTCGCGACGACGAACGCGAAGACGGTGGAGATCAACGAGCGAAACGGCGACATGGGGGACTCCGGGCGCACCAGGCGATTCGGGGCGCGGGATTCTAGAACGACGAGCGAGAGCTACGATCACGCGCCATTCCGCGTGGAGGCAAAATCCGATGAGCGCAGGATCCGCGGCGCAGGCGCCGAAACGACTCACGTGTCCGCAACTGCGCGCGATGAAGGGCGCGACGAAGATCGTCGCGATCACGGCGTACGACGCGGTCTCGGGCAAGCTCGTCGATCCGATCGCGGACCTCGTGCTCGTCGGCGACTCGCTGGGCCCGAACGTGCTCGGCTACGACAGCACGATCCCGGTCACGCTCGACGAGATGATCGCGGCCGGCCGCGCCGTCAGCCGAGGCTCGCAGCGCGCTCTGCTCGTCGGCGATCTCCCGTTCGGCACGTACCAGGCGTCGCCGGAGGACGCGGTCCGATCGTCGGCTCGCTTCATCAAGGAAGCGGGTATGCAGGCCGTGAAACTCGAAGGCGGCGCCGAACGCGCGAACGCGATCGCGGCGGTCGTCGACGCTGGCATCCCCGTCGTCGCGCACATCGGGCTCTTGCCGCAATCCGTCCACGCGATGGGGGGCTACCGCGTTCAAGGCAAGACCGAGCAAGGCGCGCGCGACTTGCTCGAGGACGCCAAAGCGGTCGCCGCGGCCGGCGCCTTCGCGCTGGTCCTCGAAGGCATCCCCGATTCCGTCGCCGCCGCGATCACGAACGCCGTCGACATCCCGACCATCGGCATCGGCGCGGGCGCCTCCTGCGACGGCCAGATCCTGGTGTTCACGGACGTCATGGGTTTGAACTTCGGCCATCTGCCGAAGTTCGTGCGGCCCTACGCGAACCTGCGCGAGATCGCGGCGGAGGGATTGGCGAAGTATCGAGACGACGTGGTGAGTGGGAAGTTCCCGTCGAGCGCGGAGAGTTACGGGGGGTGAGGGCGGGCGCTGGATGGGGAGGGATGGGCAACGGCTTCATTCACCTAAAAACACGCCGAGTCGAGGTCGCCGGAATCACGCGGCATTCGACCGAGGCGTGGATGGCGCAGATCGCGCGCAACGTGACGATGGAAGGGGTGGGCTTCTTGAGCGGCATGAAGTACCTGCTGCACGACCGGGGCACGAAGTTCAGCGAGCACTTCCGCCGAATGATCCAAGACGGCGGCGTGCGGCCGGTGGCCTTGCCGGTCCGCAGCCCGAACCGCAACGCGTTCGTCGAGCGCTGGATCCGGACCGTGAAGAACGAATGTCTCGACAAGCTGATCTTCTTCGGCCGGGCGTCGGTCCAGCGGGCGTTGAATGCGTACGACGAGCACGATCACGCCGAGCGCAATCACCAAGGGATCGGGAACGTGATCCCGATGCCGAGAGTGGAGGACGGTGTGGGGAAGAAGGAGGGCAGGATCGTGCGGAGGCGCACGCTCGGCGGACTACTTAGCTTTTATGTCCGGAGGGCTGGATGAGTATTTGGACCATACGCACCGAGGACGAGACCCGAGACCCGGTGACCGAGGCCACGTGATCGGCCCCGAGGCGCTGCGGCGAGTCTGAGAGGCCGTGAATCTCATGAATTGGGCCCCCGCGGCGTCGGAACGGCTGCGAACGACGATCGCTTCGTGTCTGGAGAATCCGGTCGCTCCGCGACCGGAGAGCCTCACCGACTCTTTCGATTG
>JBPOIU010000060.1:0-39273 GCA_052034255.1 Planctomycetota bacterium | reverse complement strand
ACGCCCGGGCCGTGCGCCCACGTAGCGCGCGGACTGCGCTTCGAGGGGGCCGCCGCGCGGGCCGAGCCCCGTTCCTTCAGCCGGTCCCCGTAGTCCTGCGGTTCCAAGGCGCGGGGGTCCAGGGGGCCGCCGCCCTGCGGCCCCCTGGTGCCGGCCGCACAGGCCCGTACCCTCTCCCCATGCCCGCCTCATTCGTCCTCGTCGATCCCCGTGGTGAAGCCAACGTCGGTTCCGCCGCGCGCGCGCTGAAGAACAACGGCTTCTTCGACCTCCGCCTCGTGCAAGGCGTCACGCTCGGCGACGAGGCCCGACGCATGGCGTGCGGATCCGAGGACGTCCTCGACGCGATCCGCCGCTTCGCTTCGCTGCCCGAAGCGATCGGTGATGCGTCGCTGGTCGTCGGCTTCACGGCGCGGGATCGGCGCGACTTGCGTGAAGCGCTCTGGCTCGACGACGCCATCCCGCGCATCGTCGATGTCGCCTCGACTTCGTCCGTCGCGCTCGTGTTCGGTCGCGAGGACCGCGGCCTGACGGCGCAAGAGCTCGCGCCGTGCCACCTCATCGTCACGATTCCCGCGGCGATCGAGCGCCCGGTCTACAACCTCGCGCAAGCCGTGCTGCTGGCCGCGTACACGCTGCGCCGCGCGCTCGGCAGCGAGCCCGCGCCGAAGGCTCGCACGCAATTCGCGCGCGAGTCGTCGCTGACCGCCGCCGAACTCGCGGTGCTGTCGACGAAGTTGCGCGAGACGCTCGTCGTACTCGGTTACGACGGGCACCCCGACCGCGGGCTGATCGATCGCATCGTCGCTCGCGCGGGCGTGGGCTTCGCGCGCGCCGTGCTCGACGGGTCGGATCGCGACATGCTGCTCGGCGTGCTCCGACGCGCGCTCCAAGTCGCGGAACGCGCTGGCCCGACCCCATGGGGTCGAGCGTCCGACGCTCCCGATCAACGCGCTCCGTAGTTCGCGAGCTGTTCGAGCTTCGCGTCCACGCCGCGCACCTTCAGCGCGCCCTGGACGACCGTGTCCTGCGCGATGCGCGTCAGCCCGTTGGCCGTGCTTCGCAGCCCGCCGGCGGCGTCCACCGAACGTGGATCGAGGTCGAGAGCCAGGCCCGACCGCCCCGCGACGAACGTCGATTTGCCTTCGATGCGCAGCATGTGAACACCGCCGATCGAGACGAGCGGTGTCGCGCCGGTCTCGGGTGCGGCCTGGAAATTGCAGCCGTACAGCACGAGCGTCTCGGTGCGCGCGTGATCCACGCCATCGGTGACTTGCACCGCACCGAGCCCGTACGCGACGCCCGGTTGCGTGAGCCCGAGCAGCGCGGAATCGAAGCCCGAGCGGTACGTGCAGCGGTCGAGCGCGATCGTGCCGAAATGGCGACCGGTGATCGTGTACGCGTACGCGCTCTTGTGATTCGCGTCCGGGTCCAACCCGACGTCCGTCGCCACGCAATGCCGCAACACGATGAGTCCGAGCCCGGGCGGTCCGTCCGCACTCGCCGACGTGATGCGCACGAACGCGCCGCCGAGACGCTCGCCGATCACTCGCTCGACGACGACGTCGCCTTGCGTGTTCGTCAGTCGAATGCCGTCGCCGCCGCGCAAATGAGCGATCGTGACCGGCTGCTTCGTCCCGACGTAGGCGAAGTCGACGACTCCGTAGGCATCGATTCCGAGGTTCGATGCGAGCCCCTGCCGCGCGGCATGGTCGTACCCACCGTCGATCGAGCAATCCTCGAAACGGAACCCGACGTGCGTCCCGCCGCGCGTCAGCTGGATCGCCGATTGCGACGCGCCATGCAGCGCGAACCCGCGGAACGTGAAGTACCCGTTCGGGATCTGCTGCGCGATGCGAATGCAATGTCCGATCGAGCCGCCGTGAATGCGCACCGCGCCCCGCGCGGCGATCACGATCGGCTGTCCCGGAGCGCCGCCGCGCGTGCGCGCGTTGTTCGGATCGGCGTTCAAGAAGCCGATCGAAAGCGGCCGGTAGTCACCGTCGCTCAACTGGATCGTCGAGCCCGGACCGCACGCTTCGAGCGCGCGCACGAGCGGATTCTCGACTTCGTGCACCGCGCCGCCGTCGATCTGGATCGACCGCGGGGTGAGTTGTACGAACCGCTTCGGTTTCGGCAGGTTCCACGACGGCGTCGGCGGCGGGGTCGGAGTCGCCGTCGCACCGGCCGAGTCGATGAACGTCGAAAGCGCAGACGGCTTGTTCGAGTACGGCTTCGCACCCGGCTTGCCCGAATACGACTTGAACGCGTTCTTCTTCTTGCCGCCGTACTTGCCGCCGCCCTTCTTCTTCACGTCGTTGCGCGGCGGCGCGACCCAAGCCTTGCCCGCCTTCTTGCCGCCTTTCTTGCCGTACCCGCCGCCGGCTCCGGACTTCGGCGGGGCCGTCGAAGGCGCTTTGGAGCTCGGCGCCTGGTACGCCGCCGCGTCGGCGGCGAATCCCCACCCCAAAGCCCACGCCAGGCACAGGGCGACGCCCAGCGCCGACGCACTTCCTCGACGCACTTCAAAAGCCGCGGTCATGAGCTCTAAGATCCTCGCTTCGCACGCCGCTCGCCGCGCACCGTATCGTGTGCGCGCCCGGTGTCGTTCTGGAGTCCCCCCCATGGTGCACCAAGTTCGTCGTTCCGTCCTCGTCCTGGCGCTGCTCGCGGCGGGATTCCTCGGTTGCTCGTCGGACACCAAGGTCGCCGAGACCAGTGCCGCGTCGCCCCAGGCGAACACGACCGCGACGTCGACCACCGAGGTCGGTGGCTGCTGCGGCGGCGAGGCCAAGGCGGCCGAAGGCTGCGGCTCGGCGTGCGTCGGCGAGACCGGCGGCGGCTGCTGCGCCGAAAAGCCCAAGAACTGATCCGACAGTGACTTCCGCTCGCGAAGCGACCCGATCGATCAACGCCGGAACGGTCGTCGAACTGTTCCGGCGCCCCTTGCTCGACCTCGTCTTCGAGGCCGCGTCGGTCCATCGTCGGCACCACGCCCCCGATCAACTGCAGTGCTCACAACTGCTGTCGATCAAGACCGGTGGCTGCCCCGAGGACTGCGGGTACTGCTCGCAGAGCGCGCATCACAAGACGCCCGTCCAGCGGGAGCCGCTGCTCGACGTCGACACGGTGCTGGCCGAGGCGCGGCGTGCCCGCGCGAGCGGCGCCGACCGCTTCTGCATGGGCGCGGCTTGGCGCGAAGTGAAGGACGGCCCCGAGTTCGACCGCGTCCTGGCGATGGTCAAGGGCGTGAAGGACCTCGGCCTCGAAGCGTGCGTCACGCTCGGCATGCTCGACGACGCGCAAGCGCGCCGCCTGCGCGAGGCCGGCCTCGACTACTACAACCACAACCTCGACACCGGGCGCAGCCACTACGACCAAGTCGTGACGACGCGCACCTACGACGACCGCCTCGACACGCTGCGCGCCGTGCGCCAAGCCGGCATCCACGTCTGCAGCGGCGGCATCCTCGGCCTCGGCGAGTCGGAGCAAGCGCGCGCCGAGCTGATCGCGGAGCTCGCGAACCTCGACCCGCAACCCGAGAGCGTCCCGATCAACGCGCTGGTGAAGATCGACGGCACGCCGCTCGAAGGCGAGCGCGACCTCGATTGGTCCGAGATCGTGAAGACGATCGCGGCCGCGCGCATCGTGATGCCGAAGACCGTGATCCGCCTGTCCGCCGGTCGCACCGCGATGACCGAAGAAGGCCAGGCGCTGTGCTTCCTCGCCGGAGCGAACTCGATCTTCGTCGGCGACGAGTTGCTGACGACGCCGAACCCGGCGCCCGCGTCCGATGCGGCGCTGCTGACCAAACTCGGCCTGAAACCGCTGCAGCGGGAGTCGTGAACGACGACCTGCGAGACCATCTCGCTCGCGAGCTGGCGCAGCAGGACGCGCTCGGCTTACGCCGGGAATTGACGGGCCGAGGCGACGGACTCGCCGACTTCACCACGAACGACGTGCTCGGACTCGCACGCGATCCCGCGATCGCCGCTGCGGTCGCGGACGCGGCGCGCACGCACGGCGCGGGGACCGCGGCGTCGCGTTTGCTCGGCGGGGATCACGCGCTGCATCGCGCGGCCGAACGCGCGTGCGCGGAGTGGCTCGGCGCCGAATCCGCGTTGCTGTTCCCGTCCGGCTTCCAGGCGAACCTCGGCTTGCTCCAAGCCTTTGCCGAGCCCGGCGTCCTGTTCGTCTCGGACGCAGCCAATCACGCGTCGATCGTCGATGGTTGTCGCATGGCTCGCGCCGCGCGCGCGCACGTCGTCGTCACCCCGCATCGCGACGTCGCCGCCGTCGAGCGCGCGTTGGCGAACGCGGAGAGCGCGCCGCGCCGCTTCGTCGTCACCGAGAGCGTGTTCAGCATGGACGGCGATCGCGCGCCGATCGAGGCGCTGCTCGACGTCTGCGAGCGCCACGACGCGCATCTGTTCGTCGACGAGGCGCACGCGGTCGGCTTGCTCGGGCCCGCCGGCGCCGGCGTCGTCGCGGAACTCGCGGAGCGCGGCGTCGACGTCTCGCGCGTGGCCGCTCGACTCGTCACGGGCGGCAAGGCGCTCGGTCAAAGCGGCGCGTTCGTCGTCGGCGACGCGACGCTGCGCGCGTGGCTGATCCAGCGCGCGCGCTCCCTGATGTTCACGACCGCGCCGCCGCCCCCACTCGCGGCCGGGTTGATCGAAGCGATTCGTCGCGCCCGCGCCGCGGACGCCGCGAGGACGACCGTGTTGCAGAGCGCGCGTCGGCTCGCCGCGGCGTTGGACCTGCCCGAGACCGATGCGGCGATCGTGCCGTTCGTCGTGGGCTCGAGTGAACGCGCGCTCGAACTCGCGGAGACAGCGCGCGCGGCCGGACTCGATGTCCGCGCCGTGCGTCATCCGACGGTCCCTCGCGGGACGGAGCGCTTGCGCTTCGTGCTGCATGCGTTCAACACGGATGACGAGATCGACCGACTCGTGTCTCTGCTGCGCGGCGCGGCCCGCCCCGCCGCGAGCTCGGCGCCCAGGAGTTCCGGTCGCTCGCGCGCGATCGTCGTCGTCGGCACCGACACGAACATCGGCAAGACCGTCGTCAGCGCGCTGCTCATGCGGCATGCACGCGCGCGCGGCAACGCGCGCTACTTCAAGCCCGTGCAGACCGGGACGGATTCCGACACACGCACGGTCGCGGATCTCGCGGGACTCGCACGCCACGAGTGGGTCACGCCCCTACATGAGTTGCCGCTTCCCGCATCGCCGCACGAAGCTGCCGCGGCCGCGGGGACGAGCCTCGATCCCGAGGCGCTGCTCCGCGGAATCGACCGCGTTCGCACCGCAGCGCACGATGCGGCGCTCGTGATCGAACTCGCCGGTGGATTGCGCGTGCCGTACACGTTGCGCTTCGATCAAGGCGATCTACTCGAACGGGCCGCGCTACCGCTCGTGCTCGTCGCACGCTCGGGGCTCGGCACGTTGAACCACACGCAGTTGACGCTGGAGGCGTTGCGCCGCAGGCACCTCGAGCCACGCGCTCTGTTCCTGGTTGGGGAACCGCATTCGTCGAATGCAGCGACCCTACGCGTGCTGGCGCACGTCGAACACGTCTATGAGGTTCCGCAGTTCCGCAGGCTCGACACGGAGGCGCTCGACGCATGGCTCGCGCAGAACGACCTCGAACCAGTGCTAAGCCCATGACCGAAGCCGTCGACCCCTTGATCGAGCGCGATCGACGGGCCATCTGGCATCCGTACGCGCAACACGCTCTCGAAGCGGACCCGTTGCCCGTGGCTTCCGCGCGCGGATCGACGTTGACGCTGAACGACGGCCGCGTCCTGATCGACGCGATCTCGTCGTGGTGGGCGACGCTGCACGGGCACGGCCGCACCGAGATCGCGAGCGCCATCGCCGCGCAAGCCAAGCATCTGGATCACGTGCTGTTCGCCGGAGCGACGCACGCGCCCGCGGTCGACGTCGCGGAGGCACTGCTCGCGCTCGCGCCGCCCGGGCTCTCGCGCGTGTTCTTCTCCGACGACGGCTCCACCGCGGTCGAAGTGGCCTTGAAGATGGCGCTGCAGGCGCACGCGCAACGCGGCGCGACGCGACGGACGCGATTCATCGCGTTCTCGGGCGCATATCACGGCGACACGGCCGGAGCGATGTCGGTCGGCGATCCTGATCCGTTCTTCGTGCCCTACCGCGCGCTCTGCGTTCCGATCGAACACGTCGCCGTCGACGCCGCCGCGCTCGAAGCGACGTTGAAGGACCTCGGTGAGACGGTTGCCGCTGTGATCCTCGAACCTCTCGTCCAAGGCGCGGGAGGCATGCGCATGCATGCGCCGGAATTCGTGAAGCGCGTGCGCGAACTCTGCGACGAGCACGGCGCGTTCCTGATCCTCGACGAGGTCATGACGGGCTTCGGCCGCACTGGTGCCGCGTTCGCGGCCGTGCGCTGCGGAGTGACGCCCGATTTGTTGTGCGTGGCGAAGGGACTCACGGGCGGCACACTGCCGCTCGCGGCGACGCTCGCGACCGAGCATCTGTTCGGCGCGTTCTTGGCCGAGGATCGCCGCCGCGCGCTGTTCCACGGCCACACGTTCACGGCGAATCCGATCGCGTGCGCCGCGGCGCGTGCATCGCTCGCGATCCTCGCGGCCGAAGACACTCCGGCGCGGCTCGACGCCATCGGCACGCGCATCGAGGCGCGGCTGCGCACGAGCTTGCCCGCGGCGTGCGTCGCGACGCTGCGACGCTGCGGCGGCATCGTCGCGTACGACCTTCCTCCGGTCGAAGGCGAGTCGGCCGGCTACTTGTCGAACCGCTCACCCGCGCTGCGCCAGCGCGCGATCGAACACGGCGTGTTGTTGCGGCCGCTCGGCGACGTCGTCTACGCGATGCCGCCGTCATGCACGACGAACGCGCAGTGCGACGCGATCGCCGACGCGATGCGCGCACTCGCGGAGTGACCTTCGAAGTTCGCAGAGGCGTGCGCGCTCACGCGTTCGCCTGACGGCGCGCCCAGTCCTCGAAGGCCTTGCCTTCCTCCCACGGCATCGGCGACGTCATCGGCACCTGTTCGTGGTACTCGCGGAACATGTCGGCGAACGCCCGTGCATCGATCGCGAAGCCGCGCGCGACCAGCGGCGAACCTTGCATCAGCCGTTCGAACCGCAGCTTCGCGACCAATAGTGCCGCGACGCGGAAGCCGTCTTCGTCGATCGCACGCAAGCGCTCGCGTTCGTCGGCGTCGAGCCGCGGGTCGGCGATGCGTTCGCGCAGCCGCGCGACGGGATCGGGTGAGCGCATCGCGCGAGCGACGAACGCGGGAAACGACTCGTTCGTCGCGCTCATCGGCACACCGCGTCGATCTCCGCGCGCACGCGCAGGAGTTCGTTCCGCAACGGCGCGACGTCGGCCTCCGTGACCGTGCCTTCCATGCGCTCGAGCACGACCGCGCGAGCGTTCACGCAACGTGGAAGCGCGCGGCGCAGCAACTCCCAGACGAGCTCGGGCACGCCACGATCGTGGCTGTCGAGGCGCATCGTCTTGCCGGATCGCAACCACGCCGGATCGCTGTCGGAACCTCCCGAGACGTGGAGTTCGATCACGTGCTCCAACGGCAATCGATCGAGGAACGCATGCGGATCGACGCCCGCGTTCACGCACGTCGTGAAGACGTTGTGCACGTCGAGCAACAGGCGCACCCGACCGTCATGCGCGATGGCGCGCAAGAAGTCGGCCTCGTCGAGGACGCTGCCGTAGCGGAAATAGAACACGCTGTTCTCGACGCCGACGGGCAGCCCGAGCGCGCCGATGCGCGCCATGCGTTCGCGCACCGTCGCCACCGATTCCGCCGTCATCGGCAACGGCAGCGGCAACAGGACTTCCTCGCCGTTCCAGACGTGAGCGCCGAGGTGGTCCGTGTACCACTCGAACGCGAACGCGTCGCGCGTGCGCTCGATCGCGTCGAGCCAGCGACGCTCGCGCTCCGAGCCCGACAGTTCCGCGCTGCCCGGCGACCAACCGACGCCATGCGCGATGAAGCGCTTGCCGTGCATCGCACCGAACGCACGAATGCGTTCGAAGAAGCCATTCGGTGACCACGCGCCCGCGCGATCGAAGCGCCACAGCGTCTCCGGCGCGACCTCGATCACGTCGGCGTGCGCGGCCGCGATCGGCTCGAGCAGATCGAGGTATTCCTTCGACGGCTGCAGCGTGAAGCCGACCGCGGGCCGCGTCGAATCCCTCGCGGTCGCGCTCATGACGGACGGGCGAGGAACCCGAGGAAGCGCCTGCCCTCGACCGGCACGAACGACGTTCCACACGGGCAGTGCAATCGCATCGGTTCGCCCTCGGGCTG
The DNA here is from genome assembly GCA_052034255.1 of Planctomycetota bacterium. Lineage (GTDB taxonomy): Bacteria > Planctomycetota > B15-G4 > B15-G4 > JADJEK01 > JADJEK01. The sequence continues at coordinate 30,942 of JBPOIU010000060.1, read as the reverse complement.
CGTCGAGCACGCGTATTGGCGCATCCAGCGCGCTCCACTCGGAGCCGCGACGCGCAGCCGCCGCCGTGCGGATTCGGCGATGGCGGCTTGCGCAGCCGCGTCCCACTTCGTGTCGCCGATCGCTTGCGCGCGCACGAGCACGGCCGCGAGCGCGAGATCCTCGGTCGCGAGCGTCGCCGGATCGTCGATGGCTTCGGCGACGCGCGTGCGCAGCTCGGCGTCGAGCGACTCACGCGCTCGCGTCGCGAGCGCATCGAAGCCCGTGTCGAGCTTCAAGGCGGTTCGAACCCGCGCATGCACGACACGCGCGCGTTCCTCGTTCCACGTCGCCTGCGGGTCGGCGTCGTCTTCGTCGTCGTCGTTCTCGGAATCGGGTCCGGCCCAAGGTTGCCGTGGCCGGGGGAGCACGAACGTGAGCGCGCTCGCGCTCCAGCGTTGCTTCGATGCGATCGCGCTGGGATCCGCGTTCGTGGACTCCTTCGGGGTCGGGTTCAGCACGAAGATCCACGCGTCGCCGTCGAGTCCGTCGATCGGCGCACGACGCAACGCGTCGAGCGGTGCGCAGACGATCTCGACCAGCGCGAGATCGGCGAGCATCGACGCGTCCGCGGCGTCGAACCACGCCGTGATCACTTCGCTGCGTTCGGATTGCTCTGGGTACGCCTTCGGCACGACCACCGCGATCAAGGGACAGCCGCGCGTCGTCGCGCGCTCGAGTTGCGCGTTCACGAGCGCATCGAAATCGACGTCGCCCGACGCCTCATCGGCAAACGTGAGTCTGGACAGCGTGACCCCGCCCGCGCCCGCGGCGATCCACTGCAGGAAGGTGCGTCGTTCCATGGCGAAGTTCCGTCAAGGGGCGCCGAGGGGGGTCGCCGGTCCGCGCGCATCGTGACCGCCGCGCGAACCTCGCGCAACGCCGGAGTCGATGAACGCCGGGCACAAGATGGCGGGCTTCGCGGCGGGGCGCGGATCAGCGTTCCTGGCCTTGGAGGAAGAACAGGAAGCGTTTGCCCTCGGCCGGGACGAACCCCATGCCACAGGCGATCCCCGCGTCGCGCGTGTCGCCCTCGCGATCGGGGTCCTCGAACTCGAAGCCGCATCCCGTCGAGTGCGCCCACGCGGCGCCAGCGGGTGGCCGAGTGCGCACCGCGTCGGCCGTGGCTGCGGCGATCGCGCGGATCGCATCCTCCCTCCGAGTCGGCTCGTCGACGGGGATCGCGTGGCGCACGATCGCGCTCGCGCGCTCGAGCAGGGCTCCATCGATCGTGGCCGGCTGCGCGACGTCTTTCGCGAGCTGTGCGCGCTCGTCGTCCGTCAGAGTCGCGTCGACTTGCGCAGCGAGTTGGGGCATGCGCTCGTCGAGCTTCACCGCATCGCGCAGCCAGCTGGACAGCGCCGCGTTGCGCGCGCGGATCGCGTTGCCCATGCGGAGTTCGGCGGCCTCGTAGCTCTCGCCTTCTTGCGGCCACGGGTTCGCGAACGCTTGCACGAGGGTTTCGTCCAACGCACCGTCGATCGCGATGGCGCGCGGCGTGGCGTCGTGCGTCTCGATGCAGAGCATCACGGGTTCCTTCGCGGCGTCGACGCCGTCGATCCCGAGGTCGGCGAGCGCCGCCGTCGGCACACAGATGCGCTCGAACAGCGCGAGGTCCGCGAGCAACGCCTCGTCGGCGAGCGCGAGCCACGAACCGAACCACTCCCCGCGCTCGGACGCCTGGCCGGGCTCTTGCGGAATCACGAGCACGAGCAACGGCTTGCCGAACTTGCGCGCTCGCTCGAGTCCCGCGCGCGCGATGGCCTCCGGCGACGCATCGCCGCGGCCGCGCGCGAAGGACAGTGACGGCAGCGCGCCGCTGACCGCCGAAAACGACAACATGGAAAGGAAGTGTCGGCGATTCATGGCGATGTCTCCTTCACGACGGCAGTCCTACGACCGGGGAATGGCGCCGGCGTTCCGTTTCTTTGGAGGATGGCGATGGCGGGCTTGGCGTTGGCGCGTATTCCGGGGCATGATGCCGTCGGTCACCGAGGGTCGTCGATGAGTTCGCAGGACAATGACGTCACGCGATTGCTCCGGCGCATGGTGGGCGGCGATCGCAATGCCGCGCACGATCTCTTCCCATTGGTGCAAGCGGAGTTACGACGCCTCGCGGATCGCATGATGGCCGGCCAGGATGCCGGTCACACACTGCAGCCGACCGCCCTCATGAACGAGGCCTTCCTCCGTCTGGTGCAGCAGGAAGCCGGAGCGTTCGACAACCGCGAGCATTTCTTCGCGATCGCCGCCAAGGCCATGCGCTCGATCTTGGTCGACCACGAACGCCGCAAGCGCGCCGACAAACGCAATCCGGGTGGCGATCGCACGCCACTGTCCGACTCGCTGGCGTGGTTCACGCCGCAGCCGCTCGACTTGCTGGCGCTCGACGACGCTCTGACGAAGTTGCAAGGCGAAGACCCGTCGGCGGCATCCGTGGTCGAACTGCTGTTCTTCGGCGGGCTCAGTGCGTCGGAAGCCGGCAAGGCGCTCGGCGTCACGGCGCGGACGATCGAGCGCCGTTGGCGCGCCGCGCGCGCGTGGTTGCTGCGCGAGCTGGATCCTTCGGGAGCGACCTGACGCCGTGAATCCAGCGAAGTCCGTACTCGCGCGCCAAGTGTTCGAGGACGTGGTCGATCTCGACGCGAAGGTTCGCGCCGAGGCGATCGTGCAGCGCTGCGGCGACGACGTCGAATTGCGCGAGCTGGTGCTCGACCTGCTGCGCGCCGACGAGGAAGCCGAGAGCGGGCAGTTCCTCGCGCGCACCGTCAGCACCGACCTCACCGGCGCGAGGATCGGCAAGTACAAGGTGCTGCGCGCGCTCGGCTCGGGCGGCATGGGCACCGTCTATCTGGCCGAGCAGGATCAACCGAAGCGCCAAGTCGCGTTGAAAGTGCTGCAGCCGATCTTCCGTTCCGGCAGCGTGCTGCGGCGCTTCACCGTCGAGAGCGAGATCCTCGCGCGACTGTCGCACCCGGCGATCGCGCGCGTCTTCGACGCCGGAGTGCATGAGTTCCACGGTGACGGCATCCGCCTCACGCTGCCGTGGTACGCGCTCGAATACCTCGACCAAGCGGCCCCGCTGACGCAGTACGCGCACCGCCATCGCCTCGACTCGGTCGCGCGCGTCGAACTCGTCGCCGCGATCTGCGACGCCGTGCATCACGCGCACCAGAAGGGCGTGATCCACCGCGACCTCAAGCCCGCGAACTTGCTCGTCGACGCCGAGGGGCACGTCAAAGTCATCGACTTCGGCGTCGCGCGCGCGGCGGCGACGGAGGGCGCCTCGACGCTGCATACGCGCAGCGGCGAACTGCTCGGCACGGTCCGATACATGGCGCCGGAGCAACTCGGCGGCGATCCCGACGCGGTCGACACGCGCAGCGACGTCTACGCCCTCGGCGTGATCTTGTTCGAGTTGCTGTGCGGCAAACCTCCGCTCGACCTGGACGGCAAGAGCGTGTCCGAGGCCGCGCGCATCGCGCAGGAGGTCGAACCGAAACGCCTGCGCACGATCGACCCGACCGCCGCCGCGGATCTCGAGTGGATTTGCGCGAAGGCGTTGGAGAAAGACCCCGCGCGCCGTTTCGCGTCCGCGGCCGAAATGGCCGCGGACTTGCGGCGCTACCTGCATGGCGAACCCACGCTGTCCGGCCCACCCAGCGCCACCTACCGCGTCGGCGTCTTCGTGCGCCGGCACCGGGCGTTGGTCGCGGGCACGCTCGCGGTGATCGTCGCGCTGTCGATCGGTTTGGCCGTGGCGTTGCACGCGCTGCAACGCGCGAACGTCGAAGAAGAGCGCGCGAATCGCGAAGCCAAGGCATCGAAGGAATCGGCGACCCAAGCCGAACTCGCACGCGCCGAGACCGCGAAGGAAGCGCAGCGCGCTCTCGACGCCGAGGAAACCGCGAGGAAGGACGCGAACGTCGCGCGCGCGATCACGCAACTGTTGACCGATTCGTATGCGCAGGCGAACGCCGAGAACCGCGGTCTCGACTTGAAGGTCGTCGACGCGCTCGAATCGACGTCGGAGCGCATGTTCGACGCATTCGAGACGTCGCCGGAGGTCATCGCCCCCGTCACGAACGAGATCGCGAAGCTCTATCAATCGCTCGGCGATCGCGATCGTGCGCTCGACGTGCTCGAACACGCGACGACGATGGCCCGTACCGCGAAGGTCGAAGAGACGCGCGACTTCGTGGTGCTGCTCTCGAACCGCGTCGAGTTGTTGATGCTCGCCGGGCGCATCGACGAAGCCCTGACGGTCCTCGACGACGCCGACGCGGTCGTCGCGCGGGTTCCTGATCTCGAACCGACGCTTCGGCTGCGCGGCGCACGCCAACGCGGCTCGATCCTGCAGAAACTCGGTCGATTCGCCGAGTCCGAGCCCGCACTCGAACACTCGCTCGCGGAGCACGAGGAAGCGCTCGGCAAGAACCACATCGACACACTGCTCGTCGGCAACGACCTCGCGCTAGTGCTGGTCGGGCAGAACAAGCTGTCGGAAGGCATCGCACTGCAGTCGACGTTGGTCGACCGCGCGCGCACCGAGTTCGGCGACGACAACGTCTGGACCCTGGCTCTGCGTGGCAACCTCGCAAGCTACCTGCGCGATGCGGGACGCCTCGACGAGGCAATCACCGAACTCCGCGAGATCATCCGCATCCAAACCGAGAAGCAAGGTGCGGAGAACCCGTACACGCTGTCCTCCCGCTCGACGCTCGGAAAGTGCTTGTGGCGCAGGGAGGAGCAGGACGCGGCGGTCAGGGAGTTCCGCGAGGTACTCGAGATCCGCACGCGCATCTCGGGCGTGGGCGATCCGACGACGCTGAACGACGCCGCGAGCCTGGTCAATGCGCTGGCCGTGATGAAGCAGTTCGACGAATCGGAAGCGATCGCGAAGCGCCATCTCGAGGCCGGAGCGCTGATCCTGCCCGAGAATCATCCGGCGCTGATCGGACTGACGGGCACGCTCGGGATCACGTACCTCGAGGCGTCGAACACCGACGCCGCGGAACCTTTGCTGCTGCGCGCGCACGACGGCTTCGCGGCGACGTTCGGCAAGGACAGCCCGTACACCGCCCGCTACGCCAATGCGCTGTGTCATCTCTACGAAACGCGGGGTGACGAAGAGAGCGCCGCGCGCTATCGACGCGTTCCCAGTTCTCCGTGACCCTCGCGGGCGCGACCCGCGTCCTGTACAGAAGGCCTGACGCGCTGGACGACGCGAGCCTCGCGGCTTCGCGGCGCTCCGCTTTCGGAGATCTCGATGTCCGTACCGTTCGATCCATCCGCTGCCGCGCCGGAAGACTCCGGCATCTTCGGGCTCCCGCACGGCGAACACGACGCGGCCGTCCACGTCATCCCCGTGCCGTTCGACGCGACGACGTCGTACCGCAAGGGCACGGCGCGCGGCCCCGACGCGGTATTCCGCGCCAGCAAGCAGGTCGACCTGTTCGACGTCTTGACCGGCAAGCCGTACGAGGCCGGCATCGTGCTGTTGCCCGCCGACCCGCGCATCGTCGCGTTGAACGCCGAGGCCAGCGACCTCGCGCAGCCGATCATCGACGTGGGCGGAGTCGACGACGGCACGCGCGAGTTCAAGAGCGCGTTGGCGCGCGTCAACGCGATCGGGGACGAGGTCAACGCGATCGTCGAGGCGGCCTGCACGCGCGCGTTCGCCGCGGGGAAGCTCGTGGGGTTGCTCGGTGGCGACCATTCGACGCCGTTTGGCGCGTTCGCCGCCGCGGCCAAGCGCTGGCCTGGCCTCGGACTGCTGCATGTCGACGCGCACGCCGATCTGCGCGTGGCCTACGAGGGCTTCACGTGGTCGCACGCGTCGATTCTGCACAACGCGATGACGCGCATCGACGGCATCGCGCGCTTGCTGCAAGTCGGCTTGCGCGACTTGTCCGAGCCCGAACACGACGCGATCCGCGCATCCGGCGGGCGCATCCAGGCGGTGTTCGACGTCGACTGGGCGTTCGCTCGCGCCGAGGGCGCGAATCTGCGCGCGTTGGTCAGACGCTCGATCGAGTGCTTGCCCGAACACGTCTGGGTGACGTTCGACGTCGACGGCTTCGATCCGGCGCTGTGCCCGAACACCGGCACACCGGTGCCCGGCGGGCTCTCGTTCAACGAAGCGATGCTGTGGCTGGACGAGCTGGCGAAGTCCGGCCGCACGATCGTCGGCTTCGACCTGAACGAGGTGTCGCCGGGCGAGAGCGGGTCCGAGTTCGACTCATGGGATGCGGTCGTCGGCGCTCGACTGCTGTACCGACTGATCGGCTTCGCTTTGAGGAGTCGCGTCGGTCGGAGCTGAAGCGGATCCCAGCGGCCACGAGAACTTGTCGATCAACACGGCGCCGCGACTGGTCGGCGCGGTCCGCAGGAACACGACGTAGCTGTCGTGTCCGGCGGCCACGCGCACGCGAATCCGCGTCGTGCCATCGAACACCAGCTCGCGGTCCCCGGCCGGCAGTTCGAGACGCGCGGCCTGGAAGCTCGCCGGCAACGACGTCCAGTTGCGCGTGTCGGCGTTCTCCGTCGCCGTCGCGATGTAGTTCAGCATCGCCGCGGTCAGGAACGCCAAGCCGTTGCTCTGGCGTTCGTCGAACTTCATCTCCGCGATCGCGCTCGCGAACGACTTCAGGCCGCGGCGGACCAGCGCGCGCGCTTGGATCCACGGCAGGTTGGCGTCGAGTTGCTCGATCGCGACGTCGTTGACGTCGACGAGTGGCGTCGTGAACTCGTTGCCGATCGCGTCTCCGCCGATCGCGAGCGGCGCCAGCGTGCGATCCGTCACCGCGACGACGGGAACCTTGATCGGAGCTTGGAGGAACGCCGAGCCTCGATCGCGCAGCAACGCGATGACGATGCCCGCGAGTTTGCTCGCTTGGTCGGTCGCGACGTCGACCCCTTCGATGAGATGGGGTCCACGGCCGCCGAGATAGAAGACGTGGACGACTCCGCACCCTTCGCGCGCGAATCGCCCGAACACCGTGCGTTGGATCGCGGCATCGAGCAGCGGCGAGTCGCCGCCGTACTGCTTCGCGCGTTGGTACGCGCGCGCCGCTTCGCCCGGTTGATGTTCGGCTTCTTGGATCACGCCCTCGAGGTACGCGCCGATCGCGATGCGCCGGTACTTCTCGCGCGGCTTGTAGCCCTGCTCCTCACCGAAGTCGGAGCCGAGGATCTCCTCTTGTTTGGTGCCGATCTGCACCGCGTACGCGAACGCGTCTTGCCCCCCGGACAGAAGATCCGCGATCGCCAGCATCGCGCGCACCAGCACGTGCTCGTAGTCGGCACCGGCGTAATCCCGCGCCGTGTCGTCCGACAGCGTCATCTTCACGGCTTCGACCGCGCTGGTCGCGTAGCGCCGATCGAGCTCGTCGCGCGCGCGGCGCAACAGCTCGATGCAGCCGTCGGGATCGCCTTGCCCGAGCCGGGTCATCCCCTTCTCGAGCAACAGCAGGTGTCCGTTGCCGTCGGCGACGTCTTCGGCTCGAGCCAGCGTTTTCGGCTGCTGGAGCAGCTCGTTCGAAATGCCGGTCTCGTCCGCGAATCGCTCGTCGAGCGCGGCCTCCGCGGCGCTGAACTCTCCCGCGCCCCAGCGCAGCCGGAACTCCTCGAGTTCCTGCGAGTACGACGCACAGCCGCCGCTCACGCACAGCGCGAACAGCATCACGGCACGTGCGGCGAAGGCGCTGCGCGACGGCTTCACGACGCTCCTTCGGCTCTGCTCGGAACGCGGGACAAGACGCGTCGTGAACCGCGATGGCTCACGACGATGCCGGTGACGACGACGACCGCGTCAGCGCTCGTAGCCCTTGCGGACGCGACCCGTTTCCTTGCGCACGGTCTCGCCCGAGTTCGCGTCGACGAGCTCCATCGTGAGCTGGTAGTTGCGCTGGGCTTCGTCGACGCCTTCGGAGCTGAGCGTCGTCACTCGCGCGAACAACAAGTAGTCCGGTGCGATGCCTTCGCGCGAGACGGCGGCGACGAAGCGTTCGCGGCCGTTGCGCAGGAACAGATCCTCGGGGCGCATTCCGGTGCTGTTCATCGCCGTCTCGACGAAGCGACGCGACACGGGCGTGTACGCGGCCTCGTTGACGAGGATGGTGTCGATGTTCTCGTACATCGCCGGCACGGCGTCGCGCATCTCTTCGGCGCCCGAGTTCTCGACGCCGATGAACGCGACCGTCATCGGTCCTTGCGCGCGATTCGCGGACAAGTGGTTCTCGAGCAGCTTGTACGTGACGTCCTGCGTCAGGCGATCCCAGACCTCGATGCCGCCGCGCGTGGCGTCGACGAGGTCGGCTTCGGTGTCTTCCTTGATCCAAGCGGCGTCGTAGCAGGCCGTCGACGACACACCGAGTGCGAGGGCCACGAGCCACGAAGTGTGCGAGCGCGAGTTCATCCGTGAGAGTCCTTCCGTGCGGGACGGGACGGGCATGAGTTGTGAATGGGGAACGGTACGTGAAATCCGTGGCGACGAGCCGGCGAGGTCAGCCGTCGATCAGCCACAAGCTCTCGCGATCGGCCAGATCGAAGGTCGCCATGTTCTCCTTGCGATCCGAGAGCACCTGGAATTGCGTGCGCGCGAGCAGCGTCGCGTCGGCGACGCGCATCGCCTTCAGATCGAACGTCAGCACGTCGCGACCATTGACCGGTTGGTTGTTCTCGCGCTTGACCGTGCCGAAGACGACGACCGTGAGGTCGAGTCCCGCGGCGTCGTCGACGGTCGCCGGCAGCGTCGCGAAGCCCGCCTTCTTCATGCCCTTGCGGGCGATATGCACGTCGAGCTCCGGAGTCGCGAGCGTGCGCGCGAACGAGGCGGACGCGGCGAGGCGGCTCGCGATGTCGTCCGCCAGGCGCATGCCGAGTTCCGACACCCATGCTCCATCGCGGCGTAGCCCGTACGAGACCAGCGGGAACGTGCCGACTCGATCGCCCGGTTGGGCTTGGGCGGCGACCTGCGTCGCGAACTCCTGCAGACGCTGGCCGACCGTGACGTCTCCGGCCGAGTCCATGACGTAGGCCTCGGAGAACACGACCTGGAACGGCGCCTGCGGCGCGACCTCTTCGTCGATGTGCGAGAGCTTGACGCGATCCGCGTAGTTGTTGGACGCGCAGCCGGTGATCGACAGGGCCGAAATGGCGACGAGGAGGGCGGTCGGACGGTTTGACGACATCCGCATCGAAGGGTGTTCCAAGAGGGGGCCGGAGGATGGGGCGAACGCCCAGGCGCCGGCGGGGTTCCGAGGCGCGCGATTGTAGCGGCGGACGAAGGGCGGGATGCGAGGCTGTGTCAGTGCGCTCGTAAGTTGTGAATGGATAGGCAACAACGTTCATCGGAGCCATGTGGAAACCGCACCGATCGACCGCGCGCGAGGGCCGATGCGGCGACCGCGCCACCTCTGCTGTTTTTTTAGCATTTACTGCTAACTTCCTAGCAGCAGCGGTCGTTCCTACGCCTCGGAGAGCACCGACCATGGATCACCCAGCACCACGATGGAGCCGCCGCGAGCGCCAGATCATGGATGCGCTCTACGCGCTCGGCAAAGCCACTGCGGCGGAGGTGCGTTCGGCGATCGCCGACGCGCCGTCGTACTCCGCGGTTCGCGCGCTGCTCGCGATCCTCGAGCGCAAGGGCGCCGTCCGACACGCCGAGGACGGCACGCGGTACGTCTACGAGCCCGTGCTGCCGCGTGACGAAGCCCGCGAGACCGCGTTGAAGCACCTGCTCGACACGTTCTTCCGTGGATCGCCGAAGGAGGTCGTCGCGACGCTGCTCGACGTCTCCTCGGAGCGCCTCGACGCGAATCAACTCGACGAGCTCGAACGCCTGATCCGCCGCGCGCGCGAGGAGGGGCGATGAGCACTCTCGCTTCGTGGTGGATGACGTTCGCCGTCGTCGGGTGGATCGTGCTCGGCCTCAGCGCGGTGCTCGAGCGCGCCCTGTGTCGCGCGGCGTGTTCGACGCGCGAACTCATGCTGCGCGCGGGGCTGTGCGCCGCGGCGTTCGCGCCAGCCTTGGCTCCGATGGTCGCGACGCGGCTTCCGACCCACGTGACTTCCGCGTGGGACGTCACCTCGCACGTCGTCGCATGGTGGGAGCAGCCGGCTGCACCGATCGCGAGCTCGGCCAAGACCACCACGCACGAGGGCGACGCGACGCAGCCGGGTCCGAGCACGCGTTCGCGCGCCGCGACGACCTTGCTTGCTGTGTGGGCTGGCGTCGCGTGCCTGATGCTCCTGCGCACTGCTGCGTCTCTCGTCGTCGCGCATCGCACGGGTCGAGGCTTCCCGCGTCTCGACGACGCGGACTGGTACGCGGACCTCGATGCGCTGCGCGCACGGATCGGCGTGCGGCGGACGATCCGACTCCGGATTCGTGACGACGAGACGCCCGCGCATGTCCTCGGAGGACCGCGGCCGATTCTCGTGCTGCCGCGCTCCGCACGCGGTTGGACACCTGCGCATCGCTGCGCCGTGCTCGCGCATGAGCTCGCGCACATCGAGCGCGGCGACTCGCTGTGGGTGCCGCTGCTGCGGTGCGCGGTCGCCTTGCGGTGGTTCGATCCACTCGCGTGGTGGATCGAGCGTCGCGCCAACGCCTTGCGGGAGCACGCGTGCGACGATCGCGCGATCACGCTCGGGACGCGACCCTCGTCGCTCGCCTCCGCGTTGTGGGCCGCGTTCGCCGCAGCGCGTCCGACCACAACTCCGGCCGTGATTCCCGGGATCGCTCCCGCCGCGACGCTCGCGGCACGGATCCACCTGTGCTTGGAACGGGATCGGCCGCGCGGCAGACCGCGAGCCGTCGTGCGCATGGGAACATCGATCGCGATGTTCGCCGCGTGCGTGGCTCTGGCATCGCGCGCGCCGGCCTCGGGCGCCGCGCTGCGAGGAGACGCGTTGCCGAGCGCGCAGACGCGTTGGACGGATGGCTCGATCGTCGTCGGCGCGTTCCTGAACGGCACGGTGTCGGGTCCGAGCGAGGACGATGCGTCCGTGCGGTTGTCGCCCGGCGGTCGGCTCGTGATCTTCGCGGTCGAACCTGCGTCGCGCGCTCCGCGGACGTGGATCGGATCGGCGGACTCCGCGGGCGTGGCGCGATGGCGAGCGTTCGTCGGCGAGCGCGAGACCGCACCGCCGCATCGTTCCGACTCGACGTGGGCCATGGTCCTCGACGAAACGCTGCGTCGGCTGTGCGGCGTTCAAGGTTCCGGCGCGCCGATCGCGAGAGCGTCGACGCGCACGTCGGGCTCGACGCTCGTCGGCTCGACGGCCTGCACCATCGACCCCGGCACGGCGGTGGTCCTGCGGCGCTTCGAAACCGCTGAAGCTCGCTGCGGCGTGTTCGCGCAGAGCGAGGCGTGGGCCGCGTTCGTCGCGGATGGCGACGACGGCTCCGCGTGGATCGGGATTCGAGGTCTCGACGGCGCGCTGCACACGCTCGACGGCGAAGCTCGCGATCCCACCGCTCTCGCGGTCCGCTGCATGGACGCGGCCGCGGACGCGTTCTCGTCCATGCGCTGACCCGCACCACACCGCCGCTCGGAGACATTCCCCGTGATCCCCCATCTCGCCGCGCTCGCGCTCTCGTGTCTCACGGCGACGGACTCGCCGCCGCTCGCGATCGTCGACGTCGACGTCGTGTCGATGGAGCGCTCGACGATCGACGCGCACCGCACGATCGTGATCCGCGGCGACCGCATCGTCGACGTCGGGCCGGTCGCGGACGTCGTCGTTCCGAGCGACGCGCGCATCGTCGAAGGTCGAGGCGGCTGCGTGATCCCCGGCCTCATCGATACGCACGTACACACGTTCGACCGCCGCGATCTCCCGGTGTTCGTCGCGCACGGCGTGACCACGGTGCGGCATCTGAATGGCACCGGTGAGCATCTGGCGTGGCGCCAAGCGATCGCGGACGGTTCGTTGTTCGGTCCGCGGTTCTTCGTCAGCGGCCCGCATCAATTCGGCATCCACGACGAAGCCGAAGGGCGAGCTCTCGTCGACGCCGACGCCGACGCCGGCTTCGACTTCGTGAAGGTCTACGACGACGTCGACGCGCCGGCCTACATGGCGATGGTCGACGAGGCCCGCAAGCGCGGCATCCGCATCGGCGGCCACATCCCACGCAATCTGCGACTCGACACGATCCTCGCCGCGCGTCCCGATTCGATCGAGCACGCCGAGGAGTTCCTCTACGCGCGCTTCGCGCCGGAACTCGATCCCGCAGCGATCCCGCCCGCGGTCCAGTCCATCGTCGAAGCCGGCATCGCGATCGCGACGACGCTCGTGACGTACGACGCGATCGGACGGCAACGGGCGGATCTCGACGCAATGCTCGATCGGGGCGAGAACGCGTACGTCGCGGCGTGGAAGCGGCGCTCGTGGGGCCACGAGCGCAATCGGTATCGACGCGCGTTCTCGGAAGCCGACATCCCGGAGCTGCGGCGTCGACTGGCGTACCAGCGCCGCTTCGTGCGTGCGTTCCACGAGGCTGGGGGCCGCGTGCTGTTGGGCACCGATGCGGGCGGCCCGCCGTTCGTGGTCCCGGGTGCTTCGGCGCTCGACGAGCTCGAGCAACTCGTGCGCTGCGGGATGACGCCCGTTGCGGCGCTGCGAGCCGCGACGCGCGATGCCGCCGAGTACTTGGGGATTCCGGATACCGGAACCATCGCCGTCGGCAAACGGGCGGATCTGGTGCTGCTGTTCGGCAACCCGCTCGACGACATCACGAACGTGCGCCTCCAAGCCGGCGTCGTGCTGGCGGGAACGTGGCTCGACCAGCGCTCGTTGCGCGAGCGACTCGACGACGTGCGCGCCGCGCGTGTGGCCGAGGGCGCGATCGTCGACGCGCTCGACGCGGGCGACGAGGGCAAGGCGGTTCAGCTCCTCGACGAGTCCATCGCCGCGCTCGGCACACCGCCGTTCGACGCGCTCGCGTTCAACGAGTTCGGCTACACGGTGTGGAAGGGCGATCGCGACATCGATCTCGCGCGGAGCATCTTCACGCTGAACACGCGTGCGTTCCCCACCGTGTCTTGGGCTTGGGAGTCGCTCGCGGATTGCCATCGCGCGCACGACGACGCGACAGCCGAATGCGATGCGTTGCGACATGCGCTCGACCTGGATCCGAACAACGCGACTCTGCGAGCCGCGTGGGAGTCCGCGCGCGATCGCGCCGCGTCCTCGAAGTGAGGCGCGGCGCGCTCACGCGACCGCGGTCACCAGCGCCACGACGTCGTGCGCAGTCCCCCAACTCAGCGTGACGCCGGCACCGCCGTGCCCATAGGCGTGGACGACGCGGATGCCGTTCGTCGCCAGAGCGGCATCCCATTCGAGGCGCACTTCGCGCCGCGCCGGCCGCAGCCCGCAATACGTCTCGAGCACCGGGAGACCCTCGGTGCGCGCGTCGAGCGCCGCGCATCGCGCGCGGATCGCGTGCTCACGTTCCGGCGTCGGCGCCGGCGGATCGAGTCCATCGCGATCGGCGTCCCATGGCTCGTCGATCGTGCCGAGCACGACGTCGTCTTGCCGCGGGATCACATAAGCCGGACGACCGGGCGTCTCGTCGAGCGAGAACTGCGCGATCGAGCTCTTCTCGACGCGCACGAGTTGCCCGAGCGTGGGCTTCAACTCGGGATCGGGGACCAGCCGCCGGGCCCAAATGCCCGAGCAGTTGACGACCACGCCGTCTTGCGACGTCGCGTCGTCGAGGGAGGTCAGCCGCCGCACTTCGATCGGGACGCCGAGTCGACGCACGTGCTCCTCGAGCCACGGCAAGTACTTCGGCATCTCGATCACGTACGTCGTGAACGCATAGCGATCGACGAACCGCGCATCCGCCCCGATCGTCGCGCCCGCATCGTGCGCGTAGTCCGGCAACAGGTCTTTCCAACGCGACTCGGCCTGCGGCGAGCGGAACAGCTCGCGGCCGGCGATCGGCTCGATGCCGGGAACGCCCGAGCGATGCAGAGCGCGATACGAGCGCAAGCTCTCGCGCAACCACGCCTCGATCCGCGGATGCGCGACGGCGTACGGGTACCAGACCGCGGCGGCGATCCGCGACAACGTGCGCGGACCGACCTCGGCGGCGACGATGCGGACGTCGAATCGCCGAGTCTGCGCAAGTCGAATGGCGGCGGAGAGGCCGACGACGCCGGCGCCGACGACCGTGACGGGAGTGGTCATGGTGGAGAGGGTAGCGCAGGACGACGAGCGAGCCGCCCTCCCCGCGCAGGCCACTGACTCCGATCTCGATCTCTGTCAGGGGCCGAGAACGTGAATCGACCGATTGGATTCGCGTTCACTCAACGTTCGGAGACGACCGCCTCGACCTTCGCTTCGATGTTGCCTCGCGTCGCGCGCGAGTACGGGCAGACCTGGTGTGCTGCGTCGACGAGCGTCTGAGCCTCTCCCGCGTTCATTCCGGGCAGATGGATGCGCAGGCGCGCCGCCAATCCATAGTTGTCTTTCTCCAACCCGAGATCGACCTCGGCGTCGACCGCCGTGCCGGCCGGCAGCGTGACCTTGGCCTTCCCTGCGACCACCTTCAGCGCGCCGAGGAAGCACGCCGACCAACCCGCCGCGAACATCTGCTCCGGGTTCGTGCCCTTGCCGGGACCGCCCGGGGACGACATCTCGACCGAGAGCCGGCCATCGTCGCTGCGAGCCGCGCCGTCGCGCCCTCCGGTCGTGTGGGTGCGCGCCGTGTACAACACTTTGTCGAACGCCATGTGAACCTCCGCTTCCGGCGCGCGAAGCGGACGCCGCCCGTGGGCGAGGGGCACCGGTCGCGGCATTGGAAGGGGGCAACCATCGCACCGAGTTCGGACCGCGCAAGTCGCGGCACCCACGCAAGGCCGCTCGGCAGGCTCGTTCGACGGGCTGCTAGACTCCCGCGCTTCGGAGCCTCCCCCTATGACGCAATTCCTTTCGACCGCTCCATACAAGGGCACGCGCGACTTCCTGCCCGCCGAGATGTCGGTGCGGACGCAGGTGTTCTCGAAGCTGTACGCGGTCATCGAGTCGTACGGCTTCGAGCGCTACGACGGCCCGCTGCTCGAGCCCGTCGAGCTGTACGAGGCGAAGTCCGGTAGCGAGCTCGTCAACGAGCAGTTGTTCACGCTGACCGACCAAGGCGGCCGCCGCCTCGCGCTGCGTCCCGAGATGACGCCGTCGGTCGCGCGCATGATCGCGGCGAATGCGCCGCAGCTCGCGTTCCCCGCGCGCTGGTACTCGCACCCGAACTGCCATCGCTACGAGCGTCCGCAGAAGGGCCGCGTCCGTGAGCACTGGCAGATCAACGTCGACATCTTCGGCTCGGAGTCGCTCGAGGCCGAGGTCGAGATCTTCGAGCTGATCCACGACATGCTCGGCGCCCTCGGTGCGCAGCCGACGCAGTACGAGATCCGCGCCAACGACCGCGTGCTCGCGAACTCCGCGCTGCGGACGTACGCGCGCGTGCCGGAGGAACTGCTCGGCAAGGTCATGCGCGTGCTCGACCGCTGGGAGAAATACCCGCGCGAGGTCGTACTGAAGCAACTCGCGGAGCTCGGGCTCGATCCCGCCTCGATCACGGCTTGCGAAGAACTGACGACGAAGGACTTCGCCGGTATCTGCGCCGCCGCAGCCCCGGACGACGTCGCGAAGTCGCGCCTCGCGCGCATCCTGAACAGCGGCATGACCGACGCCACGTTGCGATTCGATCCGCTGATCGTGCGCGGGCTCGACTACTACACATCGACGGTGTTCGAGGTGTTCGACACGAACCCGGAGAACCGGCGCTCGATCTTCGGCGGCGGGCGATACGACAACCTGACCGCGCTGTTCTCGAAGCAGCGGATCCCGGGCATCGGCTTCGGCATGGGCGACGTGACGCTGATGGACTTCCTGTCCGGCCACGGCCTTGCCCCGGCCGCCAACGCGGCAGCTCAGGTCGTCGTCCTGCCGCTGTCCGCATCGACGCGTACCGCACTGAAGGAGGCCGCGGCGCGCCTGCGTCGCGCGGGCCTGCGCGTGACGACGCCGCACGAGGAATCAGGCCTCGGCAAGGACCTGAAGAAAGCCGACAAGCACGGCGCGAAGGTCGCGGTGATCATCGGCGAGGAAGAACTCACGCGCGGCAAGCTGGTCGTCCGCGACCTTGCGCGATCCACGCAACGTGAAGTTGCGCGCGAGGACATCACCGCCACGGTGCTGGCGATGCTGGAACACAAGGACTGAAGACGAAGGGGTCAGCCCCCGCGCGCCTTGTTTCGCGTGGCACGCGGGGCCTGACCCCTTTCCCGCTGGAGGTCGCATGCGTTGGTTGCCGTTCTCGAGCATCGCGCTCGCGGTCGCTGGTGTCGCGCACGCCCAGGCGCCCATCACGCTCGAGCCGCAGCGCATCGGTGACGGCGTGTGGTTCATCCAGATGCCGACCGAGCCCGAGTTCATCGGCTCGAACGTCGGCATCATCGAGTTGGACGACGGGCTGCTCGTCGTCGATGCCGGCTTCCCGCTCGCCGCGCGACTCGTGCGCGACGCCGTCCGCACGATCAGCGACAAGCCGATCCGCTACGTGCTCGACACGCACTTCCATCCCGATCACGCGTTCGGCAACGCCGTGTTCGCGGAAGCGGGCGCGACCGTACTGGCGACGAACGCGTGCATCACGGAAGCCCGCGCCTTCAACCCCACCGCGTTCGCCCGCCAAGCCGAGGATGCCCGCGGCGCGCGCATGGTCGAAGGCTCGCGTTGGCACGAGCCGACGATCGGCTTCGACGGCACGCTGCGCCTCGGAACTGCGAGCCGACCGGTCGAGCTCATCGCCGTCGGAGAGGCCCACACGCGCGGCGACGCCGTGGTGTGGCTCCCGAACCAACGCATCCTGTTCACCGGCGACGCCTGCGTGAACGGACCGCACAACTTCATGGGCAACGGCGATTCCGCCCACTGGATCGGCGTGCTCGATCGGCTCGCGGAGCTCGAGCCGCGCGTCGTCGCCCCGGGCCACGGCGCCGTCGGTGACGGGACGATGATCGCGTCGCAACGCCAGTGGTTCGTCGATCTGCGCGCCCACGTCGCCCGTGGGATCGAACGACGCCAAGACCTCGCGACGATCACACGCACGCTCGACCTGCCGTGGTATCGCGCGTGGGCCGGAGTCGACGCCAACACGCGCGCATCGAACGTGCGCGACGTGTTCATGGAAGCGACCGGGCAGCGCATGCCGCGCGCGCTGCGCGAACTCGAGCTCGAGCCCGCCGCGGGAATGCCGAAGGACGATCCGCGATGGGTCGCACCGAAGAAGATCGTGCTCGCCGGATTCGCGGCGCGCCTCGCGGACGAGCTGGCGTACGTGGCTCCCGGCGTCACGTTGGTCGCGCCCGACGACGAGGACACGCTGCGCGCCGAACTCGCGGATGCGGACGCCGTCATCGGCCAGCTGTCGCAAACCGTCGTCGAAGTGGCGAAGAACGCGCGGTGGGTCCAGGTCACGTCGGCCGGCGTGGATCGCTACGTCGGCATGCCCGGACTCGCGCAGCGCTCGTGGACCGTGACGAACGCGCAGCGCCTCTACGGCCCGCAGATCGCGGAACATGTGCTGGCGTTGATGCTCGCGCTCGTGCGCGGTGTCGACGACGCCGCGCGCCTGACCCACGCGGGGACGTGGAACGACGAAGCGGTCGGCGCGTCCGTCGGCCTCGGCGCCGTGCGTGACAAGACTGTGCTGATCGCGGGCCTCGGCGGGATCGGGCTCGAGGTCGCGAAGCGCTGCAAGGCCCTCGGCATGACCGTGCTCGCCACGAAGTCGACCCTCGATCGCCGCTACGACTGCGTCGACGAGCTTGGCACGCCGGATGAGCTCGTGCGGTTCGCGGCGCGCGCGGACTTCGTCGTGAACTGCTTGCCGTTGACGACGAAGACCACGCGCTTGTTCGACGACGCGTTCTTCAGCGCCGCGAAGCGCGGGCACGTGTTCATCAACATCGGCCGCGGCAAGAGCGTCGACACCGACGCCTTGGTCGCCGCGCTGCGCGATGATCGCGTACGGGCCGCGGGCCTCGACGTCACCGACCCCGAGCCCTTGCCCGCCGGCCACGCGCTGTGGTCGACGAAGAACGTCTTGATCACGCCGCACATGTCCGCGAGCGGCCCCGAGCAGTCGGAGCTGTTGCGCCTGCTCGTGCGCGAGAACGTGCGGCGCTTCTGTGCCGGCGAGCCACTCCTGAACGTCGTCGACGTCACGCGCGGGTACTGATCTACTACGTCCGAGAGTCGTCGCGTACAGCGACGACTTTCGGACGTGGTAGATCCCGCACAAGGTGTCCGAGGCGGCGGCAGCCGCCGCCCTGTTCAACAGGCACGGGTGTCCGGCGAGACCGTGAGAACGTGCGGACTCATTCGGTTGCGGGCAAAGCCCGCGCTAGGAGACCGTGAATCCATCCGATTGATTCACGTTCTGTGAGAGGCGGGTCGCCAGCGCGGAATCGTCTTCGCGCGCAACGACGCACTGGGAGCGCTCCGCACGGCGCGGCATCATGCCGCGATGCGCCACCTCACGACCGCCTTCGCCACGCTCGCCCTTTCGCTCTGCCCCTCCGCCGTCGCGCAAGACCCCGCCGCGACGCCACGACCCGCCGATCTGGTGTGGACGAGTCCCTCGAAGGACGCCGCTGGCTCGATGCCCATCGGCAACGGCGTGCTCGGCGCGAACGTCTGGGTCGAGCCCGAGCACGGCCTGCGCATCCTGCTGTCCCGCACCGACACCTGGAGTGAAGCGAATCGCCTGCTGAAGGTCGGGCGACTCGACATCCGCTTCGACCCGAATCCATTCGCCGCGGGCGCGCCGTTCATCCAGCGCCTCGCGTTCGCACGCGGCGTACTCGAGATCGAGGCCGGCACCGACGCGGAGCGCTTCCAGCTCGCGGTCTTCGTCGACGCCGACGCACCGATCCTGCGCATCGTCGGCACGTCGCGCGTGCCACGCACGATGCACGTCGTCGAGACCGGCTGGCGCGCCGAGCGCCGACTGCTGCGCGGCGAGGAATTGCCGTCGTCGTGGACCATGCGCGATGCGCCACCGTCGATCGAAGTCGCGGAATCCGCCGACATGCACTGGTCCGCCGAGCTCGGCGCCGACCTCGGCACGCTCGGTTGGTTCCATCGCAACGAAGCATCGATCGTCCCGCTGACGCTGCGCCACCAAGGGCTCGAGTCGATCGCCGCCACCGCGATCGACCCGTTGCTGCGCCGCACGTTCGGTGCTCTGGTCGCCGCGACGGACTGCGCCCGACACGATTCGTCGACGCTGACGTCGACGTCGCCGCGCACGTCGTTCTCGATCCGCGTCGCGACGCACACGGCGCAAACCGACACCGCGGAGAGTTGGCAAGGCATGACGCGCACGTTGCTCGAGCGCGCGCCGTCCGACGCCGACGCGCGGCGTGCGACGGAAGCGTCGTGGGAGGCGTTCTGGCGCCGCTCGTGGATCCGCACCGGAGCCGTGCGCCATCCCGATGCGCGCGTGTCGCTGGAAGACGCGTACGCATGGACGCGGTTCATGATCGCCTGCGCCGGGAAAGGCGATGCGCCGATCAAGTTCAACGGCTCGATCTTCACCGTCGAGCCGAAGGTGTCGGGCGGCCCGGACCTCGATCCCGATTGGCGTCGTTGGGGCGGCGACTTCTGGTGGCAGAACACGCGGCTGCCGTACCACGCGATGCTCGCGGCCGGCGACTTCGACTCCATGGATCCGCTGTTCCGGCTGTACGAGCGCGCGTTGCCGCTCTGTCGCGCGCGCGCGCGCCTCTACCACGACGTCGACGGCGCCTACTTCCCCGAGACGATGACGACGTTCGGCACGTACTCGAACGGCGACTACGGTTGGGATCGCACCGGCCACGTCGCCAGCGACGTGCTGTGTCCGTATTGGCAATGGGCATGGAACCAAGGCCCGGAGCTGGTCGCGCTGATGCTCGATCACTTCGACTACACGGGCGATGGCGCGTTCGTGCGCGAGCGCGTCGTTCCGCTCGCGCGCGACGTCATCGCCTATTTCGACTCGAGGTTCGGTCGCGACGAGCGCGGCGCCTTGCGCATCACGCCGACGCAAGCACTCGAGACCCACTGGTACGGAGTCATCGACGACATGCCGTCCGTCGCGGGCCTGCGTGCGATCACCGCGCGGTTGCTCGCGTTGCCTGAAGGACTGCTCGGCGCCAGTGACCGCGAACGTTGGACGACGTTCGCGAACGCGCTGCCGCCGCTGCCTCTGCGCGAAGTCGATGGCGCGATGCGGCTCGTCGCCGCAGCCGAGTTCGATCCGAGTCGTCAGAACTGCGAAGCACCCGAACTCGCGGCTGTGTTCCCCTTCCGGCTCGCGACGCAACGGACCGCGTTGCGCGACGCGGCGCGCGCGGCGTATGCGGCGCGCGTCGACCGCTTCGAGCACGGGTGGCCGCAGGATGGCCAGAACGCGGCCTTGCTCGGACTCGTCGAAGAAGCGCGGCGCATCGTGTTGGCGAAGACCACGAATGGCCATCCCGCGCATCGCTTCCCGATCATCTGGGGGCCGAACTTCGATTGGCTGCCCGACCACTGCCACGCCGGCAACTTGATGCAGACGCTGCAGCTCATGCTGCTGCAGTGCGAGGGCGATGCGATCGCGCTGTTGCCCGCGTGGCCTCGCGCGTGGGACGTCGCCTTCAAACTGCACGCGCCGCACCAGACGACGGTCGAGGCCGAACTCAAGGGCGGCAAGCTCGTGCGACTCGTCGTCGAACCACCGGCGCGACAGCGCGACGTGATCTTGCCCGAGGATTTGCGCTGAACGCAGCCGCACGCCAGCCGCGACGGGCGGTCGTGCAACGCGAGCGGCCCGGCGGCGCCAGCGCCGCCGGGCCGCGTTCGATCGCAAAGGCGATCGACTCTCGATCACGGTCTCACTGGATCACGACCTGCAGGCCGTTCGACAACGCGATGCCGCCTTGGTTGTCGGTCGTCGCCGCCTGGATCGTCACCGTCACCGGCGAGAACGTCAGCGGCAACGCGCCGGCCAGTGCGACTGCGCCATTCGCGTCGAGCGGGAACGGTCCGAACACGAACGGCAGGATCGGGCTGACGAGCAAGTTGCAGTTCCCGAACACTGCCGTCTGCGCCTGTTGCGTCCCGAACAGCATCAGACCGATGCCCTGCGGATGGCCGCCGCTGAGGTCGAACGTGGCGACCGTGCCGGGCGTCAGAGGACCGTTCAGCGCGAGCGTCACACCATTGCCGCCCGCGATGTTGCAGCCAGCGCCGTACGGCGTCGCGGTCATCGTCAGGCCGGCCGGCGGATTCGCGGCGCAGTCGTTGCGCATGTCGAGGTTGAAGTCGCCGGACAGCGAGTTCGCCCAGCTGTTGCCCGAGCCGTTGCTCGGCTTGCTGTTCACCGTGACGGTCAACCAGCCCGAACCACCGAAGTTGATGTTCTTGCCGTTCGCGCCGACACCGATCTGGAACGCAGGACCCATCGGGGCGAGCGTCAACGTCGCGCCGGCCCAATCACCGATGCCCGTCAGCGTGCCCGTCATCGCGGTGTAGTAGCACCACGTGTTGGTGTCCACGATGCCGCCGTTCTCGACGTACGCCGAGGCCGACAGTTCCTTCTTCGGGCTCATGGCCGGGGGATAGCTCGCGTCGCCGGGGCACAGCAAACCCGAGTAGTCGACGTTCAGCGTGAAGCCCTTGTTCGGATCCGACAGGCGCGCGACGACGCCGGTGTACTTCGCGGTGCCGTTCGCATTCACGACCCACGTGCCCGGAGTCAGGTGGACGAGGTCCGTCGCGACGCCTGGCAGATAGAGCGCATGGCCGGCCGCGTACTGGCCGTACGCATCGTCTTGCGCCTCTTCGACGCACATCGTGGTGCCGGTGTCGAGGTCGATGTTGCCGTCACCGAAGAAGTTGGTCGGGAAGCAGACCGCTTGATTGCTCGGCTGCGTCAGCGTCGTGATCGTGAACCAACCCGATGCGCCAGGATTCGCGTTCACGCCATTCGCGCCGACACCGACCTGCCACGCCGGCCCGAAGCGCTGCCATTGCAGCACCGAACCCGCGACGAGATCGAGGCCGGTGAACGTGCCGCCGGAGATCAGGTAGTAGTGCCACGTCGCCGGATCGACCGGACCGCCATTGCCGACGTACGCGGGCGGAGCGAGGTCGAGCTTCGGGCTACCCGCGGGCGGATAGCTCGCGTCGCCAGGATTCACGCGGCTCGCGAAATCGAAGTCGACGATGAAACGGACGCCCGGCGTGCTTTGGCTCCGCACGATGCCGTTCAGGCGCGCGGTGCCATCGGAGTATTCGATGTAGGTCCCGGGTGCCTCCCATTGGAGGTCGGTCAGGACGCCTTGCGCGAAGAACGCGCGATTGCCGCCGCCGAGCGCGTTGTAGACGTCCGCGACCGCGTCCTTCGCCGCCGACAACGATGTGACCGCCGCGGATGCGGTGGAGGCGCACAGGGCGGCCGCGGCAGCGACCACCGAGAGAAACGAACGATGTGAGAGAGCAACCATGCGACGAAGAACTCCGTAGCCCCGGGCGGAGGAACATCCGCGCGGGGTGAACCCAGGTGAAAGTCGTGTAGCTGGCAAAAGGCCGGCAGGCCCCCGAATGCGCGCTCGCGGGCGTGGTGAGCGCGCAGGGCTGTATACCCTGCAGCGGAAAAGGTGCAAACGCGAGCGAGGCCGAACCAGCCGCATGCAGCGACCGGATCGGCCTCGCAACACAGGACTTCCGACTGGGTTCAGCGCTTCGCGAGCAGGTCGCGGATCTCGCCGAGCAGCTTCTCGGTGGGCGACGGTGCCGGCGGTGCGGGCGGAGGCGCCGCGGCTTCCCTCTTCTTCAAGGTGTTGATGCCCTTGATCAACAGGAAGACCGCGAAGGCGACCAACGTGAAGTCGATGACGTTCTGGATGAACGACCCGTAGGTGATCGCGACCTCGGGCGTGACGATCTTGCTCACGCCGGCTTCGATGCTCGTGACCGCATCTTGCAGCACGATCTTCTTGTCCTTGAAGTCGATCTTGCCCATCAGCATGCCGAGCGGCGGCATCAGGATGTCACCGACGGCGGACGAGACGATCTTGCCGAACGCTCCACCGATGATGATGCCGACTGCGAGGTCGATGACGTTGCCGCGAACGGCGAAGTCCTTGAACTCCTTGATGAAACCCACGGGCACTCCTCCAGAATCGATGCCGCGACCGGAGGCCGACGGCGGTGTGGCTGAAATAGGACGATGCGAAGCGAGCGTACGTACGACATCAGTCGGCCGGAAGTCCCGCGCGGAAGCCGTGCTAGTTTGTCGCGCCCGATGATCGCTTCGAACGACTCCCCCACCGCAGCGCCTCTTTCGACCAATTGGCGCCCCCTGGCTCCCGGCGCCCGCGGCGCCGGCTTGCTCTCCGGCGCGATCGAGTTCGTGACGATGAGCGGGCTGGCGACCGCCGCGGATTGGCTGTGGCTGAGCGGAGTCGAGCGCTGGCCCTTTCCGACCGGCGCTCTCACCGCCGTCGCCGTCGCGTACTTCGCCTTCAGCGGGTTCGTGCATCCGATCCTGCTGTTCCGCTCGTGGCGCTGGCGGCTCGACGCGTCCGCGCTGGTGACGCACTACGGTTGGCTCTGGCGCAAGGAGCACGCGGTGCCGCTCGATCGGATCCAACACGTCGACGTCGACTCGGGTCCGATCGATCGCGTCTTCGCGATCTCCACGGTGACCGTCTACACGGCCGGATCCGGTCACGCGAGCCTCGAGATCCCGGGGCTGTCGTGCGATGACGCACATCGCTTGCGAGACACCTTGCTCGGACGTGAGCCCGATGTCGACGTCCGAAACCACTGACTCCGCCGCGGCCGGCGAATCGCGCGAGGCACAGCCCACACCGCTCGAACGATCGCCGGCGGAGCGGCCGCTCTCACGCCTGCATCCCGCGACGTTGCTGATCGAGATCCCGGGGGCACTGCGCGGGTTCGTGCTGCCGCTGCTGATCGTGCTGGTCTTCACCGGCTCGTGGGATCGCGTCGGTCGCTCGCTGCTGTACGCGCTCGGATTCGTCGGGCTCGGCATCGTCTTCACGTTGCTGCGGTACTTCACGCTGCGCTTCGGCGTGCGCGGCGAGAACCTCGTGATCCAGTCCGGTTTGTTCGTGCGCTCACTGCGCACCATTCCGCTCGATCAAATTCAGAACGTCGACGTACGGCGCGGACTCGTGCACCGCTGGTTGAAGGTCTGCGAGGTTCGCGTCGAGACGGCCGGAAGCTCCGATGCCGAGGCCGAGTTCTCCGTCGTCTCCGAACGCGTCGCCACGGTATTGCGCGAAGAGCTGCTCGAGCGTCGTGCGCCTACCCACAGTGAACCGAGCGAAGCGGGCGCCGACGCCCCTGCGGCCGAAGAGGTACTGCGCGCGGCGTCGCTCCGCGACCTCGCCGTCGCCGGCGCCACCGAAACGCGCGTCGGCGCCTTCCTCGCGTTCTTGTTCGCGATGGGCGAGAACTTGCGCGAGGGCGGTTTCGATCTCCGCGAGTGGTTCGACGCGCGCTTTGCCGCGATCCTCGGCGAAGGACCACTCGCCACCGCGTTCGTGTTCGCGACGCTCGTGCTCGTGTTCCTCGTCGTCGGTTGGACGGCGTCGATCGTGCTGACCATCGTTCGCTGGTACGGCTTCAAGCTGCTCGCGACACCGCTCGGACTGCGCCGGCGCTTCGGTCTCCTGACCCAATTCGAAGCTCTGGTGCGCCGCGAGCGCATCCAGCTCGTGCTGCTCGAAGCGAATCCGGTGCGGCGCGCGATCGGTCATGCGTCGATGAAAGTCCAGACCGCGGGCTCGGTGGCCGACCACGAATCGTCGGGTTCGACGGTGCTGATGCCGATGCTGCCCACGGCCGAGATCGACGGTCTGCTGCGGCACGTATTCGCGGGTTCGTCGTTCGACGACGGCAAGCTCGAGCGCGTGCATCCGAAGGCGTTGCGACGCGGTTTCGTGCGCGCGTCGCTGCGCTTGTTCGCGTTCGGCGTCGCGCCGATCGCGTACGCGACGAACACCGTCGGTGCCGGGATCGCGGCGGTGTTCGCGCTGCTGTTCGCGGCGTGGATCGCGTGGGCGCGCTACCGAGCGCTCGGCTACGCGGTGTTCGACGATTACCTCGTCGCGCGCGCGGGCGTTTGGACGCGACGCTGGTGGATCGTGCCGAAGGACCGGGTGCAGACACTCGTGATGACTCGCGATCCGATGCAGCGCGTGTCCGGACTCGCGACGCTCGTGATCGATACCGCCGGCGCCGCGGGCCACAGCGTCGCGCGGATCGTGGATCTCGACGTCGATCGCGCCCGGTCGATCTTCGACGATCTGCTGCAGAACGCGGCGCGCACTTCGTGGGGCGGCGGACTGGTCCGACCGCCCCGTCGCAACGCGGTCCCCGCATGAACGTCGAGCGCGTGTCGGTGCGATCGATCCTCACGCGCACGAGCGGCTTCCTGTCCAGCGTGACGTCGCACTCCGCGCAGCCCTACCGCGGGTGCTCGTTCGGCAACAGCGCCTGCGGCATCGGCTGCTACGCGCGACACAACCGTTGGATCACGCATGGCCGTGAGTGGGGTTCGTTCCTCGACGCGCGCATCGACGCCGATCGCTCGTATCGCGCCGGCGTCGCACGAGAGCGCGCGTGGGCGCGGCGCACGCGCGGCGCGTTCTCGATCTTCATGTCGAGTTCGACCGATCCCTTCGTGCCCCAGGAGCGCACGCTGGGCGTCACGCGCGGCCTGCTGCTCGCGATGAAGGAAGAACCGCCGGACGCGTTGATCGTGCAGACGCACTCGGACCGCGTCGTGGATGCGATCGACGCGCTCCGCGACCTCGCGGCGCGTTGCGCGGTTCGGGTCCATCTCTCGATCGAAAGCGATCGCGACACGCTGCCCGGCTTGCCCGCGCCCGCGGCGACCGTCGAACGTCGCTTCGCCGCGGCCACCGCATTGCGATCCGCGGGACTGCGCGTGGTCGTGACGGCATCGCCGCTGTGGCCGATCGCGGATCCTGACGCCTTCTTCGCGCGCGTCGCGGCGTGCGCCGACGCGGTCGTGCTCGACCACTTCGTCGAGGGCGACGGAACGCGCGATGGCTCTCGGACACTGTCGACGCCGTTGCCGGCCGCGATCGCGCGCATCGATCCCGCCGCGAACTCCCTCGAGTACCGGGATCGAATGCTCGCGATCGCCCGCCGCCATCTTCCGGGTCGCGTCGGCATCAACATCGATGGATTCGCGGGACGCTTCACCTGAACGAACGCGATGTGCGCACCGCCGTCACTGCAAGTGAATGCGCAGGGGCTTGGGCGAGAACGCCTGATTCGTCGGCGTGTACAGGAACAACGCCTGGACGTAGAGGTCGATCGTCGGCACGACCGGCGGCAACGCCAACGGCAGATAGAAGCCCCCGGGCGGCGCCGGCGGCAACGCCACGATCAGGGACGTCAGTGGCAGCGTTTGCAGCAAGCATCCGGGAGCGACCGGCGCCGTCGCATTCCCCGAGCCGACGACGAGCAGTCCCGGCACGAACGGAACGAGGTCCGAGATCTCGAGCGCGATCGTCTCGCCGCCGCTCGGACAGCCCCAGCCGTGCAACGACGGGGTCGGCGCCGAACCCGGCGCGGGACAGGCGCTGCCGTACACCACGTACGAACCGTCGCATTGCGGCTCCGCGACGAAGGCGCGCGTCGAGCCCATGAACTCTCCGTCACCGACGACGCGCCCGGATTCGTCGATGTCGCGCGCGTTGATCAACACCCAACCGGAGCTCGGGTCGATCAGCTTGTTCATGTCGACCATCACGCCGTTCTTCCACAGGAAGGCGCGCGGCATGTTCTGCACGTCGAACGCGAAGCCGCAAGCGACGCCGAGATCGTTGATGCCATAGGCCACGCTCTGTTCGCCGCCGAGCGTGCCGAGATCCAAGCCGCTGCCGTTCGCATCCCAGATCGTCGCCGTCTCTTTGCTGAAGAATGTGCCGACGTGGTCCGCACTGCCCGCGATCTGACCGAAGCGGTTCAAGTCGAACGCTTGACTGCTCGAGCCCAGGATCTGGCTCGCGGTGTGCAGGTCGATCAGTTGCGTCGTGTCCCACAAGAACGCGTGTTGCTTGCCGAACGCGTCCAGGGAGTAGCCGACGACGCGGCCGAGATCGTCGATGCGCGCACCGACGGTCTGGGAGTGCTGCGGACTCGCGAGCGAGCCGATGTCCGTGACGAAACCGCCGTCGACGACGACGGTGTGATCGCCGTCGTCCGCCACGGTGTCCCAACCGAGGCACAGGATCTGGCCACCGGCGTTGATCGATTCCGCGGTGCGAAGATCGAGCGTGGTCGCGCCTGGCTGCAACGAACTGCGCACGTCCACCGGCACGCCATTCGTCCACACCACGGGATGCTGGAACTGGATGACGAGCGGACCGATGTTCACCTGGTCCGTGCTCGTGCCGGCGACGACACCGAGTGCGTTGCGGTCGTTGGCCACTCCGCCGTCGTCGCCGGGAAGCGGGCTCAGCGCCTGCGCCCCATTCGCAAAGAACACGATGGCGTGAGTTTGGTTCGTGACGATCGGGACGCCGATGCCGACCGGAATTCCGTCCGCCCCGATTCGGAGCGCTTGGCCACCGGCGAGGGCGCCTTGTGCGTCGAGATCGCCGATGCCGAAGCTCGATTGGGAGTATGCGGGGCCGGCGCAGGCCAACACTGTGGCCCACGCGACGAGGGGTCGATGGAACGAGCGCATGGAGAGGTTCGCCGCAAGGCAGCGGGTGGTTCCGGAGCCGCCCAGCGTCTCGACCGTCCCGAGGGTCAGGTCAGGAACACCGAGCGGTAGCCCCAATACGTCTCGTACTTCAGTTCGTTGGTGTGCAGGCGGTGGAGATCGAAGGACGACGCGGCGTCGAACTCCCAACCGAGCCTCAACGGGCGATCTACGTTCTTGTGCATGAGCACGAACGTCTCGACCTTCTTCTTGCTCGCATCCGTGTCCACCGCGAGCTCGAACCCGGCCTTCGCGGCGCGCTTCAGGGCCTTGCGCAGACCGAGCAGATCGTCGCCGTCGTAGACGAGGAATCGCGGGGTGTCTCCGCGCAAGAAGTCCGGGGCGTCCTTCTTCCACGTGTCGACGTGCAAGAAGGCCCGACCTCCCGGCTTCAGGACGCGCCAAGTCTCTTCCAGCACTCGGTCTTTGCGCGCGACGTAATGGATCGCCACCTGACTGACGACGAGGTCCATCGACTGGTCCGGCCACGGCAGCTCGCTCGCGTCACCGAAGCGGATGTCGGGGGCTTTTAGGCTTGCGGCTTCGTCGGCGGTCTTCAGACCTTCGACGACCAACCGCGCCCGTAGGCTTTCGCCGCCTTCCATCGCCTGCCACGGGGCTTTGTTCAGCCCATGCAGCTCCATCCGCGGCGCGCGCATCCAGAGGTCCTGGAGCACGCGCCCCTCGCCACATCCAATCTCGAGAACGGCCGCCGCGGGGGCGGCGAGTAGGCGTTCGACGACCGCCGGAAGACCCTGTTCCTCGAAGCGCTTCGTCAGCTCGGCCAGCCCGCGGTTCCGCGAGAAGAATCCGGTACCGGGTCCACCCTTGGCCAACTGCCGCTCTCCTCGCGCATGAAACACCGAAACCTTCGGCGTTGCCGCTGCGTCGGAAGCGGCGGGCGGATCATATCGGCCATGCCCCTGAGGTCACTCGCCTTGACTTGATCGAAACCCGGGTGACCATTGGGTTCGTCGCGATGGCAGGCAACGGCACGGAGCGTTCAGGAAAGGCGCCGTCCGCCGGTGACGAAGTAGGGTCCGAGAGTTCGGCTCGGCCGTCGCTTTGGTTGCGTAGAGTTTCGCCGGCCGATTCTTACGGAGGTGGTCTCGATGATTTCGTTCAAGCGCTCACACATTCTCATTGCCGCGTTGTCGTTGCTGACGGCGGTCGTCGTGGTGAAGGAGGTCTTCCCCGCGATCGTCACGACCGGAACGAGCAAGAAGCTCCAGCTGCGATTCGTCCTGCGCAACGTGCAGGACTTCTTCAAGACGGTCGAGTCGTCGCCTGGCGTGCCGTACATCGTGCCGACCAAGCGCAAGTTCACGATCACGGACATCACCATCTGCAATACCGACGGGGACGACCAGACCAACGTCCCGACGCGCGTCGTGCTGTTGACCGACGTCAACCAGCCCACCCAGACGTTGATCGGTGACATCTGCGTTCGCGCGGACGAAAACGTGCACATCAACTACACGCTCGGTCCCGTGCTGACGGCCGGCCAAGGCCTGTCGATCGGCAACGGGGGCGGTGGCGCGACGCCTCTCTACGTCTACATCTCGGGGTACGAAGAGAAGGGCTGATCGCCCGACCTCGACGCTCCACGAATCAACGCGGGCCGCTCCGGATCACTCCGCAGCGGCCCGCAGCGTTTTTGCGTTCTCGCGTGGCGTCAGCGCTTCGATTCGACTTTCTTCTGTCGCATCTCGGCACCGAAGCCGGAGCCCTCGACCAGGTCCTTCTCGAACTGCGTGCCCTTGAACACGTTGAACGGGTCCTGGCTCGCGCCGAGGAAACTCGGGTCGTAGTTCTTCTTGGCGCCCGCGTTGTTCTCGGCCCACTGCTTCGGGCAAGTCTCGAGCAGGCAGAAGCTCTTCACGTCCTTGAAGCGGTCGTACATGCGCCGCCAGATCGCTTCGAGCGGCTCCTGGTGGATGTTGCCGAACGTGCCGTGGATGCGATCGCAGGTCATCACGTCGCCGTCATTCGTGACGTAGACCTTCGCCGTTCCGGCGGGGCAACGGTCCTTGCCGCTCCAGAACAGGTTGTCCTCGCGAACGTACGGCTCGTAGCGGTATTTCCAGTACAGCTCGCTGTCGAGGCCGTCGTTGTTGAAGCGCATGGGGTAGTTGAACAAGACCGAGAAGTTCTCTTTCGGCGCCATCTCGAGCGCGGCGAGAACGTTGTGTCGCTCGGACTTGATGTTGACGACGGACAGCGTGACGCCGAGGCCGACCTTGTTCGCGTAGCGGGCGAGCTCGATGTCGAAGTGTTCCTTGTAGAACTCGCCGAAGCTGAACTGGATGGTGCTGACACCGACCTGCTTCAGGCGGTCGATCTTCTCGGGCGTCAGCAACGTGCTGTTGGTGACGATCGACACTACGACGTCCTTCGGGATGACGTCGATGACCTCGAAGATGTCCTTGCGCGTCAGCGGCTCGCCGCCCGTCACGTTGACGTGGATCAGGCCGAGCTTCTTCGCGTCGTCCATCAGCTTCTTGACGGCTTCCACGGTGATGTTCGGTGGGCGCTTCTGCGCGTACATCAAGTCTTCCGCGTAGCAGAAGGTGCACTTGAGGTTGCAGACCCACGTCACGGCGAGCTCGACGCTGCGGAGGGTGGGGACGCCGAGCCGCATCTTGGCTTCGGAGGCGACGACCCGGGCCAGCTGGCGCGGGTTCTTGACGCCAAGTTCGAGCTGCTTCAGGCCCTTACGGATCAACATGGGTGCGGCTCTCTTCGCTGCGGGAGGCGGTTCGTGGGGGGTCTGCGATCGGACGCGCGCCAAGGATAGCCGAGGATCGCCCACCGGGGCGAACGGCGCCTTGGACAGCGCGGTGGTCCCTATCGGCCAAGTCGACCCCACCGCGTGAGTCCCCGGCCCGCACCAGTCCGGAGCGAGCAGGGGTCTGACCCCTTTTGTGTCCCTTGTGCGTCTCGTTCAGTCGACGCGGCCCAGTTCTCGAGTCGGACGATCCAACCCGATCGCCGCCAGCACGGCGTCCCACCTGACGTACTTGAAGTTCTGTGGTTCCAAGCGATTGTGGCCGTCCTGGACGACCAACAACCCGCCGGGGAA
>JBPOIU010000029.1:0-14932 GCA_052034255.1 Planctomycetota bacterium | reverse complement strand
CTTTCGGTCGGGTACGCAGGAGCATGGCTTCATGCGATGAGAGCGGTCGCTGTGCGACCTGCGCTCCTCGCCGTCCTTCGTTTCAAGACGCCGGGTCGGACCGCGTCGCCCGGCCCGGTTTCGCTCGCACGACGGCTCTGCTGGCGTTCCTGAACGACTGCTAAGTCCAGAGCCGGCCACGCGTTCGATGCTCCCTCGGGAGCGTCGAACGTGGCGGTCGGGAGCATGTTTCGCGGCCTCCCGATCGCGGCGGAGCAGCGGAACGGTGCAACAAACCTGTTGACGGGCCGCACTTGCGCTGGGCATTCTCCAAGCATGAGTCGAGTCCGTCCGTCCCGCTTGCAGGCGTTCGCACCGCGGCGTTCCACGCCGTGGCTGCTCGTGCTGCTCGTGCTGTTCGGACACCTCTATGCACGCGCCCACGACGCGTTCGAGCTGCACGTCGAGTGCGCCGAACACCCCGGGGAATGGACGCACGCGGACCCGTCGCATGGCCAGCCCGCGCACGATTCGAAGTCGCACGATTCGCACGGTGGCGAGCACGGACACTGCTCGCTGCCGCATCTGAGCGCGCCGTCGGCCCAGCCGCTGGACGCGACTCCGCTGTTGATCGACGTGGCGGTGATCGCCGAGCCGCTGCCGGCGGCGCCGATCGCGCGTTTCCCCGCGAGCACGCCGCTGCTGCGGCTCGCCCCGAAGACCTCTCCTCCGACGACCTGCTGAACCGATTCGCTCCGCGTCGTGCACCGCATGCACGCGGATTCCGTCGCGTTCCGGCCGGTATTCCATCGTCGTCGAGGAAAGTGAGGCTTCGTGCATCCTGTCTCGTCCGCGGTCCGTGTTCGCCCGAGCACGTTCGATCGCATCGTGGCTCCCCATGTGGAGCGCTTGTTCGCCCGGTCCCGCCGGGTGGTGAAGAGTGACGACGTCGCTTGGGACGTCGTTCAAGACACGCTCACCCACGCGGCATTCGACGCGGAGTTGCCCGAGGATGCCGGCGGAGTGCTGCTGCATCTGACGCGACTGCGCGCGTTGGCGCGGTTGCGCGCCGATCGACGCCGCGTCGTCCACGAGCAATGCGCATGCGCGCTGTGCCGTGAGTCGTCCACGCACGACGATCCCGCCATGGCGGCGATCGCCGCCGAGACGCGCTCGTCCATCGACGGCGCGTTGGCGGAACTGCCGCCGTCGATCCGCGAGGCGATGTTGCTGCGCCATCACGACGACCTGTCCTACGAGGACATCGCGCGCCGCCTCGACGTGCCGGTCGGCACGGTGCGGTCGCGGCTCGCGCGCGCTCGCGAACTCCTGCGCTCGGCATTGGAGGATCGATGCTCGCTCGCATCGTGATGCTGCTTTGGACGCTGCTCGCGTGCGGCTCCGCGAACGCGCAAGAGCCCGCGGCTGCGTCGCCGTCGCTGACGGTGTTCAAGGGCGCGCACGTCCGCAAGTCGACGCAAAAGGACGTCCAGCGCGTCGCGATCGGCGACGAAGAGGTCTGTCACGTCGAAGTGCTGAACCCGCGCGAGCTGCTTCTGACCGGCAAGACGCCGGGTCGCACGAGCCTGATCATCTGGTTCGACGGCGGCGTGATCGAAGAAGTCGGCATCGCGGTGACGCGCGATCTGTCGGTGCTCGAGCACGCCTTGCACCGCATCGATCCCGACATCCACGTCGAAGCCGCGCCGGATCGCGACGCGGTGGTGCTGACGGGCGCGGTGCTCGACCTCGAGATGTCGCTCGCCGCCGAGCGCGCGGCGCAGGACTACCTCGAAGCCGGTGAACGTCGCGGCGAGCGCGAAGAAGCGCCGCTGGTGCAGACGTCTCCCGCGACCGAAGGAGCCGATCCGCTGCGCGTCGAGCGCAGCACCGGCAACGTCCGCACGCAGCGCCGCGTGATCAACTTGCTGACGCTCGATCGCCTTCCGCAACGCGTCGAGCAGCGGTTGCAGTCGGCGCTCGAGGGCATCGGCGCCTTCGACGTCCACGTCGAGCGCGTGCTGAAGGGCGATCTGAAGAACGACACGGACGACGTGTTCGTGCTGACCGGAAGCGTCGCGAACCAGATCGAATTGACGCGCACGCTGCACCTCGCGTCGACCCTGGTGCTCGGGCGCGAGCCGACCGGTGACGACGTCACGGTGCTCGGCGACGAATCCGGTGCGTTGCACGACAAGGGCAGCGACTCGGCGCGCAGCCGGCTGTCGTTCTCGGGCTCGATCTCACGCGTGTTCGGCGGGCAATCGTCGAGCCGCGGCGGCGACGACAATCGCGTGGAGCGCAACGTCGCGCGCGCGTCGGCGCTCGCGGTCGGCGGTGGTCGCGTGTTGTCGTACCTCGAGGTCCGCGACTTGCCGCAAGTGCGCGTCGACATCCGCGTGTTCGAGGTGAACCGCACGGATCTGATCCGCTACGCACCGGACTTCGCGGTGCTGCTGTCCGACTTCGATCAGGGCGGCTTCAACCCGGCGGGCGTCGCCAGCGCGGTGCAAGGCAACTCCGCGGCACGCGTCGGCGCGGCGGGTACCGACGTCCAGCAAGTGTTCGGATTCCTCGCCGACGGCTTCTCGTCGCAGTTGCAGATCGGCGGATCGAAGGGAGCCGTCGACGTCGCGTTCAGCTTGCTGCAAGCGCGCGGTCTGGCGCGCAGCCTGTCGAGCCCGAATCTGACGGTGTTGTCCGGCGAGCGCGCGGAGTTCCTCGTCGGCGGCGAGATCCCGATTCCGGTCGCGTTCGCGACGGCATTCGGCGATTCCGGCGGCAACGTGACCGGCGCGCCAGGCGTCTTCAACTCGGTCGAGTTCCGCGAGTTCGGCGTTCAACTGAGCGTGCGGCCGTTGGTCGACGACGAGGACTTCATCACGCTCGACGTGACGTCGCAGATCGCGCGGCCCGACGATGCGTTGACGACGTTGGTGCGCGACTCGACGGGCACCGATCCCGTGACGACCGCGTTCCAGAGTCGCGCGCTCGCGACCAGCACGCGCCTCGAGGACGGCCAAGTGCTGCTGATCGGCGGCCTCACGGATCGCAAGTCCGCCGACGACACGACGCGCACGCCGTGGCTCGCGGACGTGCCCGTGATCGGCTGGTTGTTCCAGCGCTACTCGATGAGCGACCAAGACCTCGAACTCGTCGTCATGGTCCATCCGGTCATCCTGCGCACGCAGGATCCCGCCGTCCACCTGTGGCAATTCCCCGGCGTCGACGTGGTCGAGGCCGCGAATGCGTCGCCGGAGGATTCCCCGTGAATTCCGGCGAACTCGTGCGCGCCGAGCGGCATTCGTCTCGTGGACCGAGTGTCGGTCCGCAGCAACCCCAACCCGATTGCTCGTGTCCCTTCACCCATTCTCCAACCGTGTTTCCACTCAGGAGTGATCCCATGCAACTGAAGCGTTCGATTCGTCGTCAGCGTGGTGCGGCCCTCGTCGAGTACGGCCTGTTGATCTCGGGCGTCGCGCTGGTCGCGATCGCCGCCGTGTCGATCCTCGGCCACAAGACCAGCGACTTGGTCGCGTCCGTCGCGACCGTGTTGCCGGGTGCGCACGACGACGACAACAACCCGATCGTCAGCGGCAAGCTGGTCGAGACCGCCGCGAACGCGAACGGCGCGATCGGCGTCGACGCGGCCGGCATCGTCGCGAACGCGGGTACGCCGCGTTTGGCGAACAACCTCGGCATCGCGGGCACGGACCTCGCGAACCTGGTCCAGGAGCCGTGATCGGCTGCGCATGGGCGCGGCGCGGTTTCGAACAGGCCGCGCCGCGCTCGTGCGCGCGTTTCGTCATGACGCTTTCGACGTCGGTACACCGTCGTGCGCAGCGCGGCTCGATCCTGATCGAGTTCGCGCTCGTTGCGTTGTTGCTGTACCTGTTGCTCGCGGCAACGGTGGAGCTCGGCAAAGCCGTGTACTCGGCGCAGGCCGCGCAGAACGCGGCACGCGTCGCGGCGCGTGAACTCGCGCTGGCGCCCTTGCCGCCCAATGCGTCGTTCGACGACGCGTTGGCCACGGTGTTCGACCCGGCGCTGCTGTTCGTCGATCTCGGGACCACGACGATCGACGACGCGTTCGCGAACGCGCCCCCGCTGAATCAAGCGCTGAAGCCGCTGATGGTGTTCGACCGCGTGACGATCGGCGGCAACACGCGCGACGTGTTGCGTTATCCGGGCGCCGTGTGGGTCAGCTCCGGCGGCGTCGAGACGGTCAAGGTGCCCTTGGTCGTCGATCGCGATGCCGACGGCGTCGAAACGATCGAGCTGCGCGATGTCGTCGAAGCGATCCCCGGCATCAGCTACGCGGTCGTGCCGGGCAATCCGTCGACCAGTGGAATCGCCGGGGTCCGCGTCCACGTGCCGTTCCAAGCCGCCGCGCTGTCGGGCTTCCAAGCCAACGCGGCCGGGCCGTTCGAGCCGAACCTCGACGGCGCGATCCTGGCCGACGACGGCGCCGTCACGGTGTCGTCGGCTCCGGCCGACGGGGCGCTCGCTGGCGCCGATTCCGAACTCCCCACGTTCGCGGGACCCTACGGGCTCGGGCGCCAATTCGCGCTCGGCAAGGAAGTCCGGCCGTTCCGCAAGCTCATCACCGGTCAATCGCTGTTTCGCCGCGAGGTGTTCGCGAATCCATGAAGCACTCGGCGTTGCCTACGCCGCTGCCGCCCATGAAGCGTGGTCCACCTCGTGTCCCCGAGTCCAGAATCGCCCGATTCTTGCGGAGAGTTCGATGTCACCCGTGAATCCTCGTCGCTCTCGATCGGGCTCGTTCGGAGCCAAGAGTTTCGTGTGGATCGGTCTCGGTGCGCTCGCGCTGGTGCTCGGCACTTGGGTCGCCGTCGAAGGCGGCATCCCGGAGGCATGGGCGCGCTTGCCCGGCATGGAGCGCTTCGCGCACGCCAAGACCAACGTTCCCGCCGGTTCGGTCGCCGTGCCGGTGACGGCGCGCGCGATCAAGGCGTACACGCGCGTGTCGCGCGACGACGTCTGGGACCCGAGCACGAACACGATCACCGTCGTCCATCTCGACGCGTCGAAGCTCGGCCCCGACGTCATCACCGACTTCGCCAAGGTCCGCGGTCGCGTGCTCGCGCGCGACAAGGCCGCGGGCTACGTCTTCAGCGAGTACGACTTCTTGCCCGAAGGCACGCGCGCCGGGCTCGTCGCCGGCATCCCGGCGGGCAAGCGCGGCATCCGCGTCGAACTCGAGAAGGTGCCGGGCCTCTACGGCCTCAATCCGGGCGATCGCTTCGACCTGATGGCGACGTTGCCGATCGATAGCGCGAAGGCGCAGCAGCAACTGCAACTGGTCGGCGGCGTCGTCGGCCGCGCCGCGGCGCTGACGCAGGGCCTGTCGAGCACGAAGCAAGCGAGCGTGCGCTGCATCGTGCAAAACGGCGTGATCGTCTCCGGCGTCGAAGCGCGCAACGTCCCGTACACGATCACGACGCTGACGTCGGGCACGCAGGTGAAGTCACGACCGGTCCAGGAGGTCGTCATCGCGATCGCGCCGGACGAAGTGGCCGCCCTCGAGCAAGCGCTCGCGGTCGAGGCTTCGGTCGCGTGCGTGCCGCGCTCCGGCCGGCCCGACGATCCCACGGACTCGCGTACGCCCGAGCGCGTCGCGGACACGCCGTTCTCGCTCGCGGGCAACGGCGGCAGCCTGCGTCTGGTCGAGACGATCCGGGGCACGAACCGCGAACTCGTGCCGGTGCAGACCGCGCCCACGACGGACCACCGATGACAGGACGCGTGCGCGATCGACGCACCGGACGCATGCACCAGGATCGCGGCGCCGTGTTGGTGCTCGCGATCCTGATGCTGTTCTCGGTGTTCGCGATCGCGGCGGTCGTCGTCGATCTCGGCCTCGCGAGCCTCGAACAGCAACGCATGCAAGACGCCGCGGATGCGGCGGCGCTCGAAGGCTTGCGCAGCGGACGCGCGCAGGGCGCGGAGTTCGCCGGGGCGTCGATGGCCGCATTCGACGCGGGAGCATCCGACTCCGAAGTCGCGGTGGTCGGCGGCGACGGCTCGTGGAGCGCCAACGCCTCGCTCGAACTGACCGGTCGCTGGCTGCCGGAGTTGCAGCAGAACGTGGGCGATGCGGCGAACGGCGATTTCGTCGGTGGCACGTATCTCAGCGCCGCGCCGCACGGCGAACGCTTCGACTATGCGCGCGACGACTTCGCGCCCGGCGCCGGTGATCGCGCGTTGCTCGCTCGCTTGCGCCGCACGACGAACCCCGCGGGGTTCGATGCGGAAGATCAGATCGCTTCGCACGGGCCGACGCTGCCGTTCCTGTTCGGTCGCGGGGCGTTGATCGGCAGTGGGGATGCGTCGTACGACCCGCGGCGCGATGGCATCACCGTGCGCGCGACAGCCATCGCCGACGGTCGTCCGGCCAATGCGGTCCATGCGCCGTTCGGCCTCGCCGCGGAATTGCCGATCGCGCCGTTCTGCGTCGACTTCGCGCTCTGGACCGCGACCGACGTGAACCTGCCCGTCGTCGGCTTGAACGCGGGCACGACCGCGCTGCAGACGCCGAGCGGCTCCGTGTTGCGCGCGGGCGATGCGGTGTCCGCGAGTCCACTGGTGACGACGCTCCCGCTCGGAGTCCTCCACGTGATGCCGTTGTTCACCGCGGGCCGGCTGGTCGCGTTCGGGATCGCCGAAGCGACGGCCTCCGGGTTGATCAAGCGTGCGGGGCGATCGGTCGTGAACGCGACGGCACTCGATCCCACGGCTCAGGCGACGTTCGCGTTCGCGTCGCGGGACGATCTCGCGCTCGCGCCGGTCTTGGTGCGCTGAAGAGGCTTCGATGGACAAGAACACACTGGTGCTGGTCGTCGGTTCGCAGGGCCTTCTGCAAGAGGTGCAAGCGGTTGCCGGCGCGATCAAGCAGCGCCCGATCCAAGTCCAGGGCGCTTCGGATCTGCGGCGCGCGGGCGAAGTGGTGCGGACGCGGCGGCCCGACGCGGTGCTGGTGGAACTCGAGCGCGATCTGCGCGAACTGCACGGATTCGCGGCGGAACTCGAATCCGGGCTCGATGCGCCGCCGCTGCTCGTCGGCGCTTGGTCGCGCGAGAAGTTCGGCGGCGAGGATCCGAGCGGTGCGTACCTGATCGAGGCCACGCGCGCCCGCGTGCGCGATTTCATTCGCCGACCGGTCAGTTCGACGGAACTCGCGGACGTGCTCGAGCGACACCTCGGCGCGCGTGCGGCCAGTCGGGCCGCGGGCCGCGTGATCGCGTTCGTCAGCAACAAGGGCGGCGTCGGCAAGTCGACGCTGTCGGTGTCCACCGCGTGCGCGCTGGCGAAGCAACACCCGGATCGCGTACTGCTGATCGACGCGTCGTTGCAGCTCGGCTTGTGCGCGTCGATGCTCGACCTCGAGCCGACCTCGACACTGGTCGACGCCGTGATGCAGCAGGACCGACTCGACGAGACGCTGCTGCGCGAACTCTCGCTGCAACACGAGTGTGGCCTGCGCGTGCTCGCGGCGCCGAAAGACGCGATGGACGCGGCACGCATCGACGATGCGTCGCTCGCGCGCGTGCTGACGGTCGCGCGCCGCGCGTTCGACTTCGTCGTGGTCGACACCTTCCCGCTGCTCGACTCGATCGCCGTCGCGATCCTCGACTTCGCGGACGACGCGTGCGTGGTGGTGACTCCGACCGTTCCGCACGTCCTCGGCGCGGTCACGCTGCTCGACGTGCTCGAGCGGCTCGGCGTCGGTCGCCGTCGGCTGCGCATCGTCCTGAACAACTCCCATCCGCGCGTCGCCGGGACGTTGAGCGCCGAGGACGTCGCGACGCGGTTGGCGCGTCCGATCGACGCGGTGTTCCCGTTCGACAAGGGCCTGTTGGTCGCGCAGAACACCGGCGAGCCATACGCGCTGACGGTCGGCAAACTGTTCGGCTTCGGTCGAGCGCTGCATGAGTTCGCGCAGTCGCTGACGGAGCCGCGCGCGGCGGCCGGTGCGGACGTGGCGTCATGACCGAAGAACGTGACGATCCACGCTCGTTGTTCAAGCGCTCGCTGTCGGCGGATGCCGCGGGGCGCTTGCAGCCCAAGGCCGCTCCCGCGGAATCGACGCCGCGTGCGCGCACGAAAGAGGTCGCTCCGGCCGGGAGCGCGTCCGACTTCCTGCGCGTGAAGGGGCAGCTGCAGGCGCGTCTGCTCGACGAGATCGAGCGCCGCGGGCTCGGCAATGCGGCCGAGTCGGACCTCGTGCGCATGGTCGGTGAGTTCACCGCGGACGTGCTCGCGAACGAAGCGTTGCCGTTGAACGACGCGGAGCGCGCGCGCCTCGCGGACGAACTTGCCGAGGAAACGCTCGGCATGGGGCCGTTGTCGACGCTGATGGCCGATCCCGCCGTGAGCGACATCCTGGTCAATGGTCCCGATGCGGTCTGGGTCGAGCGGTTCGGCAAGCTCGAGAAGACGACGGTGCGCTTCCGCGACGCCGAACACGTGACGCGCGTGATCGAGCGCATCGCGGCGCGCGTCGGGCGTCGCATCGATCAAGCGTCACCGATGGTCGATCTGCGGCTCGCGGACGGCAGCCGCGTCAACGCGACGATCCCGCCGGTCTCGATCGATTACCCGACGCTGTCGATCCGGCGCTTCGGCCGGCGACGCCTGCGGCGCAGCGAGCTGATCGAGCTCGGCATGATGTCGGAGTCGATGGAACGCTTCCTCGACGCCGCGGTGCGCGCGCGCCAGAACGTCCTGATCTCGGGCGGTACTGGCGCCGGCAAGTCGACGCTGCTCGGCGCGCTCGCGGAAGCGATTCCGAACGACGAACGCATCGTGACGATCGAAGACACCGCGGAACTCATGCTCGATCAGGAGCACGTGGTGCGGCTCGAGACGCGCCCGCAAAACGTCGAAGGCCGCGGCGCGATCAGCGCGCGCGACCTCGTCGTCAACGCGTTGCGCATGCGACCGACGCGCATCATCGTGGGCGAAGTGCGCGCGGGCGAAGCGCTCGACATGCTGCAGGCGATGAACACCGGCCACGAAGGCAGCCTGAGCACGGTCCACTCGAACTCGGCGCGCGATGCGCTGGCGCGCATCGAGACCATGGTGCTGATGGCGGGCATCGAGTTGCCGTCGCGCGCCATCCGCGAGCAGATCGTCAACGCGATCGATCTGGTCGTCCATGTGCACCGTTTCGAGGACGGCGTGCGCCGTGTCGTCGGCGTGTCCGAGATCACGGGCATGGAAGGCACGACGCCGCTGCTGCAGGAGATCTTCCGTTTCCAGCGCAGCGGTCGCCAAGGCAAGCGCATCGTCGGCGAATTCGTCGCAACCGGCGTGATCCCACGCTTGGTCGAACGCATGCGCGAGCGCAACGAGATCTTGCCGATGACGTGGTTCACCAAGGCCGGCGGCGGAGGCCCCGGGCATGCCTGATGGCGTGTGGTGGCTCGTCGGCGCGCTCGGCGTCGTCGCGGTGGGAGTTCACGCCGCGATGCGCGCGCGAGCGCGTTCGCGCGTGGAGCAGCGCCTCGACGCAGCGGTGCCCGAACCGAACGAACCGCCACGCCGCACCGTGCTGGTGCTGGCGGGTCCGGCGCGACTCGTTCCGATCGCGATCGGCGCGCTCGCCGCGGTCCTCGCGTGGCTCGCGGTGCATCACGTCGCCGTCGCGTGCTCGATCGGAGCCGTCGTTGGCACGATCGCGTGGACCGCGCAGGACACCGTGGTCCACACGCGCGCGCTGCGGCTCGAACAACAGCTCGCCGATCTGATCGATCTCGTCGTCGGCACGCTGCGCGCGGGCATCGGTTTGGTCGAAGGACTCGAAGCCGGGGCGCGCGAGAGCAAGGAGCCCTTGCGCGGACTGATCGAAGACACGACGGCGCGCATTCGGCTCGGCGACGACCCGCAGCGCGTGTTCGTCGATCTGCGCACGCGCGTGCCCCTGGAGTCGTTCCGACTGTTCGCCTTCGCGCTGGCCGTGCATTGGCAGGCCGGCGGCAGTCTCGCGCCGACGCTCGCGTCGGTCGGTCGCTCGGTGCGCGATCGCATCGACCTGAGTCGCCGTGCGCGCGCGCAAGCCGCCGAGGCGCAGTTCTCGGTCGTCGGCATCCTGCTGTTGATCTACGTGCTCGGGTACTTGATGTGGCGCTTGGAGCCCGAGCGGATCGAGCAGTTCATGGCGTGGGAGACGGGCGCAACGCTCGTCACGGCCGTCGCGGTACTGCAAGCCGTCGGGCTGTTGTGGATGCGCAAGATCGCGCGCGTGGAGCTCTGACGTGGATCCCATCCTGATCGGCGCGGTGATCGTCGGAGCGGTGGTGGTCGTGGTCGTGCGTCGACTGGGGACCACGGCGCTCGCGCACGAGCGCCTGACGCGCGAGACCGAACCCGAAGTCGCGCCGGGCGCCGCCGAGATGCGGACGCTGCGGCGCTGGCTCAGCCGCGCGGGCTATCGCGAACCGAGCGCAC
The DNA here is from genome assembly GCA_052034255.1 of Planctomycetota bacterium. Lineage (GTDB taxonomy): Bacteria > Planctomycetota > B15-G4 > B15-G4 > JADJEK01 > JADJEK01. The sequence continues at coordinate 4,483 of JBPOIU010000029.1, read as the reverse complement.
CGCGTCGTTTCACGCTGTCGGTCCTCGTGTTCCTCGGCGTGGCGATCGCGTTCCTGCTGGTGCTGCGCGCGCTCGATCCGTTCGCTCCGATCGAGCGCACGTTGAACGCGTTGCCCGGCGGATTCGGCGGGCTGGTCGTGTCGTTGTTGCACGTGCTGCCGCTGGCCTTCGCGGTGTTCATCGCCGCCGCGCCGTGGCTGCAGGTGCGCAGCGCAAGACGCGCTCGCGTCGTGTCCGTGGAGCGCGACTTGCCGACGACGCTCGAGTTGTTGGCGACGCTGTCGGAAGCCGGGCTCGGGCTCGATGCCGCGCTCGCCCGCATCCAAGAAGGCGAGCCGATCGAGCGGCCGCTCGCGCGCGAGTTCGCGACGTTCCGCGCCGAGTTGTCCGCCGGCGTGCCGCGCGTGCGCGCGCTGCGGCGTTTGGCCGAACGGCTCGACGTGGCGCCGTTGTCGACGTTCGTCTCCGCGTTGGTGCAGGCCGAGCAAATGGGCATCGGCCTCGCGGACGTGCTGCGGCGCCAAGCGGACGATCTGCGCGGCCGTCGGCGCGAACAAGCGCTGCTGCGCGCGCAGGCGTTGCCGGTGAAGCTCGTGATTCCGCTCGTGATCTGTTTCCTGCCGGGCATCTTCGTGTTCACGTTGGGCCCGGCGCTCTACTCGATCCTCCGGCTCACGGCCGGTTCGATCGGAGGTGGCTCGTGACGATGCGTGCGTGGTGGTTCGCCTTGATCGCGGCGGCGTCGATGTCCGCGTGTTCGCAGTTCGCGCCGCATGAGCGCAACGACTCGACCGATCCGGATCAGCGTCTCGCCGCGTTGGTGACGCGGCTCGAAGCGGCGCGTGCGGAAGGGCCGCACAACGATGCGCTCGCCGACGAACAGAGCGCATTCCTCGACGCGGGCCGCGTGCGCGCCGACATCGCGCGCTTCACGCTGGAGTACCCGCAGCACGTCGATGGCTTGCTGCTGAACGCGAAGCTCGCGTACGAAGCCGGCGACACCGAGAACGCGGTCGAATACCTCGATCGCGTGTTGGCGCGTGGCACGCACGTCGAAGCCGCGGTGTTGCGAGGCCGCATCGCGCTCGAACAGGGCAATCCGCAGTTCGCGCGCAAGCTGCTCGAACGCCACGTGGATCGCGCGCCGGACGAGGCGGAGTTGCGTGAGACGTACGCGGCCGCGCTGTTCTATGCGGGCGACCCCGACGCGGCGCGCCACGAACTCGACGTCGCGGAACGGCTCGGTGCGCCGGCGTGGCGCGTGCTCTATCACCGCGGCTTGATCGCCGAGAAGTCCGGTGACGTCGAGTTGGCGAAACAGCTCTACGCGGCCAGCGTCGCCGCATCGCCGGAGTCGCCGGCCGCGCGCCGCTTGCGCGCGCTGTGACGCGGCGTCAGCGCTGCACGTCAGCGCCGCACGTCAGCCCTTCACGTCAGCGCTTCACGCCGGCACGCAATGCGGCCGTGATCGTCGGTCGAACCGATTGGGCGCTTTGGCCGGTGAACGCGGCAGCTTGCAGGGCCGCTTGTTCGGCGAACATCAGTAGCCCGGGGATCGGGGTGCGGCCCCAGCGGCGCGCTTCGCGCAGGCAAGGCGTTTCGAGCGGCCGCGGCAGGACGTCGGCCGCGAGGCCCTTGCGCGTGATCTCGTTCTGATCGAACGGGATCGGCTCGTCCTGGTCGCCGGTCGCGTTGACGACGAGCGGCCACGCGACCGAGAACGCGCGCTCGGGCGAGATGCCCTCGATGCCTTTGCCGAGCCCGATGACGGTCGCGGCGACCCGTTCGAAACTGCGTCCCGACAAGTGGACGCGGGTGCCGCGGCGGCGCAATTCCCACGCGATCGCGCGAGCCGCGCCGCCAGCGCCATAGACGAGCGCGGAGCCGGGCTGACTCGGCGCGAGCGGCGCTGCGGAATCGAGAGAGTCGAGCGCATCGAACGTTTTGCCAAGTGTCAGCGCGAGCACCCGATCCGGATGGAGCAACGCGACGTCGAGTGCGGCGCCGAACCCCGGCGCATCGGTGTTCGTGGCGTGCCAGGCGTCGCCGCGGCGGATCAGTGTGTTCGCGGCGCCGATCGCGGTGGCCTCGGCGCTGGCGCTGGTCGCGGCGCGTAGGGCGTCGCTCTTGAACGGGGCGGTGACGCTCGCGCCGCGCATGCGTAGGCGTGTGATCGCGGCGTGCGCGTGCTCGTACGCGGGAGTCGAGAGATCGACGTACACCGCGTCGTCGTCGAGAGCCCGGAACACCGCGTTGTGGACGAGCGGCGACAGCGATTGCGCGACGTCGGCGCCGAGGACCCCATGGATGCGCGTCGAAGGGCTGACGTGCGACGCGCGGTAGACGTCGAGGAAGTCGGCGACGCTGATTTGTCCGGCGGCCGTTTTCTTCGACGCGTGCGCGGCGGCGTAGACGAATGGCATCGCGAAGTGTCCGGCGAGCGGGCGCAGCCACCGGCCGTACGGACCCATCGGGATGGCGACGACGGCGACGTTCGCGGTGCGGCCGGCCGCGACGGCGGCCTCGACGAACGCGAGCGCTGCGTCGGCGTCGGGCGCGGGAGTCGCGAGCTTGACGACATCGGCATCGAGGCGCGCGAGTTCGGTGACGAGGTCGCGCGCTCGCGCGGCGGTGCAGGTGGACTCGTCGTCGCCGTGCCAAGAGACGAGGCGTCGGGCGCGGCCGCGCGGCAGTTTCGCGGCGAGGTCGCGCTCGAGGTCGAGCCACTGGAAGCCGGCGGCGTCGGCGGCTCGATGCCGGGCGAGGCGGTCGGCGAGGGGAGCCTCGGACTCTCCGCCTTCGGCGCGCGGGCGCAACGTGAACACGGCAGGGCGACCGAGGTTGCGCACGAGTTGCGCGAGGTCGAGTCCGGCCGCGGCGTCGCCGAAGCGATCGAGCCGAACTTCGAGCAAGCCGACGGCGGCGGGGAGCGCGCGCGCATCGGCGACCGCTCCGGCGGCATCGCGTGCGCCGAGCGAGGCGAGGAGAACCGTAGGGGACGTCACGACGCGACTCCGGCGTCCAGCAGGGCGAGGACTTTCTTCGCGATCGAGCGGTCGATGCGCCCGGAGGCGAGCGCGGCTTCCAGAGTCACGCGTGCGGCGAGGCGATACGCGGGGAGCAGTCCTTTGCCGGCCCGGCCGAGCGCGGCGAGGTGCGCGGCGATGGTCTCGACGTCCCCGCGCACGATGGGACCGGTGAGCGCGTCGCGCGGCCCGAGGCGTTCGAGGTTGCGCAGTGTGCCGCGCAGCAGCGAGCGCAGCGGCGTGAAGGGGTCCTTCGCGAACGCGGGAACGGCGCCGAGCATCGTCGTGCCGAGGTGCGCGACGGCGACCATGCAGTTCGACGTGATGGCGGCGGCGGCGTGGTAGAGCGCCTTCTCGCGAGCCCGTACGCGCACCGGGCGGCCGCCAGCGGCTCGCGCCAGCGGCTCGAGCACGGCGAGAGCTCGGGCATTGCCTTCGATCGTGAACGTCGAGCCCGGTAGCAGCACGAGTCCTTCCTCCGGGGAAGCGAAGGCTTGCAGTGGATGGAACGAGCCGACGTCGACGTGCTTCGAGCGCAGCGCGTCGATCGCGTCACTGGCGAACGCGCCCGAGCAGTGGAAGGCGACCGTGCCGGGTCCGAACGAGCATGCGGTCGCGAGATTGCGCGCGGTCTTGCCGAGCACGCGGTCGATCGTGGCGATCATCACGAGGTTGCACGACGCCGCGGCCGCGAGATCGGTGGTGGGCTTGCCTTCGCCGATGAACCGAGCCGCCGCGCGGGCGCGCGCGAGGTCGCGCGAGATCACGGCGGCGACGGGCAAGCCGGCCTCGCGCAGTTGCTTGCCGAGAGCGCGCCCGACGACGCCGGCGCCGACGATCACGAGACGACGATTCGCGAGGCGCGCGTTCTTCAAGGGCACCACCCGGGCTCGAGGAGCAAAGGAGCATAACGGCTCGAGGCGCGCATCGCCGCCGGCAGCTCCAGCGATCGATGGACGCAACTCCGCCCAGGATCAGAGGTTCAACCGGACGAAATTGCCGCCGGCAATCCTGTCCGGCCAGCCGGACGGAGTAGCCGCCGGCAATCCTGTCCGGCCAACCGGACGGAGTAGCCGCCGGCAATCCTGTCCGGCCAGCCGGACGGAGTAGCCGCCGGCAATCCTGTCCGGCCAGCCGGACGGAGTAGCCGCCGGCAATCCTGTCCGGCCAGCCGGACGGAGTAGCCGCCGGCAATCTTGTCCGGCCAGCCGGACGGAGTAGCCGCCGGCAATCCTGTCCGGCCAGCCGGACGAAGTAGCCGCCGGCAATCTTGTCCGGGTGGCTTGGACGTGCTGATGGCGCCTCTCGTTCGACGTGCGCGCGAACCGTTCGCTCAGAGGCCGTGAAAGAATCCCCCGCGAGCGGCGGAACGAGCGAGAACGGCGAGCGCGAGGAGGATGGCCGAGGCGACTCAATGGAAAGAGTCGGTGAGGCCATCCGACGAAGCGATCGTCGTT
>JBPOIU010000101.1:0-3899 GCA_052034255.1 Planctomycetota bacterium | reverse complement strand
GTCGGGCCTTGCGGCCCGAGCTACTTCTTTTTTCTCTCCAAGAACGCCGTCATGCGGCGGACCTTTTCCTCGCTCTCGAAGCACACGGCCTGGGCGATCGCGTCGATGGCGATGCCGACTTGATCGTTGCTGCGTGCCGACGCGTTCAGCGACGCCTTCGTCAGCCGCACCGCGAGCCGATCGTTCTTCGCGATGCTCTGCGCCAGCGCCAGCGCGGCCTCGAGCGCCTTGCCGTCGTCGACGACCTGATTCACCAAGCCGATGCGCAGCGCCTCCTCCGCATCGATGATGCGCGCCGTGTACAAGAGCTCCTTCGCGCGACCGAGTCCGACGAGACGCGGCAAGCGCTCGATCGCGCCGGCCCCGGCGAGGATGCCGAGTCCTACCTCCGGTTGCCCGAACTTCGAACTGCGCCCCGCGACGCGCAGATCGCACGCCATCGCCATCTCGCAACCGCCGCCGAGCGCGAACCCCTGGATCGCCGCGATCGTCGGGAACGGGAACTGCTCGAGCTTCATGAACAACGTCGAGTTGATCGCCTTCAGTGCATCGGCGCGCCGCCGATCGCGCAACTGCGCGATGTCCGCGCCAGCGGCGAACGCCTGGCCGCCCGCGCCGGTCAGCACGAGCGCGCCGATCGAGTCCGCTTCGGCGAGCCGATCGAGCGCGTGGTGCATCTCGTCGATCATCTCGCGATCGATCGCGTTGCGCTGTTCGGGACGGTTCAGCGTGATCGTCGCGAGGCCGTCCTTCTCGTCGACGAGGATGCGGGTGAAGTTCATGGAGTCACGATCACCTTTCCGAAGACCTCGCGGTCGCCGAGGATGCGATGCGCTTCTTGCACCTGATCGAGCGGCAGCACCGCGTGGACGACCGGCTTCAATTTGCCCTGCTCGACCAGCCGGAACACGTCATGCAACTCGCCGAGCGATCCCATCGTCGAGCCGAGGATCGACAGCGACTTGAAGAACACGAGACGCAAGTCGGTCACGAGGTCGAAGCCGCCGGTCGCTCCGCACGTGACGACCATCCCGCCCTTCGCAAGGCATTGGATCGTGCGGCCGATCGTCGGCTGTCCGACGTGGTCCATCGCGATGCGCACGCCGCGCTTGTTCGTCAACGCGCGCACTTCCTTCGCGAAGTCGACCTGCGCGTAGTTCATGACGACGTCGGCGCCGAGCGCGAGCGCCTTGGCCTGCTTCGCGTCGCTGCCGACCGTTGCGATCACGCGCGCGCCGTGCAGCTTCGCGATTTGCACCGCTGCCGAGCCGACCCCGGACCCCGCGGCATGGATCAGCACGTCGTCGCCCGCCGCGATCCCGCAGCGCGCGACCAACATGTGCCACGCGGTCAGGAACACCAGCGGGATCGCCGCGGCGTGTTCGAAGGACAGGTTCTTCGGCTTCCTCAAAGCGTTGCGTTCCGGCACGCAGACGAACTCGGCGCAGCCACCATCCCGCGTCTCGCCGAAGATCCCGTAACGCGGGCAGAGGTTCTCGTCGCCGTCGGCGCACGCTTCGCAGACGCCGCAGCCGAACCCCGGAGCGATCACGACTTCGTCGCCGACCTTCGCGTTGGCGACGCCCGCGCCCACCGCGTCGACGACACCGGCGATGTCGCATCCCGGGATCAGCGGCAGCGGGAACGTATGGCCGGGCACACCGCGGCGCACCCACGTGTCGAGGTGGTTCAACGCGCACGCCTTGACGCGCACCCGGACTTCCTTCGGGCCCGGCTCCGGGATCGGGCGGTCCTCGAACAGGAGCTTCTCGTAGCCGCCGTGTTCACGGATGACGACGCTGCGCATGAGGGACCTCGAATCGCGGAAGGGGCGGCATGGTAGAGAACGCACGGGCTTGCGTGCGCGACCGCCGGCGACGAAGCTGGCGCCATGGTCGAACCCCGCCGTACCCATCGCATCGTCCCGCTCCTCGGCAACGCGCAGCGCCTCGACGGCGGCGCCATGTTCGGCAACGCGCCGAAGGCGCTGTGGTCGAAGTGGATCCCCGCCGACGAGCAGAATCGCATTCCGTTGGCCTGCCGGGCCGCGTTGGTGGAGGAGGCCGGCGGTCGACGGATCTTGTTCGAAACGGGGATCGGAGCGTTCTTCGCGCCGAAGTTGCGCGAACGGTTCGGCGTCGAGGATGAACGGCATTGCCTGCTCGACGCGTTGGCGGCTCACGGCCTCGGGCACGAGGACATCGACGTCGTCGTGCTGTCGCACCTGCACTTCGATCACGCTGGAGGACTGTTGACCGCCCATGAAGAGGGCGCTCCCGCGCGGTTGCTGTTCCCGAAGGCGCGGTTCGTGGTCGGCGCCGAAGCGTGGGCGCGAGCTCTCGCGCCGCATTCGCGCGACCGCGCGTCGTTCATCCCGGAGCTCATGCCGTTGCTCGACGCGACGAACCGCGTCGAGCGTGTCGAGGGCACCACGTCCGCGGTGCTCGGTGCCGACTATCGCTTCTTCGTCAGTCATGGCCATACCCCGGGCCTACTGTGCGCCGAGATCCCGACCGACGCCGGCCCGACCGTGTTCGCGGCCGACTTGATCCCCGGCGCGCCGTGGGTGCACGTGCCGATCACGATGGGCTACGACCGTTACGCCGAACTACTGATCGACGAGAAGCGGCGTTTGCTCGACGACCTGGCGGCGCGCGGTGGTCGCCTGTTCTTCACCCACGATCCGCGCGTCGCGGTCGGCACGGTCGTCCGCGACGGCAAGCGTGACTCGTTCGGTGTGGAGCGCGAGATCACGTGATCCGCGGCGGCTGGCTGCGAGGACGGGTCGGTCGGCTCGCGCGCTCGTAGGCCGTGGAGCATTGGGGGGCAGACCCCGTTGGGTCTGCCCCCCAATTGATTCACGTTCTGTCAGTCGCCGTGGAACTCGGGCTTGCGCTTCTCGTTGAACGCGCGGATGCCTTCTTTCGCGTCGCCGCTTTGGAAGAGCTGCTGCTGCAGTTCGCGCTCGAGCGCGAGACCGGCGTCGAGCCCCATCTCCGCGCCGCTCTGACACGCGCGCTTGATCAGGCCGACCGCCTTGCTCGCCTTGTGCGGCGGGCAGAAGGACTCCGCGAATGCCTGGACTCGTGCGCGGAACTCGCTCTCCGTCGCGGCATCGACGACGCGGTCGACGAGTCCGACCGCGTGGGCGTCCTCGATCGAGTAGTTCTCGCCGCTCGTCATCCAGTCGATCGCCTTCGATTTGCCGAGCGCGCGGACGAGGCGCTGCGTGCCGCCGGTCCCCGGAAGCACGCCGAGCTTCACTTCGGGCAGGCCGAGCTTGAACGGCTTCGCACCCGGCGCGGTGTTGCGCCACGCCACGCGCAAGTCGGCCGCGAGCGCGACCTCGAGGCCGCCGCCGACCGTGTGCCCGTTCAACGCTGCGAGCACGAGCTTCGGCGTCTGCTCGAGGCGGCCGAGCGTCTCGTTCGCGTGCAGGCAGAAGTGGTACTTGAAGCGCGGAGTGACCTCGCCGAGCATCCCGATGTCCGCTCCGGCGCAGAAGAACTTGTCGCCGGCGCCGGTCAGCACGATGACGTGGACCGCGTCGTCGAAGCGCGCGGCGAGGATCGCGTCGTCGAGCTCCAGCATCATCGCGTGCGAGTAGCCGTTCGCCGCCGCGGGGTTCGTCAGCGTCAGCGTCGCGACGCCGCGCTCGATGCTCATGCGCACCAGGTTGCCGTATCGAGGGGTCATCGAAACTCCTTGCTGCCCGACTCTTCCGATCGTTGGCGCGAGCATAGGCAGCCCGTTGAAAAAGCCTGCCGAGCAGTCGGGCGAGCGAGAACGAGCAGGGCGAGGCGCGGCGACGAAGCGTATTGAAACGAAATACGGCGAGGAGCCCCGGTCGCGAAGCGACCGATCTCCATGACCGAAGCCATGCTCGTTCGCAGCCGGCC
>JBPOIU010000244.1:0-4348 GCA_052034255.1 Planctomycetota bacterium | reverse complement strand
GGGGCCCCCCCCTGTGGGCGCGCGCCCGCGGGCGGGCCCCCCCCGAGGGGGTCGACGGGGGACTTCGTCCCCCTTCCTCCGCAGAAGGCGGAGCGGCCTTCGGCCGGCGGGTGGTGGGACGGCCTTCGGCCGGCCAGGTGGTGGGACGGGGTCGTAGGGGGCTTTCAGCCCCCTACCTCGCCCAATGCCCGAGCAGGCATTCCGGCTCCGCCGGCAATCTTCATGGTGAACTGCCGCACGACGTGGATCTTGCCCTCGTCCTCGATCAGATCCTCGAACTCGTCGACGTGCAGTCCCGCGGCGCGCGCGACTTTCTTCATGCGATCGCCGGACGGCCGCATCGGGTCGGTCACGATCGCGACGCCGTCGACGCGCAACCACGTGTGGATCGCGTTGGCGATCGCCTCGGCCATCCACGGCTCGTACAGCACGTCGCTCGACACGATGACGTCGAAGCGCTCGTCGTCGGACGCGGGCGCGCCCGGCGTCGCGAGGTCGAAGCGCCACGTTTGCCCCTTCACGCCGTTGCGACGCGCGTTGTTGCGCGCGAGCTCGAGCGATTCCTCCATCACGTCGGCGAACGTCACGCGCGCGCCGCGCTTCGCCGCGACGATGCCGAGCAAGCCCGCGCCGCAACCGACGTCGAGCACGCGTTTGTCCGTCAGATCGGGGAGCTTCGCGATCGTCTCGCCGAGCACGCGGGCGGCCGGCCACAGTTGCCCGTAGTACGGGTTGCGGCGGTCGAACCCGCCGTCCTCTTCGATCAGCCGGTCGATGAGCCGGTCTTGGTCGATGACTTCGATCAGGATGCGCTCGCCACCGATGGGGATCTCGAGGACCTCGTCGGGCACGATGTTCGAAGCCTCAGTCGCCGTTGCCGACCATCGCGTCGACGAGCGGCGCGCGCTCGAGCACGAAGCGCAACACGCGCGCGGCCTTGGCCGGATCCTCGGCGTGGACGATGGCGCGCGCGATCGCGGCGCGGCCGGCCCCCTGCGTGACGATGCGCTCGACGTTGTGGACGTCGATGCCGCCGATCGGAAAGACCGGGACCTTGGCCGAGCGCAAAATCCTGGGCAGGACTTCCGGCCCGACGACCTTGGCGCCGCCCTTGGTCGAGGTCGGGAACATCGCTCCCACACCGACGTAATCGGCGCCGCGCGCACGCGCGGCCTGGGCCTGCTTCAACCCATGGGTCGACAGTCCGATCAGGAGGTCCGGACCGACCTTCTGACGCACGCGCTCGATCGGGGCATCTTCCTGACCGAGATGGACGCCATCGGCCCGGCCCGCGATCGCCGCCTCGTAATCGTCGTTGACGAAGATCAGCGTGGGTCGTGCCCGCAGGAGTGCGCGTAGCCGAAGTGCTTGCTCTGCAATCTTTTGCGTCGGCACGCCCTTCATTCGGAGCTGTACTGCGTCGACACCCGCGTCGAACGCTCGCAGGAGCGCGGACGGCGCCATGGCGCCATCGGGCTTGCCGTCGTCGTCCGCCAGCCCCGCGATCACCAAGTAAAGCCGTGCCCGACGCAGGCGTTCAACCCGAGCGGCTACACGACAAGTTGTCACTGTGGATCGAGTGGATGGGGGGCGCATGCGACAAAACGAGTAGATCGGACGTCCAGGTGGTCGGAAACCGGCAACTTAAGTACCGATTCCGGCCTGAGCAATGAACGAGTGCCAAGAACTGCTTCTGGCACTCCGTTTGATAGCCCCGGCGGCGCCCCCCGATCCGATGTCGGGGGCATTCGTGAACCCCAGTCCACCCGACGGCCGCCATGAAAGGCAAGCCCGTAAACGCCATTCGCATCTTGGTCGCGGACGACGACACGCTCGTCCGTGCCGCGCTTTGCGAATTCCTGCGTCGGGACGGATTCGTGACCTTCGAAGCGGCCTCGGGCCTCGCCGCCCTCGAGATCGCCCAGAAGGAACACGTGTCGTTTTCCATCATGGACGTCGACATGCCGGGGATGTCCGGCATCGACGTCCTGCGCACGCTGCACCGGATGGTCGGCACCCCGCCGCCGAGCATCTTCATCACCGGTGACGACTCGCGCGCCCGTCAGATGGAAGCACTGGCCGCGGGCGCGTTCTCACTGCTGCACAAGCCCGTCGCGCCCGACCTGCTGCGGTTCACGGTGCAGCGCCTACTCGAACAGCACTTCCGCCGCACGCGCTGACGCGCGGCGGGAGAGCCCATCCTTTTCGTCCAAGACTCAGGCATTGGAATCCAACGGAGCAGAAAGAGGAGATCGATCGCGATGGCTACGAAGACTTCGAAGAGCACGACCACGTCGGTGAAGCCGCTGAACGACCACATCCTGGTGCGTCCGGCCGAGGCCGAGGAGAAGACGAAGGGCGGGATCATCCTTCCCGACACCGCGCGCGAGAAGCCCGCGCAGGGTGCGGTCGTCGCGCTGGGAGAGGGTCGCCTGCTGGACAACGGCTCGCGCGCCACGTTCCAGCTCAAGGTCGGCGACAAGGTCATCTACTCCAAGTACGCGGGTCACGACCTGACGATCGACGGCCAGGAGTACAAGGTGCTCCAGGAGTCGGACGTCTACGCGGTCATCGAAAGCTGAAGCGCGCGCTTCCTTTCCTCACACACACGACTGAATCGGAAGACAGGACACATCCATGGCAGCCAAGAAGATCGCATACGACCAGGAAGCGCGTGAACTGATCCGCAGCGGCGTGCGCAAGCTCGCCCGCGCGGTCAAGGTCACGCTCGGCCCGCGTGGCCGAAACGTCATCATCCAGAAGTCCTTCGGCTCGCCGACCGTCACCAAGGACGGCGTCACGGTCGCGAAGGAGATCGAGCTCGAGGACAGCTACGAGAACATGGGCGCGCAGATCGTGAAGGAGGTCGCGTCGAAGACCTCCGACGTCGCCGGTGACGGCACGACGACCGCGACCGTGCTCGCCGAGGCCATCTTCGAAGAAGGCCTGCGCAACGTCACGGCCGGCGCGAATCCGGTCGACCTGAAGCGCGGCATCGAGAAGGCCGTCGCCGCGATCGTCGCCGAGCTCAAGAAGATGAGCACCCCGATCAAGGGCAAGAGCGACATCGCGCAGGTCGCGACGATCGCCAGCAACGGCGACAAGGAAGTCGGCGACAAGATCGCGGAAGCGATGGAGCGCGTCGGCAAGGACGGCGTGATCACGGTCGAAGAGGGCAAGTCCCTCAACACCGAGATCGAGTGGGTCGAGGGCATGCAGTTCGACAAGGGCTACATCTCGCCGCACTTCGTCACCGACGTGCAGAAGATGGAAGCGGTCCTCGAGAACCCGCTGATCCTGATCCACGAGAAGAAGATCTCGAACATCAAGGACATGATCCCGGTGCTCGAGAAGGTCGCGCAGTCGGGCCGCCCGCTGCTGATCATCGCCGAGGACATCGAGGGTGAAGCCCTCGCGACCCTCGTCGTGAACAAGCTGCGCGGCGTCTTCACGTGCGTCGCGGTCAAGGCCCCGGGCTTCGGCGATCGTCGCAAGGCGATGCTCGAAGACATCGCGGTGCTGACCGGCGGTCGCGCGGTGTTCGAGGACCTCGGCATCAAGCTCGAGAGCCTCGGCCTGTCGGACCTCGGTTCGGCGAAGAAGGTCATCATCGGCAAGGACGACACGACGATCATCGAGGGCGCCGGCAAGAAGTCCGACATCCAAGGTCGCATCGGCGCGATCAAGTCGGAGATGGAGCGCACCACGTCCGACTACGACCGCGAGAAGCTCCAGGAGCGCCTCGCGAAGCTCGCGGGCGGCGTCGCGCAGGTCGACGTCGGCGCGGCCACCGAAGCCGAGATGAAGGAGAAGAAGGCTCGCGTCGAGGACGCGCTGCACGCCACGCGCGCGGCCGTCGAAGAGGGCATCCTGCCGGGCGGCGGCGTTGCGCTGCTGCGTGCGCAGAAGGTCCTCGAGGGCGTCAAGTGCGTCGGTGACGAGCGCATCGGCGTCGACATCATCCGCCGCGCGATCGAGCTGCCGCTGAAGACGATCGCCATGAACGCGGGCGTCGACGGTTCGATCGTGGTCGAGCGCGTGAAGAACGCGAAGAAGGCCTCGGAAGGCTTCGACGCCGCGACGCTCGAGTACGTCGACATGGTGGGCGCGGGCATCATCGATCCGACCAAGGTCACGCGTTCGGCTCTGCAGAACGCCGCGTCGATCGCGACGCTGTTGCTGACGACCGACGCGCTCGTGTCGGACATCCCGGAAGAGAAGGAGAAGGGCGCCGGCGCGCCGCAGAGGCCGGCGTACTGAGCCGGGCTGAGTTGGGAAGAAGCGGCGCCCCGGGTGAGCGGGGCGCCGCTGAGATGCGTGCACCGGGCGATCCCAGAGAGACCAGGCT
>JBPOIU010000152.1:0-10138 GCA_052034255.1 Planctomycetota bacterium | reverse complement strand
CAACCTGCGCACCACCCCTCAAGAACGCGGTTGAGCTGGGGTGCCTGCACGAGACGTATCAGCGGATCGCCGCATCCGTGCGGAACGAGCGAGAGGCCGGGGGCCAGGGCCGGCTGTCGTGCCGGGTCCGGGGACCTATTCGGCGATGGAGTGGGCTGGAGCGCGCCGGCTTTTGAACCGAGGGAGGAGTTCGGCTCGCGCCTTCGGCGCTCCATCGCAGCGGTGGAAGGCATGGGCGCCGACGCGATGACGGGGACGGAGGCGCGTCTGTCCCCGTCCGGCCCCACTTGGTTCGCGCGTAGTGATTGGCAGCAATCGGGCGCGGGTTAAGTCGCGATTGGTGAGTGACTTGGAGCTGAGACTTCCGAGATCGGTTGCGCCGCGCGGTCCGTTCGCTTGTTGCCCCTCCACTTCTACGGCGTGAGGGTGCCCAGGATTTGGTCTCTGCTCGCTCCCGTCGCCGCGCGCAGGTTGCCTGGACGGCCCAGCACCGTTTGCCTCGCGAGGATCGCGAACGCGATCGCCTCTTTGGCCTGACTTGGCATGCCATGGTCGTCGGTTCGGTCGACGGCGACGTTCAAGCGCTCGCGCAGGCGACGCATCAGCGTGGGGTTCCTCGTGCCTCCTCCGCTCGCGATGACTCGGTCGATCGGCTTCGCGGCTTTCGGCAAGAAGGCGAGCGCTCGCACCACGCACTCCACCGAATACTGCGCTGCCGTCGCGACGAGGTCGTCGAGTCCGTGCCCTCGCGCGAGGAGTTCTCGCGCGCGCCGTGAGCCATACGCGTCGCGATCTGCCGAGCGCGGCGGCGCACGATCGAGGAAAGGATCGGAGAGGAGTTCAGCCAAGAGGTCGGGGATGACACGGCCGCGCGCCGCGCGCTCTCCATTTCGATCGTGCGATTCCGCGCCGCGCGTGGATTCGCGGACCAACGCATCCATCAGCGCGTTCGCTGGACCCGCGTCGAACGCCACGAGATCGTCGAGGTTCCCGGTGACCGACGTCAGATTCGCGATTCCCCCGAGGTTGAGCAGGACGCGCCGTTCGCCTGGTTTGCCGAAGACGAGGTGATCGATCAGCGGCACGAGTGGCGCGCCCTCTCCTCCGAGCGCCATGTCGCGCACGCGGAAGTCCGACACCACCGGCAACCCCGTGCGCTCCGCGATGATCGCCGCTTGGCCGAGCTGCATCGTCGCTCCGCGCGGCCCCGCTCCGCGCGGCACGTGCACGATCGTCTGACCGTGACTGCCGACGAGATCGACGCTGACGTTGGCCTTGGCGATGGCCTGCTGTGCGGCGTCCGCGAACGCATCCCCGAGATCGAAGTCGAGTCGAGCGAGATCGCCGGCGCACAGTTGCGCGGCTTCGAGGACGCGCGCGCGCAGATCCGGAGCGTGCGCACGCTCGACGAACGCGAGCAATTCGAATTGGATCCCGTGCGGTGCATCGGCGATCCGCACGACCGCCGCATCGACTCCGTCGGCCGACGTTCCCGACATCAAGCCGACGACGACGTGCTCCGTGCGCGCATGCAGTGCGAGGAGCCGCGCAACTCGATCGGGTTCCACGTTGCCGTCCTGACTGGCGCGTGCGCGCGTTACGGCAGAGTCAGCTCCATGCCCTCGCGCAGGTCCTTGCCGTCCTTCAAGCCGTTCGCCTTCAAGACTTCTTGCCAGCGCTCGATGCTGCCGTAGTGATCGCGGCAGATCGACAGGATCGTGTCGCCCTTCTTGACCTTGTACTTGTTCGTGGCGACCGGCTTCGCCGGCGTGGGATCGGGCTTCTTGGGAGTGGCCTCCGGCTCGTCGGCCGTCGGTGCTTCCGGCTCGTCCTTCAACAGCTTCACGATCGCGGCGTCGGGCAACAGAACCTTTTGCCCTTCCTTGAGTTTGGTCGGCTGGATGTCCTCGTTGAGTTTCAGGATCTCCGCCGCCATCCGGCGATCGTCGAAATACTGGATCGCGATCTTCTCGATCGAATCACCCTTCACGACGACGTGGAACTTCGGCTTCGCGAGCGGCTCTTCGGCGGGCTTCTCCGCCACCGGGTTCTTCGGCGGTGTCACGACCGGCGAGGAATCGGTGATGTCGATCGGCTTCGGAGCCTCGCCGTTCTCCTGGCGCGCCGAGCTGTTCACGCGTCGCGGCTGCCCCGACGGTTCGGTCTTCGGCAGTTCGTTGTTCTGCGCACCACCCATCAGCGCCGGTGCACTGCCCTTCTTGCGACTTCCGAGAGTCGGGTCGACGGCGCGTTCGGGCTGGTTCGCGACCGACGGCAACACCGGATCTTCCGGCTCGTTCGAGCTGGAGACCGCGATGCCGAGGATCGCGAGGATGATCACGAGGATGCATCCGACGAGGATCTTCTCGATGCCGCCTACGTTCCCCACGAATACGACCTCCCGCGAAGCGCGCATCGCGCTCGCATTCGGGACCGAAGTTCGAACCGCCTGATGTGGACGCGTGCGGAGCGCAATCGCCAGCGCTCTGCGCGCACCTCCGCCGATGAGCGCGGAGTGTCGTCGGATCGCTGTGCGAGGTCAAGCGCGCGTGATTTCGAAAAGCACAAAATCTAGGCGGTTTACGCGATCGGAACCGCGATCCGTCGTCGGCGACGGATTTCGACACGGAGGCCGTGGCGAGTTCGCTCGCGCGCGCTGATCGGCGGGCTCACGCCTCTCCGTGTGCGCTCGGAGCGTGCAGACGCGGCTTGCGGCCGATGCCGAACACACGACGCACGCGCTTGCCGAGCTTCTTCACGAACCAGAACTTCTTCCAAGCGCGATAGCGTCGCCGCGCATCGAGATCGTCTTTCGTCAAGCCGCTCGGTGCGAGGCGGTGACGCCACTCGATCACCGATTGCCGATCGACCGCGACCAACAGCGATCGCAACATCCGTCCGAACACTCCACGGTCGAGGCGGCGGCCGCTCTCGAAGTCGATCAGCACGACGCGATCGTCCGACGTGACGAGGATGTTGCGACGGTTGCGTAGATCGAGGTGGGACACGCCGTGTCGATGGAGCGTGTCGACCGCGTGCGCCAGCGAACGCAGCACGGCGTCGATGCGCGAACGCGGCCGCAGCTTGTTCTTCTTGCGGAGTGGGCCGCCCTCGACCAGCTCGAGGACGATCGTGTCGGCGCCGATGCGCTCGACCAAGCGCGGCACGACGCCCGATTCGGCTAGGTGCTCGAGCAAGCTGGCTTCATGGCGCAACACGCGCCGCCCGAACAGCGTGCGAAACAGCGGATGCATCGCGCTCAAGTCCTTGGCGATGAAACGCTTACCGTCTCGCTCGACCTCCATGATCCGCGCTTTGTAGACCGCCCCGTGGCGCAGCGTCGGGCCGACGGTGAAACCGCGGCCACACAGCGAATCGAGTTCGGGATCGGCGTCGTCAGGCGTCATGGGAGCGCCGGATGATAGCGGCGATCGCTCGACCTCTCCCGCCCGGTCCTCCGTCGCCTTGACGGCGTTTTTTGCGCGCTCTACCGTCTCGCCCTTTGCACACGCGCGGACCCACCATGCGCTCCACCATCGCTTCTCTGTCGTTGCGCGCACTCGCGGTGGCCATCCTCGCCGCTGCCACCGGGTGTTCATCGCTGCCGGGCCCCGTGGCCGACGCCGAGAACCTCGCCCTGTCGCTGACGGACTACCGCACCGACAAGACGCTGTCGCTCGTGAACGACACCAATCCCGACTTCCAAGATCTCTATTCCCAGCCGCGCAAGGACGCATCCATCAAGCTCGCACCGATGGACATGATGCAGTCGCTGGTGGAGTTCGCGGACGATCACCGCTTCTTCGAATACGCACGCGAGCTCGCGCCCGGTGAAGCTCCGGAGCGCACGAACGCGATCGGTGCGATCACGCTGACGGCCGACGCCCGCAACTACCTGTTCCTGTTGCAGTACGGCGAGGGCCGCGTCGACAAGGGCAAGGTCCAGGCCTTCACCGACGTGCAGAAGAAGATCGCCGAGGAATACAACCACGTCTCGTCGTTGCAGTTCATCTCGACGTCGAACACGGACGGCAACTACTTCGACAACGAGAAGAAGCGCATCGAGCAGCAGAACCAGAATCGCAAGAAGGGCAAGGCGAACGAATGAGCGGCCGTGTCGCCGCCATCATTCCCGCACGCCTCGGCTCGACCCGCCTGCCCAACAAGCCGCTCCTCCGCGACACCGGAAAGTTCCTGATCCAACACGTCGTCGAACGCGTCCGCCGAACGACGCGCTTGGATCCGATCGTCGTCGCGACCGATGACCATTCGATCCTGGCCGCCGTCGAGTCCTTCGGCGGCCGCGCGGTGATGACCTCGATCGAACACCAGAGCGGCACCGATCGCGTCGCCGAAGTCGCGAGCGCTCTCGACGTCGATGCCGTGATCAACGTCCAAGGCGACGAGCCGGAGATCGACCCGCGCGAACTCGATCGTCTCGCAGCGGCCGTGCTCGAACCCGGCGCCGAGATCGTGACGCTGGCCGCGCCGATCCACGACGAAGCGACCTACCTGAACCAGAACGCCGTGAAGGTCGTCGTCGGTGAGCACGGTCGCGCGCTGTACTTCTCGCGCCGCGCGATCCCGTGGAACGCGGACCCCGCGGCGGCGATCGCCGCGGGCCTCGTGCGCAAGCACGTCGGCGTCTATGCCTATTCGAAATCCACGCTGCTACGCTTCACACGGCTCGCGCCGGTCGAACTCGAACGCAGCGAACGACTCGAACAACTGCGCGCTCTCCATCACGGCATCGCGATCCGCGTGCTCGACACTCCCACGGATTCGGCGGGCATCGACACGCCGGACGACTACGCGAAATTCGTGACCCGGTGGAACAGCGGCAAGGAGACTCGATGACGAAGCACATCTTCATCACCGGTGGCGTGGTGTCCTCGCTCGGCAAGGGCCTGACGACCGCGAGCATCGGTCTGCTACTCGAGAGCCGCGGTTTGCGGATCCGCATCCAGAAGCTCGATCCGTACCTGAACGTCGATCCGGGCACGATGAACCCGTTCCAGCACGGCGAGGTCTACGTGCTCGACGACGGCACCGAGACCGACCTCGACCTCGGCCACTACGAGCGCTTCACGAATGCGCCGATGTCGCGCGCGTCGAACATCACGTCAGGCCGCATCTATTCGGAGGTCATCCGCAAGGAGCGCGCCGGCGAGTACCTCGGTGAAACGGTGCAAGTCATCCCGCACATCACCGACGCGATCAAGCACGGCATCCACGCGCTGGCGGGCCCGGACGTCGATGTCGTGCTGACGGAGATCGGCGGCACGGTCGGCGACATCGAGAGCTTGCCGTTCGTCGAAGCGATCCGGCAGTTCCGCCTCGACGTCGGCCCCGAGAACGTCCTCTACATCCACATGACGTTGCTGCCGTACTTGCGCGCGAACGGCGAGATGAAGACGAAGCCGACGCAGCAATCGGTCGGCAAGCTGCGCGAGATCGGCATCCAACCCGACATCCTGATCTGTCGCTGCGAACAGCCGATCACCGACGACCTGAAGAAGAAGATCTCGCTGTTTTGCAACGTCGAGACCAAGGCCGTGATCGAGGAGAAGGACGTCGACTTCTCGATCTACGAAGTGCCGCTCGTGCTGCGTTCCCAGGGTCTCGACAAGCTCATCGCGCAACGCCTGCACATCGAACCCAAGGAATGCGCGATCCCGGATTGGGAGCGCGTCGTCGAGACGCTGAAGCACCCGACGATCGAGGTCGAGATCGCCGTCGTCGGCAAATACATCGAGCTGCAAGACTCCTACAAGTCGATCTACGAATCGATCGCGCACGCCGGCATCGCGAACCACGCGCGCGTGAAGATCCGCCGCATCAACGCGGAGAAGGTCGAGAAGCTCGGGCCGGAAGCGACCCTCGGCGGCGTGCACGGGATCCTCGTACCGGGCGGCTTCGGAGCGCGCGGCGTCGAGGGCAAGATCAACGCGTCGCAGTGGGCGCGCGAGCAACGCATTCCGTACTTCGGGATCTGCTACGGCATGCAGATGGCCGTGATCGACGTGGCCCGTCACGTCGCCGGACTCGCCGACGCCGACACGACCGAGAACAACGAACGCACGCCGCATCCCGTCATCTGCTTGCTCGATTCGCAGCAGAAGGTGGTCGACAAGGGCGGAACGATGCGCCTCGGCGCGCAGCCCTGTCGCTTGGTCGGCGGTCATGCGCGCGCCGCGTACGGCCAGCCGGTCGTCAGCGAACGCCACCGCCATCGCTACGAGTTCAACCCGGCGTACCGCGAGCAACTCGCGAAGGCCGGCTTGGTCGTCACCGGCGTGCATGACGGACATGATTTGGCCGAGATCGTCGAGATCCCCGATCACCCGTGGTTCGTCGCCGTGCAGTACCACCCCGAGTTCAAGTCGAAGCCGACGAAGGCCCATCCGCTGTTCGCCGGCTTCATTCGCGCCGCGTTGACGCATGCGCGCGAATCGGCGACGACAGCGGCGGCGCGCTGAGATGACCGAACCCGAACAAGATCTCGGCAATCCGACGTTCAAGACGCTCGTGTCGGAGTTGGCGCAGGCCGCTGCCGCATGCCTCGGAGAAGTTCCGAATCCCGCCACCGGGGAGACGGCCGTCGATCTGCCGCGCGCATTGCGCCTGCTGCAGTTGCTCGTCGTGGTCCACGAGAAGACGAAGGGCAACCTCGACGAAGAGGAACAGAAGTTCTTGTTCACGGCGATGAGCAGCCTGCATCAACGCTTCTTGGACGTGCGCGGGAGCTGATCGCATGTTGAAGACGCGCTTGACGCTCGCCGGCCTGCTCGGCGCATGCCTGGCCCTGTTGTTCGTCGGGTCGATCGCGTTGCTCGGCGCGGCGCCGATGATCGCGCCGCCGATCGGAGCGACGGCGTTTCTGTGCGCATCGGCGCCGACCGCGCCGGCGTCGAGCCCTCGCAATGTCCTCTACGGCCACGCGATCGGGCTGGTCTGCGGCTACGTGTCCGCGATGTTGTTCGGCGCGTGGGATCTCGGCGCGGCGCTGGCGGGCTCGATGACCTCGGCGCACGTGTTCGCCTCGTCGCTCGCGCTGGCGTTGACGACGGGCTTCATGCTGAAGCTGCGCTGCCACCACCCGCCGGCCGGAGCGACGACGCTGGTCGTCGCCCTCGGCGTGATCCGCTCACCGATGTCGATGCTGCACCTCGAACTCGGCGCCGCGTTGGTCGTCGTGTTCGCCGCGCTGTGGCACCGCGTGCGCGGCGTGCACTACCCGGCGTGGAAGCCGCTGTTCCAACCGAAGGTGTGACGCATCAGCGCGGCTGCAGCGTGCGCTCGAGTTCCTGCGCGAGCGGGTCGCCGATCTCCTTCATCATCGCGACGAGCCATTGCGTGGTCGTCGGGTCCGCGCAGCGCGCGCCGCGAGCCACGATCGTGCGCATGAGGCGATCCCGATCCTCTTGCTTCAACCGGCGATTCGAGCCGAGCGCCCCGATCATCGTCGCGAGTGCCTGACCGCGGGCGTCCGAGTCGTCGATCGACGCAAGCGTGTCGGCGTAGCGCTCGACTTCATCCACTTCGCCGTACGTCGCCGCGAAGCGCGCGATCGACTTGCCGAGCTCGCGAGCGGTCGTCGCATCGCGCGTCGCGCGCTCGACGAGAGCCGAGCGCGCGACGTCACCGAGCTGCGCATAACCGTCGACCAATAGATCCTGCGTCCCTGCTGCCGCGGGATCCGCCCTCCAACGGGACGCGAGCGTCACGATGTCGTCGATCGTCGTCGAGCCCGCGTAGTACTCGATGCTGGACGCCGCCGCATTCACGACCTCGACGCGATCCGACCAGAGACCGCGCGTCACGAACTCCGAGTACTGTCCCGCCGAGTCGTTGTGCGCCATCATCGTGAAGTACACCTCGGCACCCGACGTCGCCCCGCGTCCAGCGAGGATCTCCGCGACTACCGACCCGCTCGCGTGAGCGATGCGCTCGTCCGTCTCGCGCCACAGCGCGGAGCGGAGGCTGCGGAGGTGGCGTGGATCCCGCATCCGTGGGTCCGTCACTAGTGCGACCAGGAATTCCCGGCCTCGCGGGTCGTCGGTCGCACCCAGCGAGCTGATGCATGCTCCAAGTTCGCCCAGCGGCGGCTTCTCCATGTCGAGCAACGCATTCAGTCGATCGCAGCGCGCGGGAACATCGACGACCGGAACGAACCGTCTTGGCTTGGTGCCTGTTGCGTCCTCACTCGGCCGAACGACGCTATTTCGAACTCCGGCATCAATGGTCTCTGCTGGGACCAATCGAGTTCGATCGCCATCGGAGAGTCCCTCGGCCACCGCGATCCTCTCGTTCGAATGAGCACTTGGCTCAGGCGCATGCGAGACGAACCTGATCACGACGAGTATCGACACACCGCTCACGAGACCCAGAAGGGCTCTACGAATGTGTCGAGCTTTGTGTTGATTGAGGCCACCGTCCGACTCTGAGTTCTTTTGCGCCATGGTCCCTCTCGCTTGCATATCTAGAGTGTTACCAGCAATCTTCTCCATACCGTGATTGCCATTGCGCGAGAGTACCGCTCCAGACCAAGTCACCCTCGGAATCGTAGATGTAGACCTCGTCGACCCGGTCGCCTCCCTCGACGCAGTCTCCGACTCCCAGGTTGATCTCGTCGATTGAACCGTCTGCCCCGTTGATGACGGTATCTCGGTTCTGATCCGCCTGAGGATTCCCCTTTGGATGGTAATCCGCGTAGACCTTGTCCGCACCAGCGCCGGGATCGATCGTGTCCGCGCCATCTTCGCCGACACACGTATCGTCTCCCCCGTCGCCGTAGATCGTGTCGCCGCCGCTACCACCGGTGAGTTCGTCCTCGCCGTCACCCCCGGACATCGTGTCGTTTCCGTTGAGGCCGTTGATCCCGTTGTTGTCGTTCGAGTCGCCAGTGTACGTATCGGACCCACTCGTCGCCCCCGGGCCAGGACTCCAAGAGTCAGCGAGGGCGATGCCGACCGAAACAAAACCGAGAACCGCCAAGTAGATCGACTTCATCCCACATCTCCTCTTGCTGTAGTCAAACGATGCCTAGCCACGTTCGAAGATCTTCCCGCAACCCGCTTCAGCGACTCGCGATCGGTGTCCGGGTCTCCGCCACTTCTTCCGGTCGCAAGTGAACTTGGAACGTGGTCCGGTTCCCCAGAACCGGACGGCCTTTTCCTTACTTGGACGAAAGTTACCCCCCCCCATCGCCGCACTTCAAGGGACTCTCAAAGAAAACCTCTGGCTTGCACCCGGCCACGCTTCCTTCTGGAGCTTCCCATCCATGACTTCCACGACTCCAACTCGCTGGAACTCATCCCACGACTCCGGAGTTCGCCGCCCGTCGGTCTCGGAGCCTCGGCATGCAACGCCACACTCTCGATGCGAGCTTCGGATCGCTTCGCGTCGTCGAATCGCGTTACGACGCGAACTCGAGCCAAGACGAGCACGTCCACGCCCACGATTCCCTCGCCTTCGTCGTTTCCGGTCGCGTGCTCGAGTGCGTTGGCGGGCATGAACGTTTGCTCGGACCGGGTTCGGTGCTGATCAAGCCGCGAGGGACGCCGCACGCCGATCTCTACGTCGACGGCGCGACGCGAGTTCTCGCCGTCCGCGCCGATGGAACTTCCAGTCGCGCACGCGATGAGCTCGCGGCGATCGCGCACGCGTATCGCGTCGTTCGTTCCGACTCCATCACACGTGCGTGGGTCGCTTGGCGGACGTCCGTGTTCGACGGAGCGCGATCCGCACGCTTTGCGCGCGATCTCCGCCGATTGCTGGCGGAGCTCGCAACGGTCATCGACCCCATGACGACGCCGTCCTGGCTCGACGCGATCGCGCGGCGCATCGAACGGAAGCCGGCGCTCACGACGCGCGAGATCGCCGCAGACCTCGGCATGCATCCGGTGTCGCTCGCCCGTGCGTTCACGCGGCGATTCGGAATCGCACCGATGGCGTACGCCAGACGCATCCGCATCGAGCGCGCGATCGGAGCGGTCGGCGCCGGAACGCGCTCGGTCGACGCCGCCTGCGCCGCGGGATTCGCCGACCAACCGCATTTCACGCGCGCGTTCCGCGCCGCATTCGGCACGACACCCGCCGCGTACCTGGCCACGATCGCCGACGTCCACGAGTGAGA
>JBPOIU010000157.1:0-31394 GCA_052034255.1 Planctomycetota bacterium | reverse complement strand
GGAGCGGCCTTCGGCCTCAATGTTGCGTTCACCCTTCCGCGGACGCGCCTTCCCATTCGGCGATGCGCGCATCCAGTGTTTTACGCACGTCGGCCAGCTCCCGCGCTTTCGCGTCCGCGCCCGCGCGATCGTCCCACGCTCCCGGTGCGGCGAGCGCGTCCTCGAGCGTCTTCGCTTTCGTCTCGAGTTGCGCGATCACCTGCTCCAGTTGCGCCACGCGCTTCTCGCGCTTACTGCGCTCCTTCTCCTTCTGGCGCTGCTCCTCGCGCAAGCGCACGCGTTCGGCCTTGTCCTCTTCCTTCTCCGTCGGCGCCGCGGACTGGCGCGAGGTCTTCACGTCCGATTGTTCGTCGAACGACGCGAGCCAATCCTCGAGCGTGCCGGGGAAATGGCGCACGCGGTGGTTCTCGACCACGAACACGCGGTTCGCGAGCCGTCGCGCGAAGTCGAGGTTGTGGCTGACGAACACGATCGCGCCGTCGAACGCTTCGAGCGATTCGGTCAAGCGTTCCGCGGCCTCGGTGTCCAAATGGTTCGTCGGTTCGTCGAGCAGCAGCACGTTGCCCGGCTCGACGAGCAACCGCGCGAGCGCGACGCGCGTCTTCTCGCCGCCGGACAGCACGCCGATCGGCTTCTCGATCTCGTCGCCCGAGAACAGGAACGAGCCGCAGATGCCGCGGATCTCCGCCGGCAAGCGCTTGGGCGCCGCGCGTTGGACCTCGTTGTAGACCGTCGACGACGGCTGCAACTGATCCGCGTGGTGCTGGGCGAAGTAGCGCAGCTCGACGTTGTGCCCGCGCTTCACGCTGCCCGATGCCGGCGGCAGTTCACCGGCCAGGATCTTCAGCAAGGTCGTCTTGCCCGCGCCGTTGCGACCGACGATCGCGATGCGCTCGCCGGGGCGGATCGACAGGTCGACGCCCGAGAACACCGGCGCGCCGTCGTACGCGTGCCCGACGCCGATCGCCTCGACGGCGGGATCCGAGCAACGCGACGCCTTCGGGAACACGATGCGCACCGAGCGCCGCGGCGGCGGCATGTCCGGCATCTCGGCTTCGAGCTTCTCGATCAGCTTCGCCTTGCTCTGCGCTTGGCGCGCCTTGCTGGCCTTCGCCTTGAAGCGGTCGACGAAGACTTGCAGTTGCTGGCGCTTCTTCTCGTCGCGGTTCGCGCGCGCTTCCATGACTTCGAGGTCGATCGCGCGCTGCGTCACGTAACCGTCGTAGTTGCCGCGGAACGTCTTCAGTCCTTCGGGCTCGAACGCCGCCACACGGTTGATGTGGCGATTCAGGAACTGGCGGTCGTGACACACGAGCACGAGCGCGTGCGGGAACGCATCGAGGAACCGATCGAGCCAACGCACCGACGGCAAGTCGAGGTGGTTCGTCGGTTCGTCGAGCAGCAACACGTCCGGCTCCTGGAACAACAACGATGCCAGCGCGGCGCGCATGCGCCAACCGCCGGAGAACGCCGACATGGGGGCGCTCGAATCCTCCGGCGCGAAGCCAAGACCCGCGAGCACGCGTTCCGCGCGGTGGCGCGCGAACCGCCGCTCGACCTCGGCGATCTCGTGTTCGAGGTCGGCCAAGGCCTGCGCGAGTTCGTGCGCACGCTCCGCGTCCTCCGCGGCGGCGGTGTCGATCTCTTCGAGCAACGCATCGCGCCGCTCGATCAATGCGCTCTTCTTCGGCGCGGCCGCCATCACCGCGTCGATCAGTGAGCCCTCGTTGCCGCTCGCGATCTCCTGCGCGAGGTAGCCGATGCGCACGCCGCGCGCGCGCACGACCTTGCCGCGTTCCGGCTCGACCTGTCCGGTCAGGATCTTCAGCAGGGTGCTCTTGCCCGAGCCGTTCGCGCCGACCAGGCCGAGTCGATCCCCGACCTCGACGCCGAGCGACGTGCCGTCGAACAACACCTTCGACTGGAACTGGACATGGAGGTCGTACGCGGCGAGGAGTGGCATGGTTCAGCCGGAAGGTAGCAGACGGGTCGTGGTGGGGGATTCGCGGCGAAGCAACGCCGCGGCGACGAGATACAGCGCCGCGGCGCCGCACAGCGTGGCCGCGAAGCCCCACTGCAGAGCGGCCGCGGTGGCCAACGGTCCGGCCAACGCCGCCGCGGCGCCGTTCAGCGCGAGAGCCCGCGGCACGAGCTCGCGTCGCGTCTGCGCCAGGGCGCGCAATGCGAGAGTCATCGGCATCCCGAGCGCGAACGCGGGGAACGCGAGGAACGCCGCGACCGCGACCGCGCGCTGCGCCATCGGCTGGCCGTGCGTCGCTTCCGTCAGCAAATCGAACGCGAGCAATCCCACGGCGACGACGGCGCCCGCGGCGATCAGCGCCGCCCGCTGCGCGCGTGCGTCGGGCAGTCGCGTCGCGATCAGGGCTCCGATCCCCGAACCCACGAGCAGCACCGACAGCGTCACCGGAACCGCCAACGCGGGCGAGCCGAGCGGCAACGCGAGCCGAGCGAGCAGCACGACCTCGACCGCGCTGTAGGCCGCCCCGAACGCGAAGAACGGTAGCAGCCGAGCGTTCGCCCCGCCGCGCGCCGCGACGAAACACAGCGGTGTCGCGAGCACGAGCAACGCGAGCAGCGTGACGAGCAGGACTTCGACGCCGCCGACGCGGTCGTGGATCCAATCACCTTCGCCGCGGAACGCGCCGGACAAGCGCGTGTGCTCGAAGAAGAACGGACGATCGTCGGTGGTGGGATCGATGCGGTACGGATACGTGGCGATCAGCGCCGGTGCGCGCGTCGGATCGAGGGCTTGCTCGAACAACGGATCGGATGGACGACCGGGTGCGTACACGCCGCGCACGCCACGTAGGTTCGCGGCGCGCTCGAGCTCGCGCAGTTCGCCGTCCTCGAGCGGGCCGTTCTTCACCAGCACGTACGAGTTCGTTTCCGCGCGACCGACGAATAGGCACGCCGCGGGATCGAGCCCGCGTGCGCGCAACGCCTCGGCCGCGGTCAGTACCAGGCGCACGGTTTGGCGCTCGGGTTCGTACCACCAGCGCGAGAACGCCGCGATGCCGCCCGGTTTCAAGCGCGCGAGCAAGAGATCGAGTGCCTCGCGCGTGTAGAGGAAGTTCTCGGACAGCGCGAACGCGCCGGCTTCGGTCGCCGCGAACGTGTCGACGCCCGTCAGCACGACGCGGTCGTACAGGCGTGTGTCCGCTTGCGCGAACGCGCGCCCCTCCGCGCAGTGGACCTCGACCTTCGGGTCGTCGTAGAGCCGGCCTGCGAACTCCGCATAGCGGCCGCGCACCGCGTCGACGATCGCCGGGTTGATCTCGACCGCCGTCACGTGACCGGCATGCGCCGCGAGCGCACCGAGTACGTCGAGCCCGCCGCCGGCTCCGATCACGAGCGCATCGAATCCCGGCGCCGCCGTCGTGTAGGCGAGCGTCGGTGGATACGCCGACAGGAAACGTTGTTGTTCCGACGTCGTCGGTCGGCGCCAGATGGACGTGATCGCCCAGTCGTCGATCGCGACCCCGATCGATTCCGGCACCGGGCCCTCGAAGTCCGGACGCAGCTGCCACAGTCCGTGGCGCTGCGGGTTGTCGTAGAACGTCACGCGCGACAGCGCATTCCACACGCGCTCGTGCACTTGGCTGGGTTCGATGCGCGGGAAGTGCTTGCGACTCTCCATCGGGAACAGCATGTCGGGCGCGAGCGCTGCGGCGGCCGCCAGCACGAGCGCGAACGACCACGGTCCGCGCGCGGCACGCGCCGGCAGACACGCGAGCGGCGCCAATGCGACGAGCCCAAGTGCGCGCGGGGCGCCACAAGTCGACAGCAACAAGAACGCGCCAAGCCCACCGATCCCGCTACCGACGAACGACGCGGCATAGAGCGTGGCCGTCTTCGCGTCGGACTGCGCGAGGAGGGTCGCGACGAAGCGTCCGGCGAAGAAGAACGGCGTGCACAGCGCCGCCGCCATCACGAACACGAGGGCGGCCGGACCGAACTCGTGCATCGGGGCGCCCGGATCGAGCGGTAGGCGCAACACGAGCGCGAGCGCGACGACGATCGCCGCCGCGGTCGCCGCGACGTCGACGTCCGGATCGGCGCCGATCTCGCGCTCGCGGCGACGGGAGGCCGACCACGCGCCGAGGGCTCCGCCGAGCAGCGCCAGGCTGACGATGAAGTAGCCGAGGTGGTACCACAGCACGACCGAGAACACGCGCGGCAGGATCACCTGCAGCGCGAGCACGGCGGCCGCGACGACGACGACTTGGATCGTGCGACGCATGGCGGAGGATCAGCGCCGGGCGCCGACGCCGATCGACCGCATCAGCCGTCGCCCGACAACTGCTTCGGCCGCGCCGCCCACAGCGCGCCCTTCGCGTAATCCGCGTTCAACAGCGCGATGTGCTCGACGCTGATGTCCTTCGGGCAGGCTTCGCCGCATTCGAAGTGATTCGTGCAGTGCCCGAATGCCTCGTGGTCCATCTGCTCGACCATGGCCGTCACGCGCAGATGGCGTTCCGGCTGGCCCTGCGGTAGGTGCGCGAGGTGCGAGATCTTGGCGGCGACGAACAGCATCGCCGCGCCGTTCGGGCAAGCCGCGACGCAGGCGCCGCAGCCGATGCACGTCGCCGCGTCGAACGCCGTGTCGGCCGCGACTTTCGACACCGGCAGACAGTTCGCGTCCTGCACCGAGCCCGTGTTCACGGACACGTAACCACCGGCCTGGATGATGCGATCGAACGCGCCGCGGTCGACGCACAGGTCCTTCAGCACGGGGAACGCCTTCGCGCGCCACGGCTCGATCGTGATCTCGTCGCCGTCGCGGAACTTGCGCATGTGCAACTGGCAGGTCGTGGTGCCCTTCTCGGGACCGTGCGGCCGACCGTTGATGACCATCGAGCACATGCCGCAGATGCCCTCACGGCAGTCGTGGTCGAACGCGATCGGCTCCTTGCCGGCCGCGATCAGCGTCTCGTTCAGGACGTCGATCATCTCGAGGACCGACATGTCGGGCGACACGTCGCTCATGCGATGCGTCTCGAACGCGCCCTTGTCGTTCGGACCCTTCTGACGCCAGACGTGAAGCGTGAGGTTCATTACTTGTAACTCCGCGTCGCGAGATGGACGTGCTCGAACTCCAGGGCCTCTTTGTGCAGCTTCGGCGTGGTGTTGTCGCCTTGCCATTCCCAGACCGAGCCGTGGCAGAACTCGTCGTCGCGGCGCAGCGCTTCGCCTTCGGGAGTCCGATACTCCTCGCGGAAGTGTCCGCCGCACGACTCCTCGCGCGTCAGCGCATCGGTGCACATCAGCTGCGCGAACTCGAGGAAGTCCTGAACGCGCCCGGCCTTCTCGAGGCTCTGGTTCAGTTCGAGTCCGTTGCCCGGCACCCGCAGGTTCTGCTGGAACTCGTCCTTCAGCGCGCCGATGCGCTCGATCGCTTCGCGTAGCCCGTCGCGATTGCGCGCCATGCCGCACTTGTCCCACATGATGCGTCCCAGTTCCTGGTGGAACGAATCCGGCGAGCGCGAACCACGGATCGACAGCAGGCCGTCGATGCGATCGCGCACCTGGCCTTCCACGCGTTCGAAGTCGCCGTGATCCGTCGTCACGTTCGACTTGCCGACGCGCGCCAGATAGTCGCCGACGGTGTACGGAGCGATGAAGTAGCCATCGGCGAGACCTTGCATCAATGCCGAGGCGCCGAGGCGATTCGCGCCGTGGTCGGAGAAGTTCGCTTCGCCGAGCACGAACAGCCCGGGCACCGTACTCATCAGGTTGTAGTCCACCCACAGGCCGCCCATCGTGTAGTGGGGGGCCGGGTAGATGACCATCGGCGTCGCGTACGGGTTCGAGCCGGTGATCTTCGAGTACATGTGGAACAGGTTGCCGTACTTCGCGGCCACTGCGTCCTTGCCGAGGCGATGGATCGCGTTCGCGAAGTCGAGATAGACGCCGCGGCCGCCCGGACCGACTCCGAACCCGTCGTCGCACATCCGCTTCGCGGCGCGCGACGCGACGTCACGCGGGACGAGGTTGCCGAACGACGGATAGATGCGCTCGAGGTAGTAGTCGCGCTCGGCCTCGGGGATCTGGTCGGGCTTGCGCGCGTCGCCGGAGTTCTTCGGCACCCACACGCGACCGTCGTTGCGCAGCGATTCCGACATCAGCGTCGTCTTCGAGCTGTGATCGCCGTGCGGCGGGATGCCGGTGGGGTGGATCTGCGTGAAGCACGGATTCGCGAAGCCGGCGCCGCGACGCCACGCGCGCACCGTCGCCGTGACGTTGCAGCCCTTGGCGTTGGTCGACAGATAGAACACGTTCGAATAGCCGCCGGTCGCGAGCAGCACGACGTCGCCCGCGTGGCGCTCGATCTTGCCGCTGATCAGGTCGCGCGTGACGATGCCGCGTGCCCGACCGTCGACGACGACCACGTCCAGCATCTCGGAGCGCGTGTGCATCGTGACGCGCCCGGCGTGGATCTGGCGCGCGAGTGCTTGATACGCACCGAGCAACAGCTGCTGGCCGGTCTGACCTCGCGCGTAGAACGTGCGCGAAACCTGCGCGCCACCGAACGAGCGGTTGTCGAGCAAGCCGCCGTAGTCACGCGCGAACGGAACGCCTTGCGCGACGCACTGGTCGATGATGTTCACCGACAGCTGCGCGAGGCGGTAGACGTTGGCCTCGCGGGCGCGGAAGTCGCCGCCTTTCACCGTGTCGTAGAACAGGCGGTACACGCTGTCGCCGTCGTTCTGATAGTTCTTCGCGGCATTGATGCCGCCCTGCGCGGCGATCGAGTGCGCACGGCGCGGACTGTCCTGGAAGCAGTAGCAGTCCACCGCGTAGCCGAGTTCGGCGAGGCTCGCGGCGGCGGAAGCGCCGGCGAGGCCCGAACCCACGACGATCACGCGGAACTTGCGCTTGTTCGCCGGGTTCACGAGCTTCATGTCGAAGCGGGCGCGATCCCACTTCTCGTCGATCGGACCATCGGGGATGCGAGCGTCGAGCTTCATGCCAAACCTCGTCACTTCACGATGCCGAGCAGCACGGCTGCCGGGATCGACACGTAACCCACGAACACGAGCAGCGCGATCGCCGGACCGACGTAGGTCTTCACGCCCTCGAACAGCGGACCGCGCACACCGAGAGTCTGCATCAAACTGCTGGCGCCGTGCGACAGATGCATCGCGAGCACCGCTTGGGCGACGACGTAGACGATCGCGATCAGCGGCTGCTGAAAGCCCGCGACGACCATGCCGTAGACGTCGTGCCGCGCGACGCCGTCGACCATCTCCGTCAACTGATAGGCGCTCGGCGCGACCCATCCCCACGTGAAGTGCATCAGGTGGTAGAGGACGTAGAGCACGACCAGGATGCCGGAGATCACCATCGTGCGCGCGGCGTACGTGGTCGCCGAGTGGCGGACCTTCGCGTACGGCACCGGGCGCGCCGCCTGACTGCGCAGCGTCAACCGGACCGCGGCGTCGATGTGCAGCAGGAACGCGGCCAGCAGGCCGATGCGCGCGACCCACAGCAGCGGTCCGAGCTTGCGCAGGCCCGCCGCGTAGTCGTTCAGCGCGGTGCGGCCGAGGAAGATCTGCAGGTTTCCGGCCAGGTGCCCGAAGACGAACAGCAGCAGCATGACGCCCGTGACGGCCATCACGATCTTGCTGCCGATCGTCGAGACGAAGAACGCTCGCCAGCGGTTCATTCGGCGATCCAGACGGGGAGGAAAAGCGGGAGAGTGTAGCAACGGCCCGGTCAAGCCGGCGCGCCCAGACTCGATTCACGGCGACGACGTGGGCACGCGGTGGTTTTCGCGCCCGTGCCCGGCGTCGCGATCAGTACTTGCCGCGCGGATCGAGCGCCCGGTCGCAACGATCGAGCAGATCCGTCAGGTGGACCTCGGTGACGCGATCGGCGCACTTGATCAGCGCGTCGCTCATTTGGCGTTGGACGACCTTCAACTCCGCGCGCGCCAATGCGGACACGTCGGAGTCGCGGGCGTTCTGCGCCGTGATGTCGACGAGCAGGTCGATCCACGCGCGTTGCGTATTGCGGCGATACAAGTCCACCGCGACGCGCTCGCGTTCGAGCTCGATCATGAGCCCGCGCCGCAGGTCCTCGAGCAACGCGGCCGGGCCATAGCTGGCGCCGGGTGCACGCGCCTCGAACTCCGCCATGCGGCGCAGTCGGAGCGTGTTCACGAGGTAGCGCAGGATGTTGACCTGACTGTTGCGGAACCGGTCCACCGCGCCGTTCGGCTGCAGCCGGTCGACGATCTCCGGCGCGATCAACGTCTGCGGCACCTGGAACGCGTGCTGCAGCAAGAATGCGACCGCCGCGCGCTGGCGCTCCGCCGGCACGGGTTCGAACTGGCGATCCCCTTGGCCGTACCACAGGTTCGACCACACGGCGCCGCCGACCATGGCCACCACGTGGTTCAGCTCCATGTCGCGCTGCCCGAGCAGCGCGTCGTACATGTTGCTGAGCAGGTCGTAGTTCTTGCCGTCCTTGCAAGTCGCCTTGACCAGGTAGCTCGCGACGCGATCGATGTTCTTCAGGCCGAGTTCCGTCGCCGCGACGCCGTCCGAGCCGAGATCTTCGGTTTGCGCGCTCGGGTCGAGGAACGGATTCGGGTCCGAGAAGCGCAACACCGGATCGGTCACTTGGCGGCTGACGATCTTGTTCAGCTCGGCCTGCTCCTGGTCCGGAGTGAGCCCCGCCGCGAACTCGCGGTAGCCCCATTCGATGGCGAAGAAGTCGTAGGGACCGATCTTCGGGATGAGGCGCGCGCCGTCACCGGGCTGCGCCACGTAGTTGAAGCGGCCGTAGTCCATGATGGACGCTTCGCAGCCCCACTTCTCCGTGAACTCCTTGCTGCGCAGCTGCTCGACGGTGAATGCCGAACTTGCCTTCATGTTGTGGGGGAAGCCGAGCGTGTGGCCGACTTCGTGCGCGACGATGTACGCGAGGAGTTCGCCGAGCAGCTCGTCCGGCAACGGCAGCGACTGCGCGCGTTCGTCGTTCGGCGACGCCTGGACGAAATACCAGTCGCGCGCGAGCTTCAACACGTTGTGGAAGATCTGGATGTCCGCCTCGAGGATCTCGCCGGTGCGCGGATCGTGGACGTGGGGGCCGTACGCGTTCTCGACGACAGACGGCATCCAGCGGATCGACGAGAACCGCGCGTCCTCGGCGTCCCAGTCCGGATCCTCCTGCGGGCTCGGCGCGTCCTTCGCCACGATCGCATTGCGGAAGCCGGCGGCTTCGAACACCGGCTGCCACATCTCGACGCCCTTCTTCACCCACGGCTTCCACTTGTCCGGCACTTCGCGACCGACGTAGTAGACGATCGGCTTGATCGGCTCGGAGACCGCGGCGTTCGCGTCGCGCTTCTCCAGGCGCCAGCGGTTGACGTAGTTCACGCGCTCGACGCCCTGTTCCTGCGACGCGTAGTCGAGGAAACCGACCGTGAAGAAGCCGACGCGCGAGTCGTACTTGCGCGGCTTCATCGGCTGCAGCGGCAGGCGCACCATCGAGTGGTGGATCAACGCCGTCAACGCGGTCTGCGGCGGACCCCAATCGCCGGTCTCGAAGTCGAACCCGCCCTTGTTCACGCGATACGTCATCAAGACCTTGGTCTCGATGTTCTCGGGGAACGACTTCACGGATTCGATGAAGCTCTTGCTTGGATCGGCGCCTTGCGCGTTGAACGCGGCGCGCGCCGAGAACTCGGTGACGTCGCCCTTGAACAGGTCGGTCACGTCGATGACCGGAGCCTTGTCGCGACCCCACGCGCGCACCGGGAACAGCGCGATGATCGGAGCGATCGAGATCGCCTCGATCGCGTTCTTGATCGAGTCCTTGGTGTCGGCGCGCACCGAGTAGCGCACGTCGCGCAATAGGACTTTGTCGTCGCGCAGTTCGAAACGCACGATGCGTTCCGCGGCCGGCGTGCCGCCGTATCCCGAGCCCGCCTGCGTGCCGGCGATCTGCACCAACCACAAGAAGTCGTGGCCGAGCTCGGACGCGGGGATTTCGTAGAGGATGCGATCGTCGATCCGATGCACGAGGAACACGCCCGGATCGGACGCGGCGTCCTTCGTGACGACCTCTTCGTACGGCTTGACGTCACCCTTCTTCTTGTCCTGGGCGACGACGGTCGACGCGCATGCGATCGCGACCGTGAGGATGCATACGCCGCGAACGAGCGGTAGCACTGGCAGCACGAGCGACTCCTGATCCGGCAAGGCGGGATGCGAAGGTGCGAAAGGGGCGACACCTTACCAGCCCGGCGCGCAAGTCCCATCGGCGCGCATCGACGCAACGACGCGCCTCATGCAACGACGCGGGGGACGGACCTTGCGAACCGTCCCCCGCGTCGAACTCGACTCGATGCCGCGTTCAGTTCGCCGGTGCGGCCGGGACCACGGTCAACGACGACGCCTTGTCGCGCGTCAGGTACTGCGCGGCGAGCTTCGACATCGTCGCGCCGTCGATCGCCAGGTAATCCGGCTCCGCGGACGCGATCTCGGCCAAGGCACCCGAGCGGTGATGCAGCGCCGCCAACGTCTGGGTCCAGAACGCGTTCTGACGCTGCTGGTCGCGCAACGCCGCGAGCAGCGGCGTCCGCAGACGCTCGACCTCGTCGTCGGTGACGCCTTCCTTCGCGAGCTTCTCGGCGGTCGCGAGGCAAGCCTCGAGCAGGTCCTTCGCCTTCGCGGGATCGCCTTCGGCCTGGATCGAGAGCGTGCCGGCATTCTTGTAGACGAGGCTCGCTTGCGCCGACGCACGCGGCGAGTAGCTCGCGCCGAGACGCTCGCGGACATCGAGCCGCACGCGATCGCTGAGCACGCGACCGAGGAACCCGATCTGGCGGCGCGTCTTCGCGTCGAATCCGTCCGGTGCCGGCCACTGCACGTGGACCAGAGCCTTCGGGATCTCGGTCGGGATCGACTCTTCCATGTGGACGCCGGTCTTCATCGCCGGAACCGTGCGCAGCGCGGTGTCGTCCGCCGGCGCGTCGCGCTTGGGTAGACGGCCAATCGTGCGTGCCGCGGCCGCGACGACGTCGTCGGCCACGACGTCGCCGACGACGCAGACCGAGAACGGCGCGTGCGCGAGTTGCGGCTCCAGCCACGCCTTCACGCGATCCATGCCGATCGCGTTGATCTCGTCGAGCGTCGGCATCTTGAAGCGCCAGTCCCCGTCGTAGAGCGCCGGCAGGAACTTCTGCGTCATCGGCCCGGTCGGCTGCACGCGCATCATCTCGAACAGCTGCGGGATCTGCTTGCGGAAGCGCTCGAGCGCGGTCTCGCGCCAGCTCGGATGCTCGAGGTACGCGCTCAGCAGTTCGAACTGGAACTGCAGGTCGGCTGCCGTCGTGGCGCCGCCGAACGTAAATGCGTCTTCCGACACGTCGAACCCGACGCCGACGACACGACCCGCGGTGAGACGGCGCAACTCGTCCTCGTCGTGTTCCGCCACGCCCGTGCTGCCGTACGCCTCACCGGCGACCATGCGCAGCGCGGCGTCGCCGGCCGTCAGACCACCGTGCCCGAGCAAACCGATGACCATCACCTGGGACTTCTTGAAGTCGGTCGGGAAGACATGCAGCGCCACGCCGTTCTCGAACGTGACGTGGCGGATCGGATGATCCGTGTCGACCACGTCGGTCGCGATCGCGCCCTTCTCGTCCGGCTTCGACGCATAGGCGAAGGCTTCGACTTCGATCTTCTCGCCGGCCTTCACTTCGACTTTCTGGCTCTCTTCGTAGGCGGCCTTCAATTGCGCGCCGCCGTCGGCGCCGAGGTCGAGTCCGCCCATCGCGGTGATCGACAGCGTGCCTTCCGACCAGGCTTTGCGGATCGCGTCGGCGCACTGTTCGACCGTGACCTTGCGGATCGCCGGTCCGAACAGGTCGCGATCGAACGTCGCGGTGGTGGGGACCGTGCGGTCCTCGGCCGCGCTCATGATCTCGTTCGCGTACGACAACGACGAGCGCGTCGCTTCGCGCGTCACGCTCTCGTCGAGATCGCGCAGCATGTCCGCGCGCAATTCGTCGAGTTCGGCC
Organism: Planctomycetota bacterium; assembly: GCA_052034255.1. GTDB lineage: Bacteria > Planctomycetota > B15-G4 > B15-G4 > JADJEK01 > JADJEK01. The sequence goes on along the minus strand of JBPOIU010000157.1, from coordinate 19,342 downwards.
GCTTGGAAACCGAACGTCACCGCGCGGCGCAATTCCTGCTCGGCCTGAGTCATCGCTTCCCGCCACTTGCCGGGCTCGGCGACCACGCTGAGCGTCTCGGCGGCCGCCGCGCGCAACATGTCGCCATCGCTGACGTTGGCCGACAGGAACGCGGCTTCCTTCTGACGAGCGAGCTTGTTCAAGCGCAGATTCACCATGCCGTGCGCGAGGTCGAGCGGCAGATCGCGCAGCGCGTTCGCCTTCGTCGCCGGCTCGTCGACGTATTCCTTCATGCGCGCGATCGAGATCGACACGGTCGGGATCTCGGGGTGATGCAGCGCGAAGAACACGTCCGCGAACGTGGGCTTGCCCATCGCCGGCTCGGCCAGCGGTTCGCCCTCGGGGACCTTCATGCCGTCGAACAGCTCACGGATCAGCGGTTCCGGATCGAAGTCGCCGAGATCGCCGACGACGGCGACCGTGACGCTCTCCGGGCGATACCAGCGCGACCAGAACGCGCGCACGGATTCCGCGCTGAACGCATCGCGCGCGGCCTTGGTGCCGATCGGCAGGCGCTCCGCGAGTCGCGTCCCCGCGAATTGGCGCTCGAGCGCCTGCTCGAACAGACGACCCGCCGCCGAAGCGCGCTCGCGCTCCTCGCCGTCGATGACGCCCTTCTCCGCGTCGATTTCCTTCTGCGTCAGCAACAGGCCGTCGGCGAAGTCGCGGAACACCGTCAGACCTTCGCGGATGAGCTGCGGGTCCGACGTCGGCAGATCGAGCATGTAGACCGTCTCGGAGAACGACGTGTGCGCGTTGGTATGCGCACCGAAGTCGAGGCCGCGACGCTGCAGCCATTCGACCAGCGTGCCCGGCGGGAAGTTCGTGCTGCCGTTGAACGACATGTGCTCGAGGAAGTGCGCCATGCCGCGTTCGGATTCGTCCTCGGCCAAGCTGCCGACGTCGAAGTGGATGCGCAGGTAGCAGCGCTGCTTCGGTTCGGCGTTCTTGACCCACGCGAACCGCACACCGTTGTCGAGGGTGCCGAAGCGGATCACCGGGTTCACCGGCAAGTCGGACGTCTCGTGCTCCCACGCGCGCGGCTTCGAGCGGCGGCTCGCCGCATCGTCCGCGGCATGAAGGGTCGAGACGAGCACGAGGCCCGCGGACAAGATTGCGACGAGACGCTTCGACATGACGGCTCCGGGAACGAAGGCGCGTGACACGACGCGCGGCGGTCTGCGGAAGGGGGCGGAACGAGGGAGACTACAGGACGGCGCGCGACGCCAGAAGCTCCGGGCCGCGCGCGGCGCGAGATCGCGAACCGGCCGCCGAAACGGGTTCGATGGCGAGCAGGACCACGAGCTCGGAGCCAACGAATACGGAAGGCGGCGCGAAACGTTGCAGCCTGCTATGTTCCGCGCGCATGTCGGCCCGCCCCGAGGCGTTGCGCATCGTCACCTGGAACATCCACAAAGGGATCGGCGGCGTCGATCGGCGCTACCGCCTGGAACGCGTCGTCGAGACGTTGCAACAGATGCGTCCCGACGTCGTCTTGATGCAAGAAGTCGACGAGGGCGTGCCGCGATCCAAGGGGGAACGGCAAGTCGACCTGATCGGTGACGCGATCGAGCTGCGCCACCGTGCGTACGAACCGCACAAGACGTTGACGCGCGGCCACTACGGCAATGCGATCCTGTCGCGCTTTCCGCTCGAGCACACGGGCAAACTCGATCTCAGCAAGCGTTTGCGCATCAAGCGGGCCGCGCTGCACGCGCGGTTGTCGATTCCGTTGTCGCAGTCCGGACGCAAGCACTTGCATCTGTGGATCTACAACGTGCATCTCGGACTGGAGGAGTGGGAGCGACGTGGGCAGCTGCGCCGCGTCCTCGACTGGCACGCGTCGCATCATCCGACGTGTCCGGACACTGCCGTTCTGGTCGGGGGTGATTTCAACGACGTCTGGAACAGCCTCGGCAAGGTCGTCCTCGAACCCGAGGGCTTCCGCGGTCAGCGCACGCGTGCGTTGACCTTTCCCGCGTTCCGCCCCCTGCGACCATTGGACGCGGTGTTCGTCCGCGGACCGCTCGACGTCCACAGTGTCCGAGCCGTGCGCGACGGCGCGGCGGCGCGCGCCTCCGATCACCTGCCGTTGCTCGCTCTGCTCGAGCCGGTCGGTTGACGCTTGCGCGCATCCGACCGGCCCCTGTCGCCAATGGTCGCACCGCGCGGGATCGCGCCAGCGTTCTGTAGCCTGCCCCCAACGCGCGAGGAGCTTCCATGAACATCGTCTGCGTCGGCGGCGGCCCTGCCGGTCTTTACTTCTCGATCCTGTTCAAGCAGAAGCATCCCGACGCGCGCATCGTCGTGCACGAGCGCAACCGCCCCGACGACACGTTCGGCTTCGGCGTCGTGTTCTCGGCCGAGACGCTGTCGCACTTCGGCGCCGCCGACCCCGAGACGTACCGCGCGATCCAGGACAACTTCGTCTACTGGGACGACATCGACACGTTCTTCCGCGGGAAGAAGGTCACGTCGACTGGGCACGGGTTCTGCGGCCTCGCCCGCGTCAAGCTGCTCGAAATCCTGCAGCGACGCGCCCAAACGCTCGGCGTCGACGTCCGCTTCCAATCCGATGTCGTCGATCCTTCCGCGTATCGCGACGCCGACCTCGTGCTCGCGTGCGACGGCGTGAACAGCGCGATGCGCGAGCGCTACGCCGCGACGTTCAAGCCGTCGATCGAATGGGGGGCGACGCGCTTCACGTGGCTCGGCGCGCGCTGGCCGTTGACCGCGTTCACGTTCCTGTATCGCCGCAATGAGCACGGGCTGTTCCAGGTCCACGCCTACCCGTACCAGCGCGGCGCGGGGCAAGACGACGTGCGCTCGACGTTCATCGTCGAATGCACCGAGGACGCCTGGGCGAAGGCCGGCTTCGAGTCGATGCCGGAACCCGAAATGGTGCGCTACTTCGAGCGGCTGTTCGCCGACGACCTCAAGGGTGCGCCGCTGCTGACGAACCGCTCGATCTGGCGCCGCTTCCCGTTCATCAAGAACGAGCGCTGGTTCCACGAGAACATCGTGCTGCTCGGAGATGCGGCGCACACCGCGCACTTCTCGATCGGTTCCGGCACCAAGCTGGCGATGGAGGATGCGATCGCTCTGGCCGACGCGTGCGCGAAGCACGCGAACGACGTGCCCGCGGCGCTCGCGGCCTACCAGGAAGCGCGCTGGCTCGACGTCGCGAAGCTGCAGCGCGCGGCGAGCACCAGTCAGTCGTGGTTCGAACACACGGAACGCTACGAGCGTCAGGACCCGGTGCTGTTCACGTTCAACCAGATGACGCGCTCGAAGAAGATCACGTGGGACAACTTGCGCCTGCGCGATCCGCGGTTCGTCGACGCGGTGAAGGACGCGTACGCGGCGGAAGTCCACGCGCCCCGCGACTCCGCGGGCGAGGTTCCGGTGCCGGCGTTCACGCCGTACGCGATCGGCTCGCTCGCTGTGCAAAACCGCATCGTGGTGTCGCCGATGTGCATGTACTCGGCGACCGACGGCACCGTGAACGATTGGCATCTCGTGCACCTCGGCAGTCGCGCGGTCGGTGGGGCGGGTCTGCTGATCGCCGAGATGACGGACGTCAGCGCCGATGGCCGCATCACGCCGGGTTGCGCCGGGCTCTACGCGGATGAGCACGTCGCCGCGTGGCAGCGCATCGTCGCGTTCGTCCACCGCTCCAGCGCGTCGAAGATCGGGGTGCAGCTCGCGCACGCCGGCCGCAAGGGCTCGTCGCGGATTCCGTGGGAGGCCGGCTACGACGTGCCGCTGGACAGCGGTGCGTGGCCATTGATCGCGCCCTCGGCCATTCCGTGGAGCCCGCGCCATCCCACGCCGCGCGCGATGGACGACGCCGATCTGGCGCGTGTGAAGGCCGACTTCGTGCGCGCGGCGCAGCGCGCCGAAGCGGCGGGGTTCGACCTGATCGAACTCCACATGGCGCACGGCTACTTGCTGTCATCGTTCCTGTCGCCGTTGTCGAACCAACGCACGGACGCGTACGGCGGCTCGCTCGAGAAGCGCATGCGCTACCCGCTCGAAGTCCTCGATGCGGTGCGCGCCGCGTGGCCGAGCTCGAAGCCGATCGCCGTTCGCATCTCCGCGAGCGATTGGGTCGGCGCCGCGGGCATGACGGCCGACGACGCCGTGGTCGTCGCACGGGCGTTGAAGCAACACGGCTGCGCGATCGTCGACGTGTCGGCCGGAGGCACGTCGCCCGACGCCAAGCCGATCTACGGCCGCATGTTCCAGGTGCATTTCTCCGATCAGGTCCGCCACGAAGCCGACGTGCCGACGATGACCGTCGGCAACGTGCAGTCGGTCGACCACGCGAACACGATCCTGGCGGCGGGACGCGCCGATCTGGTCGTGATGGCCCGCGCGCATCTCGCGGATCCGTACCTCACGCTGCATGAGGCGGAGCGCTATGGCTTCGCCGACGCGCCGTGGCCGAATCCGTACCTCGCGGTGAAGCCGAGTCGGCGCAAGGGCGGGTGAGTCGAACGACTCGCGCGCGATCCTCGCCGCGGTGGCCGCGGCGGCCACCGCGATCGCGGGGCGTCCGCCGAATCGCGCGTTGCGTCCAGCGGACTCCGCCGTGCGTCAGTCGAGAACCGGCGTCGGAGCTCCCGCGGTGGCGAATGAGTTGCCGGACGTCACGCCCAGCGTGCCGTCGTTCGCGAACTCGGCGCGGTTCTGCTTCGCGGTGTTCTTGAGCAGGATCGTCGCGTCGCCGCTGTTCTCGAAACCCTCGCCGTGATTGCCGAGCGCGACGTCGCCGTCGAACGTCGTGCCGACGACCAGCGCCTCGACGTTGAACCCATCCTTGCCGCAGCGTTCGGCGCGGTTCTTGCGCAGCACGCAGTTCGAGCTGAACACGACGAACCCGTTCGCGGCGCAGTCTTGCACCAGGTTGTTCGTCAGCACTTGCGCGTCGCCGTCGATCCACACCGCGGCCGCGCCGTTCGTGCCGCAGCGCCGCACGACGTTGTTCCGCACGTCGAGGTCGTGAGCGACCGCGCCGAAGCGGATCCCGGACCCGGCGCAATCCTCGATCACGTTGCCCGTGACCAGTCCGTTCGCTCCGTACACGACGAACAAGCCGTTGAACGCGTCGCGAATCGTGTTCTTCGCGAGGTCGGGATCGCTGCCCGTCGTGCTGATCGCGCTGCTGTCGTCGGCGAGGATCGCTTCGACGCGGCATTTGGTGACGGTGGGGCGCTCGCCGATGATCGAGATGCCGCCGCCGACACGGATCGAGCGCACCGTGCTCTTCGTCACGGTGACGTCCGAACCGAGGATGCCGATGCCGCGCAGGCGATCGTTGCGCACCGTCGTCTTCGTCACCGTCACGAAGTCCCCGGCGACGTCGATGCCGCCTTCGCAGCCCGCGATCTCGCATTGACTCAGCGACGCGAAGTTCCCGGTGATCACGACGCCAGCCTCTTCGCAGTCGACGACCAGCACGCGATCGAGTCGCACCTGATCGCTGTCCTGGATCACGATGCCCGCGCCGCTGCCGGTCGCCGCGCGCGCGTGTCGCACCGTCACGCGCTCGAGTTCGAAGCCGTCGCAGTCGTCGACGACCAGCGCGGGGCCGCTCGCCGTAGGAGCATTCGGCGCCGCATCCAGGATCGTCTTCGCCGCGGAGACGCCGCGAACGCGCAAGCCGGCCTTGCCGGTGACCTGCGCGTTGCCGAAGTGGACTCCTGCTGCGAGCAGGATCGTGTCCCCCGCAGTGGCCGCGTCGAGCGCTTGCTGCAGCGTCGTGATCCCGAGCCCGGGGTCGGGTACGTGCAACGTGCCGCCCTCGCAGAACCCGCTCGTGGTCCACCACAGGACGAGCCCGACACCGAACCGGATGATCCGCATGACTCGAACTCCACCCCAGCTTGTCGAAATCGGGAGGGGGCGGATGAAGCTTATTCCTCGGCGGACGCGTTGGAACGCTCGAGTTCGAGACGGCTTCGCTTGGGTTGCGGTCGGCGGGCGATCAGTCGAGGACGATCAGCGCCGCGCCCGGCTCGGGCTGCTTCGGCGTCAACTTGATCTGGACGCGAGCCTTCGGATGCGCACCGAAGTTCTCGGCGCGCAGCGTGACGAACGGTCCCGACGGCACCGGCAGAGCGGCGATGTCGAGCGCATGGGGAGTCGCCAGCACGGTGTACTGGCCGAGGCCCGACATCGAGCCCGCGAGGTAGCTCGCGGTCACACCGAGCGGTCCGGTGAGGTAGGCGTTCGCGAGCAGCGTGGCGTCGACCGTGCCACCCGGAAGCAACAACGCCGTGATTTCGGGCGCCGCGGCGCGCAACGTCGCCTTACGCGGCAGCGCCGCCTTCGGCAGTATGCGCACGGTCTGGATCTCGATCGTCAACGCGTTCGCGGTCGGGTTCGTCAGGCGCAGGAAGTACGTGCCGGACGTCGGCGTCTTCAGCAGCGCCTTCTTCTTGACCTTCTTCAGCACCTTGTGCGGCACCGCGACCGTCTCCGCCGGGTCGTAGTTCACCGGGCGGACCCAGCTCTCGATGCGGCCGCCCTTCGGCAGCGCGAGCGCGGAGATCGCGAGCTTCATGCCGGCCAGCGTCTCGAACCGCAGCTCGGTCGCCGCATTCGGCGCGAGCGTCGTGCGCACCCGATCGCCCGGCGTGAACCACGGTGCGCCGACGACCAGCTGGACCTGCAGCAGTTGCACGGCGTGAGGCGCGTTGGGCGACGTGAGCACGAGCGCATCCGTGTAGACGCCTGGCACCAAGCCCTGGGCGTGGATCAACAGAGACGCGACGCCCGGTGCGCCGCCCGCGACGGCGACGCCGCTGGCGCCGGCGATCTCGAGCCACGTCGCCGGCTTCTTCAGCGTGAGATCGAAGAAGCCGAAGCTGCCCGGCGTGCCCTCGTTCTCGATCGTCACGTCGGCGGCGAGCACGGGGTCGATGGACGTCGCCTGGAACACGAGTGGCGCCGTCGACGCGAAATGGACGGTCGGGACCAGGATCTCGACCGGAGCGGCGAACACCACGTTGTCGCTGCGCACGAGTTCGTTCGGCAGCGGAACCGCGCGCAAGGCGACGTAATGCGTTCCCGCGGAGGCCTCGGCCGGCAGCGTCGCGGTCAGCGCGTGGATGCCCTCGAAACTCACGGACTTCGCGCCGATCACGGGATCGTTGCCGTCGAGGACGGCATCGTCGGTCCAGACGATTTCGAGTTGAACGCTGTCGCCCGCCAGATCGCCGACGATCCGGATGTCCGCGCTCGCGGCGACGGTGGTGCCCGCGTTGCCTTGGCCCGGCAGGACGAGGCTCTTGGCCTCGATCTCGGCGGCATCGGCCCCGGCGGCGAGGGATCCGAGGACGAAGGACGCGATCGCGGCGCACCTGAAGGTCGAAACCACCGTGAACTCCGGGTAAACGTCTCGTCTTGCGTGGCGAAACTACCCCGGACTTGAGTCCGATGCCGGCGCGGTGTCGTTCCGATGTCCGCGTTTGCCCCGAGTCTTGAAGACGCAATCGGACGGGCGAGGTGCGACGTGACGTTTCTGACCGCGCAGGCCGACGCGTTCTTGAATCGCTTGACGAAGAATCTCGCGCACCGGAAGAAGATCGCGAAGCGCTACCGCACCGATGCGTTCCGGCTCTACGACGCCGATCTGCCGGACTACAACGCAGCGATCGATGTCTACGCCGACGCGGCACACGTCCAGGAGTACGAGGCTCCGGCGTCCGTCGACGCCGCATTGGCGCGAGATCGTTTCGAGGACGTCCTGCGCGCGACCGCGCTCGTCCTCGAGATCCCCCGGGAGCGCGTGTTCGGGAAAGTGCGCCGCAAGCAGAAGGACTTCGCGCAGTACCAACGAGCCGACGTCCCACGGTTCGAGCGCACGATCCGCGAGGGCGACGCGCGTTTCCTGGTCGAACTGGCGACGCACCTCGATACGGGCGTGTTCCTCGACCACCGGCTCGTGCGCGCGCGGATTCGCGACGCGGCGGCGGGGGTGCGCTTCCTGAACCTGTTCTGCTACACCGCGACCGCGACCGTGCAAGCCGCGCTCGGTGGAGCGGTTCGATCGCTGTCGGTCGACCTGTCGAACACCTATCTCGAGTGGGCGGCGCGCAACTTCACGGCGAATGGCTTGATGGCGCCCGCGCATCGCCTCGAACGGGCGGACGTCGTGGCCTGGCTCGAGCAGCCGATCCGCGAGACGTTCGACGCGATCCTGCTCGACCCTCCGACCTTCAGTCGCTCGAAGCGCATGGAAGGGGAGTTCGACGTCGCGACCGATCACCTGCGGATGATCGCGCTGTGCATGCGGCGCTTGGCCCCCGGCGGCACGCTGTGGTTCTCGACCAATCAGCGGCGCTTCGAACTGGACGCCGCGGTATCGCAAGCCTTCGACGTGCGCGACGTGACGCGACAGACGCTCCCGGACGACTTCACCGGCGGCGGCCCGGTGCATCGCTGCTTCGTGATCCGACCGCGCGACGCGCACGCGCATCGCTCCGATTGATCCGCGCGGGCGCCGGGCGCGGCGCGCGCGCGGGCGTCAGGTCATCGCGACGTTGCGGATGACCGTGTCGCCGCGTTCCTTCAGCAGTTGTTGCGCCGCACCCTTGCCGTACTGCATGCCGAACAGGCGCCACAGCTTCTTCTTGCGGCGCAGCCACTTGTTCAAGCGTTCGGCCTCGGCGCGAATGCGATCGATCGTGGGCTTGTCGAGCGTCGTGCCGACCAGGCCGGCACCTTCGACGACCTCGTCCCAGTTGTCGCCCTTGATCTCGCCGCGCTCGATCGCCTGCTCGTGATACCGCGTCTGCGGGTACGTGATGTTCACGTTCGGCGACATCGCGATGCCGAGCTTGTGGAAGAACTTGATCGACTGCATCGCGGTGTCGTACGTCTCGCCGGGCAGGCCCAGGATCATGTTCGGGCTGATCGCGAGGCCGATCGACTCGCCGTAGTCGCGGTAGCGCAGGAAGTCCTCGAGCGTCAGCTTCGAGATCTCCTTCTGGATCGCGTCCGAGCCGGTTTCGAGGCCCGTGTAGATCTCGACGCAGCCGGCGTCGCGCATGAGCTTCAGCAGTTCGTTCTTCATGCCGTTCAAGCGCGTCTGGCACCGCCATTCGATCTTCTTCGCCAGCCCGCGCGCGATCAGGCCTTCGCAGATCGCCGCGGTGTGTTTGCGGTCGAGCGTGAAGATCTGGTCCTGGAACATGATCCGGCGTACGCCGAACTTGGTGACGACCTCTTCGACTTCGTCGAGCACCTGCTTCGGGTCGCGCTTGCTCTGGCGATCGCCGAACATCTGCTTGTAGCAGTAGCCGCACGGCATCGGGCAACCGCGCGACGTCTCGAGCATCGCGAACGGCGTGTCGGGCGCCGCGGCGTCGCGGTACTTGTCCATCGGCAGCAGATGCCAGGCCGGCGACGGGAAGTCCTTGTACTTCATCGGCGCGGTGTCATCGGCGTTGTGGACGATCGAACCGTCGCCGCGTCGCCACGAGACCGAGGGCACTTGCGACAAGTCCTCGCCGCGCGCCAGAGCCGCCAGTGCGCCGAACGACACGGGTTCGGTCTCACCGCGCAGCGCGGCGTCGACCATCGGCAGCTTGGACAGCATGTCGGCCGGGTAGATCGAGCCGTGCGGTCCCTCGAGCAGCATCCACTTCGCCTTGGGCCCGGTCTTCAGATACTCGCGAAAGAAGTTCTGCACGTACGACGTGTCGGGGATCGGCAGTTCCCAGGCGTCGGTGCGCTCGGACGAGTAGTAGAGGATGTCCGGACCGAACGCCCTCACTTGCCGCGCGACCGCCGCATCGTCCAAATCGAGCACGTGCGCATCGATGAACTGGATCTCGAACCCGCCGTGCTGCTCCAGCCACGCCGCAACGATCGCCGTGGAAAGAGGTTGCCACCGACGGGTCTTCCGGAACGCGTAGTTGCGCCGGAACACCGGGATGTGGGGATTCACGATGCTGATCTTCATGCGCGCGGGACACCCCGAAAATGAGCCGGCCCAATATAGCTCACGGAACCGAATCGGCCCGCACCTCGAACCCGCGGAACGCGCCGCGCGCGAGATTCGGGTCGATCCGGCCCCCGTCGATCGGACAGCGCAGCGCCTGGACTGGACCCCTTTCCCCGGGCTGCGTCGGGGCGGCCGCGTCGCAGCAGACGCCTGGAAATCCCGGTCGCACGCGGCCCATTCGTCTTGTATTCCTTCCGCAACTCTCCGCTGGATCCTCCGTCGATGTCCTTCCGCTCGCCGCTGGTCTCTCCACCATCGGGCAAGCGCCACGAGCCCGGCTTGCGCCGGGAGCGCGTGCGCTCCGTACTCATCGTCCTCGGGCTCGCCGTCTGCGTCTTCGGTTGCTCCGATGACGATGGGCCGCGAAATGCGGCACGCGGGGCCCTTCGACTCCTCGACCAATCGCCGACCGAGATGCAGGGCTACGAAGCGCTGGTCGCCGCGGCGCACAGCGCGGCGCCGACCGCCGCGCCGTTCTTCGACCAGGTCGTCGAGACCGTCTTGCCGCAGCTCGCCTACACGACGAACGCACCCTTCGTGGGGGAGTTGTTCGCCGAGCGCCTGGCGCAAACGGACTCCGAGGCCGTCAAGCCGACCCTCACGACGATCTACCTCGAGCGCAAGCGCGCGGGGACTCTGCGGTTCACGCTGATTCCCGGGCCGGGCGAGAACCCGCAGGCGTTCGTCTACCACGCGCGCCAATCGTTCTATCCCGCCGACCTCGTCGCCCCGGGCCGCGCCGAGACCGTACTGCGTCAGGCGAAGCAGTACCTGCAATGGCTCGCGCCCGAACCCGATGGGACACGCCAATCGCTCGTCGCTGCGATCGACATCGAAGCCGTCGGCGTGTTGATCGGCGTCGTCGGCGGCCCGCAGTCGCGCCTCGCCGTCACGCAGGAGCCGGCGCTCAACGCCTTGGTGCGCGGCGGCTCCCTGCGCGAGCTCCCGCCGTACGCGTTGCGCATCCGCGCCGGCAATGACTGGCGCGAGAGCATCGTCGTTCCGCGCAACGGGACGGTGCGCTTCGAGGTCGACGTGCCCGCCGACGCCGAACGGTTCAGTCTCGCCTACACCCGCGCGTTCGCCGCCGACTTCACGCCGCTGCACGGCGTCGTGCGTCTGTCCACGCCGAGCGATGAAGCGACCGCGAACGTGTCGTTGACCGACGATTACACGGGCTGGGCGGACCTCACGCTCGACCTCGTCGAGTTCGCAGGCCGCAAGACCACCGTGGAGTTCCACGTGGATGCCGCCGCCGCGGGATCGAACTCCCACGATCAGCTGCTTTGCTTTGCGTCGCCCGTGTTCATGCCGCGACCGCACGAACCGACGCATCCCGACGTCGTGCTGATGTCGCTCGACACGGTGCGTTGGGATCGCACGGCGCTCGCGGACGCGGCCCTGCGCACGACGCCTGCGCTCGCGGCTCTCGGCGCAGGTGGCGCCGTGTTCGAGTCCGCGTTCGCGACGGCGTCGTGGACGCTGCCGTCGCACGCGTCGGTCTTCACCGGGATCTACCCGGACCGCACCGGAACGAGCTTCTCGTACGCGAGCATGCCGAGCGGCTGCGCGACCCTCGCCGAGATGTTCCGCGCGGCGGGCTACGAGACCATCGCGCTGACCGGCGGCGGCTTCGTCATGCCGGAGTTCGGTTTCGCCCGCGGCTTCGAACGCTACGTCGCCTGCGACCCCGCGTACCCCGACCCCGCCTACGCGAAGACCCGCGGCGATCTGCCCGAGCTCGAGACGCAAGCGCGCGCATCCCGCCAAACCCGCGAAGACATCCTGAACAAGCTACGCGGGCCGCGGACCCGTCCGCTGTTCCTGTTCTTGCATACGTACGCCGCGCACAACTACACCGCGCCGCCGGACGTCCTGCGCGAACTCGGCGCGGACAAGGCGCAACTGCCGAACCTGCTGCAGGGCGTGTCGACGACGCGACTCACGCGCTACGTACGTCAGACTCCGCAGCCGAACGATGCCGCCCAGTTCATGACGCGCGCGCGCTTCCTCTACGACTGCGCCGTGCGCACCGCGGACGAGCTGGTCGGGCAAGTTTCCGCCGCCCTGGAGGCATCCGGCCGCCTCGATCGGACGCTCGTGACCGTGTTCGCCGACCACGGCGAGGAACTGTTCGAACGCGGCGAGATCGGCCACGGCCGCTTCCTGTACGACGAGTTGCTGCATGTCCCGCTGCTGATCCGCGGGCCCGGTGTCGACGCCGGCCGCATCCCGGATCTGGTGTCGCTCGTCGACGTGCTGCCGACGCTGCTCGAGCTCGCCGGCTTGGAACCGCACGGCGATGGGCCGGCGTTGGACGGGCGCAGCCTCGCGGCCTTGGTGCGAGGCGGTTCGTTGCCGGCGCGGCCGATCTACGCACGCACGAACCACCTCGACATCGTGCGGCGCGCGTTGCGCAGTCCGGACGTGAAGTTCATCCGCAGCGACCAACCCGGCGTCGCGACGCTGCGCGAGCTGTTCGACCTGCGCAAGGACCGCGGTGAGCTCGAGAATCGCGCCGGTGTCGACGCCGCGGCGAACGCCGAATTCGACGAGCGCATGGCGCGCTTCATCGACGCACTCGAAGCCGCCACGGTCCGCGGTGGGCAAGCGTCGATGTCCGACGAGACACGCAAACAGCTCGAGCAGCTCGGCTACCTTGGCGGCGATCACTGACGGACCGCGGCCGCGCTCGGCCGTGCGGGACACGTCGGTCGGAGCCGCGCATGAAGTACCGCAAGTTGGGTTCGACCGGGTGCAAGGTCTCCGCGCTGTCGCTCGGCAGTTGGTTGACCTTCGGTAGCAGCGTCGACGACGCGGGCACCGAGCGCTGCGTGCGCGCCGCGGTCGACGCCGGCATCAACTTCTTCGATACCGCCGACATCTACGCGTACGGCGAGTCGGAGCGCTCGCTCGGCAAAGCGCTGCACGCGCTCCGCCGCCAGGACTACGTGCTCGCGACCAAGACGTTCTGGCCGATGAGCGAGAACGTCAACGACCGCGGCCTATCACGCAAACACTTGATGGAAGCCTGCGACGCATCGCTGAAGCGCCTGAACACCGACTACGTCGATCTCTATCAATGCCATCGGTTCGATCCCGACACGCCGACCGAGGAAGTCGTGCGCGCGATGGAGGACCTGATCCGGCAAGGCAAGGTCCTCTACTGGGGCGTCAGCGTCTGGACCGCGGCGCAAATCGCGGACGCGTGCTCCATCGCCGATCGGCTGCTCGGCTATCGGCCGGTCACGAATCAACCGCAATACAACCTGCTCGACCGCTCGATCGAACCGGAGGTCATGCCGACCGCCGCGGCGCGCGGCATGGCGCAGATCGTGTTCTGCCCGCTCGCGCAGGGCTTGCTGACCGGCAAGTACGCCGACGGCACGATCCCGCGCGAATCCCGCGCTGCCGACGAGCAGCGGGGCGGGTTCCTGCGCCCGAAATTGACCGATCGGAACCTCGCGGCGGCGAACACGGTCGTCACCGAAGCGAAGGCGCTCGGCATCACACCCGCACAACTGGCGTTGGCGTGGATCCTGCGCCGGCCGGAGATCTCGTCCGCGATCGTCGGCGCAACGCGTCCGGAACAAGTCACGGAGAACGCGAAGGCCGCCGACCTCGAGCTGCCGCACGACGTCATCGCGCGATTGGACACGCTGACTGCCCCCGGCGAGAAGACCGCGTGACCACACCGCGCATCGTCTCCGACGCGTACCACGATCCGCTCGATCGGATCTGGCTCGTGACCGCGGAGCGCATCGGCTGGCGCGTCGTGCGCAGCCCAGAGGTCTACGCGAGCTATGACGGCGCCGGCACGCTGCGCATCGGCACCCCCGAAACGTTGGACGCCGACGATTGCCTCGCGCAGATGATCTTCCACGAGTGCTGCCACGCACTGGTCCAGGGCGAGGGTGCGTTGCACCAAGTCGACTTCGGACTCGACAATCGCACTGGACGCGACGACGCGCGCGAGCACGCGTGCTTGGTGACGCAAGCGACGCTTGCGCAGCGCCACGGGTTGCGCGCGTTCCTGGCGCCGACGACCGACTATCGCGCGTACTGGGACGCCCTCGGCGACGAACCGCGCGCCCGCTGCGGTGACGAAATCGGTGCGTTGGTCGATGCGGCGCTGCGCGCCGCGGAGCGCGCTCCGTTCGCGCCACACCTCGAGCGAGCGCTATCGGCGACGGCGGACGTCGTGAGGATCACGCGCGCGTTCGCGCCGTTGCCGACACCCGGCGCGCCGCGTTCGCTGTACGACCACTGAAGCGCCGAAGCGTCCGGACGCGTGCGCTGGCGCGGACGTGCCTCGGACCGACGATCAGGCGTGCTTGAACTCGGCCTTCGCGCGCGGCCCGTTCTTCAAGAAGTTCTCGACTCCGATCCGCATGTCCTGCGTGCCGCAGACCGCGCCGAACGCGCGCGCCTCGAGTTTCAAACCCTCGGCGAGCGACGTGCGCGCTCCGGCGAGGATCACGTCGCAGAGGATCGCGTCGACCGCCTTGCTGCGATGACCGATGTCGATCGCCGGTAGCGTCGCCGGCACGTCGGACAACGGGCCGGTCGGCATCGGCTTCACCGACGCCGTGCCACGCGCGAGCGCGTGCGCGAGCTCGATCGCTCGCGGCAGCAGATCGCCTTCGACTTCCTCGCTGATCAGGCCGAGCTTCAGCGCGTCGGCCGACGACACCGGTCGGCCGGTCCGCAACAGGGCCGCGGCCGCTTCGACGCCGATCAAGCGCGGCAAGCGCTGGGTGCCACCCGCCCCGGGGATGATGCCGAGGTTGGTCTCGGGCTGGCCCGCGAGCGGACTCAAGCCGGCCTTCGCGATCCGCGTCGTGCAGGCCATCGCGAGTTCGATCCCGCCGCCGAACGCGAGGCCGTTCAGCGCGCAGACCACGGGCTTCTTCGCGGCCAGCGCCTGGAAGCGCGCGACCGCGTCGTTCGAATCGGCGGAGGTCTTCTCGCCTTCCGCGGGCGATTGGATCTTCGCCAAGAAGTTCACGTCGGCGCCCGACACGAACGCCTTCTTGCCGAAGCCGGTCAGTACGACCGCCTTGACGGTGGGATCGGCCTCGAGCTGCGCGGCCTTGGTGCGCAATTCGTCGAACACGCTCTGGTCGAGCGCGTTCAGCACCTTCGGCCGACGGATCGTCAGCACCGCGACGCCATCGCGATCACAACGCTGCACGACCGGGATGTCCCACGGCGTGTTGGTCTCACCGAGCGTCATCAGCGTCTTCGAGATCTGGTAGCCGGGGTTCTGATCGGCGAAGCGGCGCACCAGGCGGAACGCTTCGGCCGTGCCGAGCTGGTTCATGAACCGGAACGCCGGCTTCATGTCGAGCGCGAGTTCGATCGCCATGTCGAAGTCGGCGACCGTGATCAGCCCGGCGTCGACGATCTCCGAGACGATGCCGAAATACGCGCCGCGCAACCATTCGGTGATCGTGCGCTCGAGCTCCGGCGAGACCTCGACGGTCTCACCGCGCTTCGGCGTGTCCCACGGCTCGCCGCTCTTCGCTTTCTCGGCGAGCGAGCGCGGCGTATGGAACCAACCGTCGATCGCGGTGGTGTAGTTGTCGAGGCCGACCGCCGTGATCGGGTTGCCGCCGGTCAGGTTCATCGCCGTGAACGAGCCGACCGTCATCCCGAGCGCGCGCGTGGCGACGGTGTCGATCTGCTTCACGGTCGCGACGCCCTTGTCGGCGAGCATCAACGAGGCGAGGAACAAGCCCTCGAACACCGGATCGAGCGCGTACCCGTAGCGCGACTGCACGAGCACCGGGACCTTGCCGATGCTCTCGTAGAACGACATCAGCCAATCGGTGGTCGCGGGCTTCGTCTGCGCGCCGGGAACGACTTCGACGACCAAGTTGCGCTCGGCCGGGAAGAAGTAGTGGATGACGGCGGCGCGGCCCTTGTCCTTCAGCGACGTGAAGATGACCTCGGGCTCGAGGTGCGACGAGTTCGACGTCAGGATCGCGTCCTTCGCGGCGAGCGCTTCAACTTGCGCGAAGATCTTCGCCTTCAGGTCCTTGTTCTCGGTCGCGGCTTCGACGACGAGCTCGCAACCGGCGATCGCGTCGTAGTTCGTCGTGAACACGACGTGCGCGAGCATCTCCGCCTGCTGTTGCGCCGTGAAGGCGCCGGCTTCGACCCCCTTCGCGATCTTCTTCTCGAGCTTCGCCTTGCCCTTCGCCAACGCCGCTTCGGCGACGTCGACCACGACCGTCTGGACCCCGGATGGAGCAAGGACCTTCGCGAAGTACAGGGCGATGTCCGGACCGATCTGGCCCGATCCGATCACGGCGACCTTGTTCAGGGTGCGACCACGGTGGGTGAAGCTCATGGGGGACCTTTCCGACGACGGAACCTGGGGGGCCTTGCGAAGCCCGGGAGTCTAGCAGCCCATTGGAAAAGTCTGCCGCACCGTCGGGCGAGCGAGACGAGTCGAGCGGGTCGCGCCGACGCGGTCCGCGGTCACTCGACGCGCAATGCGCTGCGAACGGCGGCCTCGTGCTTGGCGAAGCTCTCCTGGTTGCCGACGAACTCGGCCGTCACGACGCGGTTCTTCATGAGGCCGTGGTCGAGCCTGAGGAACAGCGCGTAGCGCGCGAGCGCGCCGTCGACGGTGGCTTCGAACACGAACTCCACCGCGGGCTCGCCGTCCAATTTCACGTCGCGCTCGGAGACCAACGTGTACCCACGTTCGTTCGTGAAGTGATTGCGTACGTGGTCGCGCCAATACGTCAACGTGCCTTCCGCTTCGGGAACGAAGCGGCGCACCCACAACCGCGCGTCGTCGGAAGCAACGAACTTCGCACCGTCGCGCGACGACTCGAGTTCGACGAATTGGTCGGGCGTCGCCCAGCGGTGCTGCGCACACCCGAGCGTGAACGAGAACGCCGCGAGGATCGGCCAAGCTGATTTCATGCGTACGTCCTCAAAAGCGCCGCAGCGCCGCTTCGATGCCGACCTGATTCACCCACGCGAACCGACTGCCGGTCGCGCGACGCACCGGCGGCGGAGCTTGCCCTTCGAACGTGATCGTGAGCCGCGAGTACGCGACCTGCGACTCGAGCAACTTGAACTGCGCCTTCATCTGCTCGATCTCGGTGGTCAACCGTCGCAGTTGTTCTTCGATCGCGAGCACGTCCTTCACGTCGGTCGCGCGCTCGAGCAATGCCAGCAGGCGCTGGCGCGCGACTTCGGCGTTCTTGATCCGGACGTCGAGGTCGACCCATTCGGTCGTCACGTCCTGCGTCCGCACCGATTCACGCAGCACGCGTCCGAGCTGCGGGATCCACGTGACCATCGCCGCGAAGCGCTCGGCAGGCACACGGGCGACGATCTGCGCGTCGACGCGACTCTCGACGAAGCCGCCGGCGCTCTCGACTTCAGCGAGGAAGCGTGCGATGGCGGTCTCGATCTGCCCGGGCAGGACCGTGAACTCGCCGATGTAGACGCGCTTGCGCGCATCGGCGAGCGGGGCCTCTCCGCCGCTTCCGCCCGACTCGGGCGCCCTCGCCGCATCCATGCCCCCGACGAACCCCTGGGACGGTGCGGCGCTCGCGCGGTCGGTCTCGACCATCCTTGCCGTCGCGGTCTTGGCTCCGTCCATCGACACGCATGCCGGAGCGCCGGACAATGCGAGCCAAAGGAATGCCGTGGATCGCCGCATCGGAGACCTCCTCGTATGCCGTGGTGGTTCGTCGATCGCCCCGGAAACGGAGCGCTTCCACACCGCACCCACCCCTGGACGCCGCGCAATGTAGTGTCGTGCGGAACGGGCGTGGCCCGGCTTTTTCGGCTCGGTCGTTCTTGGGCTTCGATGAACGGACGACGACTTCGCTTCGGGTTCGCGCTTGCGTTCGCGTCGACTTCAGCCGCCACCGTCGTCGGCGGGGACGAGGTCACGACCGCGCACGCCCCGTTCGTGAACTTCGAGTCCGGTCCGGTGAACGGCCTGTTGCTCTCGCCGGATGGGCAACGGCTGTTCGTGACGAACACGAGCGACCACCGCATCGAGATCTTCCGCTGGCAACCGACGGCGTCGCCGCAAGCCCCGAGCCCGAACGGCAAGAGTGGCGTGATCGCGGGAGGAACGCCGGGAGCGGGAAGCACACTCCTCGGCGGGGCGGGCTCCGGGTCGGCCGCACCGTGGATCGCGGACGGCGCCGTGTTCACCGGGCTCGATCCGGTCGCGTTGGCGCTCGATCCGGCGCAACCGCAGCGGCTGTTCGTCGCCAATCACGTGTCCGACACGGTGTCGGTGGTCGACCTCGGACTTCGCCAAGTCGTCGCGACACTGCAAGTCGGCGACGAGCCGAACGGACTCACGTTGGCGCAAGGCCGGCTGTTCGTCGCCTGTGCGCGCGCCCCAGCCACACCGCTCGCCCCCGGGCAACGCCTGCCCGGCGCATTCGATGAACACTGCGTCGCCGTGTTCGCGGCGACCCCGCCGTACGCCTGGATCGCGAACGTGGTCGTGCCGGGGTTCGCGCCGCGCGACGTCGTCGCGATCGGCGGCACCGTCTACGTGATCCCACAGCACTCGGGCAACAAGACCACGCTGCTCGACGAGACCAAGACCAAGCAAGCGGGACTCGAACAGTGGACGCCGGACGCGTTCGATCCTGCACTCGCGTGGAACCCGGTCCTGCTGCGTCCGGAGCTGAATGCCACGGCGTTCCCGCGCGGTTGGTACGTCCCGAACGCCGGGCGCATCGTGTTCGACTCCGAGTTCCCCACGCAGACGCTGTCGCTGCAAGACGCCGACGTCATCGCGATCGATGCGCAAACCCTCGTCCCGCATCCGACGCCGATCCAGGGCGTCGGCACGTCGCTGTTCGACCTCGAACGGAATCCGGCCACTGGCGATCTGTGGGTCGCCGCGCAGGACGCGCGCAATCGCGTGCGCTTCGAACCGAATCTGCGCGGGCAGGCGATCGAGAATCGCGTCGCGCGCATCGACCTGAGTTCCGCCGCGGTACAGCACCTCGAACTCGCGCCGCCGTTGTTGCAAGCCCCGCTCGCGCAGCCGGCCGTGCTGGGGTTCCACGTCGCCGGTTCGCAAGCCCTCGCGTACGTGGCCTGCGTTGGCAGCTCCGCCGTCGCGGTCCTCGACGCGCGCTCGGGCGCCGGAGTGACCACGCTCGCGACCGGACCGATCCCGGCAGGCCTCGCGGTCGACTCCGAACGGCATCTGTTGCATGTCTACTGCCGCGGCGATGCCACCGTGCGAACCTATGACATCGCGCGGCGGCACGCGCCGCTCGGCGC
>JBPOIU010000143.1:0-8129 GCA_052034255.1 Planctomycetota bacterium | reverse complement strand
CTCTGACAGAACGTGAATCAATTGGGGGCAGACCCAACGGGGTCTGCCCCCAATTGATTCATGTTCGAGGCGGCGCAGCCGCCGGACTCACCAGGTGTCCGAGGCGGCGGCTGCCAACGCCGTCGACACTTCGTGCGCGTCACACGTCGTCGAACGTCGGAATCTCGACGGCCAGCACGAGACCCTGCGCGCGGTCGATGGTGCCCGCTCCGAGTTCGTCGCCGGACGGTAGCGCGAGCACGAACGAGCCATCTTCGACGTCCTCGAACACGAAGCGACCCTGCTCGTCGGTCGTCGCGAACTGCCGCGCGATCGAGCCATCGAGCTGCACGATGACGTCGCGCGCCGCCGTCCCGTCGCTGTAGGACGCCGTGCCTTCGATGCGTGCGCCGGGGCGCAGCAGGATGCGTGCTCCGAGCAACTTCGCATTCGCGTCGAGCGTGACCGCACCCGGCGCAAATCCGGGCGCGATGGCGCAGATCACCGTCGCGTCTTTCGGCGCGTCGGCGAGATGGAAGCGCCCGCCCGCATCCGTCGTCGCGCCGGCGTCGGCGGTGAACGCGCCGTCGACCCGTACGGTGAACGCCCGGACGCGCGCGTCTTGGATCGGGAGTCCGCCGCCATCGGTGACGACACCGAACAACGGAACGGGCCGGTCGAGCAGGACCGTCGTCGTCGCCTCGCGATGGACGTCGTCGAGCACGCAGCGCACCGTCGCCGGCGCATAACCGAGCGCGGAGACCCCGAGCGCGTATTCCGCACGCTCGAGCCGATCGAACTCGAGCGCGCCCGTCGCATCCGGGCGACGTTCGAGCGTCACATCCTGCGGGTAGCCGAAGGCGGCGTAGACGAAACGCACCTGCGTGGACGTCGTCACCGCAGTGCCGTCGGTCGCATCGACCAAGCGCAACGCGATGCGCCCATCGGCCGGCTCTTCGTGGACCACGAATCGATTGTCGAGCGTGCCCGCCGCCACCTCGCGCAGCACCACGGGCACGCGGCGCTCGCGCAGATCGTGTCCGCGCAATGCGAGCGCGTAGGCGCCTTCGGGAACGGCGTCGAAGCGGAACGAGCCGTCGCCGCCGGTCCGCGTCACGCGCGGCCGGAGCCACTCGGCGTGATGCAGCGTGACGATGCGATCCGCGAGCGGCTCGAACGCGTCGGTACTCGCGCTGCCGGCGATCGCGAGACCGGCGGTGAACACCAGCTCGATGCCGTCGCGCGCCGTTCGCGCTTCGAGCGCGACGAGCGTGCGCCGCGGTTGCGGCGCGAGCTTGCCGGTCGATTCGGCTTCCAGTGCGAACTCGCCGGGCTCCAGACCCGCGAACGCGAACGAGCCGTCGGCGCGCGTCGTCGCTTCGCGCAGGCGCGCGTG
Organism: Planctomycetota bacterium; assembly: GCA_052034255.1. Lineage (GTDB taxonomy): Bacteria > Planctomycetota > B15-G4 > B15-G4 > JADJEK01 > JADJEK01. The sequence continues at coordinate 6,754 of JBPOIU010000143.1, read as the reverse complement.
GCGATCGAGCGTCGGCGGATAGAGTCGCACACGCGCGTTGCGCAGAGGCGCGCCGGAGACGTCGACACACCTGCCGCTGAGGCTCGCGCCGCGTTCGACGCGCAGTTCGACAGGAGCGGGGTCGTCCAACTGCTCGAGGCGCAGCGTCCGCGTGAGCGGGACGCATGCATCCGCGTCCACGCGGATCTGGATCTCCGTGGTCGGCGTCGGCCGCGCGAGTCCGAGAGTGCCGGCGACGTCCGCGATCGTGAAGCTCCCCGTCGCATCGGTGTCGAAACAGCAGGCGCGACGGCCTTGGCCCACGAGCTCGACGCGCGCGAGGACGCCACGACGGTCCTCGTCGAACACGAAGCCGCGCAGATCCTGCGAGCGTGCCAGCGGCACCACGACGTCGGCGACGTCGATGCCCGCGGCGATGTGCAGGCTCGGGTACGGGGCGCGCGTCTTGCGCCCCGGCGCGCTGGCCGACAGGTACACGGGGCCGGGACCGAATGGCCCGCGCAATTCGAATTGCCCCGCGGCGTCCGCGTTCGTCATGTGGCGACCCGCGTCTCCGGAGTCGAGCCCATCCGGCTGGAACGCGACGATCCGCGCGTCCGGCGTCGGCGCGCCGCTCTCGGCCTCGACCGCACGGCCTCGGATCGAAGCGCCGGCGATCGCGTCGAGGTCGCCGACGTCGAGCACTCGACCCGGCGCCAGCGTCACGCGCCTGCGACCGACCAACGATCGCGCATCCGCGATCCGCACGCAGAGGAGCAGGTCGCCGCTCGGGACGTCGTCGAGGACGAAGGCTCCATCGGCAGCCGACGTCGCCGTGAGGTCGACGATCGCGCGGCCATCGAGTTCGGCGAGAGCGACGGTCGCGCCGGCCACACCGCGACCCGTGACGCGTTCGCGGATCCGCCCGCGGATCGAAGAATCGCCGAGCTTCGGCTTCGCGCGCGCGGCAGGCGAAGCTGGAGCGGAGCGCTCGTCCGCTTCGTCTTGCGCCGGGTCCCGCCGCGACGAGCCCGCGGAGTCGGTCGCGTACGACGGACCGTCGGGACGCAGCGAGTTCGAAGGGGTCGACGCTGCGTCCGACGAAGCGACGGTCGAGGGCGCGCTCGACCGCGTGTCGTCGAGCCCATCGGCGCCGCCGTCGTCGGTCAGGAACAGCGCGCCCAAGCCGATGCCGACCAACAGCAGGATGCAGACGACGAGCAGACGTGCCGTCATCGGTGGAGCCTCCCAGTCGACGTCGCTCGAAGCTCCATGGTCCTCACACCGCGCATGCGCATGTTCTTGCCGCGCCTCCCGAATCTCGCTCCGCGCATCGCGCGGGCACCGCGTCCGGACGTCGTCGACCCCGCGCGCCCCGCGGCGCGGCGGCGCTTCCCGTGCGTCGACGCCCGCGCACGTCGCGTCCAACTCGTGCCTGATGCGGGCAGGGGCCTCCCAGGCGGGCGCGCGGAGCGTACGCAATCGACCGGTCGGACCGACGTGCGCGCTGGAGCTTCCCTGGATCCGCTGTGCTTCAATGCCGCCATGGCGCGCAAGAGCACGTTCGTCGTCCTTTGGGAGTGGGTGACCGGCAAGCGGCGGGGAGATCCGTCGGCGTCGAACGAGCGCATCGTCGCGGAGGTCGCCGGGGATCTCGACGCGCTGCGGATGGACGGTGTGACAGCAACCGACCGCGTGCGCGTCTCCAGACACGCGTTGGAAGCGCTCGGGCGCTGTGGTCCGTTTCGGGATCCGGCGGCGTACACGCGCTTCCTGTTGGCTTCGGCGCGCGCGCTGTCGGGATGCGGATTGCTCGGCGACGTGCCGACGTTCCTGCGCGGCGGGCTCGACCATGTCGATGCGCACGAGGAAGCGTCGACGGCGATCCAGGACGTACTCGACGAGCTCGATCCGATCGCGTCCGCGATCAAGGATGGGCGGATCGCCGGCCCGCGCTTGTCCGATGCGGAGCAGCGGCAGCTGCGGGTCCTGATGGATCGCTTGCGTGCGATCCCGTACCGCGAAGGACCCGTGGAATCGACGTAAGTCGCTCCATCCCATTGTCTTGGGTCTCAATCGGCGAGGCATCGCGGGCGGCCGGGATTCGAGTTCGGCCACGGTTTCATCGCGCGTTGCATGGAAGACTGCGTGATCGGTGCGCCCCCCTCCGGATGATCTGGGCGCTTCCCCCTCCGACTTGGAGCGACCTTCGATGCGCGCAGTCCTCGGCTTCGTCCTGGCGTCTTCGTGCTTGGCCAGCGCCGACGGCGCGGTGATCGACGTCAAAGTGAACGGCGCGCTGCCGACGATCCAGCAGGGCATCGCGGCGGCGGCTCCGGGCGACACGGTGCGCGTGTTCGCGGGTGTCTATCCCGGAACCGTCATCATTCCGAACGGACTGAACGGGTTGAAGCTCATCGGCGTCGGCAACGTCGTCATCGACGCGCGTGCCGACGATGGCTCTCCGATCGGGCGCGGCCTGTGGGTCCAGGCCGATTCGTGCCTGGTCCGGAAGCTCACGATTCGTCATGCCGCGACGGCTTCGCAGTTGGCACTGGGATACGGAGTTCTCGCTTCCGGCGACGGCATCGTCCTGGATCGGGTGATCGCGATGCGGTGCGACACGGCGGGCTTTCGATCGTCCGGTGTCGGGTTGACGGCCAAGAGCTGTTCCGCGATCGCCTGCACTGTGGGCTTCGACGTGACCGGCGCGCAGTCGGTGCTCGAGAAGTGTCGTGCGGAGCGCTGCGAGACGCGCGGCTTCGACGTCCAAGCGAACAGCGTCGTGCTGCGGAAGAACATCGTGCGCACGACGGATACGGGCGACGGCATCTACCTCGACGGCGATGACGGCACGATCGAAGGCAACGACGTGCGCCGTGTCGGCGGAAACGGGATCTCGCTGCGCGGCACGAATCACCTCGTGCGCAAGAACAACTGCTTCGGCCCGATCGAGAAGGCCGGGATCCTGTGGGAAGGCGAGGACGCGACGATCGAACAGAACACCGTGCTGGAAGCGGTCGGCGTGGGCATCGACGTCCTGCTGATCGGCACCGCGACGGTCACCGGCAATCGCGTCGAGCGCTGCGGTCGCTGGGGGATCCGAGCGGGCGAAGAAGACTTCGCGCTGGTCGACGTCCGCAAGAACATCGTGCGCGACGTCGCGTCGCACGGGATCTACACGTCGACCGACTTCGGCGCGGTCGAGCACAACGACGTCCGCAACTGCGGCACGAAGTCGACGGATGCGGGCATCAAGGTCACGCTGGGCGGGATGATCACCGACAACTACGTCCGTGGCGGCGCCGGCGACGGTTTCCAGATCACCGCGGACGACGTCGTGCTGGCGAACAACCGTGCGTTCGACAATGCGGTGGACGGCTTCGACGTCGAATCCAGCGCCGACGGCGTCGTGCTGGACGGCAACACCGCCCTGCGCAATTTGGGCGAGGGCATCGAGATCAACGGCTCGAACGCGATCGTGAAGAACAACGTGTGTTCGAAGAACCGGATCGACCTCGCGACGTCGGCGCTGCTGCAGACGTTCACCGCGAATACCTTCGCGACCGGCGGCCCGCTGATCGCGCCGCAGATCGAGTAGCCGAGTCGAGCGCGCGCGGCCGGCTGCTACTCTTCCCCGTCCATGATCGTCCGTCTGCGCAACCCACTCACCGCCGAGCAACTCGCGCCGTTCCAACTGTCGGTGGTCGGTCCACCGTGGCCGTACGACTTCCGTGAAGTCTTCGGCAACGACCATCCGGTCGAGATGGAGATTGGCCACGGCAAGGGCTGGTTCGTCGTCGCGAGCGGCATGGGACGCCCGGACGTCAACCTCGTCGGCGTCGAGGTCGCGCGCAAACGCCATCTGTTCACGGTCAACCGCGTCGCGAAACGCAAGCTCGCGAACGTGCGGTTGATTTGTGCGCGCGCGCAGGACGTGCTGAAGGAGTGGATCCAGCCCGAATCGCTGCGCGCGATCCACATCTACTTCCCCGATCCGTGGTGGAAGCGCCGGCACGAGAAGCGTGCGGTCGTGACGTCCGACTTCGTCGAATCGTGTCTGCGCGCGCTGCCCCGCGGCGGCTTCGTCCACACCGCGTCGGACGTGCCGAGTCGGTTCGAGTCGATTCGCGAGCTGTTCTTGTCGTCACCGCGCTTCGCCGAGCGCGGAGACGCGCCGCAACGCGCGCTGCCTCAGGTCATCAGTAACTTCGAAGCCCATGCGCGCGAAGCCGGCCGCGGCATCCAGCGCACGAGTTTCGAGCGCATCGCCTGAAACGCCTGAGCTCGCGTCACCGTCGCGCGACGCGCAGCGCCGTAACGATGCCGAGCACCGTGAAGCCGAACACGGCGACCAACATCAGCGGATCTGCCGTCGTCGGCGCGATCCAGCCCAGCGCCGCGGCCTCGTACGCGACCAAGCCGCACAGGGGACCGAGCGTGTAGCCCGCGCCGATCATCGCCTCGTGGCGACCGCCCGCGTCGACCTTCGCGCGGCCGGCTTCGAGTGCATAAAACAGCGCGGCGAAATACAGCACGGCGACACCGATGCCGAACGCCACGAGCCCGAGCGCGAACTGCGCGATCGCCACCCCGTGCGACAGCCACGCCGACGCCAACACCGTGAGTGCGAAGCCCGTGACGACGCACGCCATGCCGATGACGGCAGGCCAATCGCGCCCACGCCAGCGCGGCGAACGGAGCAGCGCATAGAACGTCACGACGCGGGTGATCAGCCAGAGCGACGTCAGCGGGGTCTGCCACACACGCGCCACGCCGATGTCGTCGAGTAACGTCGGAAGGAACGGGATCAACGCGTACATCACGAGGTAGGCCGACGCGAGCAGCACGCGATGCGCCGCGAGCGACGCCTTCGAGACCACCGTCGGCGCGTGCTCGGTCACGGGCGGCGTGACGCCCGGCTCTCGGCCGAGCGCGGGCAGGAACGCGAAGCTCGCGAGATGCACCAAGGCGACGCCGCCGAGTACGCCGAGCGGATGGCTCTTCAGTACCGGCGCGATCAACCAGAACGACGCGACCAGCGTCGAACTCCACGTCAGATTGAACACGCCGACCGCGCGCTGCAGGTCCGAAGCCGCGCGCCCGCCGCTCAAGTACGTCTGCACGATCGGCCACAGCGTGCCGCAGATCGCGGCGTAGACGCCGAGCATTGCCCAGATCGTCCGCGGCGAAGGCACGAGCACCGGCAATGCGCACAGCAGACTCAACGCACCGACGACGAGCGCCAGCAGTGCGCGGCTCGACAGCATCGGGAACGCCGAGCGAACCCGGCGCAACGCCGGCGCCGAGCCCAGCGCGCCGATCGTGTACCCCACGCCGAACAGCAAGCCGAGCCCGTAGTTCGCGGTCGCGGAGAACTCGTACGCGTTGCGCGTGACGAAGAAGATTCCGGTGCTGGTGGTCCCGGCAGCGAAGGAGTTGAGCGCGGTGAACGCCAAGACGGCGTACAGCGGAGCGGTGTGCGTGGTTGGGGTCGTCGACGTCATGGCGAGGCCGGGCGGGGAAGCAACGACGCCCTGCGCTGCGGTACACGCAGCGCAGGGCGTCGTGTTCGGGGCGAAATCGCGATCACTTGCGGCGGTGTTCTTCTTCCTCGCCTTGGAACTTGTCGTGGCCGTCTTCGCGCATCTTGACCAGGCCCGACTTCACGCGCGCCTGCGCGGCCGCGTTGTCGCCCGCGCGCACCTCGAGTTCCATCGTCGCCAGTTCGACCAACAACTTGGTCATGTCCGACTGGTAGTCGTTCACGTGCTTCGCGCGTTCGTCGTCCTTCAGGCTCTGGGCGGTCGGCGGATCGAACTTCTTCGACTCCAGCGTCAACGCCTGCATGTCCATCAGGTGCTTCAACGTCTCTTCGTTCTTCGTCGCGTCGCCGATCGATTGGCTCAGCGGCTTCATGTGTTTCTTCAGCGACTCCATCGCCCGATGAAGTCCGTTGTCTTCGTCGAACGCGACGGCGGCGACGGCGAATCCGAAGACGAACGCGAGAGTGGCGGTCACGCGGCGCGAAAACATGGAATGAGGCTCCGAGGGAGTGGGACGAACCGAAATGGCCGGGCATGGTAGCGAGCACTTGGCGCCGCGCCTCGGTCGGCGGTGCATCGAACTGGCGCCAGTGTCTCCCGCGCTCGCCCCGAGGGGCTCGGGAACGGGCGCGTCGTGCGCAGCGGGCCCCAAAACCCCGAGCTCGGCGAAACCGGACCCACGGACCGGGTGCCTTCGCCGTGAACCCGCTCTAGACTCCGCGCCCTTCGCATCGGAGGACTCGCATGGGACGTCTCGTGCTCGCCGCGTCGCTGGGCCTCGTTCTCGGGCTGACGGCGTGTGGGGATTCCAGCCCATCCGGTTCCTCCGGTGCGACGAACGGCAAACCGCTGCGCGTCGCCGTGATCCCGAAGGGCACGTCACACGAGTTCTGGAAGGCGGTCGAGAAAGGCGCCCGTGCCGCGGACGCCGCGTTGCCGGACCTCGAGATCGTGTGGAAGGGACCGCAAGGCGAAGGCGACGCCGCCGCGCAGATCGCGATCGTCGAGTCGTTCCTCGCCGACGGCTTCGACGGGATCTGTCTCGCACCGCTCGATGCACGCGCACTCGAGCCGCCGGTGAAGACCGCCATCGCGCAGAACGTGCCGGTCGTGATCTTCGATTCCGGGCTCGCGTCGTCGGACATCGGCATCACGAGCTACGTCGCGACCGACAACGTCCAAGGCGGACGCATCGCGGCCCAGTACCTCGCGGAGCGCTTGGGGGGCAA
>JBPOIU010000002.1:0-15284 GCA_052034255.1 Planctomycetota bacterium | reverse complement strand
CCGCGCGAGACCAACGACCCCTGTGGATCTAACGCAAGGTCACATACTCACGAGAGTCGTACAGCGGATCGCCACAGCTGCGGCGGACGAGTGGGCCGCCGCTGCGAGAGCCGGTCACGACGTCCCTTGGCGACGGAGTGGTTTCTTGGCTGACGAGCGTGCGGCCTGAAACCGAGGGAGGGGTGACGGTTCGTGGTGCGACCCGGACGAAGTTGCCGGCGGCAATCGCGTTCGGGCTATGTCGTGAAGCGCCAATGGGTTCAGGATGCGCTTCCAGGCGTTAGCTCTCGTGAGCCGGCGAGGCTTGAATCCGGCTCGGGGGGATCCCGGGGACTCGGATGCCCCGCTGGTCACTGGCTCTGCCGATCTCCACCGCGACGTCGCCGGCGCGCCGGCTTCGCCGATCACCGGTTTGCGGCTTCCCGAATCCCGGCTTCACCGGTGATCACCAGCTTCACCGGCGGAACCGGTTCCGCCGGCTGAGTCAGCTCGGTCGTTGCTCGCATCCTTGCTCGCATCCTTGCTCGCGCCCACTCCATCGGCGAAGCTCGCGCGCTCACTCTCTCCCCCTCGGCCGCTTCGTGAGGCTCTTCCATGCGTTCGATCGTGATCGGCTTGGCGCTTTGCGCCGCTGCTTGTGTTCCTGTCCTCGCCAGTGACTGGACCAACGCCGGTGGTGGGCCTGGACGGAACGGGCAATCGGACGAAGTCGGGCCCGTCGCGCCCACGCAGATCTGGTCCGGTGGTCGCAGTTCGATCATCGCTTGGCAGCCCGTCACCGCGGGGCGGCGCGTGTTCATGGTGCGGCAGCTCGGGTTCGTTCCGAGTGGCGTGCCGAACGAAGCTCCGCTCGTCGCTCAGGATCTCGATACCGGCGCCGAGCTGTGGGTGACCAACCTGCCGTACAACGCCGGTGATTGGACGACGTGGGTCGCTGGGTGCTCGAACGGACTGGTGTACGCCTCGCGCGCCGGCAACGGTGGTTCCATCGCCGCGGCCCTCTACGCCTTCGATCAGGACAGCGGAAACCCGGTCTGGGTCTCGCAAGAGACCATCAAGACCGGCGCCTACGACGGCGTGGTGTTCGCGGACGACGGCGATCCGATCGTGGCTTGGCACCAAGCGATTCGCCGCATCGACGCCGATACCGGCTTGACGGTGTGGACGACTCCTCGCGTGGGTTCCGTCAGCGGGAACTGTGGCGTCGCGATCCACGGCGACGCCGTGTACTCGTGCGAAGTCGTGCCCGGCGGTCACGCGATCAAGCGCTTCGATTTGGCGACCGGCGCGGCGCAATACGTCGGCCCGACGATGCCTGGCTTCACGGTGCAGAACGTGCCGATGGTGGGGCCGGACGGCACGATCTACCTGTCGCGCACGCAGAACAACCTGGCCGTCGATTTCTTCTACGCATTCACCGACGACGGCAGCGCGATCACGCAAGCGTGGAGCGTCCCCGCCGCGTGGTCCACCTCGAGCGAGTTCGCCGTCGGTCCCGATGGGTCGGTCTACATGCTCGCGCCCGGCAACGTGCTCGCACGTCTCGATCCGGCGACCGGCGCGACGCTGAACACGTCGACCGTCCTGGCCACAGGATCGATCACTCCGCGCCTCGCCGTCGACTGGGAAGGCAAGGTCTATGCGAGCAATGGCGGGTTCTCGAACGGGAAGGTGTTCGCGTTCAACCCGGACCTGACGCTGCGCTGGTCGCTGAACGTGACCAACGTCAACATCGGCGCGCCCGTCCTCGGTGAAGGCGGGACGCTCGTGATCGCCGGCACGGGCACGAACGTGCGCGCGTACCGCTCGCCGTCCGTATGGACACCGACCGACGGAGCCCTCGCCGGCGCCTCCGGTGAGCCCGTGCTCGAAGGCAAGGGCTCGGCGACCGTCGGTTATCCCGTGGCGCTGCGCGGTTCGAACGGGATGCCGTTCATGCCCGCGTGGCTGTTCCTCGGGACGTCACGCATCGACGCTCCGCTGTTCGGCGGCACACTCGTTCCGACGCCAACCGTGGTGATCGGCCCGTTCTCGCTCGACGCGAACGGCGGCTTCGAATTCGGCGCGCCTTGGCCCGCGGGAGTGCCGAGCGGCGTCGGGTTGTGGATGCAGGCATGGAGCGTCGACGCCGGCGGGCCGCAGGGCTTCGCCGCGACGAACGGCTTGAAGCTGACGACGCCCTGATCGCCTTCGCCGCCGCGGTCGAGCTTCCCCGCGCGGCGCGGACGTCCGCTGAAAAGGCAACGGGTGCGGCCTCGCGCGATCCGCGGAGCCGCACCCGTCACATGCGAGCGGCGTGGCGCCGCGCTTGCGTTACTTCGCCGGTTCGAGCGTGTGCGACAACCCGAGCACCGAGAACGATGTGCCGTACGGCTTCGTGCAGTTCGCGATCCAGAAGTCCCACGTCGCGCCGTCCGACTGCTGGCACTTCATGATCTCGGTACGCAAGCGATCGCGGTAACGAGCGCGTTCTTCCGGCGGCAACAGCTCGAGCACGCGCGACGCGTAGTAGTGGCCGAACAGATAGAAGTAGGCCGCGTTCGCGTAGTACGCCTCGTGCGGGATCGGCTTGTTGCGCGCGACGTCGAGGAACTTGTGGTGCTCGAAGAAGAGGTCGAGTCCCTTCGTCAGCGCACCTTCCGGCAACTTCGCGCCCGCGCGCGTCAAAGCGTAATTGCACACCTGGATGCGACCGAGCGATCCGCGCACGTTGTCGATGCTCTCGAGCATCAGCGAACCGCGACTCGGCCGCGGCTCGATGTTGTACGTATATGCGCCCGTCGGCAAGCGGCAGGCCTCGATCGCCTTCACCGCGCCGTTGAACACCTTGTCGTCGACCGTGATGCCCGCCGCGCGCGCTTCGACCAGTGCGATGAGTCCCGACGCCGTCGTGAACGACGTCGCCCACTCGGGCCGCCAACCCGCGTTCGGATTGGCGTAGTAGCCCCAGCCGCCCTTCGGCGATTGATACTTCGCCATGCCCTCGACGTACGTCGCGGCGGCTTCGCGCATGCGCGCCGTCATTGCGTGTTCGGCGAAGTGCGGATGCTGCAAGGCCCGTGAGATCGCCGTGAGCCCGTAGATCAGGCCCCAGACGTTGTCGACGTCCCAATCGGCCGGCCGCACGAGCTTCGCGTTCAGGATCAGGTACTCGACGCCGCGCTCGGCCGCCTTCAGCGAGTTCGCGTCGCGGCCGAGTTCGAGCACCGAGATCGTCGACAGGCCCGTCGTGCCGACCGTCCAGCAGTGGTACGTCGCCGGATTGCCGAACGCGCTCGTGAACGTGGCGTTCTTCACGCCACCCCACGAACCGTCCGCGTTCTGGTTCGCGAGGAGATAGTCGACGCCGCGCGTGATCGATGCGATGACGCTGTCGTCGTCGACCTCGACGCGCGCCTTCGGCGGCGGCGGCGTCTTGTCGTCCTCCGCGGGCGCAAACAGCGCGATCGCGGTCAATGCGAACGGAGCGATGTTCACGGCTTCGGCCCCGACAGCTTCGCCATCTCCTCTTCGATGCCCGCGAGCTCGTTCTGGACGCTCATCAGCCCGATCTGCTTGTTCTTGCGCTGGACCTCGCTGTCGCGCTTCGCCGACTCGAACGCGTTCTTCTTCGCGATCAGATCGAGTTCGAGGCGACGGCGCTCGCGCGGCAACTCGAGCTTCTTCATCGTGTCGATGCCGGCTTCGTCGAGCTTGATCTGCGCCATCGTGCGCTCGGCGTTGCGCTTGCCGCGGCTGACGACGAACTCCGCCGTCATGTCGTTCAGGTCCTGGTCCTTGTACATGATCTCGATCTGCTTGAGCTCGTCGGCGGCCTCCTGTGCGCGGTCCTTACCGCGCAGCATGCTGAGGTCCGCCTGCGCGATCCTTTGCGGCAGGTCGACCTTGTCGAACTGGTCGAGCTTCTGCTGCGCGAGCGTCAGCTCCGCTTCGGCCGCCGCCAGCTTGTTCGCGAGATCGATCTCGAAGTTCGCCATTTCCAGCTCGGCGACGGCGAGGCGCGCCTTCGTCATCGCCATGCGGCGCTCGACGCCCTTGATCTTCGCCGTGTTGTCCTCAGCCGGCTTGGCCTCGGGCTTCGACTCAGGCGCCGCGGAGTTGACGGTCGACGCGACGGCGGCCGACTCCTGGGCGGCGTCATGGCTGGCGCAAGCGGTCAGCGGAACGAGGGCGACGGCGAGCAGAACGACGTGGCGAATCGACGACATGCAGAGCACTCCGAAGGTCTTGGGGTTCCCGAATCGGGCTCATCGTGGGAATCCCGATACGGCGAAGCAAGCTCCGCGTGAGCCCCGATTCGCGAGACCTCGCACTCATTTCCACTGCGGCAGGTCGGCGAGCCTCTTCACGACGGCAGGATCGACCGAGAGCCCGTACGTGATCCACAGCGGCGAAACGTCGACTCCGACGGCGCGCGAGAAGCGCTCGACGAATTGGTCGATCTTCTCTTGGTCACTGCGAGGCCGACCGCGTTGACCCTGGCGCTCGTACTCCTGGAACACCCGAGTGAACGGCTCCCAACCGAAGCGCTGCTGGAGCTCGACGTAGGTCATCAGCGCCAGGAACGGATCGTCGGACCACGCGCGTGCATCGCCGCCCTTCGCCTTCAGCGCTGTGGCGCGCGGCATCGTTTCGACGACGTTGGGATGCTTCGCGACCGGGATGCCGCAGACCTTCTCCATCGCGTGCAGCGTGAACAGATTGCAGGTCACTTCGACGGTCGCGTCCCACGTCCACTCATCGCGCTGCGCGTTGTGGCCGAGTTCGTGGAAATGGCCCCAACTGCCTTCGGCCTTCAGCTTCGCCAGATCGACGACGAGCGGCACGACGTCCATGAACGTCATGATCGGGTAGCCCGAGTGCATGTACCCGGCCGAGATCTGCGCGTCCGGCACCAAGCGTTCCTTGAGCGGCGAGATCGGCTCGCCGAGCAACTCCACGTGCGCGGTCCACACCTCGTCCCAAAAGCGCGTGACGGCTTCCGGATCGGCAACGTCCTTCAGCGTCGACCACGGCAACGCGAGGACGACATGTTCGCCTTCGAGTTCGCCCCACGGCGCCATCGGCTGGTTCGCGAGCGCGGCCCACTGTTCTCGTGTCGTGATGCCGCGAACGAAGCGCGGCGCCGCGACGGCTCCTTCGACGTGGACGTCGATCGTCGCCCCCGCGCGCGACCGGTCGACGTCGAGGTAGAGAAGGCCGCCGTGGGGACTCGCGACATCGAGTGTCGGCGCTTCGAACGGTCGCGCCATGGCGATCCGCGGCCAGCGATCCCAACGTGCGTGGTGCCAGTTCTCGTCGGTGTGACACCCGATGCGCAGAGAAAGGCCATCGAGCGGAACGTCCGCGGCGAGCGTCACGCGAACGACTTCACCCGGCGGCGCGTACAGACCGAGCGCGTGCCAACCCGACGTCGATGCGTGGATCGCGACGTCGACGTTCAGCCGCGGCGCGGCGGCGTCGACGCGTCCCGGGAACAGGGCGTGTGTCGGCGCGCTGCGGACCTCCGCGGGTGGTGAGACCTCGAAACGCTCGGTCGCGAAACGCACGAGAAGGCGGTCCTCGAGCGTCGTCTGCGGCACCTCGTCCGCCGTCGCGCCGAGAAAGCGCGTGAGCTTGGATTCGAGCCGTTTGCGAAGCGGAGCGATGCGCGTCGGCTCGTCGGCCGGCACACAACGCAAGAGTGCGTCGAGCGTGTTCGCGCAGAACTCGCGCCGCTCCTTGTCCAACGTCTTCGCATCCAGCGCCGCGAAGGCCTCGTCCGCACTCGCGGTTTTCGGACCACGCGCGACGTGGAAGCCGCCGTGATCGTCGGGATCGGCGAACTCGTCCGTCACCGCGACTCCGAGGTTCGCCAGCACGCGGTTCGACGTGAAGTCGCGCGCCAGCGACTCGGCGTCCGCGATCTGCATCCAGCCCCAGCCCGTCGCCGCGCACAGCAAGCCGGCGCCCACGTTCACCTTCTGGAGCACCAGCGCCGCTTCCGCATCGCTCAACGTCGTGTGCGTGTCCCACACGATCACGTCGGCTTTGGCCAACTCCGCGCGCGGCAGCGCGACCATGCCCGCGGCGGCGATGCGCGCATCCAGATGCGCTCCGATCTGGACGCACGCAGCGCGCGTGTGCTCGTTGCCGAGCCAGCCCAGGACGTTCGCGAGCACGCGCTGCGCGTTCTCCTCCGAGTACGTGCCATCGGAGAGGAATGCGTTGTGGCCGAACGCGACGACGCGCCCGCGCTGCGCTTTGGACGCGACCATCACCGGGACGCCGTTCGTCCCATCGACGACGGTGAACGCGTTCGAGCCGAACGCGCGCACACCGCCGGGAGAACCCGGCGCGATCAACGTCTCGACGCCCGCCAGGAGTTGGGCACGATCGGGCGCAAAACGATCCGGACGCGTGGGAGCCGCCGTCCCCGTCGCCAACGACGCGACGACGACCAGTGCGGTCAGTGTGCTCCGGTTCATCCTTTCTTGCCTTTCGCGCTCCGCATCAACCATTGATCGGGGACCTGGTAGACCATCGTCATCAGCGCGACGCGACCGATCGACTGCACGCGGCCGCCACCGCTCCACGGGCACGTCACCTCGCCGGGATCCGGAGCTTCGAAATCGCGCGCGTCGTCCGGCGCGCGCTTCGGCAGCGAACGCTTCAGCATGCCGATGAGGTCGTCCATGTACTTCCCGCCGCCGTTCAGCGCGAGGCGCGCACCGAAGAACGCGCCGTAGACGCGCGCGATGTTCGACAACGACGAGTCGGTCGCGGGCAGCTCGTCGCCGATCTGCTTCGCCGCGAACACGACGCGCGGATCCGCGGCCGCGACCGCGCCGAACAGCACCAGACCGTTCGCGAGCGCCGCGTAGTCGGACGAATTGCGCGTCGACCAGTTCGCTTTCAGTTCGCCGGTTTCGGGCACGAACGCCGGTTCGATGAGTGCGCGTACGCGCTCGGCGAGCGGATCCATCTGCGGGACGTCGGCAGAGCGTGCGATGGCGATGCCGATCGCTTCGAATCCGGTGATCGCGCCGTCACGGATCTCCTTGTCCGTTTCGAGCTCCTTGCCGATTTCGTCGCGGGCTTCGAGCGCGCGCTTCAACAACAACGGATGTCGTGTGCGGCCGTAGGCCTCGAGCATGCACGCGGAGACGAGCGAGCGTTCGCGGCGCGGATGGCGCTTCTTGTCGTACGGCCACGCCATCAGCCAGCGCTGCGCGCGCAGCACGCACGATCCCGCCTGCGAGCCATCGCCGGCGCGCACACCCGCACCGAGGAACGCGACGAGTGCGAGCGCCGTGACCTCCGCGTCGGTGAACTCGTCGTCCGCGGGGAACGAGCCGTCCGCGCGCTGTTCGAGGCGCATCGCGAGCAATGCCTCTTCGACGAGGATGCGCATCGCGCGATACGCCGGTTGGTCGTTCTTCGCGAGCGGCGTCTTGCGATACGGCAGAGACGCCGCGCGATCCCCGCCTTCGGTCAGCGACAGCAGCAGGCCGGCGGTTTCGTTCTCGCCGGCGGCGAGTAGCAGCAGCGCACGGCCAAAGCCCTTCGCCGCGAGCTCGCGCAGTGTGAGGACGAGATCGATGACGGTGGGCTCTTCGCCGACGGCGAGTGCGACCGTTGCCGAAGGCCCGGGCTCACCAGGTGCCGCGCTGCCGACGAGGTTCGCGGGAAACGTCTCCACCGCGAGCCCCTTGCCCTTGCCGGTCAGAGCGACGATGCCGCGCAAGTCGACTTCGAGCAGCGGCTCGAGCCCGCGCACCGCGAACTGCTGTGGCGCCTCACCGCCCGCGCACACGTCGGCGAGCTTCGGCGCCTGCGTCAACCATTCCTCGGGCCCACGCATGACCGTCGTCGTCGCGCCAAACTTCAACGGCGTCTTCGATTCGACCAAGCGCACCGGAAAGCCCGCCCGCAGCAGTCGATCGAGTGCGGTCACGAAATGGCGCGCCGGCAACTGCTGCGCATCGCCCTCGGTCAGCAATACGGCATCGAGCGGTGCGCGCGGCGTGAGCGTCGCGGCGATCGACTCGAGCTCGAACACGTCCTTGCCGATCGACACCTTGGTCGGGTCGGCGGACAGATTCACGCGGACCGTTGCGCCGCAGTGAGCGGCGGGAGCGGCGGCGAACCAGGCAAGGACGACGATCACGAAGGACGCGAAAGAGGCGGTGGCTTGGGTGCGCATGGCGCCGGGAGTGTAGTCGGCGTCACGCGCGGAGCCGCGGCCTCTTGGACCCGGGCTCTGGCGCGTCGTCCGGCCCGGACCTTCAGCCGTCAACCGTCAGCGTGTAGCGGCCGACGCTGCCAGCAGTTCCCGTTACGTGGATCAAGTAGATAGCGCCCGGGGCGAGGTTCTTGGTCAGGCCCTTCTGCGACACGACGCGACCGCCCTTGCCGAACTTCTTGGCGGATGTCTCCGTCACGGCGTTGGCTCCGCCGGAATCGTCGGTGATCGTGAAGTCCGGCAGCACGCCCGAGCCCTTCGCCGCGGAGACCTTGATCGACAACGCACCGAGCTCCGGCATCGTGATCGCGTAGATGTGCTCGTTGCCGGGCAGCACGATCGCCGACGGGATCGTCAGCTTCGCCTTCGGTTCGTCCGCCAAATCGGTCACGAGGATCATCGTGCCGCTCGCGTTCGAGAGCCCGCGAGCAGCGCTCGCTCCCAGCACCGCCGCGCGTTGCTTGCCGGTCGTCGCGGTGACGAACATCGAGGTCACGCACGCCGCGTTGAACTCCGCCGTCGCGTCTTGCGCGACGCCCGCGTTGTACGTGCTGATCCCGGCGTCGCCGATCGTGCGCGGCATCGCGGGCAGCGCCGCGAAGACGAACTGCTCGGCGGCCTTCGTGCCGAGCGCGCGCCGCACGTCCATCAAGAACGAGCCGAACACTTCGCCGTTGCGGTGCTCCTCCGGCAAGCCGTCGTTCGACCACGGCAATGCGGAAGCTTCGATCGTGGTCTCGGGGAAGTGGTCGTCGTCCGCGAGGTCGCGGGCGATGCCGTAGCCAGGGAACACGTCATCGGCATAGCGACCGATCACGGTGTCGTCGTGGAAGCACAACGAGAACCAGTCGGCGAACGCTTCGTTCGCCGCGCGTGCCGGGTCGTTCAGCGTGCCGCTGAAATCGAGCTGTTCGAACCACAGCCACGCATGCGTGTACTCGTGCGCGACCACCGTGGGATCGCGGGAGAGATCGGCCTCGTCGCCCCCGGCCGGCACCTGCAAGAACGCCAACCAGCCCTCGGTGCGGCCGCTGTCGAACGCCGTCGGCGAGAAGAACGCGTTCGGGTTGGACGCGTCGATGTCGACGATGACCGGAATGGAATGTCCACCGGACAAGTCCGGACCGAGCACCTTCTGCAGACCGTTCCGGAACTGCGTGATGTGGAAGTAGACGTTGACCTGATCGAACAGGTCCGCGTCCGCGCCGAACGGATCGTGCTTGAACACGTGCGCGGGCGAGAACGGTGAGAATCCCGAGTTGGAATAGACGTCGGCGAACGCGCCGACGAGCAGCCCGTCGTCGATCGACGCTTCGGGAACGCCGCGGCCGAGATGCACGAGCGATCGCGACTTCGCGCTGCCGAGCCGCGCATCCTTCACGTTCCTGAACACGCGGCCCGAGCCACCCCCGGTCGTGAATGGAACCGTCGTGTTCCCGAGCATCGGATAGAGGCCCGTGCCCGTGCACGCGAGGTCGACGACGTCGATGCATGTGCCGTCGTCCGCGTCGAGGATCAGAGCCTGCTCCTGACCGAGCAGGTCGGGCAGGGCTTCGACGACGAACGCGGCTTCGAGGCCCGACGCGCTGGCGCGCCAGACGCGCTCGACGCGGCCTTGGCGCCACTCCGTGATCGACGAGCGCTGTCGACGCGTGCGCGTCTCGTTCGCTGCCGTACGTCCCGCGCTCACGGCGATGCCGTCGGACAGCGCGAAACGCCCACGCGTTCCGACTTCTCGCGGCAACGAGAACGCCGCTTCCGTGATGCGCCCATCGTCGAAGCGCACCATGCCGCGCGCGCCGACCACGCGCAGGCCGAGGCGCGTGAACTCGAGGTGCGCGCGTGTCCCGCGCAACACGATGCGCGGCTCGAGGCGCGCGTCGTAACCGAACAATTGCGAGTACTGACCGAGCAACTCGCGAATCGACGCCGTCGCGTCGGGGCCGAGCAACGCGCGTCCGCCGAGGATGCGCGTCGCGAGGCCGCGCGCGTCGGACACCGCGGAGAACGGACGCTCCGCGCAGTCGTTCAGTCGTGCCAACGCCGCGCGCGCATCGTCTTGGAGGCTCGATGCCGCCGGCCGCACCAGGCGGACGTCCGTGGTTCCGGCCGCGTGCGCGAGGCCCGCGCCGCCGACCCAACACGAAACGGAGAAGAGAGCCGCGCGCGCGAAGCGGAAGGGCAGTTCATTCATGAGGCGGGAATCCCTGGTGCGTTCGAGGTCGCTACGGCCGCTCACGCGGCGCGGGCTCGGCCGCAAGTTCGGCATTCCCGGGGATCGGATGAAGGGCGCATCGCCGCGGGCCAGCGGCAAGCTCGAGGAAGCTCGAACTCTGGCGAACCCGGCCATCACGGCGCGAGTCGTTCCGTTCGTTTCCGGACGCCCCTCGTGCGCGAGGCTGCTATGCTCCCCACCTCATTGCGAGCCGGACACGAACCGACGGTCGCGCCCGCCCTGTTCCAAGGGATGACCGCTTCTCGAACGCCGTACTCGGCACGAGTCCGCTGATTCCTCCACTCCTCGCGAGTGGAGCCCCTCGCGCGCAAACGCGAGGGACCGTCCGTCGGAGCGCGCTCCGGCTCGCATCTTCTCTTCTTCCACAGTGCTGCGCCGCAGCACTGCTCGCGCGATCCCTCCTCGTGGCGCCCATGCTCGACGCGCCGATGAACGAACCATGAGTTGGTCGCGACGCGTCGGCGGTGGCGCCGCACTGCAGGTCCTCGCGCGCCTGTTCACGGCGACGGTGTCGCTGGTCGTCACGGCGATCTTGCTCGCGCGACTGCTCGACAAGGACGAGTACGGCCGCTTCAGCTTCTATCTGAACGCGTTCCTGCTGGTGCTGGTGCTGGTCGACTTCGGCATCAACCGTGCGGCGATTCGGCGCATCGCCGACGGCAGTTGGCGCGAATCCGATGCCATCGGCGCGGCCGTGCGCTTGAAGACGCGCTTCGGGATTGCGGCGTTCCTCGCGCTAGCGGTGCTGATCGGCGCCGGCGAGCGTGATCCGACGACGATCGCGATCCTGCTGGTCGCGGCGGCGCACACGCTGACACACGGCTTGTCCGCGGGCTCGGTCGGGTTCGAGGCCGCGGTCGAGTTCCGCCCGAACGCGACGTCCGCGTTCGTCGGCTACGGCGTGTTCCTTGCGTTGTCGCTCGCGTTCGCCGCGTGCGGCATGCGCCAAGCCGCGCCGTACCTACTCGCGTTCGGCGCAGGTCTCGCCGCACAGAACGTCTTCCTCCATGCGTGGGCGCGGCGGCGGTTCCCGGTGCCGACGGCACCGACGCCGTCCCTCGTGCGCGAGCTGTTGCGCGAGGCGCTGCCACTCGGCTTCTCGGCGGTGTCGGTCGCGATCTACTACTACACGGACTCGCTGTTGCTGCGGCCGCTCGCGGGCGACGCGGCCGTCGCGACGTACACGGTCGCGTATCGGCTGATGACGTTCGGGTTGATGGCGCCGGTGCTGTTCTCGCAGGTGCTGTTCCCGGTGTTCACGCGCTGCCACGTCGCCGGCCCGCGCGTGCTGACGATCGCGGTAGCGCGCGCGACGCTCGTGCTCGCGCTGCTCGCGGCTTGTGGCGCGACGATGATCGCCACGCGCGCCGAGGATTGGCTCGCGCTGGTCTTCGGCGAGTCGTACCGCGACGCCGGGCCGGCGCTGCGCGTGTTGTGCGTCGCGATGGCCGTCGTGTTCCTGACGTATCCGCACACCACGGCGCTGATCGCCGCCGGCCGCGCGGCGACGTTCACGCGCATCACGATCGTCGCAGCCTTGTTGAACGTCGCGCTCAACCTGGTCGTCCTGCCGCGCTACGGCCCGGTCGGCGCCGCGACGACGACGCTGATCACTGAGGGCTTCGTGCTGATCGCCGGCTGCGCGAGCGCATGGCGGCTCCTCCGCGTCAGTGGCTGGTCGAGTTCCCTGTGGGCGCCAGTGGCTCTCGCGGGGGTGTTGGCCATCGTCCTCACGCACTGGCCGCAGTTGCCGCTCGTGTGGGTGGCGATCGTGTCGCTGGCGTCGACGCTGGTAATCGCGCGGATCAGCGGAGCGCTGCCGTTCGACCTCGGCGTGGATGCGGAGTTGGAGCGGGGGGACGACGATCGCGTCGAGGAACCTCGATCAGCCTGACCCGCTCGCTGCTCATCTCGCGTCGAACAACGCGATCCCGCATTTCATCGCCGCTTGCTTCAGCCCTGTGCGCTTCCCGGCGCCGTCGAGAGTCCCGATCGGGAGGCGTAGTCGTCGCGCGAGTTCGAGATAGCACGCGTCGTAGGACGTCAGCGCGTGCTCGTCCGCGAGCGCGAGAACGTCGATCGCCCGACCGATCCGTTCGTGATCGGTGTCTTCCGTGATGGGCACGAGTCGCGCGACCGGATGGCCATGCCGCGTGATCACGATGACCTCGCCGTTCTCGACTCGATCGAGAAGCTGCGCGAGGTTCGTCTTCGCGGCAAAGGCTCCCACTTCGTTGGGATCGCGACCCATATGGCGCTTCATCGGATGGACTCGCCCAGGATTCAACTAGTTGCAACCAGTCTAGGTCTGGAGTGGCCGCCGTGCCCGCGGCCGGACCAACCTGAGCTGGAGCCGTCATCGATCCATAAGCTGCTTTCTCGAAGAGTCCTACGACACCAACGGTGCCCCGGACGATTCGCATCGCGCGAGAGGCTTCGAACCTCCTGTTCGTCCAGCACTCGCGAAAACGACCCCTCGATCGATGCGCCGTCGCACTCGGTCTGCGACCGACCGGCGACGACGCTTCTGGCGCGCAGTCGAACGTCCTCGAACTCGACGCGTCGAACGCGCCGCCGCGCCGGGTCATCCCGAAAACGCACGACGGACCGCCGCCGTCGCCAGTAGGTTCGCGTCGACCGAACTTCCGCCCACACGTCGCGAACAGCGCGGGTGGCACACAGGAGTCGACGATGGTGAACCTCTCGTGGCGGGTGTGCTTCGCGTTCGCGGCGTCGATCGTCGTGGGCGAAGCGTCCACGATCCGCGTGCCGCAGGATCAGCCGACGATCCAAGCCGCGATCGGCGCGGCCGTCGCGTTCGACGTGATCCTCGTGTCGAAGGGCACGTACACGGACGCGGTGTCGATCACGGGCAAGTCCGATTTGACGATCAAGGCCAAAGGCAAAGTCACGATCGACACGGGCAACGGCATCGATCCGCCGCTGACGATCGCCAACAGTGACCGCATTACTGTGAAAGGACTCCGCGTGAGCACGTCGTCGGTCGACGCGATCATCGGGACGAACAGTGACGACCTCGTCCTCGACGGGGTCAGGGTCCTTCAGGCCGGCGGGTCGGGCATCAACGTGGTCTCGGGCTCGCGCACCCGCGTGAGGAAGTGCGTGACCGGTGCGACCGGCGGCGACGGCGTGTCGCTGTCGGCCCCGGACTCGTTCGTCTCGCAGTGCACGGTGTCCGGAGCAGGCGGAGTCGGCATCAGCCTGTTCGGAACGCGCACCGTCGCGATCGGCAACAAGGTGACGAATTCCGGCGCGGCCGGCATTCTCGTGGTCACGTCGGACTGCATCGTCGACAAGAACACGATCCGTGGTTCGGCGGGCTCGAACTTGCACGCGAGCCCGGGCACGCGCGGCGTGCTGCGCAACAACGTGATGAAGGACGGAGCGAGCTTCGGACTGCAGATCTCGGGCGGGCAGGTACGGGCCGAGAAGAACTCGATCTCGAAGTGCGCCGCGACCGGCATCCGCATCGACGGCGACGACGCTGTGGTCACCGAGAACACCGTCACGAAGGCGGGCGATGACGGCGTTCGGATCGAGAACGGTGCGGACACGTGTGTTCTGCACCGCAACGTCGTGAAGTCACCGGTGGACGTCGGCTTCGTGATCGCGGGCGCGTCCGGGTTCATCACCGAGAACGTGTCGAAGTCTCCAGGTAGCCAAACGACGTACTCGTTCGGCGGCTCGAGCAACGTCTCGTACGAGAACAACTGAGGGAGATCGGACCATGAACACCATCCATTGCAGCGTCTTCGTCTCGCTCGTTCTCGGCGTCACGACGCTCGCGCAGGCTGCGACGATCAAGGTGCCCGCGGATCAGCCCACGATCCAAGCGGCGCTGACGGCGGCAGGACCCGGGGACCTCATCGAAGTGTCGCCCGGGACGTATGCCGAGAATCTCACGGTGTCGACGAAGGTGGGCGTAACGCTCATCGGCACGGGCAAAGGCAAGGTCGTCGTGGACGCGAGCGGCGGACTCACCGCGCTGTCGATCCAGAACTGCATCGCGTTCTTCGTCGAGCGCATCGAGTTCCAAGGCGCACTCGGCGACGCGATCGTGATCGACTCGAACTGCGCATCGGTGCTGTTCGAGGACGTCAAGATCCGCGACTGCGGCGCGGCGGGCGTGCAATGCGCAGCCGACGGCGCGCTGTTCAAGGACGTCACGATCTCGGACACGGCGAGCACCGGCATCATCGGGGCGGGCGATGCGCTGCTCGTCTCGCAGTGCCGCATCGAACGCGCGGGCTTCGAAGGGGTCCGCGTCTCCGGAGCGCGCAGCGTGATCAGCCGCAACACGATCCTCGACTCGACCGCGTCCGCGATCACGGTCGGTCAGACCGCGGCGACGACGCTCGTCGCGCGCAACACGATCACTGCGCAGGTCGACGGGATTCGCGTCGAGGAGAACGCGACGTCGACGACGCTCTTGCGCAACGTCGTGAAGAGCGCGGGCAACGTCGGCATCTCGACGGACAGCGACGACATCGCGGTGATCGCGAACCAAGTCTCGAACACGATGTTCCAGGGGATCGCCGCGTCGGCGCTGACGTTCAAGGGCGTCGGAAACTCGGTGAAGAGCGCGGGGAGCCCGGCCGGTATTTCGCTCGACTCCGATTGCGCCGCGTGCAGCCTCGTGTCGAACGCGGTGCAGAAGTCGGCGAACCACGGTGTGTTCATCGACCTGGGCTCGTCGCCGCACATCCTCGTGCGCAACGTCGCGAAGAAGAGCGATGCGGGCGTCGATTTCGCGACGTTCGAGCCGCTCGCGAACAACACGTTCTATGAAAACGTGTTCAAAGA
>JBPOIU010000210.1:0-13069 GCA_052034255.1 Planctomycetota bacterium | reverse complement strand
GGGGCCTTCGGCCCCCTACCTCGCAAGATGCCCGAGCAGGCATTCCGCGGAGCGGCCGCGCTACTTCACCTTCAGCAGCGGCGTGAAGTAACGATAGTAGACCTCGAGCGCGAGTACGTTCATCGCGGTCGTGTAGCAGCGATCGCGGTCGGTATCGCGTGCGATGTCGGCGGCGTAGGTATCGATGATCGGCCACGACCCGTTCTTCTGTTGCGCCGGCAACAGCGTGGCCTTCATCGCCTCGTTCCACGTCTCCCAATCGGTGCCGCCGGCGCGGAACGTCGCAAGCGTGCCGTAATACCAGAAGTAGAGATTGCCCGCGGCCTGATGCACGAAGGCCGATTCCGACGCGCGGCGATACGCGCGCGGCGCGCGCTCGGTGACGAAGCGGCGCGCGGTCGCGAACGGCTCGGTCGCGATGTCCTCGCCGAGCAAGGACAGCGCGAACAGGGCGGCGGGCGTCGAGCCCGGCAGCACGGCGTACTCCGAGTTCAGCCGGCTCGGGTCGTGGCTGTATCGATAACACCCACGCCGCGGATCGTATGCGTTGGTCAAGAACGCCTTGGCCGCGTCGAACGCCGCGTCGGGAACTTCGATCCCCGACAGTCGCGCCGACTCCAGTGCCATCACCTGCCACGACGAGATCGACACGCGGGCCCAGTTGTCGAAATGCGCGCCTTGAGGGTTGTAGTAGCCCCAGCCGCCGCCGCGCTTCGGATCACGACTCTTGCTCTGATTCGCCAAGATATGCGCGACCGCGCGTTCGAGCGGTTGCTTCAGCGAGTCCATGCGCGTCAACGCGTAGCATTCGGCCAAAGCGTAGGTCGCGATGCCGTGGCTGTACGCCGAAGTCCAACCGAAGTGGCCCGAGTCCGCATCCTGCACGTCGAGCAGGAATTGCACCGCGCGAGCGGCCACCGCCGAATGCTCCGTGTTCGACGTCGGCGTGTGGCCCTTGCCGAGGAATGCGAGCAGGCAGAGCCCACTCTTTCCGACCGCGACGTAACCATACTTGTCGTCGTAGTGCTCGACGTCGCCCCAGAACCCCTCGGCGTTCTGCCGCCCCGCGAGATACGCGAGTCCGAGATCGACCGCGTGCTCGGTGCGCGCGTCGCCTCCGTGCTCCTTCAACGCCTGTTCCTTCGCCAGTCCGAATCGATTGCGATACGGAGTGTGGTCGAGCCGTTCGGGCTCCTTCGGTTCCGGAGCCTTTTCCGGCGCGGCCGCGGCGACGAGCGGTGTCGTGTCGCGCGCGGTCGGGGCGGGAAGCTCGAGTGCCAGCGGCGCGGAATCCAGCTGCGCCGCTCGCGTCGTGGGTCGCCCGATGGACGTGTCGGCGGCGACGAGTTCGAACGCGTTCGCGGCCGACGCCGCTGGGGCCGTGTCGGCCGCGGGCAATGCCGTCTCGTCGTCGGCGAACTCGACGCTGGGGGACGTCGCGACGCGGGCCGGCGCGAGTTCGGCCGTCGCGCGCGCCGCGGGCCCGGCGTCGGCCGGCGCATCGCCACCGATGCGCGGACCGGCGTCGAGCGTCGTCGCGCCTGGATTTGCTCGCAACTCGGTCGCGGTGGCCACCGGCCCGCCGCCGACTGCCGCCGAACGGGCCTCACGCTGCGCCGCGAACGAAGGGGCCGCGCCGGCGTCGACCAGCGTGTCCGTCGAGCCCGAACTCTTGTCGCCGCGCAATGGCGTCATCAGTTCGCCATCGGCGAGTTCGGTTCTCGGCAGTTGCGCCGATCGCGTCGGTGCGGCATCGGATGGTGTGCGCGCCGCGTCGCTTCCGTTGGTGGCAGACGGTTCCGCGGGCCGGTCGCCCGCCGCCAACGCGCTCGACGTCGGCGCGGCTGCGAACTCCGTCGCAACCGCGGACGGCGCATTCGCTCCGGTCTGGCCGGCGTTCCGCTCGGATGTCGCGAACGACGCGGCGGTCGCGGCGTCGACGAGGCTCGTGGCCCCCGTCGCGTTCGCGTCGGAGCGCAGCGGCGTGATCGTCTCGCCATCCGCGAGGGCCGGGCTGCGCAGCGGCGCCGCATGGCTCGGAGCACTGGCGACGTCCGAGCGCGCTGGCCCGTCGGCCGCATCCTGCGGAGTCCGCCCGCGGTCCACGCGCGTTCCACGCGTGCGTTCCGACAGAGCTTCGGCGTCGAACGCTTCGCGCGCCGAGTCCACCGCGCGGGGCGCGGCGGTCGCGTCGCTCGCCGCCGCACGCGCATCGAGCGAGCGCGGCGCGTCCATCGCGAGCGCCGGCGCGTCGCCGCTCATGCGTTCGATCGGCGTGGACGAATCCGCGAGATCGGCCGCCCGCGCGGCGGTCTGGGCCTCCGACCGCGAACGCGTGACTTCGGCTTCCGAACGCGACACGGACTCGGTCGCGTCCGAGCGCTCGGCGCGCCGCATCGCCGTGGTGCTCGGCGCGACGTCATCCGCGAGCGCGACTTGGCTCGGTTGCGCGGGAGCGGGTGAAGCCGTCGTCGCACGCGCGCTGTCGAGCGCTCCGCCGCGTTCCTTGCGACCATCGCGCGACTTCGCGGACGCGACCTTCACCTTGAACAACGCTTCGCCGCGGCCCGCGGTCATCGACGGGAACGGCTCGTTCTCGACCGGCACGCGCTGGAACCACCACAACAGCAGGATGTGGACGATCAGCGCGAACAGCAGGCACTTGTAGATCAGCTCCAGCGCTTCCCAACGACGCGCGAGCCATGCGAGCAGCGCGACCGCCAAGAGCCCGAGGAGCACCAGGAGTTCGATCCAACCCACCGGACGCCCGGGCAGTTGGAACAGCTCGATCGATCGCGCGCGCACGAGATCGGTGTCCCCCGCGACGCCCGACATTCCTGGCCGCGCGAACGCGAGCACGAACCCGTCGGCCGATGGCGCCGGGCCGCGCTCGTCCTGCGACGTCGACAGCTCTTCGACGCGGCTCGGCGGCAACTGCTGGCCGCGATCGAGCCCGCTGCGAAACAGATCGAAGCTGCCGTCGCGATTCGACGCGAAGTAGAGCACGCGGCCGTCGGCCGTCACGGCGGGTTCGCGCTCGTCGGCGGGCGAGTTCAGGATGGAGAAGCGCTCGACGACCCAATGCGCATCGCCCGCCGTGGGGCGGGCGCGATAGAGGTCGAAGTTCGCGGCGTTGCGCGCGCGCTCGCGATTCGACGCGAACACGAGCGATCCGTCGGGCAGCGGCGCCGGATCGAGTTCATCCGCGGGAGTCGCGAGTGTGCCGTCGATGCGGACCGGCTCGCCGATCACTCCCTCGCGATACGGCGCGCGATAGAGATCGAAGCCGCCGGCGCCCCCGGGCCGATTCGACGCGAACCACAGCGCGTCGTCGCCGAACGCGGGCGCGACGTCGTCGAAACCCGAATTGACGCTCGTCAGCGCGGTCGCTCGCGTCGGCGCTCCGTCGCTCAGCTCCGCGACGTAGAGCTCCTGATTGAGACCCGCTTTGCCCGATGCGAACACCAGCAGCCGGCCGTCGCGCGAGAACGCCGGTTTGCCCTCGGCTTCCGTCGTGTTGACGTCGCCCCCCAACACGAGTGGCGTGTCCCAGATCGCGTGGCGGATTCGCTGGGCCCACGCATCGTCGACGACGTTCGAGCCGTCGCTCCAGCGTTCGACCTGGCCGAGATACGGGCGAAAACGCAGGTACGCGCCGAAGAAGCCGGCGGACACCAGCGCGATCACGATGACGACGTTCTTGCCGAAGTGGCGCGACATCCCATCTCTCCGACGCTTCGTGACGCGAAGCGAGCCCAGCCGCGACGTTCAGTTCTTCTCGATGGTCCCGACGGCGAGGCTCGACAAGCCGGCGACGCCACACGCGTCCATCACGCGCACGATGTGTTGGTGCGCGACGAGGCGATCGCCGCGGATCGTGACCGGCGTCTCCTTGTCGTGTTGCGCCGCTTGCGCGAGCGCGGCTTCCAGCATCGCGTCGTCGACGATGCGTTCGCCGAGGCGCACCGTGCCGTCTTGCAGCACGTTGATGACCAGTTCCTCGGGCGGCTTCTCTTCGGACGTCCCGCTCTGCGCGAGCGGCAAGTCGACGTTGATCTGTCGCTCGGGGTCGGTGAACGTCGTCGCGAGCATGAAGAACACGAGCAACTGGAACACCATGTCGATCATCGGCGTCATGCTGATCGACGGTTCCTCGGCCTCGTCGGGGTCACGAATGCGCATGGCTCGCCGCCTTTCCGCGCAGCTGTTCCGCGAGGCGCTCGAACAGATCCTCGGTCTCACGCGCCCATCGATCGATGCGACCCTTGAACCAGTAGTACGCCGCTTGCGTCGGGATCGCGATCACGAGGCCCGCGACCGTCGTGATCAGCGCTTGCGAGATGCCGTCGGCCAGTTGCTCGGGCTTGCCGAGCCCGTCCGCCGCGGCGATTTGGACGAACGCGACCACCATGCCCCACACCGTGCCGAGCAGACCGAGCAACGGTGCGATCGTGATGACGACCGACAGCGGCCGCAAATTCGCGGTCAGCTTCTTCACCTCGCGCGAGCCCGCGTCTTCGACGGCCTTCTCGACTTCCGCGAACGGAGCGCCGACGCGCCTCAAGCCGGCCGAGAACACGCGGGCGAGCGCGGTGCGCTGCGCTGAACACAACTCGAGCGCGCGGTCGGTTCCGGTGGTCTTCACCGTGTCGAGGATCTGCTCGCCGAGCGCACGTGCGCCGAGCTTCGCTTTCGACAGGTTCAGCGACCGCTCGAAGATGTACGTCAGCGCGATCACGGAACAGAGCCCGAGCGGCCACATGACGGGGCCGCCGGCGACGACGAAGTCGTACAGCGAATGCAGTGGATCGAGTTGCGGTGCGGAGTCTTGCAGCATCGGGTGATCCTCGGCTCGTGGATGACGACGGGAAAAAACGGCGATCGACGGCGCGAGCGCGCGCGCGCTCGGAATGCGCGGGGAAGGAGAGCCGGCCGACTCACCCTCGCTGTGTTCTGGGGGCACCCTTCGACGAGACGAACGGGGGCCGGCCGGCTCATGTGCGATCCGGGAACGCGAGTCGATCGGAAGCGGATCGACTCACGTTCCCTCACACGCCCGAAATGCGCGCGAGCTTCGACCGCGCGCGTTCGGCGTGTTTGGAGTTCGGGAAGCGGTCGACGACTTCGCGGTACTGCGCGCCCGCGCGTTCGCGATCGCCCATCGTCTCGAGGCATTCGCCGGCGAGCAGCAAGCTCTCGCCGACCTCGTCGTCGTGCGCGTACAGGACGCTGACCTTCAGGAAGTCGGACAGTGCGTCCTCGGGCTTGCCCGCGTTCATGCGCAATTTGCCGAGACCGATGCGCGCGCGCGCCGACAACACACCGCGATCCTGGGTCGCGACTCGTTGATACGCCTGCTCCGCGCCCCGCGCGTTGCCGAGCGCGGCCAGTGCTTCGCCCCGCGCGAGTTCGGCTTCGAGCAACTGCGGGAACTCGGGGTAGTTCTTCGCGAGCTCGGCCAAGACCGGCTCGGCCTCGGCGTGGCGGCCCAGTCGCGTCAACGCGCAGCCCAAGCGGAACAGCGCCTTGGGCGTGACTTCGTGCTTCGGCGCTTCCGTCTTCACGCGTGCCAGATACGTGACGGCGTCGGCGAACGCGTCTTGCCGGTACAGCATCTCGCCGGCGAGGAACAAGCACTCGCCGAACAGTGCGCTGTCCTTGCAGTCACGCGTGACGAGCGCGAACGCCTTGCCCGCATTCGCCAGGTCCTCGAGGCGCAAACACGCGAATCCGAGCTTGTAGAGCGCGCGGTCGCGGACCGGCGATCCCTTGCTCGCGGCGGCGTCGTAGAGCGGCAGCGCACCCTTCACGTCGTCGTTCGCGAACAGCGCTTCGCCGACGAAGAACGCGCATTCGGCCAACGCCGGCGAGGCGCCGCGCGCGAGCGCTTTCGTGATCGCGTCCCGCGCTTCGTCGCTGCGACCTTGATCCAGCCAGGCGTACGCGACTTCCGCTTGGATCTCGCCCGCGACCGCCGCCATCGGCTTCGTTTGCGCCATCGCCTGCCACATCGCCGCGGCGTCGTCGGCGCGCTTCGCGTCGACCAAACCCTTCGCGACCGCGCGCGCGGTCGCCAGCGTCCGCGCGGCATCGGTCGTCGCCTTCGCCCAATCGAGGACGGCCTCGCGCGCCACACCCCAATCGCCCGCGTCACGCGCCGCGAACACGCGCAGCTCGCGCGTCGATTCGGCGACCGCGGGCGCGAGGTTCGTCGCCAGCAGCGCGTCGACTTCGCGCAGACACTCCGCGTACTCCTTGCGCTCGTAGGCCGCGAACGCGACGCGATAGCGCACCGTGCCGACCTGCGCGCTCTGCGGGTACTCGGTGAGGAACGTCTTCCACGCGGCGAACGCACCGGCGGCGTCGCCGGCCTCCTCCGCGCACCGCGCCTCCATGAGCCGTGCTTCCTCGGACTTGATCTCGGCGAATGCGGCCCGGGCCTTGGCCTTGTCACCCACCTCGTAGAAACACCAACCGAGGCGTTCCTTCGCCCGCGCGCGCACGTCGGCTTCGTCCGCGGCAGCCGCGAGTTCCAGCGGCGCGATCGCCGCCGCCGCGTTCTTCTGCGCGAACAGGGCTTCGCCCAGCACGAGCTGCGTCCGCGTCGCGTACGGACTCCGCGGATTCGCGGCCAGCAGGGCGCGCGCGTTCTTCTCGGCTTCCGCGTGCTTGCCGGCGTTCAGACTCGCGACCGCGGCCGCATGGAGCGCGTAGTCGTTGCCCGCCGACGCGTAGGCCTCGCTCGCTTCCTGCGTTCGACCGAGATCGAACAGCACGTCGCCGCGCGCCACGTTCAAGCGCTGCTTCAATTCGTCGGACGGCTGCGCGCGCAACGCGGCGTCCCAATCGGCGAGCGCCTTCTCGGGGTTCTTCGCTTGGGCTTGCGCCTTGCCTCGCCAATAGAGCAGTTCGGGGTCGCTCGTGCGTCCCGCGAGCGCGGCCACCGCGGCCTTCGGATCGTTCGCCTTCAAGCACTGCACGCCGCGCTGCAGTCGCGCTTCCGCCGCGAACTTGCTGTCGCGATACGTCTCGAGCAGCTTGCCGAAGGCGGCTGCGGAACCGGCGTGGTCACCGAGTTCGTCGAGTGCGAACCCGAGTCCGCGCAGCGCGGCATCCCCGAACGGGCCACCGTCGACCTTGCGGTAGGCGTCCGCCGCGTCTTGAGGTCGCTTCGCCAAGAGATGGGCTTCGCCGCGCAGGAACTGGATCTCCGCCGCCAGCTCGTCGCCTCGGTGCTTCGACAGGAACTCCTGCGCGGCGCCGTCGACGTCGTCGTAGCGCTTGGCTCGGAACAACGCCCACGCGCGGCCGTAGCGCGCGTCCTTCGTCGTCGCGCCGTCGGGATCGGCGGCGATCACCGCGGCGTAGCGCCGTTGCGCCTCGTCGAACCGCTCGCGGCGGAACGCGATCTCGCCGGCCAGGAAGGTGCCCGGCACCTTCAGGTAGTCCTTGATGTTCGCCGACAGCCGCGTGATCGCGGCGTCCGCGCGGTCGAGATCGTTCGCGGCCAGCGCGCATTGCGCGAGACGGAATGCGGCCTCCGCTTCGAACTCGAACCCGGGAGTCGCGAGCGCGGCGTCGAGCTGGGGGATCGCTTCCTGTGGGCGATCGAGCTCGAACAGAGCCGTCGCCAAGCGATACCGCATGTGGGTGGTCTTCGCGTGGCCTGGGAATGCGTCGAGGAAGCGCTCGCCTTCGCGCGCGGCGACGTCCCACATCTTCTTCTCGCACAGTCCGACGACGAAGGCGTACTGGTCGTCGCCTTCGTCCGCGCGCGCGACACTGCACCAGTGCATGGATGCGACGACGGCGAACGCGGCCAAGCCTGCGACGCGCATGGTTCCTCCTCCTCGAGCGGGGACGAGCGACCGTGGACGGACCGGTGGCGGGAACCGGAGCGGACGACGGCGGCGTAGGGATCCCGAATGCCTCGATGGGACGCGATGCGGTGCGGCTTCCGTCGCGTCTCCTACTTTTTTAGGAGTTCGGTAGGGGACCCGCGTGGTGGAAATCCGGTCGCGAGGGCGGTTCCGGTCAGAGTGACCGCCCTGCCGAGCAGCATCGGCAGCGTGGTGGACTCGTCCCGGAACAGTCCGCTTCGCACCTTGCCGAAGCCGGGCACGATCGCGGAGAATCCCCCGAAAGTCTTCGAACCGGACAAGGCCTCGTTCGTTCGAACGCTTGCCCGCAGTCTCGCTGGCTGGGTCGTCCTGCTTTTGGAAGTCCGGCGAGCCTCCTGTCATCCGCTTTGTGGAGCCGTATGAACCCGAATTTCAACCGCGCCCTCCTTGGGGCGTTCGTCCTCGCGTCGTCTTCGAGCTTGGCGTTCGCGGATCCGCCGTCGAATTGGAAGACGATCACGTTGCCGCCGAACCAGATCTCGATCCCGAACTCGATCGGCACGACCGTGTCGTTCCTGACCTCGACCGATGCGTGGCTGTACTCGGGCATCACCAAGGAATGGACCGTGCTCCCGGTCTCGAGCCCGTCGCCGATCTTCCAGGCGAACGACTACTGCATCATCCAGGACGGGAACCTCATCCACGGATATGCGTCGCATACCGGGAAGGTCGACACGATCGTCACCTCCGGCGCCGCGACGGTCGTCAGCGGTCCGGCGTCCTCGTCGTGGGTCACGCTGGTCGCCGACGGCACGACGCTGTACGGCTTCGGCGGATTCCATGGCAAATGGGAGTCCGTGACGCTGTCGCAGCCGAATCCGACGCTGGTCGCGAACCGTCTGATCGGACTCGCGCTCGATGGATCGACGGTCTACGGCTTGTCGGCGCACCACGGCACGTTCGTTCCGGTCGCGGCCGATCCGGCCGCGCTGCTCACCGTCGTCGGTGAAGCGGAAGCCGCCACCGCTAGCAGCCCGGGCGTGTTCCGTGGCTTCTCCGCGCAGCAGAACAACTGGGTCACCCAGGCCGTTCCGGTCGGCGCGCTTTCGATCCAGAAGAACGAGATCGCGATGTTGTGGTCCGGCAATCAGGCTTGGGGTTACTCGGGTCTGACCGGCACGATCGCCAGCTACACGGCCAGCGCGCCCATCGCCAACATCGATGGCGCGGAAGGCGTCGCGGGCTTCGTCGACGGCTCGGACGTGGTCTGCTTCAGCGCGGGTCGCGGTCAGTTCGTCAGTCGCCCCGCGGTGTCGCCGTCGTTCTACTTCGACTACCACTTCGCGATCATCACCGAGCCGGGCTCGGTCACGCCGTTCTCGGCGTTGACGGGGCAATACGGCGCTTCGCTGCCCGGTACGTACACGATCGTCTCGAACGACGCGGTGGCCTACCTCGACAGTCCGACCGGTGATTACGCGTACAGCCCGGTGCTGAACACGTTCGCCGCGGCTCCGCTGTCGAATCCGACCAGCGTGTCGGCCGTGCGCGATTCGGTCGTGCTCGGTCACTCGAGTGGCTACGAGGCGTACTCGGCGCGTCACGGCACGTGGGTGTCGCTGGCCACGTCACTGACCGGCAGCTTCCAGGCTCCGACGTCGGGTGCGACGTTTGCGGCGATCGATGGCATCGGCGAGATCGTCCACGTGTTCGACGCGCGTCTCAATCGTTGGGCGACGGTCACGGGTCAGGGTCCGCTGACGATCAAGATCTCGCGCCACACGATCATGGCGCACGACGGCGTCACCGGGTTCGGCTTCGGCCAGCCGTCGGGTGAGTGGTATGCCGAGCCGTTGACCCAGGCGCCGTCGAAGTTCGACACCGCGAGCTCGATCGGCACGTTGACGCACGGCTCCGAGCTCAGCGTCTACTCGGTCCAGGGTTCGTTCGCGTACACGGGCCGTTATCCCGAGTTCACGCAGGCGATCAACCTCGGCAACACGCTGCGCCTGCACCAGGTCGCGCCGCCCGGCAGCAATCTCTTGCTGCTGCTTGGCATCCAGCCTGCGTACATCGACATGGGGACGACCCTCGGCCACCTGTACATCGATCCGGCGTTCTTCGTCGTCATCGCATGGCCGGTGGCGGTGGACGGTGACGGCATCCTCGACATGGACCTGCCGGTTCCGAACAACCCGGTGATCATTGGGTTGCAGCCGCAGCTCCAGAACTACGTCATCCCGCCGGCTGGCGCGGATCCGTGGTTGTCGAGCTCGGTCGCGCCCGTGTTGTTCTGATTCCGGTCCGGGAGCGCACTCACTCTCGCTCGAGCGCGACCCGCGGAAGTTCGCTTCCGCGGGTCGCGTTCGTTTGCGCCTACGATCGCGCGGCATGCTCCACGCCGCACTCGTTCTCGTCGGCCTCGCCGGTCCGCCCGCCTCCGAACCACAGCCGTGGTTGACGTTCGAGCCGCCGCAGGAGACCGATCGCGGCAAGCACGTCGTGTTGATCGCGGGCGACGAGGAGTACCGCTCCGAGGAGAGCTTGCCGCAACTCGCGAAGATCCTCGCGGCGCGGCGGGGCTTGCGGACGACGGTGTTGTTCGCGATCGATCCCGAGACGCACACGATCGATCCCGAGCGCAACGACACCGTGCCGGGGATCGAGCGACTCGACGACGCCGATTTGTTGGTCTTGCTCGTGCGCTTTCGAAACTACCCCGATGCGGTGATGGAGCGCGTCGCGCGCCACGTCGAATCCGGCAAGCCGGTGATCGGGCTGCGGACCGCGACGCATGCGTTTCAGCTCGACGAGGGTTCGCGGTTCGCGCGGTACGACTGGCGTTCGACGGCGACCGGATTCGAAGGCGGCTTCGGGCGCGCGATCCTCGGCGAGACGTGGATCGCGCACCACGGCGAACACGGCGCGCAGGGGACGCGAGGCGTTGCCGCTCCCGGCGCCCTCGAACACCCGATCCTGCGCGGAGTGGACTGCGCCGACGTCTGGGACCCGGCGGACGTGTACGCGGTGCGCTTGCCGCTCGTCGCCGACGCGACGCCGCTCGTGCTCGGCCAGGTGTTGGCGACGATGGATCGCGGCGCGGAACCGGCCGCGGCTCGCGACGGGGTCGATCCGAACGATCCGATGCAGCCGATCGCGTGGGTGCGTGAGCGCGAGCTCGACGAGGGCGCGACGCAACGCATCTTCACCGCGACGTTCGGCTCGGCGCAGGCGTTCACGCGTGAGGGCTCGCGGCGGTTGTTCCTGAACGCGTGCGATTGGGCGCTGCGCGACGACGACGCGATCCGCGCGGATTCCGACGTCGGCCTGGTCGGTACGTACGACCCCTCGCCGTTCGGCTTCGGCGGAGCGAAGCGTGGCGTGAAGCCGGCCGACCTCGCGGCGAAGGACTGACGGCGAAAAGGGGACAGTCCCCTCATCTGCTCTGTCCCCCTTCGGCGGCTGGGGTCAGGCCCCTCCTTCGCCCATGCGGCATCGCGCGGCCGTGCGCTCGCTTGAAGTTGGCGCTTGTCGGCGCCCGTCGCGGGCGCTTCGATCTGCGCTTCCTTCCGTCCCTTCATCCGTCGAGAGCCGGCCACCGATGCCCGATCCAGCGCACGACCCGATCGAACTCTTGAAGCGCAAGAACGCCGAGGCCGAACTCGGCGGCGGCGCCGACCGCATCGCGAAGCAGCACGAGCAGGGCAAGCTCTCGGCGCGCGAGCGCGTCGCGCTGCTGCTCGACGAGGGCAGTTTCCGCGAGATCGACCGCTTCGTCGTCCATCGCACCGAGGACTTCGGGATGGGCGACAAGAAGTTCCTCGGCGACGGCGTCGTGACGGGCTCGGGCTTGATCGATGGTCGCCCGGTGTTCGTGTTCTCGCAGGACTTCACGGTGTTCGGCGGCTCGCTCGGCGAGGCGCACGCGAAGAAGATCTGCAAGATCATGGACCTCGCGCTGAAGACCGGCGTGCCCGTGATCGGGCTGAACGATTCGGGCGGCGCGCGCATCCAGGAAGGCGTGCTCTCGCTCGGCGGCTACGCCGACATCTTTTTGCGCAACACGCTGGCGTCGGGCGTCGTGCCGCAACTCTCGGCGATCATGGGCCCGTGCGCGGGCGGGGCGGTCTATTCACCCGCGATCACCGACTTCGTGTTCATGGTCGAGCACACCTCGTACATGTTCGTGACCGGGCCGAACGTCGTGAAGACGGTCACGCACGAAGAGGTCTCGAGCGAGCAGCTCGGCGGCGCCAAGACGCACGCGACCAAGTCCGGCGTCGCGCATTTCACGGCGCCCGACGACGCGAGCTGCCTCGCGATGCTGCGCCGGCTGTTCGCGTTCCTGCCGCAAAACAACCTCGATTCGCCACCGGCGATCGAATGCACCGACGATCCGACGCGCGCGGACGCGGCGCTCGACTCGATCATCCCGACCGAGTCGAACAAGCCGTACGACGTCAAGGACGTCATCACGCGCGTCGTCGACCACGGCGACTTCATGGAGGTCCACGAGCGGTTCGCGCGCAACATCGTCGTCGGCTTCGCGCGGCTCGGCGGGCAAAGCGTCGGCGTGATCGCGAATCAACCGAACCAGCTCGCGGGGTGCCTCGACATCGACGCGTCACGCAAGGGCGCGCGCTTCGTGCGCTTCTGCGACGCGTTCAACATTCCATTGATCACGTTCGAGGACGTGCCGGGCTTCCTGCCGGGCACGGCGCAGGAGTACGGCGCGATCATCGATCACGGCGCGAAGCTGCTCTACGCGTACTGCGAAGCGACGGTGCCGAAGCTGACCGTGATCCTGCGTAAGGCGTACGGCGGCGCGTACGACGTCATGTCGAGCAAGCACATCCGCGCCGACTTGAACCTCGCGTGGCCGACGGCCGAGATCGCGGTCATGGGCCACAAGGGCGCGGTCGAGATCATCTACAAGCGCGAGATCACGAAGGCGAAGGACCCGGCAGCCGAGCAGGCGAAGTTCGAGAACGACTACAAGGACCGTTTCGCCAATCCGTACAAGGCCGCGGAGCTCGGCTACGTGGACGAGGTCATCGAACCGCGCCAAACGCGCGAGCGCCTGATCGGCGCGCTCCGGCTCTTGCGCACGAAGCGCGAAACCGTGCCGAGCAAGAAGCACGGCAACATCCCGCTCTAAGTGGCCCCTCCGGTCCGGCCCGCCCCAACCCGGACGAAGTAGCCGGCGGCTACTTCGTCCGGCCAGCCGG
>JBPOIU010000095.1:0-3386 GCA_052034255.1 Planctomycetota bacterium | reverse complement strand
CCGGGGGCCAGGGCCGGCTGTCGTGCCGGGCCCGGGGACCGGTCGCCAAGGTCACCGCCGGCTTCACGGGCGCGGGTGTTTCCAAAGAGGGGCCTCGCTCGTTTGTGAGTCCCCTCTTTGGTCGTTTGGCCGCGCAGCCGGAGCACGGGGGGGGGCGGGGGGGGCGTGCGCCCCCCTGCCTCCGCAGAAGGCGGAGCGGCCTTCGGCCGGCGAGTAGGACGGCCTTCGGCCGACCAATGGAGTGCAGGGGCCGTTGGCCCCTGCCAGGGTGGATCGCCTGCGGCGATCCGGCCATGCGGCCCGAGCCCCGTTGCGGCCCGAGCCCCGTTACTTGTTGAACTTCGCCGCGATGTCGTCCGGCACCGGCGAGCCGGCGCGGACGTAGTTCAGCTCGATCGTCACGACGATCGCGTTGCGATGTTCGCGCTCCACTTCGTGCGAGAACAACAGGCCGAGCAGCGGGATGTCCATCAGCACCGCGACGCCCGCGCGCTCGTTCACCTTGCTGCGCCGCGTCAGGCCACCGAGGACCGCCGCGCGGCCCGGCTCGAGCAGCACGACCGTGTTCACCTCGCTGCTCGAGATGATCGGCACGCTCTGGTTCGGCGTGTAGCCGATGTGACTCGCCACTTCGGCGCGCACTTCCACTTCGACGTCGTCCGCGATGCGCGGCGTCATCTCGACGACGACACCCTCGACGAATTCCTTGATCAAGCGGTCCGCGTCGAGCGCTTCCGGCGAGTCGCGCAGCGGCGAGTCCGCCACGTCGTTGCCGACGAAACCCTGCAGCACGTACGGCACTTGCGCGACCGAACGCACCGTCGACGGCTTGCCGTTGATCTGCGTCATGCGCGTGTCGGTCAGGACTTCCGCTTTTCCATTGCTCGCGAGGTAGTTCAAGAACTGCGCGGCGAGCAGCGGATTGAACGACAGCTCGGCCGTCACCGACTCGAGGCTGAGATTCGTGTCGCCCGCTTCACCCCATGCGAACGTGAGGTCGCCGCCGGCGACGCCTTTCTTCCACGCGTACCAATCGAGCCCGACGTCCTTCGCATGGTTCTCGTCGATCTCGAAGATCCTCACGCGCGTCTCGATCTGCGGCGGCGGAACGTCGTAGCGGCGGAACGCTTCGAGGTCGCCACCGAAGTACGAAGGCGTGTCCTCGATGTAGAGCAATTGCCGCGAGTCGTCGGGCAGCAGCACGATGAACGGACTCGCGGTCGAGCTGCGGATCAGATCCGCGATCTCCGACGGAGTGCGGTGCTTGCACTTCAAGTAGCAAAACGCCGTACCGAACGAGGCTGCTTCGACCTTCGACGCATCGAGGATCTGAATCGTCTCGGCGACGTGCGGCATCATCCATTCGGGTGCGGTCACGACGAGGATCGACTCACCCTCGTACGTCGTCTTCGCCGTCAATGCCTGCAGGTCCACCTCGCAAGTGCTGCCGGGTGAGATGCGGCTGACCTTGCCGCCCTCGAGCTCCACCGCGACCTGGATCAGCTCGAAGACCTCGGACGCGTTCGCTTCCTGGATCAGGAACGCCTTCACGATGTAGTCGATGTGGTCGTCCGTCGACTGGATCTCGATGCGCTCCGTCGGACCACCGGCTTTCTGCGCCAACGTGTCGGGCGTCTTCTCGGCGAAGCGAGTGAAGCGCATCCCGTTCTCGTTCGGCGTGGTCGCGGCCGGCGCGGGAGGCGTCTGCCCGATCGCGAGCGCGCTCAGCGCGGTCATCGCTGCGAAAGCGACCATGATCTTCGTCGACATTCCAGGCTCCTGTGACCCCGCGCTTCCGGCGCGAGGCGTGGCCGTCTCGATGCGTGATCGCGAAGGAAGCGTGGCCCACCGCACCACACCGCCGGGCGAGGTTGCGGGAACATGGGCCGAGACGAGCCCACGTTCGGGAAGTGCTCGTTCTGATCGAGCCCCGACCGGGGTCGGCTTGAGCCGGAACCGACGATTCTCGCGCGCGCTCGTCGGGGTGTTTCAGTCCCTCACCGCGCGGCGCAACGCGGGGACCTCGCGGGTCACGACGTCGCGCAGGCGGGCCTCTTCCGCCGCCGAGAAGCGCGGGAACGCGAGCGCGCCGAGAGCTTCCAGCGCCTGCTGCGCCCGCGGCGCGGCCGCCATGAAGCGCGAGCGCAGTTCGTCCCCGCTCGCGCGCGTCAGAAGATCGCGGGCGAACACTTGCTCGAACAACTCGGGGATGCGGTTCGCCACGTCCCGCTGTGCGGCGGCCTTCAAACGCTTCGTGGTCGACAACCCATGCGCCAACGCCAACAAGGCGCCGAGCGCGGTGATTCCTTGGACCCACCACGCGGCGTCGAGCGCGAACGTGAGCCAAGTGGCGAAAGCGAGCACGAGCGCGAGCGCCATCGACGACGCGAACGAGCGCAACAACACGCCGCGCACGTGCGTCCGCGCGTGGCGGATGATCGTCGCGTGCAGCAGCAAGCGCTCGACGTACTCCTGCAGTTGCGTGATGCGGTTGTCGGCGCGCCGCGACTTCGCTTCGACGACTTCGCGCACGAGCGCTTCGCGCGCGTTCACGAACTCGTCGGCGGGCAACGCCGGCGGCACCGCGTTGTCGACCGGGAAGTAGGTCGTGAACACGAACGGCAGGTCCTTCCGCGCGATGACCTTGCCGAGGTTCCAGCACAGCGCGCCGTAGCAGCGCGCGAAGTCGGACAGACTTTTGAACAAGTCCATCTTGTTCATCACGATCAACAACTTGTGGTCGATGCCGCGCAGCGACTGCGTGACGATCGACAACGCCTCACCGGTCGTGCCGGGCTTGTCGGGATCGAAGAACAGGATCACGAGATCGGCCCGCGCCGCGAGGAAGCGCACGACACCGGCGAAGTCGAACCCGCGTTCGGAATCCGGTTTCGCCGCGTCGATGAGGCCCGGTGAATCGATCAACGTCACGCTGCGCAGGATGTCGCAATCACGACGCTTCAAGCGCAGATGCGTCAGCAGTTCGGGGCCAAACACGCGCAGGCCGGCCCACGGCATCGACGGATCGGTGGTCAACGCCTGACCGTCGACGTCGCCCTCGGGCGAGCCATACGTGAGGATCGTGAATGCATCGTCGGTCGGCGCGAGCCCGGTGCGCTGCACGGTCTTGCCGAGCAGATGATTGATGAAGCTCGACTTGCCCGACGAGTGATTGCCGAGCACGAGCACGCACGGCGCGCCCGCCACCTCGCCCTCGGTCGGCGCGTCCTCGAACGCGAAGCGTTTCGCGATCGGAGCGACGACGTCGCGCAGGAGTTGCTGCACACGCGCGACGGACTCCACCGGTGCGTTCGCCATCGACATCGTCGCTCCACGTCACGGTCGGAGCTCGGATCGTAGCGCTGACGAACTCGTTGGCGTGATCG
>JBPOIU010000194.1:0-22378 GCA_052034255.1 Planctomycetota bacterium | reverse complement strand
CGAGCCGGGCGAGGCGCGCGGCCGAGGCGTATTCAAACGAAAACCGGCGAGGACGCGCAACGACGCCATGCTCGTTCGCAGCCGGCCGAATGCCGGCAGACTTTTTCAACGGGCTGTTAAGGTCCTTCGCGATGCATGAAGCCGTCGTTCAAGGTCTGGTGCTCGTTCTGGCACTCGGGATCGCGGCGCATTGGGTCGCGCTGCGCCTCGGTGTGCCCGCCATTCTCGTGTTGCTCGTCGTCGGCTTCGTCGCCGGCGAGCCCACGGGACTCGTCGATCCCGACGCATTGCTGGGTCCGCTGCTGTTCCCGTTCGTGTCGTTGTCGGTGGCGGTGATCCTGTTCGAAGGCGCGCTCGGATTGCGCCTGCGCGAGATCGCCGACGTCGGACGCGTCGTCGTGCTGCTGACGACCGTCGGCGTCGCGGTCACGGCGGTGTTGGCGACGCTGGCGGCGCATTGGCTCGCCGGATTGCCCTGGAGTCTGGCTCTGCTGCTCGGCGCGATGCTGACCGTGACCGGCCCGACCGTGATCGGGCCGCTGCTGCGTCAAGTCCGGCCCGATCCACCCGCCGGGCCATTGCTGCGCTTCGAAGGCATCTTGACCGATCCGATCGGTGCGATGGCCGCGGTGCTGGTGTTCCAGGGCATCGTGGCTTCGGGCGGAGCGCCCGACCTCGGCGCCGTGTTCGGCGGCATCGTCCACGGGGTCCTGGTCGGGCTCGCGGTCGGCGGACTGGCTGCGATCGTGCTGTGGATCCTGCTGCGCCGCCATCAAGTGCACGACGTGCTCGAAAGTCCCGTCGTGCTGGTGTTCGTGCTCGGCGCCTGGCTGATCGCGAATCACTTCCATCCAGAGTCCGGACTGATCGCCGTCACGACGATGGGCGTGGGACTCGCGAATCAGCGCGCGGTCTCCGTGCATCACATCTTGACCTTCAAGGAGGAGCTGCGGCGGATCTTGCTCCCGGCGTTGTTCGTGCTGCTCGCCGCGCGCGTTCCGGTCGCCGCGTTCACTCAACTGGACGCCGGCGCGTACGCCTTCGTTCTGGCGCTGGTGCTGGTCGTGCGTCCCGCGACCGTGCTCGCGTCGACGATCGGCAGCGGCGTGCCGTGGCCGGTGCGCACGTTCCTCGCGGGAGTGGCTCCGCGCGGCATCATCGCGGCGGCGGTCACGTCGATCCTGGAGAACCAACTGGTCGCGATCGGGATCGCCGATGCGGAACGCCTGACGCCATTGATGTTCCTCGTGATCGTGTCGACCGTGGCGTTGTACGGACTCGGCGCCGCGCCGCTCGCTCGTGGTTTGGGGTTGGCCGTGCGCGATCCGCGCGGGGTTCTGATCGTCGGCGCGAACCCGGTGGGCAAGGCCATCGCGTCCGCGCTGCGCGAGAACGACGTGCCCGTCGTCCTGGTCGATACGAACGCGCGACTGGTGACCGAAGCGCGCCTCGACGGTCTCGATGCGCGTGTCGCGAACTTGCTCTCCGACGAGGAGCGTGAGCGTTTCGATCTCGGCGGACTCGGAATCCTGCTGGCCCTCACGTCCAACGACGAAGCGAATGCGCTGCTCGCGACGGTCGGCTCCGAGCTGTTCGCGCGCGCCGATGCGTATCAGTTGTCCCCGAGCGCGGCCCAGAAGCGCGGCGGTGGCGCCGGCGGTGACCGCGACGTGGTCGGTCGCGTTCTGTTCGCGCATGACGCCACGTTCGCGGAACTCGAGCGCCGGACCGCGAGCGGCGACTCGATCAAGGCGACGAAGTTGACCCAGCAGTTCGGGTACGACCAGTGGCTGGAACGCACCGCGGGCGCGGCCCTGCCGTTGTTCGTGCTCGATGCGCGCGGTCGTGCCGTCCCGATCGGGGCTGGCGATCCGCGTAGGCCGTCGGCCGGGCAGACGTTGATCGCGTGGACTTCGGTGGCCAACGTGGCGGAAATCGCCGAGCGACCTCGTATCGTGCCGGCGTGACCGCGCAGACGACGCCATCACCGATCCTCGTGTCGCCCGTTCGACCGCCCGACGACGCCGCGCTCGATCGCGTGCGGATCAACTTCCATTGGCTGCTGAAGCTGCGCTGGGCCGCCGCCGCCGGTCAGGCGGCGACGATCGCGCTGGTCGTCCACGGCCTCGGTATCCCGTTGCCGGTGTTCCCGCTC
The DNA here is from genome assembly GCA_052034255.1 of Planctomycetota bacterium. Lineage (GTDB taxonomy): Bacteria > Planctomycetota > B15-G4 > B15-G4 > JADJEK01 > JADJEK01. The sequence goes on along the minus strand of JBPOIU010000194.1, from coordinate 20,223 downwards.
GCGGTGATCCTCGCGTTCGAGGCGCTGTCGAACGTCGTGTTGCACGGCTGGTCGCACGGCCGTTTCCGCGAACCCGGCGAGCCACACACACGCAAGCAACTCGAGCGCGGGCTCGCGGTCGTGATGCTCGTCGATCTGGTGTTGTTGTTCGCGCTGCTGTTCTTCACCGGCGGGCCGACCAACCCGTTCTCGATGTTCTTCATGGTGAACATCGTGCTGGCCGCGGTCCTGCTGGAACCACGCGCGACGCTCGCATTGACGTTCGTGGCGCTGTTCGCGTACGCAGCGCTGTTCTACGTCCACATCCCGGTGCGCGAACTGGACGTGATGAGCTACCTGTCGCAGCCGAGTCCGGATGCGGCTCCCGTGTTCTTCGGGCGCATGTCGACGTACCTCTCCGGCCTGCTGACCGCGTTCGTGGTCGCGGCGATGGTGATCGTCTGGTTCGTCACGCGCGTGTCGTCGGAACGCGGGGCGCTCGAGCGCGCGCTGGCCGCGCGTCAACAGTCGGCGGCCCGGGCCGAGCGACTCGAAGCGCTGGGCACGCTCGCCGCCGGCGCCGCGCACGAGCTGGCGTCACCGCTGTCGACGATCGCGGTGATCGCGAAGGACCTGGAGCGGCAACTGCTCGCCGTCGGAGCGTCGGAGGAAGTCGCGGAGGACGCGCGCCTCATCCGCAGCGAAGTCGGCCGTTGTCGCGCGATCCTCGACCAAATGGCGATCGACGCCGGCCAGAGCCTCGGCGAGAGCCAGGTCGCGACGACCGCTCGCGAACTGCTCGCCGAAGCGCTCGACACGGTGCGGGAGCCCGAACGCATCGAAGTGACGATCCATGATCCCGAGCGTGCGCTCGGCGTGCCGCGTCGCGCCCTCGGGCTCGCGCTGCGTCAGATCATCAAGAACGCGCTGGATGCGTCGCCCTCCGATTTCCACGTCGTGGTCCAGGTCGACGTCACGCCGGATACCCTGCGCGTCGTCGTCCGGGATCAAGGATCCGGCATGGACGCGGAAACGCTGGCGCGCGCGACCGATCCGTTCTTCACGACGAAGGAACCCGGCAAGGGCATGGGCCTCGGATTGTTCCTGACGCAAACGGTCGTCGAGCGCTTGGCGGGTAGTCTCGTCTTCGAATCGGTCAAGGACCGAGGGACCACGGTGAAAGTGACCATCCCGTTGCTTCCGGCGTGGAGCAAGCAAGGATGGGGAGCCGCTCCGACCGGGAGCGAGCGCAAGGAGCCGACATGAGCGAACAACTTCCGAGCATCCTGTTGGTCGACGACGACGCGGTCTTTCGCGAGCGACTCGCGCGCTCGCTGAAGGGGCGCGGATTCGACGTGCGCACGGCGGGCAATACCGTCGAAGCGATCAAGCTCGCGCGCGAGGACTCGCCGGAAATGGCCGTCGTCGATCTGCGCATGCCCGGCGGTTCGGGCATCGACTTGGTCAAGGAGCTGAAGACGATCGACGAGTCGACGAAGGTCATCATGTTGACCGGCTATGGCTCGATCGCGACGGCGGTCGATGCGGTGAAGCTCGGCGCGACCGATTACCTACCGAAGCCCGCCGACGCCGACGACATCCTCGCCGCGTTCGAGCGCGCCGACGGCGTGCAGCCCGGGACGTATGCGGGGAACGAAGGCATCAAGGCCCCGAGTCTTGCGCGCGCGGAATGGGAACACATCCAGCGCGTCTTGCACGACTGCAACAACAACATCTCGGAGGCCGCGCGTCGGCTCGGGATCCATCGGCGCAGCTTGCAACGCAAACTGCAGAAGTACGCGCCGCGCTGAACCGGCCGCGCCGCGCCCGCTCCGACCTCCGAATGCTCGCGTTTCGTGGCACGGCAGAATGGCGCCAGATCGGCGAGCGCTGCTCGAGCAGGCGGCGACGCAGTCCGGCGAAGGGGGCGTCCCCGCCCCGAGCGAGTCGACCTCGGCGCGTCGTTCCTGATGTCGTCTCCGCGACAACGCGCCGCATTCCGCGACGTGGAGTCGGCCCCTAAGTTCCCGCCCCTTCGGACTCTTCCATCCACATCCCGTTCGGGGACAAGCCTGCATGTCGGGAAACATCTTTCCCCGCTGGACCAACACGGTCCGTGATTTGTCGGGGCTTGCGGTCGTGGGCGGTGCGGTCTACGCGACCGTCCTCGTTTGGTTCGGCTTCTCGCCGAAGACGACCGACGTCGGTTATCAACCGACGCAACCGGTGCCGTACAGCCACGCGCTCCACGTCGGGCAGCTCGGCCTGGATTGTCGCTACTGCCATACCACCGTCGAGGTGACCGGGCACGCGGCGATCCCGCCGACGCAGACGTGCATGAACTGTCACACGACGATCCAGACGACGAGTCCGAAGCTCGCGCCGTTGCGCGATGCGCACGCCAAGGGCGAAGCGGTCGTGTGGCGCAAGGTGCACGACCTTCCGGACTACGCGTACTTCAATCACAGCGCACACGTGAACGCCGGCGTCGGCTGCGTCGAATGCCACGGGCGCGTGGACAAGATGGAAGTGGTGGAGCAGGTCCAGCCGCTGTCGATGGGCTGGTGTCTGCAGTGCCACCGCGATCCGGCGCCCCGTCTGCGTCCGGCCGACCAGGTCACGAACATGAACTGGACGCCGGGCGAAGACCCTGCGGCGCTCGGCAAGCGCCTCATGGAACAGAACAACATCCATCCCCGCACCGACTGCTCGACGTGCCATCGTTGAACGCGTTGAACGAGCGGAGTCGATCGTGAAGCAACCGAAGACGTACTTCCGTGGGAATCTCGAAATCGAGCGCTCCGAGGAGTTCTTGAAACTCCTGAAGCGCGAGTTCCCCGAGATCGATCCCGAGCATCTTCCGCCGGTCTCCAGGCGGCGCTTCGTCCAGCTGCTCGGCGCGTCCGCGTCGCTCGCGGCCGTGACCGGTTGCCGTTGGGAAGACGAGAAGATCCTCACGTTCAACAATCAGCCCGAGAATCGCATCCCGGGCGTTCCGCAACGGTTCGCGACGACGCTGGAACTCGGCGGCGTCGCGGCGCCGCTGTTGGTGACGAGCTACGACGGCCGTCCGATCAAGGTCGACGGCAATCCGGACCACCCGCTCACGAACGGCACGGCGGACGTGTTCGCGCAGGCGAGCATCCTCGGCCTGTACGACCCGGATCGCAGTCAGGCGGTCGTCCAGCGCAATGCCGCGGACGAGGCGAAGCCGTCGTTCGACGCGTTCGTCGCCGCGATGCGCTCGAAGCTGACGGCGCTGCGGCAGGCCGGCGGAGCCGGTCTCGCGATCCTGACCGAAGAGACCTCGTCGGACAGCGTCGCGCGCTTGAAGGCGCGCCTCGCGACGGAGATGCCGAAGGCGAAGGTCGTCGCGTACGAGCCGATCAACGACGACGACGAGCGTGAAGGCTCGCGCATCGCGTTCGGCAAGCCGATGCGCGCTCTGTACGACCTCGCGGCCGACGTCGTCGTGACGCTGGACGCGGACCTGCTCGGCGCTCATCCGATGATGTTGGCGCACGCGCGCGCGTTCGCGTCGCGGCGCAACCCCGACGCCGGCGCGTTGAACCGCATGTACGCGGTCGAGAGCCATCACTCGACGACCGGTGCGATGGCGGATCACCGCCTGCCGCTGCGTCAAAGCCAGATCGCCGCATTCGTCCAAGCGCTGGCCGCGCGCCTCGGGATCCAAAACGTCGCGTCGCCCGCCGCGATCGACGGCTCGCCGCGTGCCAAGGCGTTCGTGGACGCGGTCGCGAAGGACCTGCTCGCGCACAAGGGCCGCAGCGTCGTCGCCGCGGGTCGCACGTTGCCCGCGCTCGTCGCCGCGCACGTCCATCGCATCAACGCGTTCCTCGAGAACGCCGGCAAGACGGTGAAGTACGTCGCGCTGCGCGACGCTCCGGGCCACGCCGCGCAGTTGCGCGATCTGGTCGCGGCGATGAACGCGGGCACGGTGAACACGCTGCTCGTGCTCGGCGGCAACCCGGTCTACACGGCGCCCGCGGACCTCGCGTTCGCCGACGCGCTGAAAAAGGTCGAGACCACCGTCCACCTCGGGCTGTACCGCGACGAGACCGCGGCGGCCTGCACGTGGCACGTGCCGCAAGCGCACTTCCTCGAAGCGTGGAACGACGCGCGCGCCTACGACGGCACGCCGACGCTCGCGCAGCCGCTGATCGCGCCGCTGTACGGCGGCAAGACGGCGCTCGAGCTGTTGTCGATGGTGCTCGGTGACGAAGGCGTCAGCGACTTCGAGGTGTTGCGCGCGACGTTCAAGGCGCAGTCGCAGTCCGGCGCAGACGCGCTCGCCTTCGAGAGCGCTTGGCGTCACGCGGTCCACGACGGCTTCATCCGCGGCGTGAACGCCGCCTACGAGATCCCGACCGTCGCGGGCTCGATCCCGGCGCTCGCGAGCGAAGGCGTCGATGGCGCCGAGTTCCCGGCGAACGGTCAGTTCGAGCTCACGTTCGTCCCATGCACGAAGCTCTACGACGGGCGTTTCGCGAACAACGGCTGGCTGCAAGAGCTGCCGGACTTCATGACGAAGACGACCTGGGACAACGCGGCGCTGATCGCGCCCGGCACCGCGAAGAAGCTCGGGCTCACGAACGGCCAGATGGTCAAGCTGACCTGGAAGGGCCGCGAGCTCGAAATGGCCGCGTACCTGCTCCCGGGTCATGCGCAGGGCTGCGTCACGGTCACTCTCGGTTACGGCCGTGAACAAGCCGGTGTCGTCGGCGGCTCGCTCGAAGGCGAGGTCGAGCCGGTCGGATTCAACACCTACGCGCTGCGCACCAGCGATGCGATGAGCGGCGGCGGCGGGCTGAAGATCGACGTGCTGCGCTCGCACTACGAGTTCGCGATGGTCCAGGACCATCACATGATCGACACGACCGGCAAGGAGGGCCGCCAGGAGCGCCTCGACGCGCTGGTGCGCGAGGCCGACGTCGCCGAGTACGCCGCGAACCCGGACATCGTCCACGAGCACGACCACGTCACGCCGCTGATGCTGTGGAAGACCTTCGACTACGAAGGTCTGCGCTGGGGCATGGCGATCGACTTGTCCAAGTGCACCGGCTGCAACGCGTGCGTCATGGCGTGCCAGTCCGAGAACAACCTGCCGATCGTCGGCAAGGAGATGGTGCGCCGCAATCGCGAGATGCACTGGATCCGCATCGACCGCTACTTCTCGGCGGAAGACATCCACGACGACGACGACGTCCAGGTGGTGTCGCAGCCGCTGCCGTGCCAGCAGTGCGAGAACGCCCCGTGCGAACAGGTCTGCCCGGTGGGTGCGACGATGCACTCGTCCGAAGGCCTGAACGACATGGTCTACAACCGCTGCGTCGGTACGCGGTATTGCTCGAACAACTGCCCGTACAAGGTCCGTCGCTTCAACTTCTTCAACTACCACGAGGACCTGAAGGACTCGGCGAACGAGGCCCTGAAGATGGCCTTCAACCCCGAGGTCACGGTGCGCGCGCGTGGCGTGATGGAGAAGTGCACGTACTGCGTGCAGCGCATCCAGAACACGCGCATCACGGCGAAGAACCAGAAGCGTCCGATCAAGGACGGTGAGATCGTCACGGCGTGCCAGCAGACCTGCCCCGCGCAGGCGATCACGTTCGGCGATCTCAACGATCAGAACTCGATGGTGTCGAAGGAGCATGCGAGCAAGCGCTCCTACTCGCTGTTGTCCGAACTGAATGCGCGGCCGCGCACGGCCTACCTCGCGCGCATCCGCAATCCGAATCCCGAACTGGTCGCGAAGGCCTGAGGGAGAGCCAGGACTCCATGAGCTCGTCCACCACGACACATGATGTGCTTGAGCAGCCGCCGCTGGTGCAAGGCGGCCTCGACTTCGCCGGCGTGACGCAAACGGTCGTCGGCGTCGTCGAGTCGAAGGAGACGCCGAAGATCTGGTTCGCGCTGTTCGGCGTGTCCGTGATCCTGCTGTTGATGCTGCTCGGCATGGTCGGGCATCTGATCTGGACCGGCGTCGGCGTCTGGGGCAACAACGTCCCGGTCGCGTGGGGCTGGCCGATCGTGAACTTCGTGTTCTGGGTCGGCATCGGCCACGCCGGCACGCTGATCTCCGCGATCTTGTTCCTGTTCCGCCAGGGTTGGCGAACCGGAATCAACCGGTTCGCCGAAGCGATGACGATCTTCGCCGTCATCTGCGCCGGCTTGTTCCCCGGCATCCACATCGGTCGCGTGTGGCTCGCGTACTGGCTGTTCCCGATCCCGAACCAGATGGAGATGTGGCCCCAGTTCCGCTCTCCGCTGCTGTGGGACGTGTTCGCCGTTTCGACGTACTTCACCGTGTCGGCGATGTTCTGGTTCCTCGGTCTCGTGCCCGACCTGGCCACGATCCGCGACCGCGCGACGACGCCGATCCGCAAGCTCATCTACGGGCTGCTGGCGCTCGGCTGGCGCGGTTCGGCCCGCCAGTGGCATCGCTACGAGCGCGCGTACTTGATCCTCGCCGCGCTGTCGACGCCGCTCGTGCTCTCGGTGCACTCGGTCGTTTCGTTCGACTTCGCGGTGTCGCAGATCCCCGGCTGGCACACGACGATCTTCCCGCCGTACTTCGTCGCGGGCGCGATCTTCTCCGGCTTCGCGATGGTGGTCACGCTGGCGGTGCCGGCGCGCGCGCTCTTCAACATGAAGAACCTGATCACCGATCGCCACCTCGAGGCGATGAACAAGGTCATCCTCGCGACCGGCATGATGGTCGGTTACGCGTACTCGATCGAGTTCTTCATCGCGTGGTACAGCGGCAACGCGCTCGAGCGCTTCACGTTCATCAACCGCGCGTTCGGTTGGTACGCGTGGGCCTACTGGATCATGGTCAGCTGCAACGTGCTCGCGCCGCAGGTGTTCTGGTTCAAGAAGATGCGCACGAGCGTGCCGGTGATGATGGTCGTCGCGATCCTCGTCAACGTCGGCATGTGGTTCGAGCGGTTCGTGATCGTCATCACTTCGCTGTCGCGCGACTACTTGCCGTCGTCGTGGGGCTACTTCAGCCCGACCGGCGTCGACATCGCGATGTTCGTCGGCAGCTTCGGTCTGTTCTTCACGCTGTTCCTGCTGTTCCTGCGCTTCCTGCCGATGGTCGCCGTCGCGGAAGTGAAGAACGTCATGGATCAGGCCCATCCGTCGCATCACTGAGACGAAGTACACAGCGATGAATCACGACGCGACTTCCCCGACTCCTCGTTCGCACGACTGGAAGGTCCACGGTTACCTCGCCGAGTACGGCGACGTGGACTCGTTGATCCATGCGTGCGAGAAGGTCCGTGACGCCGGCTACACCAAATGGGACGCGCACTCGCCGTTCCCGGTGCACGGCATCGACGACGCGATCGGCATCAAGCCGACGATCCTGCCGTGGATCGTGCTCGGCGGCGGCCTGACCGGCCTGCTGACCGCGTTCGTGCTGCAGTGGTGGACCAACGCCATCGACTACCCGTTCTTGATCTCGGGTAAGCCGATGATGTCGATCCCGGCCTGGATCCCGGTCTGCTTCGAGCTGACGGTGTTGCTGAGCGCGATCTCGGCGTTCCTGTCGGTGCTCGTGCTGAACGTGTTGCCGGCGCTGTACCACCCGCTGTTCAACGTCGAACGCTTCAAGCGCGCGACCGACGACAAGTTCTTCGTCTCGATCGAAGCCGCGGACCCGCTGTTCCACGAGACCAACACGAAGAGCCTGCTGGCATCGACGCATCCTGCTGCGCTCGAGACCTGCATGGAGGAAACGAAGGCGCAGAAACTGCCGGTCGCGTTCCACTACGTCGGCGCACTGGCGACCTTGCTGACCTTCATCCCGCTCGCGCTGATCTACAAGGCGCGCTTCGCGAACAGCGATTCGCCGCGTGTCCACCTCGTTTGGGACATGGACTGGCAGCCGAAGTACAAGACGCAGAAGCAGGCCAAGTTCACGGGCTTCGCCGACCATCGCACGATGCGCGCGCAGCTTGCGGGGACGGTCGCCTGGGGCGACGACCCGGATGCGTCGCCGTTGACGACCGGTAAGGACGCGGCCGGGAACTGGCTCACGAACTTCCCGCTCCAGGTCGACGCGCAATTGATGGCGCGCGGCGAAGAACGTTTCGGCATCTATTGCGCTCCGTGTCACGGCCTCGACGGTGCCGGCACGGGCACGGTCGCCCGACGCGCGGAAGTGCTGCTCGCGAGCAACAAGGCCGCGGGCTGGACTCGACCGGCCTCATTGGTCGGAACGCTCGAGGACGCGCGCCTGCGCCGCGACACGCCAAACGGCGAGTTGTTCAACACGATCACGAACGGCAAGAACACGATGCAGCCCTACGGCGGGCAGATTCCGCCGAAGGACCGTTGGGCGATCGTGCTGTACGTGCGCGCGCTCCAACACGCGAAGTTCCTGCCCGACGCGGAAATGCCGGCCGAGCTCAAGGACAAGCTCGCGGGCAAGTGAACGAGCGAACGGAATCGATCGGACCCTCTGGAAACGGCAATGGCTCACGCACTGACAGCTGACGAACTGCGCCAACAGACGACGCTCGGCGAAGATGCTTCGTCGTGGTCGAACCGCCTGCTCGGCATCGGATTGCTGCTGCTGCTCGGCTCGGCGGCGTACGCATTCGCCGGGCCCGAAGGCACGTGGCGGCAGTTCCAGTTCTCGTACCACATCGCGTTCTGCTTCTTCTTGAGCATGACGCTCGGCGCGCTGTGGTTCGTGACGATCCACCACCTCGTCGGCGCGAAGTGGAGCACGACGGTGCGCCGCGTCGCCGAACTGACGATGGGCAGCTTCCCGCTGTTGCTCGTCCTGTTCTTGCCGACGCTGTTCGCCGTGCTGAAGGGTGACGACGGCCTGTTCCTGTGGGTCTCCCACGAGCGGATGGAGAGCAATCACCTCCTCCATGGCAAGATCGCGTTCCTGAATCCGACGTTCTTCGTCATCCGTGTCGCGATCTACTTCGCGGTGTGGATCGGATTCGCTCGCTTCTTCGCGTCGAACTCGCGCGCGCAGGATCTGACCGGCGACGTGCTGCTGACGGCGAAGATGCGCAAGTTCGCGCCGCTCGCGATCATCCTGTTCGCGTTGACGACGACGTTCGCCGCCTTCGACTTCCTGATGGCGCTCGAACCCGAGTGGTTCAGCACGATCTTCGGCGTGTACTTCTTCGCGGGATGTGCGCTGTCGTTCTTCTGCTCGACGATCGTCATCACGATGTTGGCGCAGGAGAAGGGCCGGCTGCAGGGCATCGTCACGGCCGAGCACTACCACGACCTCGGCAAGTGGACGTTCGCGTTCGTGTTCTTCTGGGGCTACGTCGCGTTCTCGCAGTTCATGCTGATCTGGTACGCGAACCTGCCCGAAGAGACGTTCTGGTTCCGTGACCGGTTCGAAGGCTCGTGGATCTCGATCGCGGTCTTCATCCTGCTCGGCCACCTGCTGATTCCATTCGGCGGCCTGGTGTCGCGCCACGTGAAGCGCAATCGCGCGGCGCTGGCATTCTGGGCCGTCACGCTGCTGCTGATGCACTGGGTCGACCTGTACTGGATCGCGATGCCCGTCCTGCACGAGAAGGGCGTCGAGTTCCACATGTTCGACGCGTCGCTGCTGCTCGGCATCGGTGCGATGTTCGCCGGTCTGTGGTTGAAGCGCGCGCAGGGCGGCCTGCTGGCGCCGGTCAAGGACCCGTACTTCGAAGCGTCGCTGCGCTTCAAGAACATGTGAGGTGATGCGATGACGACCGAAACCGACAGCATGAACTCGGGGTTCCTCGCCACCATCGTCTTCGGCGGCGCATTCCTCACGCTGACCGCCATCTTCGCGATGCAGGGCTTGGCGCTGCAGAGTGAGGACTGGCAGTTCCAGAAGAAGTCCGTCGACGTCGTGTTCCCCGAACTCACGGCGACCCAGACGGAAGCGCGCGAGAACCTGAACAAGCTCGCGCGCAACACCGACAACAGCACGTACGCCGTGCCGATCGATGTCGCGAAAGACCTGTTGCTGAAGCAGATGCGCGGGAAGTGATTCGCGCCGTCCGAACCGCTCGAGTCGCCACCCGAATCGAAGGAGAACGTTGATGCGCGTCCTGGTCCCCGGTTTCGTCAGCCTGCTGGCGTCGTGCGCCCCCGTGGCGTTCGCGCAAGTGGTGCGTGACGTTCCCGAGGACATGCAGGGCGTCGGCGTCGTGCAGAAGGTCGGGGCGCAGATCCCGCTCGACCTCGCGTTCACGGACGACTACGGCATTCCGGTCACGCTCGCGAAGTACTTCGACGGCTCGAAGCCGATCCTGCTGACGCTGAACTACTCGAACTGCCCGATGCTGTGCAGCGAGATGCTGAACTCGATGGTCGCGACTCTGCGCGACGTCGATCTCGAGCCCGGCAAGGACTACGCGATCGTCACGGTCAGCATCGATGAGACCGAACTCTGGATGAAGGCGCAGTCGACGAAGCGCAAGTACCTCGACCTCCTGGACCGCCCCGGCGGCAAGGACGGCTGGCACTTCCTCGTCGGGCTGTCGCCGAGCATCGATGCGTTGGCGCAAGCCGTCGGCTTCGGCTTCAAGAAAGTCGAAGGCGGAGTCGACTACGCGCACAGCGCCGCGCTGATCTTCTGCACGCCGAAGGGCGTCGTTTCGCATTACATGGCGGGCATCGCCTACGACGCCCGCGACATCCGCATGAGCTTCCTCGACGCCGGCAGCGGCACGATCGGAAGCCTCGTCGATCAAGTCTTCTTGTCCTGTTACTACTACGACCACACCAAGGGCACCTACACGGTGCAGGCCACGACCGTGATGCAGTACAGCGCGGGTCTGACGCTGCTCGCGATCGGTGCGCTCTACCTGTGGTTGCGTCGAACCACCGCGAACTCCCCCCATCCGTCCACGTCGGCGGAGGCCACTTGAACATGCTGAACTCGTTGCTCGCCCTCGCCCAACAGCCGCGCATCGCGCCGACGGAAGGGGACTTCTGGTTCCCGCCGCAGGCGTCGTCGTTCGCGTCGAAGATCGACGCGGACTACTACTTCATCTACTGGGTCAGTGCGTTCTTCGTGCTCGTGATCGCCGGCGTGCTCGTGCTGTTCACGCTGAAGTATCACACGAAGAAGAACCCGAAGGCCGAACGCACGTCGACGCACAACACGCCGCTCGAACTGGCGTGGTCGATCCTGCCGGGCATCGTGCTGCTGTACATGTTCGTGCTCGGCTTCGAAGGCTACACCGACCTGCGCAGTCCGCCGTCCAACGCGGTCAACGTCGATGTCACCGCGCAGAAGTGGGCCTGGACGTTCACGTATCCGAACGGCGTCGTCCACGACGAACTCCACGTCGAGAAGGACCAACCGGTCCAACTGACGCTGTCGTCGGTCGACGTGATCCACTCGTTCTGGGTCGCGGCGTTCCGCACGAAGATGGACGCGGTCCCCGGTCGCTACACGAAGCTCTGGTTCCAGCCGACGATGACCGGCGAGTTCTGGGCGCAGTGCACCGAGTACTGCGGCACGAACCACTCGATGATGCGCGCGAAGGTCGTCGTCCACGAGCCCGGCGGACTCGCCAAGTGGCTCGCGGTCGAAGGCGACCCGCACGGCGGGGGACGCACTCCGGCGCAGGCCGGCGAGAAGATCTACAAGATCCAGGGCTGCGCGGCGTGTCACACGCTCGACGGCTCGAAGCTGACCGGACCGTCGTTCAAGGGCCTGTTCGGCCGCCAGGAACAAATGGCCGACGGCAGCACGATCACGGCCGACGAGAACTACATCCGTGAGTCGATCCTGAACCCGCAGGCGAAGATCGTCTCGGGCTACGGGCCGCCTTCGGCGATGCCGACGTTCCAAGGCCGCGTGAAGGACAACGACATCGCGGCGCTGATCGAATTCTTGCGGACCGTGAAGTGAGCGGAGCACCATCCATGAGCTCGACGACTGCAACCCACGCACCGCCGCAAGCGGGAGTCAACTACCTGAACGCCCGCCGCGGCTTGCTGTCGTGGGTGTTCACGCTCGATCACAAGCGCATCGGGATCATGTACCTGGTCGGCGTCATGAGCGCCTTCCTGCTCGGCGGCGTGTTCGCGCTGAAGCTGCGTACGGAGCTCATGACCGTCGGCAAGACGATCATGGACCCGGACACGTACAACCAGGCGTTCACGTTGCACGGCGCGGTGATGGTGTTCTTGTTCATCATCCCCGGCATCCCCGCAGCGCTCGGCAACTTCTGTTTGCCGCTGATGCTCGGCGCGAAGGACGTCGCGTTCCCGCGCCTCAACTTGATGTCGTTCCACCTGTGGTTCTGGGGCGCGATCTTCTTCGTGATCGTGCTGTTGACGGGCGGTCTCGACACCGGTTGGACGTTCTACACGCCGTACTCGACGACGACGAACACGTCGGTCATCTGGGCCGTCATGGGCGCGTTCATCCTCGGGTTCAGCTCCATCTTCACCGGGCTGAACTTCATCGTGACCATCCACAAGATGCGTCCGCCGGGAATGACGTTCTTCAAGATGCCGCTGTTCCTGTGGGGTCTGTACGCCACGGCGCTGATCCAGATCCTCGCGACACCGGTGCTCGGCATCACGCTGCTGCTGCTCGCGATCGAACGCGCGTTCAAGCTCGGCATCTTCGACGCGACGTTGGGCGGTGACCCGGTGCTGTTCCAGCACTTCTTCTGGTTCTACTCGCACCCCGCCGTCTACATCATGATCCTGCCGGCGTTCGCCGTGGTCTCCGAGCTCATCGCGGTCCACAGCCGTAAGGAGATCTTCGGGTACAAGTTCATCGGCCTGTCGTCGGTCGCGATCGCGATCATCGGATTCGTCGTGTGGGGTCACCACATGTTCGTGTCCGGTCAGTCGACGATGGCGGCGACGGTCTTCAGCTTCCTGACGTTCTTCGTCGCGATCCCGTCAGCCATCAAGGTCTTCAACTGGCTGGCGACGCTCTACAAGGGCTCGATCCGGATCAACACGCCGATGCTCTACGCGCTCGGCTTCATCTGGTTGTTCACGATCGGCGGCGTCACCGGGCTGTTCCTGTCCACGATGAGCACGGACGTCCACCTGCACGACACGTACTTCGTCGTCGCGCACTTCCACTACGTCATGGTCGCGGGAACCCTGTGGGGCTTCCTCGGTGGCCTGCATCACTGGTGGCCGAAGATCACCGGCAAGATGTATCACGATGGCGTCGGCATGTTCGCGAGCATCACGGCGTTCGTCGGCTTCAACCTGACGTTTTTCCCGCAGTTCATCATGGGCACGCGTGGCATGCCGCGCCGCTACTACGACTACTTGGAGGAGTTCCAGTTCCTCCACGTGATGTCGACGGTCGGCGCGTACGTGCTCGCGGTCGGCCTGTTCACGGTGTTGTTCTTGCTCATCCACTCGCTGATGAAGGGCAAGAAAGCGCCGGACAATCCGTGGGGCGCCGCGAGCCTCGAGTGGCAGACGGCCACGCCGCCGATCACCGAGAACTTCCACGAGACGCCGAAGGCCGGCAATCCGTACGCGGTCTACGACTTCGAGTACGACGCCCAGAGCGGCGATTACAAGCGGGTCGCGTTCAGCGACGCGACGCACTGATCCGAGTTCCTAGTCGAGCGAACATCCCTCGTTCGAGAGACGGACGCATGAGCAGCACGACCGAGACCGCCCACGCACCCTCTGGCCACGCGCACGACGCGCATCACTGGCACGAGGATCCCGAAGCGCATCTCGCGCACCACTTCGACACGCCGCAGCAACAGTTCGACTCGGGCAAGCTCGGGATCTGGCTGTTCCTGGTGACGGAAATCCTGTTCTTCTCGGGACTCTTCTGCGCGTACACGATCTACCGGTCCTATCACCCGGAAGTGTTCGTCTACGCCAGCAAGTTCCTCGACACGAACATGGGCTTCATCAACACGCTGGTGCTGATCTTCAGCTCGCTGACGGCGGCGTGGGCCGTGCGCAATGCGCAGCTCAATCAGAAGAAGGCGCTCGTCATCAACATCGTGTTGACGATCGCGTGTGCCTGCGCGTTCATGTTCATCAAGTACCACGAGTACAGCCACAAGGCTCATTGGGGCCTGTTGCCGGGCGATGCGTACACGTTCAACGCACCGGGTGTGCCGTCGCCGACGACTCCGGATCATCCGGATCCCACCGTCGGCATGCACCGCCCGCAGAACATCCACATCTTCTTCGGCATCTACTTCTTCATGACGGGCCTGCACGGCTTCCACGTGCTCGCCGGCATCATCGTGTGGTTGTGGTTGTTGAAGCGGGCGATGAAGGGCGAGTTCAACGCCAAGTACTTCGGGCCGATCGACTACGCGGCGCTGTACTGGCACATCGTCGACCTGATCTGGATCTACCTGTTCCCGCTGCTGTACCTGATCCACTGATCGAAGACGTCCCAAGTCCGTCGTTCCCGTCCTCGTCCGCAGCAATCACGCGCGCTCATCGTCTCGGAGTCGAATATGTCGAACACAGCTCACGCGGAAGCCCATGGGGGCCACGGCAATCACGGCCTGTCGCACGTCGCCAGCGTGCCGTCGTTGCTCGGCACGTTCGGACTGCTGGTGGTGTTGACGTTCGTGACGGTGTGGGTCGCGAAGCACCCGCTGGGTGCGGTCGACATCTGGGTCGCGATGGGCATCGCGACGGTCAAGGCGACGGCGGTCGGTCTCTACTTCATGCACTTGCGCCACGACTCGGGCTTCAACCGCCTCGTGTTCCTCGCGTCGTTCCTGTTCGTGTTCATCTTCATCGGCTTCGCGATGATGGACCGCGGCCAGTACGACCCGACGATCAACTGGCACGAAGTGCTCCCGAAGTTCCAGACGGCACCGAAGTAAGCGGACGTCGTCCTCGAGGGGGGACGGGGAGTGTTCGCATGGTGATCTTCTTCCTGCATCCCTCGAGCGGTCGCGAGCCCGGCGACGAGCCGCAGCATCGTGGCCCCACCGGAACACCGCCCGACGCGTCGACGCTCGGCGTAAAGCTGTTCCTCGCCTCGCTGGCGATGTTGTTCATCGCGAGCATGATCGGCTACGTCTGGGTTCGCGTGCCCGCCGAGCAATGGACGGGGTACCACCATGACGGCATGCGCGTCGGGATCCTCGTTTCGACGGCGCTCCTGATCGGTTGCAGCGTGACGCATCACAAGGCGCTCACGTCGATTCGCGGGGGGGATTCGCGCGGCCTGCTGCGCTGGATCGGCATCACGTACGCGCTGGCGCTCGGCTTCCTCTTCAACCAAGCATGGAACTGGAAGCTGCTCGTCGCGGCCAAGGGGTGGTTGTCGACGGAAGCGTGGAAGACCGATCCAAATGCGCTGTCGGCGTTCTTGTTCTATGTGCTGACGGGACTGCACGCGGCGCACGTGGTGGGTGGCTTCGTGCCGCTCACGATCGTGGCCGTGAAGGCGTCGCAACGCCGCTACGACGCGACCCATCTCAAGGGCGTCCACGAGTCGGCGCTGTATTGGCACTTCCTCGACGCCGTGTGGCTCGTCATCGCACTCGCGTTGTGGATCGGTTGAGCGTACGTGACGCGCGTACGCGAGCGACTGCTCGGGATCGACTACGGCAGGAAGCGCATCGGTCTCGCTGCCGCCGACGCGCTGTGGATCGCCGCGCACCCGGTCGATGCGATCGCGAATGACGCGCGCGCGCTGGACGCGATCGCGGCCGTCTGCGCGGAACGTGAGGTCGACCGCATCGTGGTCGGCCTACCGCTGCATATGAGCGGCGCGGACAGCGAGATGGCGCGCGAAGTCCGCGCGTTCGCGGCGAAGCTCGAGGCGCACGTGCGCCGCCCGATCGCGTTCATCGACGAACGCCTGTCGAGCGTCACGGCGGAGGAACTCCTGAAGGGCCGCAGTCCCGCGCGTCGCCGCAAGGAGAAGGGTCGCGTCGACGCGGTCGCCGCCGCGCAGATCCTGAAGGACTACATGGCGGCGCACGCGGAAGAGTAGCTGCGCCGCCGCGGGCGACGCACGCTTCAGGTGGGGATCCCAGGTTTCAGCGCATCTTTGAACGCGGGGTCCTTCGCAACAGCGACGACGCGCGCGCGGAAGTCGTCGGCATCGACGAACGGACGCGTGGTGCGCTCGGCGAGCCAACGCGCGACGTCTTCCGCCGCGATCCCGGGAATGCACCGCATCACGCCCTCGGTCGCCGTGTTGACGTCGAACGACAACGGCGCCGATCCGCCGAATGCGACGAGCGCGACCTCGACCGCGGGAACATGGAATGGCACGACGGCGCCGACGCGTGTGGCCAGGGCATACGGATCCGCCAAAACGCGCTCACGCCAGCCCGCACGCGCTCGCTTCAAGTCCGCGGCGCCGAGTCGACCGAGGTCGAGCGTCAGCGCCGCCATGTACGCCGTCGACCACCACCGTGCGGCGTCCGGGTCGATCCACGCTCCGTGCGTGCGATCGAGCACGACGTCGGCGATGGCGCGCGCATCGTCCGTACTCGCCGCTCGCAGCGCCGCGATCGCCCAATCGACGAGCAGCGGCGCATGCGGATCCGCGGACTCGGTCGCGAACATCGCGGCCGCGGCTTCGAGCACAGCGCGCTCGCGCGCCTCGAGTGTCGCCGCGTCGGGGACTTCGTTCCCCCGCATCACCAGCGCGAAGAACAGCGAGGCCGCGAACCCCTCCGACGCGAGCATCTGATCGGTCGTCAGCAGCGTCGCGCCATCGCGCGCGGGATCGAGCTGCGTGCGCAGGTAGTCCCCGTCACGGAATGCGGGAGCGAACGCGAACTCGCCGTCGCGCACCATGCGGTAACGGGCCCGGGGTTGCGAGTAGCTCGCGAAGTCGACCGCTGGGCGGAAGTACTCGGACTCCGCAATGCGATCGGAACCGAACACCATGCGCTCGTGATGGTCGCGCGGTCGCGTGCCGGCGTCTTCGCCGAGGTGGACCGCAATCGCTTCGAGGTGGATCGCGTAGCCCTCGTTGAACGCCGTCGAACGATCGGTGATCGCCGTCACGGTGTGGGGGATCGCGGCGATCGGCTCCGCGGGCACGCCGCGAGCGCCGGCGACGATCGCGAGCGCGACGTGCCCGGTCTCATGCAGGAACGTCCGGGAGAACGATTCCGCGGACGCGTCGAGCTTGATGTACGGGTCATCCCGGACCACTTCGGCGCCATCCGCGCCGACCTCCACGTAGCCCACGTCGGCGTGATTACCCCCCGGCACCAGCGCGATCGCGTAGGGCACCGACACGTACGCGGAATCACGAGCGGCGCGTACGTCGGCCGCCAGGCGATACAGCGCCAGCGCGCGCCGCGCACAGGGCTGCTGGAGCCATCCCCGCATCGTCTCGATGCGGGCTACGTCGGCGACGCGTGCGAATCGCGGAACGCCGTCGGCGGCCGGCGTCGCGACGGGCTCGAGGAAGACCACGTCCGGTTGCGTCTCACCGTCCAGCGACAGTGCGACGAAGAGCGCGCCTGCGAACACGCATGTGAGCATCGTCCGGCCTCCGTGCATCGGAGGCTGCCACGAGTCGGCGCCGTCACGAAGCGCGCCGTCAACGGCGACCTGGCGGCGAGGGTTCCCGTCTCGACCGAACGTGGGAAGAAGATCCGTGTGCGAGCGCTCGTGTCCCCACCGCACGTGGTGCAACGACACCGTTCCGTGCGGGGCCCGGGTGCTGGCCCGGGCGGTGGCCCGGGTTGTGAGGGCCGTCAGCGGCCTACGTACTGACCACCGTTCTGCTCCGCCAAGCGGCGCAGGAACGTCGCGTCGTGGTCCTTTCCCACACCAACCGTGTGGAGAACGATGCGCGAGAGGCGGTTCTTCTCTTTGACGCGGCGCAGGATCTCCTCCGGGTCGAGGACTTCGCCCTGCGTCGGCTGGCCATCGGTCAGGAAGAAGATCGTGTCGACACCGGCCTCGTACGCCTTGTCGATCGCGCCGATGCCGGCGAGGCGGAAGGCCTCGGCAAGCGCGTCGTAGATGTTCGTACCGCCGACCGCCTCGATCTCCTTGTCGACGTAGTGGTCGAACTTCGCGCGGATCGCCTTCGACATCGGGACCATCTTCTTCTGCCAGCGCGTCACGTCGGCCGAGTACGTGATGACGTTGAACATCTCGCCATCCGTGAGCCCGGAGACCGCGGCCTTCAATTGCTCGCGCGCCACGTCGAACTTGCTGCGCCCGCCGCCCTTGCCGCCGACGTTCTCCGTGGCCGGCTCTTTCATCGATCCCGACCGATCGAGCACGAACAGGATCCGGTTCGAGCGCGTGGCGATGCCGTAGAACGACACGTGTCCCGGGGGCTTGGTGTCTGCGCTCGGGTCCGCGGGGCCGGCTTGCGCGACCTTGCCGATCTCGAAGGTGTCCTTGTTCTTGGACCACCAGTCCTTCCACAGATTCGCGTCGCCGTTGAAGCGCTGACCGGTCAGCTTCGCGAGCGCGCCCTCGGCATCATCGACCAAACGGCCGACCTCGGCGCCCAGCGATTGGATCAACGCCGGGATCACGGCCTTCTGCCGCACGTCGCCGAGCAGTCGCATCGTCGCGGCGCGCACGCGCCAATCCCCGTCGCGCAACAGTTCGTCGATGCACATCTGGACCGTGGCGTCGTCGCCCGCCTTCGCCAGCGCGTCCAGCGCCGCCAAGCGCACGCCGATCACCGGGTCCTTGCGCGCGGAGTTGCGCAGCACTTCGCGTGCGGCGTCGGCGTCGACGGCTCCGATCGCGGCGACGACGCGCGTCCGCAGGTCTTCCTCGCGCTCCTTCGCGAGGAGCGCCGAGAGCTCCTCCACCCCGGCCGTCTTGTCGGCGTCGGCGCGGCGGTTCACCGCGACGCCGAGCGCGCGTCCCGCCGCCTCCATCACGCGACCCTCGCCGTAGGCGCGCTGGCTGGCTTCGGTGAGCTCGGCGCGGCATTTCTGCTCGTTCTGCGCGACGGCCACCGGGACCATGCCATTGCCGCCGATCGCCGACGTCACCAACGCCTCGGCTGCCTTGCGATACGTTTCGCGTAATTCGACGAGTTCCTTCTCGAGCCCGGCACGCGTCTTGGCCGCACGCTTCAGCAGGGTCACGGCGTCCGTCATCGCATCGGGCAGCGGCAGATGTCCGAGGATCTCGATCGCGAGTGAACGCGTCTCGTACGTGACGTCGTCCTTCAGTTTCGCGCGGAGATCCGCGATCTCCTTCGACTGCCGCGCCTTCGGCAGCTTGCCGAACACGGCGGCCGCGGACGCGATGCGGCGATCCTTCAACTTGGTCTGGCGCTCGAGGTCCGCACGGTTCAGCTCGAGTGCCGCGGTCAATTTCGCGGCCTCGCGCTCGGCCGGGAACTTCTCGTCCTCTTTCATTCCCGGCATGCGTTCGGTCAGCGTGGCGAGCCGCGCGCCTTGTTCCGAAACGCGACGGTCGAGCGACGCGAGCAGCTTCACGTCGGTTTCGAAGTACGCGACGAGAGCGTCGTAGACCTCTTCGGGCTGCGCGTCGGAGACACGTGCGGTGACGGTCAGCACACCGTCGTAGAGCGCTTCGCGCAGTTTCACGAGCTTCGGACGCAACGCCTTCATTTCGGCGCTCGTGCGCTCGAGTTCCTTGATGCGGGTGTCGATCGGATCGCGCTCGCTGCCGTTCGCCTTGGCGAGTTTCTTCGTCAGTTCCTGGAGCTCGGATTCCTGGTCTTGCAGCTTCACGGTGACGTCGAGCAGACGTTCGCCGCTCTTCGTCGCGTCGCCCGACAGCAGTTCGAGGGCCCGCAGCGACGGCGCGTCGGCGAGCGCCGCGATCGCCTTGGCCGCGTCCTCGACCTTCGCGTCCTCGAGCACGGCGGCGCCGATCGCGTCGGGCACGCTGTCGTCGTACGCGCGCTTCAGAGCATCGAAGTCGGCACCGGCCGGCGCGGCGACCTGGGCCATCGCAAGGGTCGACGACAGCCAGATGACGAGCCAGGACAACACGCGCGAGCGGAGCATCGAAGCCACCTTTCGATCCGGCGAAGGGTGGGATGGTAGCAGCCGAATGACTCGTCTCAGGAAGCCGAGCGTGGCTTCGACCGTTCGGATCGTCCGGGTCGTCGAAGCTGCTCGCCGAACACACAAGGTGCCGACGGCGGCGCCCCGGTCGCGGAGCGACCGACGTCTTGACCGCCGTATTCACAAGTCGTTCACGTCATAGAACGCCGTTCGCCCGTGAATTCGACGACTGCCGTCGCCTCGGACACCTGGTGCGGCATCGACTACGTGCGAGAGTCGTCGCTGTACGCGA
>JBPOIU010000006.1:0-121435 GCA_052034255.1 Planctomycetota bacterium | reverse complement strand
CGTACATCTGTGCCTGTTGAACGTGGCGGCGACTGTCGTCGCCTCGGACACCTGGTGGGGTATCGACTCCGTCCGCGAGTCGTCGCTTTACGCGACGACTATCGGACGGAGTCGATCAGCGCGACGTCTTGATCGGCAACGTCACGCTGTCGGTGCGGCCTTCCGTGATCGTCACCGTCATCTGCGAGAACGACGCGATCGTGATCGCGGTCAGTGGGTGATTCGCGAACGGATCGGACGCGGGCGGGGACGGCACCAGGATCCAATCGCCGGGCTCGAGATTCCTGAACTCGAACGCGCCCTCCGCGTCGCAGGTCGTCTCGTACGAGACCTGGGTCTTCGGATTGCGTGCCGTGACGCGCGCCGCGTTGCCCGGAGCCCCGCGCTCATTGATCACGTAGCCCTTCACGCCGCCGCCGACGTGCAGCACCAAGGGCCCGACGTCGTTCTCGCCCTTCACGATGTCGACGTCGAGTTTCGAGAGCGGCATCCGCTCGGGCAATTGGACCTCGATCTGGTAGCGCTTCGGCTCGAGGTCTCGCATCGTGAATCCGCCGTTCGCGTCGGTCTTCGCGCTCGCGTAGTGCGTGTACGAGCCGTAGAGCAACGCCGCGGCCGGATTGCGGCGGTACGTGTTCTCGAGCAACAGCACGGTCGCACCGGCCGCCGGTCGTCCGTCGATGTCGATCACGGTGCCGCGCAACGTCGCGCCGACCTCGAGCACGACCTTGATGCCATGCACGAAGATGCGCTCGACGTCGACCGGTTCACTCCACGTCGGTCCGTAGTCGTTCGCGAAGACCTTCAGTTTGTAGCGCCCGGGCGGAACGTCCTCGAGCGTGTACGAGCCGTCGCGCGCCGAGAACGAGCGCATCCCGCCGAGCACACGGTTCGGGTGATCGCCCTTCCCGAGTTGATGCAGCATGATCCCGAACGCCGGCACCGGCGTCGTGCCGTCGCTAGCGACGACGAATCCCGTGATGCCCGCGTTCTGCGCGAGGCGGAACTGAACGCCCAGCGAGTCGGCGGCGATGCGGTTGCGCTGTGCGCTCGTGTAACCGGCCTTGTCGACGCTGACGCGGTAATCGCCGAGGCCGAGGCCGTCGATGCGGAACCGGCCGTCCGCGCGCGTCAGCGCGCTGCCGAACCGCCGGCTGTCCTTCGTGACCTGCACGGCTTGGACGCGGGCGCCTTCGACCGGTGAACCCGAGAGATCGAGCACGCGGCCGGCGATCGAATGACCGGGGTGCAGCGTGATCGCGAGGCGCTTCTCCGCGCGCGGTGCCGACAGGTCGATGTTCGAGGTGATCGCCGCTTCGTACTTCGGCGCGACGACGAGCACTTCGTAGACGCCGGGGGCGAGGCGTTGCGCGCTGAACACGCCGCGTTCGTCCGTGGTCACGACGCTGGTCGCGGTCCGCGTGGAGCTCGAGGCATCAGCGAACCCGCGCACGAGGTCGTAAACGCTCACGCGCGCCGAGGCCAGTCCGCGGCCATGTTCGTCCGACACCGTGCCGACGATCGAACAACCGACGACGAACGACACGTCCGGCAGCTCGACCGTCTCGTCCTTGCGCGCGCGCGCCGGGGCCGTGGAGGCGGGTGGGTAGTCGGGATGCTCCGCGCGCACCACGTACTGTGCGCCGGGCTTCAGGCCAACGAATCCATAGGATCCGGCGTCATCGACTTGGATGGGTTCCTGCGCGCGCTTGTTGGGCCCCGGGCCGAGTGCGGAGCCGGGGAGTTGCCGCAGCAACGTCACGCGTGCGCCGCGCGCCGGGATGCCGGCGGGAGTCAGCACGCGTCCCGTCATCGCGGTGACTAGATCGGCATCGTCGATGTCGTCGAAGGGTTCTTCGACCGGAGTCGGGTCGGTGACGACCTCGTCCGCGGCCTCGAGCGGCGGCGGCTCCGGCTCGGTGGTCCTGCGCGGCTGTTGCTTTAGCGAGCGCGGCTTCGAGGGCACGTCGATCGGCGGGGGCGGACCGTCGTCGTGGCCGAGCGTCGTCAGCAGCACGGCGGCTGCCGACAGCAGCATCGCGACGAGTAGGAATGGAGCGAGGCGGGACTTGGGCATGGACTCGAGGGTCGGGAGGATCGAACGGACGCGAAACTAGCAGTCGGCCGCGGCAGGCGCGAGCATTCGCACGCGCCGCGAATTCCGTGGTGCGCACACAGACGGGCGCGACGTCCGCGGCTGTCATCGGATGCGGAAATCGTTCGCGAACGGCATGCGATGATCGAACGTCTGCGAGTCGCATCTTGATTTCGCCATGACGCGCCGCTCGAATGCCGCGCTCGATCGGCCCCATCGTCTAGCCTGGTCCAGGACGGATGGTTCTCAGCCATCAAACCGGGGTTCAAATCCCCGTGGGGTCACCAATCCACCGCGAGGCCGCAGGTTCGATGCTCGAGCCCGCGGCCTCGATTCGTTCCGGGCGGGCGCTCGCGAAGCAACCGTGAGTTCCCCGCGTCGCCGCGCTCACGCCTGGGGCCGCGGCCCGTGGCCGTCGTAGCGCGAGACCCAGACGCCGATCGCGCAGGCCGCGCCCAGAACGCCGCCGAGGATCGCGAGACTTCCCCGATCCCCGGTCCGCGTGAGCCACAGCGCGAGTCCGGCGCAGAGCGCTCCGATCGCCCAGGTGACCGGCGCGACGCGCTCCGCGCGGAAGCCGTGCTTGCGCAGGCGGACCGCGAAGTGGTCCGGCGAACCGCGGAACGGCGAAGTGCCGCGCTTCAATCGGTGGAAGGACACCAACGCGGTGTCGAAGATCGGAACGGCCAGCAGCACGATGGGTGCGGCCACGGCGAACGGCGAGTGCTTCGCCCACGACGCCTGCGTGGCCAATGCGGCGACCAGGAAGCCGAGCAACATCGAGCCGGCGTCGCCGAGGTAGATCCGCGCGGGAGCGATGTTGGAGCGCAGGAAGCCGAAGGCGGCGCCGGCGAGCGAGAGCGTGAACGCCGCGATCGCGATGTCGCCGTTCCACCACGCCATCGCGCCCAGTCCGAGCAGCGCGACGCCCGCGGTCCCCGAGGCGAGTCCGTCCATCACGTCGATGATGTTGAACGCGTTCGTGATGCCGACGATCCACAGCAGGGTCACGGCTTCCGCGAGGTACGGCACCCCTTCGAGAACCGTGATCTGGATCCGGATGCCGGCCTTCATCAACACGAAGACGGCGAGGATCTGACCCGCGAACTTGACGGTGGGCGTCTGCGCCTTCAGGTCGTCGAACAAGCCGAGCAGCAGCACCAGCGTCGACGCCAGCAGCAGGCCGAGCACGCGTTGCTCGAAATCGACCAGCACGCCGAGCGTGACGAGGAAGGCGAGGTAGATCGCGAGTCCGCCGAGATAGGCGACCGGGGCGCGTTGCGTCTTCAGTCGGCCGTCGGGCTGGTCCACGATGCCGAAGCGTTCGGCCGCCTCGCGCATGCGCGGCGTGAAGAACAGCCCGAGCGCCGCCGCGACCAGGAACGCGACGGTCGGAGTCGCGTCGTGCCAAGTCCACGCCGCCAATGCGGAGAAGCTCATCGGGTCTCGACTCCGGCCAGACGACGGATGCGGTGCGCGATGCGGACGGCTTCACGATCCGCGTCGAAGCGTTCGACGACACGCTGCCGCGCCGCCAATGCGAAGCGCGCGCGCAATTTTGGATCGGTCAGCAACGTCCGCAGGCACGAGCGCCACTCATCGGCGTTCTCGGCCAAGAAACCGTTGACTCCGTGATCGACGATCGACGCGTTGACGCCGACCGGGGAGGCGACCACGGGCACGAACGCGGCGAAGTACTGCAGGATCTTCAGGCCGCACTTGCCGCGGGACCACGCGTCGTCCCGCAACGGCATGACGCCGACGTCGAAGGTCGTGATGGCGTCGACCTCTCCGGCCTCGGTCCACTCCACGCGTTCGACGGTGACCCCGGGGAGGTCCGGCGCGCCCGCCGACACCACGCGCAGCACGAACTCGAACTCCTGCGCGAGGTCGCGCAACGGCGTTGCCAACGACGCGAGGGCGTCGAAGTTGTACGGCAAGCCGATCCAGCCGATCACGAGCGGTCGCGCGCCGGCGGGGGACGCCCGCGTCGCGCGCGGAGCCGTGGGATACCGCGTGAGGTCGATCGTCGTCGGCGTGACTTCGACCGCGCGCGCGAACGGGCGCGCGAACTCGGCCAGGAACGCGTTGCCGACGACGACCATGCGCGCGGAGGCACACATGCGTTCGAGTTTCGCGCGGTGGCCACGCGTCAGATAGATCGCGTCGTCGAACTCGAGCACGTAGCCAAGGCGTCGGCGCGCGAGCAGCGCTTCGCCCCAAGGCGGCACGTACGGGAACAACTGATGTTCGACGAGCACGACGTCGGAGGCGCGCAGTGTGCACAGTTGCAGCGCCCGCGCGACGAAGCGCAACGGCGTGTAGAGCCACTTCGCGAGCGTGCGCCAGGGTTCAGGCCAACGAAGCAAGCGGAACCAGAAGGCGCGAAACAGCGGCCGGATGTCGAGTTCGATGCCTTCGCGCGCGAGGCGCTCGCGGTACTGGACGTAGCGATAGCGGCTGGACGGGCCGATCGCCGACGTCTTGGTGAACGCGACCGCGCGCAACGTCATCGCGTGCTCCGGGCTCGCGTGAGCGGCTCGAGGACCGCGGCCGCGGCCGCGCGCAGCGTGTGGTCGGCCGCGATCGTCGTCGCGGCGCGCGCGGCGACCGCGGCGGACCGCGCCGGATCGTCCAAGCGGTCCCAAAGCGCGGCTGCGAGCGCGGCCGCGTCGCAGCGCGCCGGAACGAACTCGGGTGCGAGGCGAGCGAGCACTTCGGGTGTCGCTCCGACGTCGGTCGCGACCACCGGGACGCCGCATGCCAGGGCTTCCAGCGTCGCCATGCCGAAGCCCTCCAGCGCCCGCGTCGGCAGCAGGAACACGTCGGCCGCGCGCAACAGATCGGGCAACGCATCGTCGTCGATGCGGCCGAGGAAGCGCACGCGCTGCTGGATCCCGAGGGCCGTCGCGTGTTGCTCGAGCGCGGCGCGCTCGGGACCGTCGCCGGCGATCCAATATTCACTTCGCGGATCGCGCCGCGCGTGGAGCGCGAACGCGTCGAGTCCGACGTCGAGACCCATGCGTTTCACCAGACGTCGCACCGACACGATCAACCGCGTTGCGGGCGGCACTCGCCAGCGCGCGGCGGCGTCGGCGCGCGGGCCGGCGAAGAAGCGCGCGGTGTCGACTCCCGGATGCACCTCATGCACGCGCGGCAAGCACGAGGGCGCGAGCGCCCGGAGCTGGCCGCGCGAGAAGTCGGACAGCACGAACACCGTGTCGGCCAGCTCCAGCGTGCGTCGATCGAGCCATCGCGAGACGCCCGCGCGCACGCGTTCTGTCAAAGTCGCGCCGCGCTCGACGCCCGATTCATCGGCGTACGGCGCGTAGAACGAGTGGGCGCGCAGGCGAGGTCGGCGCGGACCGACTGCCGCGCGCTGCGCCGCTGACGCGCTGGCGATTTGATGGGTGTGCAGCACGTCGCAGGAGTCCATGCCGGCGATCGCGGCGCGCACTTCGGCGCGCACGGCGCGGAAGAACGCGAGCCCGCGCAGCGCGGGGTCGAGCGGTCGCCGCACGTGCGTGTAGCCGCGCTCCGTGGAGCGACCCCGCGTGGCGGGGGCCGCGCAGCTGATCACCGTGACGTCGTGCCCGAGTTCCGCCTGGCCGGCCGCGAGGTCCGCGATCACGCGTTCGGCGCCGCCCGTTCGATCGGGGTGGACGAACGTCGCGACGTGGACGATGCGCAGGCGATCGCTCATGGGGGCGCGGTCACGGCGCGTTCGCGGCCTCGAGCGCCAGGGCGGCCGCGCCGAGCAGCGAGGTGTCGGGCTCGAGGATCACGCGCACGGGCAGCGTGCGCAGCAGGTCCGCCAACACGCCGTTGCCGCAGAACGCCTCGAAGAAGCCGAGGCGCACCAGCGCGGGCAGGATCTTCGGCGCGATGCCGCCGCCGACGTACACGCCGCCGAGCGCGAGCGCCTTCAGCGCGAGATTGCCCGCTTCGGCACCGTAGAGCCGCACGAACAACGCGAGCGCTTCCGCGCACAGCGGCGAGCGTCCGTCGCTGCCGTGCGTCGAGATCACTTCGGCGGCATCGCGCGTCGCGAACTCGCGTTCGGTCTCCGCGGTTTCACCGCGTCCGGGCAAGCCGCGCAGGAAGCCGTGGACGTTGACCAGGCCGGGGCCCGAAACCACACGCTCCCACGACACGGCGCCGAAGCGTTGGCGCAGATGGCGCAGCAACGCGTCTTGCAGCTCGTCGCGCGGCGCGAACTCGGCGTGCCCGCCTTCGGACGGCAGCGGCGTGAAGCCCTGATCGCGCGCGACCAGGATCGATTCGCCGAGACCGGTGCCCGCCGCGATCAACGCAGCGTTCCCGGGCCGCCGCTGGCCGGCGTTGAGGACGTGGACTTGGGTGTCTTGCAGCCACGACACGCCGTAGCCCGTCGTTTGCAGGTCGTTGCGGACCGCGACGCGATCGATGTGCAGGAGTTGCGCGAGTTCGCGCTCGTCGACGCTGAAGCCGAGGTTCGTTCCGACCGCGCGGCCGTCGAGCACCGGTCCGGCGACGCCGAACGCGGCCGCCGTGGGGCGGCCAGGAGCTTCGGCGAGGAAGCGCTCGAGGATCGGCGCGAGTCCGCCCGGCTCCCGGGACGAATAGCGGCGATCGAACACGCGGTCGTGCGGCGTACCGCCCGCCCGCACCAGGATGAGTCGGGTGTTGGTGCCCCCGATGTCGCCGGCGAGGATCATGGCCGACGTTCTACCCAGGCAACCGCGGGAAGTCGCTCGCTCGCCTCGGTCGTTTGCGCCGATGAGGCTGCGGCTGGGCGCGTCGTCCACGACGGCCGGTATGCTGCCGACCCATGAACGCGCTTGGAATCGGGGCAATGTTCGTGGTCGCCGCGCTCGCCGGCGCGGGTTGTGCCGCCGATCCGGACGGGACGACCGCGCAAACGCGCGGCTGGTTCGCGGCGCGGGCCCTCGACCTCAGCGACGTGGTGGCGGTGCGCGTGGCCGTGGGGCCGGGACTGTTGGCGCATGCGCGCGTGACCCGATTCGTCGCGATCGGTGCCGGTGAGCTCGGTTCGGTCGCGGCGGGGAGGCCCAGTTTCACGCTCGATCACTACCAGCTCGGCTGGATCAAGCGCGAAGGCGGGCTGTGGACCGAGCGCCGCGTGGAGCTCGGCCTATCGACCATGTACTCGTTCGACGCCGAAGGCGAGACACTCGCCGGCGACCGCGTGACGTTCGGTCCGCCGTCGCGGCACACGTTCGACGTCGGCGCGGACGTGCACCTCGCGTTGATCGGTCTCGCGGTGGACGTGCGCATCGACGAAGCATTGGACTTCATCGGTGGTCTGTTCGGCGCCGACCTGCTCGACGACGACGCGTTGCCATCGACTTCGCAAGACGACGCGCTGCGCCGCGCGTCGCCGGAGCCATCGCGCACACCGTGACGCGTCGGCGGTCCGTGCTCGCCGCGACGCTCGGCGCGGCCTTGCCCCGCGCACTTCGTCCTTCCGCGTGATCCGTTCGGAGAGTGGTCCGGTCGCCCGACGCAACGCGGCCGACGCGAAGTGAGCGAAATCCCCGCCGACGGCGGTACGCACGACGCGCCGACAGCTCGCGATCCCCAGGGCGTCCGTCAATGCTCGCGCGCGGCGTCGGCATCCACTTCCGCGAGGATCGAGCGGGCGTTCTCGACGCTCTTCGCGTCGCGCGCGATCCGCAGCACGGCATCGATCGCGATCCGCGCTTCCTGTTCGTCGACGGCCTGCGTGCGATGCAGGGCCGCGAGGTTCAGCAGCGCGTCGGTCGGGTCCGCGCCGAGCAACGGGATCGCGGCGCGATAGTGATCCGCGGCAGTGAACGCGTCGACGTGCTTTTGCAACGGGTCCCCGCGCTTGCCGGCGGAGCATTCCCCGAGTGTCACGTGGGCCGAGCCGGCCCATTCGTGCTTCGGGTCGATCCGCAACGATTCGGTGAGGTGGAACACCGCTCCCTTCAGATCGGCGCTTTGGTACTCGAGCTGGCCACGCTCGAAGTAGAGCTGGCCGACTTGGAAGTGCGGATGGGCTTCCTGCGGCGCCGCGGCGATCGCGTCCTTCCACAGCGCGAGATCGTCGTGGAACGCCGGATTGCGCAGCCAAGTCGCCGTGACTCCGACGAGCACGGCGAGTGCGACGAACGTCCGCGCGACGCGTCGTGCCGCCGTTCCCGCGGCGTCGAGCGGCAGCAGCGCGGCGAGCACGAACGCGAAGCCGACGCTGCCGAAGTACACGAAGCGATCGCCGAAGACCGCGCCGATCGGCACGATCTGCAGGAAGGGCAATGCGGCGACGATCCCGAGCGCGAGTCCGCACGCGAGCGGCCGCGAACGCCGCCGCCAAGCGACGACTCCGACGAACACGACGAGCGCGAGCGCGATCAGGCCCATGAGCATCGCCGCCGGCTCCACGAAGCGCGCGGGGGCGTAGTACACGGACGCGCCGGTCGGGAACACCAACGACGTCAGCCAGCGGCCGCAGACGCCGAGGAACAACGCTCCGCGCGCGGTCTCTTGCACGTGCGCGAGGTCCGGCAGCGTCGGGTCCGGCGCGAAATGGCCGAGCACCGCGATCCGTATGCCGTACAGCGCGACACACGCCACCGCGTGCGGCACTTGGCGCGCGACGATGCGCGACCACGGCGCGCCGTCGCGGAAGACGACGTCGAATGCGAACAAGGCTGCCGGCAACGTGAGAGCCGTTTCCTTCGACAGGCACGCCAGCGCGTACAGCGCGGCGGCGCCGCAGCTGCGCCGTCCGGAATGCGCGGCCGTCGGGCGACCGTGGACCAGGATCGCCGTCAATGCGAACGCCGCGGCCAGTAGTTCCGCCCGACCGACGATCCACGCGACGGCTTCGACGTGGATCGGGTGGACCGCGAACAGCAGCGCCGCGGACAGCGCGGCCGCGCGCGCGGCGAAGAACTGCCGTCCGACGCGTAGCACCAACACGCTGACCAACGCATGCAGCAGCACGTTCACCGCGTGGAACCAAACCGGCGCCAAGCCGTGGATCGCGTTCTGGATCCAATACGTCGAGACCGTCAATGGGCGATAGAGGCCGAGATCCGGGCGCTGCGGCGGCGTCGGCTCGGTGAAGATCCCCGCGCCATCGATGACCGACGCGTTGGTCACGACGAACGCTTGGTCGTCGTAGACGAACCCCGCGTCGATCGCGTTGACGAACGCGAGTAGAGCCAGGAGGGCGACGCACCACGCATCGCGTGCGAAGGGGGAGCTGCCGGCGTGGTCCATGGGGCGGGGATCGTATCGGAGGCCGAAGAGCCCTGTTCAGTCGGACCGCGCCGCGGCCGATAAGATCGGCACGTCCAAGGTCCCCGCGGCGGTTCCCGCGGGTCGTCGCGTCCCATGCCCACGGAGTCGTCGTGTCGTCGAATCCCGCGCCCACCCCGCAGGAAGACGGGCCTCAGACGGTGCGACGTCAGGGGCCGGACCGCCGCAAGCGACCGACGCCGCTGCTCTCGCGCTACACGTTCCTCGGTGGGCGGCGGAAGTACTTCCGTCGCGAGGAGGAGGGGCGCGACCAATTCGTCGATCTCTACTCGCCACGACTCGTCGCGCTGCTGATCACGTTCTTCGTGCTGACGCTGATCGACTCGATCGCGACGATCATCTACCTGGGCAAGGGCGGGCACGAACTCAACCCGATCGCGCAAGCCATGCTGAACACGGGCAACATCGGCTTCGTGCTGATCAAGGGCTCGCTGACCGGCATCTGCGTGCTGTTCGTCATGATGCACAAGAACTTCCGCTACGCGCGCGTCGCGATCGTCGCGGGGTTCTCGTTCTACTTCGCGCTCGCGATCTACCACCTGGTGCTGCAGGTGCAGTCGTGGCACGTCCCGATGCAGCTCGCGGCGAAGTGACGGATCAGCGCGGGCGCGTCGCGCCGCGTGCGTCAGGCGCGCGTCTCGAGTGCCGGTGAGCCCGCGCCGCCGAGCGTCGTCTCGATGCGCGGCCAAGTGATGCGGCGCGCGCGGTCCAGGTCCTCGGGGAAGTCGATCTCGATCCACGGCAGGCCCGCGGTCGGGACCACACCGATCTCGTGGTCGCCGCACATCGCGGAGAACGCGCGGGGAGCCCATGCGTTGACGTCGCCGGCGTCGATGAGTCGACCGACTTCGAGCCGCAGGCGCTGCGCTCCCGCGGCGGAGAACTTCAGGACTCCGAGGTTCTCCCCGTCGTAGCTGCCCGCGGGGAGGTCCTTGGCCAGGGCGCGCACGCGCCCGCCTTCGACGCGGACTTTCATCTCCTCGTCGCCGAGTTCGCGATTCGGCTCCATGAGCAAGGCATCCGCGGCACCGTCGTGGAGCAGGCGCGCCAGCAAGCGCGGGTGGAACAGCACGTCGGCGTTCGTCAGCACGAAGCCGGCGCTGACGGCGGGCAATGCGAGATGGAGGGAGTAGATCGAGTTCGTGCGGTCGTAGATCGGGTTGCGGACGAACCGGACACCGGGGCCCGCGGCCGCGCGCTCGACCGCTTCGGCGTAGTACCCGGTCACGATCACGAAGTCATCGATGCCGGCCGAGCGCATCGCGCTCAACTGATGTTCCAGCAAGGTCTTGCCGCCAACGTCGAGCAGGCACTTGGGCCGCTCGCGGGTCAGTTCTTTGAGGCGCTTGGCGGAGCCGGCGGCCAGCAGGATCGCGGTGCGGGGGAGTGCGTGCACGTGCGTGTGGTCCTCGCCGGAAAGTCGCGGCGAGAGGATACCGCCCGGGGGTTTTGGGCCGGTGTCCAAAATCGAAAGCGGGCGGGGGGGCGAAGAGGAGGAGGAGGCGGCACTCGCTTCGGGTCAGCGAAGGTCGTATCCGCCTCCCCCCAACGCCCATGTCCCGATCACGTCGATGGCTTCTTCTCGCTAAAAATGAACGCTGGGGATCGGCGTGGCGGGGTCCAGGGGGTCTTTCTCGACACTCAATGACACCGGTTCATGCTTGGTGCGAGATCGCGTACCTACCGTACACGACTGCGGGAGTACGACGCCCATCGTTGCCCGAGAAGTTCGGTAGGAATCGGAACAAATCGGATCGATTCCGAGTGGATCGCCGCGATCGGGGCGCGCTGAATACGTTGCGTAAGTGAAACACCAGGGTGGCGACCAGCCATGGCAGACCGCCGCGCGGTCTCTCGTCGTGAAGCCCCGTGCGAGCTCCGGCGGTTGACGACTGGTGGATCTGAACTTCGCGAAGTCTTGATCAGCGAGCGAGTTGCTTCGGAACCTCGCATCTCGTGAACTGTCCGCGCAGCCCGCGAAGCGCGGACGCCTGGCTCGGCCGGTTTGGCCAACATTGACTTTGGCGTCAAGGTGCATATCGTGCGTCGCCGAATGAGCCTCGCTCCCGCGCGCATCGTGCGCGCATCGCCGGGGAGCCCTGGGAAGCACGGGTCGGCGCCCGTGCGCACTGGACCGGAGAGTGGGCCTTGGACGAACCGAATCAACCAGCGGACCGCGGCGCGGATGCGGTCGATCGCGAACCGAGCTCACCCGACGCGCTGCTGAAGATCGGGGACCTCGCGCGCCTGGCCGGGGTGACGCCGCGGACGGTGCGCTTTTACGAAGACCTCGGGCTGCTCCAGCCCGATAGCCGCAGTGAAGGGGGCTTCCGGCTCTATCGCGCCGCGCAACTCCACCGCCTGCGCGCCGTGCTCGCGCTGAAGGACGTCGGCTTCTCGCTGGACGACATCCGTTCCTATCGCGACCTCGCGACCGACGGCGTGCTGGCGTTCGGGATCATGGCGCGCCTGAAGGAACGCCTGGTCGCCGGCAAGGGCCAGTTGCGCGCGCGCATCGGCCGCCTCGAAGCCGCGTTGGTCGACCTCGAGCGCGCGGAACACGTGCTCGGGACCTGCCACGGCTGCGACGCCAAGAAATACGACTCCGACTGTCACGACTGCTGGAAGCAAGTCTCGGGCGGCCAACTGCCCGAAGCACTGAAGGCCGTCATCTGACCGAATCGACGCCGCGGGAACTGCTCTCATGATCGCTCCCCTTTCGAATGCCCGCCTTTCGCTGAAGGATCTGCGTGCTCGCGGTTTCGCGACGCACGATGACCTCGATGCGCTTCTCGCCGACGCGACGACGCAGCAGCGTTTCGACAAAGCGACGAAGGCGATGCTGACGCAGCTCGATCGCGTGGAGATCCGCGCGTGCGGCTCGTACACGGTCGCGAAGGCCATTCCGGGCAAGAAGGCGCCCGACGGCTATGGCTTCGAGTTCCTGCTGAAGGGCCACGCGAAGAGCGACCCGCTACACGCGTACATCACCGAGATCGTCTGCATCCCGCGCATGGAGCGTGAAGACGAGCTGCGTCTCGCGCGCCGCTTGGAGTTCGTGCGCCAGCGCTTCCAACGCGCGATCCTCGCGGCCGGCGTTCCCCTGCGCACCGCGCGCTTGATCCTGAAGAGCAGCCGCATCCGGTCGCTGGTCGAGCACGACGACGCGCGCGAAGGACTCGCGCGTCACCTGCCCGATGGCAACAAGTCGGTTCCGGTGCGGCGCGCGTGCCGCGAATACAACGCCGTGCGCGAAGAGTTCATCGAACGCAACCTGCATCTCGTCGTCGCCGCGGCAACGGCGTACCGGACCTACGGCGTGCCGGTGCTGGACCTGATCCAAGAAGGCAACGCGGGTCTGATTCGCGCGGTCGAGAAGTTCGATTGGCGCAAGAACGTGCGCTTCCGGACCTACGCGACGTTCTGGATCCGGCAGGCCATCGAGCGCGCGATCGCGTTCAACAAAGGCATCGTGCGGGTCCCGAACTACCTGCAGCAGAAGATGCGCAAGCTGCGGCGCGAGGGCACGATCGCGAAGAAGAACGAGTTCGTGTCCGTCAGCGACCTGTCGAAGGCGACCGAGCTGAACCACACCGTCGCGGGCCGTCTGCTCGAGATCGAGCGTGCCACGCGCTCACTCGATGCTCCGATGGGCGAGAACGGCGACGGTCATTTCGGCGCGACGCTCGAATGCGAGAGCGACGAGACCACGATCCACGCGTTCGAGATGCCGCTGCTCCAGTCGCGCGTCAGCGAAGTGCTGGCGACGCTGTCGGAGCCGGAGCGCGCGATCCTCGAGTACCGCTACGGGTTGAACAAGAAGTCGCCGATGACGCTCGAAGAAGTCGGCCGCATGATGAAGGTGTCGCGCGAACGCGTGCGACAACTGCAAGTGCGCGCGCTCCGCAAGCTGCAGGCGCCGGCGCTGATCTCGAAGCTCGCCGGTTTCGTCTGATCGGCCACGTCCGAGACTCGTCGCGTTCAGCGACGAGTCTCGGACGGAGTCGATCCCGCAACCGGGGGCCAAGGCGACGGCGGTCGCCATATCCACGGGTGAACGGCGTTGAATGACGCGAACGACCTGTGCATACGTCGGTCAAGAACTCGACCGCTTCGCGACCGGGGTGCCGCCGCGGACACGGTGTGCATTCGGCCGTGAGTTCATTCCTCGAAGCGAGGAGTTGATTCGCAGCTCCTGAGCCTCACCCCGTGGTCGCGGGGATCGTGCGCGTCTGCGATCGACCGGTGAGGAGATCGAGCAGCGGCGACGCCATGAACGTCGTCGCGAGCGCCATCAACACCATCATCGCGAACACCGTCGGCGAGATGACTCCGAGGTCGAGGCCGAGGTTCAGCACGATCAACTCCATCAGTCCGCGCGTATTCATCAGCAATCCGATCGCGGACGCGTCGCGCCAGGACAGGCCGACGCAGCGTCCGGCGAGCGCGGAGCCTCCGAACTTGCCGAGGGTCGCGACCAGCGTGATTCCGGCGAACGCGAGCCACTCGACGCCGCTGTCCAATAAGCCAACTTCGGTGCGCATGCCGGTGAATGCGAAGAAGGCCGGCAGGAACATCACGACGACGACGTCGGCCGTGCCGGTGCGGATGTGCTCCGCGAGCTTGCCTTCGTGCGGCATGAACGCGCCGAACAGGAATGCGCCGAACAGCGCGTGGATCCCGATCGATTCGGTGACATAGGCCGACAGCAGCAGCCCGACGAACACCAACGAGATCGCGCTGCGCGTGACCGCCGTGGAGCGCGTGTCGACGCGCGCGATGAGTCGCCGCATGATCGGACGGACGACGACCCACATCACCGCGATGTACGCCACCACGTAGAGCAGCGTCATCGCCGCGCTCTCGACCTGCGCGCTGACGATGCCGACCACGAACGCGAGCAGCGTCCACGCCGTGACGTCGTCGATCGCCGCGCAGGCGAGCGCGGTCATGCCGAGCGGCGTGTTCTGGATCGCGCGATCGGTCAGGATGCGCGCGAGCACCGGGAACGCCGTCACCGACATCGAGATGCCGAGGAACAGCGAGAACGCGGTGAACGTGACGTGGCCTTCCGCGTAGCGCGGGTACAGCGCGAGCGCGAGCGTCGATCCGAGCAGGAACGGCACCGCGATGCTCGCGTGCGAGATCGCGAGCGTCGTGTGGCTGCTCTTCTTCAGCGCCTTCAGGTCGAGTTCGAGCCCCACCAGGAACATGAACAGCACGACGCCGATCTTCGCGATGATGCTGAGGAACGGCGCGGCTTCGGCGGGCAGCAGGAACGCGAACGCCGACGGCGAGACGATCTTCAACAGCGATGGGCCGAGCATCAAGCCGGCGACGATCTCGCCGATCACCGGCGGCTGATGCAGGTAGCGGTTGAACACGCCACCGACCAAGCGCGCGAGGAACGTGATGACCGCGAGAGCGAGGAGCACCTGCGCGAGGATGCTGCCGTGCGTCGACAGCGAATCCGCGACGCGCTCACTCGCCTCGAGGCCCGGAGCGAGGCGTTCGCCGAAGTGCCGGATCAGGGCGTACAGGCCGATCGACGCGACGGCGGCGACGGCGTATCCGGAGAGCACGCGCTTGCGGCCCGCCGAGGTCGTCAGAGGTTCCATGCGAGAGCGGTCCTTCCGTGTCGTCGTGCCGCGCGGATCGCGTCCCGCGTGTCCGCGAGGAGTCGAGGTCGCGTCCCGTTGCGCCCCGATGCGCCCCAGAGACGCCGTGCCGGCGCGATCGTCGGGCCGTGGAAGTAGCGCGGGATCAACCCGTCGCCAAGCGCTCGATCCAACGAAAGATGCCCCGCGGAGGTCCTTTTCGGACGGAGCGCGCGCCGAGCCACTGCGCGAAGGTCTCGCCGTACGCGAGGCGCCGCGCGAACGCGAGTTGCGCGTCGCGCTGCCGCGGCGTCAGTCCGAGGCCGGCGACCTGCGCGCGATAGACCTCGAACTGCGCCTTCGCGTTCCGGCGCGCGTCGGAGAACGTCGGCACGGTCAGGACACCGAACAGCTCGTACAGGTTCGCGTGATCCAGGTAGATCCGCTTGCTCTCGGCCCACGCGCCGTCGTCGTGGGAGTGGATGACCGTCGAACGCGGCTCGAACACCAGCGCAAGGCCCGCCTCGATGACGGACTTCGCCCACGCCACGTCTTCGCCGAAGCGCCGCGTCGGCAGCGGGAACCGCCGCCAGACGTCGCGCCGCATCGACGACGCGACGTCGTCGAACGCGCAGCGGAACAGTCGCGCCATCGGCTCGAGTTGCGCGAGCGTCTCGCCCGGCGCGAGGCGTTGGATCTGGCGCTCGGTGCGGCCGGCCGCCCAGCGTTCGAGCCGCTGCTTCAAGAACGGCGAGCAGTCGGGATACGGCGCCTGCCGGCTGTAGGCGCCGGCGACGTCCTCGGCCGCGTCGTACGCGGACATCAACGACTCGAGCCATTGGTCGTCGGCGGGGGTCGCGTCCTGAACCATGCAGACGATCACGTCGCCGTCGGTCTCGGAGATCGCCTGGTTGCGCGTGCGGCCGTGGTCGAACTCGGACTTCGCGATGCGCTTGCGCCGCACGTCGCGCCGCTCGAGCTCTTCCCACGTCCCGTCGGTCGATGCGGTGTCGACGCAATACAGCTCGAACGGGAACGAACAGCGCTGCGCGAGGATGCCGTCGAGGACGCGCGCGAACAGCGGCATCCCGTTGTGGGTCGGCAACACGATCGAGACCTTGCCCGGTCGCATCGACCCTCCGTCAACGCGCGTCGGCGAGCAAACGGTCGACCGTCGCGCGCGCGGCGATCACGCACTGGTCGGAATTGAAGTAGTCGAAGCGTCCGAACCGGCCGAGCGGCAGCACGCCGAGCGCTTCGATGCCGTCGATCGCCGTGCGACGCTTTCGCGTGAAGTCGGGGTCGAACAGGATGTAGGCCCACTCGTTCTGGAAGTGGTGGACGAGGTCGACCGCATCCTTGCGCAGCAGGCCTTCGCGATGGAACGCGTCGCGCAAATCGTCGAGCCACGCCTGCGTGATCGAAAGCGGCCCGGCGTGCGTGACCTCGGCCAGGATGGAACCTCGGCCCGCCGGCGCGTTGGCCGGTGAGTAGTTCGACAGGAACGTGATGCGATTCGCCGGTCCCTGCGACGCGTGGGGCAGATAGATCCACGAGTACGGCTTCACCGACTCGCGGTCGATGCCGAACAGGATCGACGTCAGCGAGCGATGCCGCAGCGCTTTCGCTGCGGCGCGCGCTTCCGACGACAGTCCCCGCAGCACGTCCGCGAGCGCCGGCAGCGGAATGGTCGAGATCACGCGATCGAACGCCGTGCCGTCGACGTCGTAGTGCTCGCCCTTCTTCTCGACCGACTTCACTTCGACGGTCGTGACGAGCGCCTTGCCGAGCGGCGCCGCCATGCGGTCGTAGAGGTCCTGGAAGCCGCCGGTGCGCGGGTAGTGGAAGTTCAGCTGATGCGTGTAGCCCTCGACGCGCTGGCCGAGCGCGGCGCGCAGCACGTCTTCGAGCGGCGCGTCCGGAACTCGCCCCTCGACCCAGTCGATGCCGACGTCGCGGAGGTCCGCTTTCCAGATCTTCTCGTTGTACGGAACCATGAACAGTTCCGCGATGCCGGCGCCCATGCGGTGGTCGATCCAACCGCGGAAGTCGCGCGGGGTCGGGGCTCCGCCTTTTCGTGCGACGTAGGCGTCGATGTACCCCTTCAAGCAGGCGATGCGATCGTCGAGCTCGAGATCGCCGAGTCCGTTCTCGAACGGGTAGTGCACCCAGCGACCCTTGAACAGGATCTTGGTGTCGCGCCGCGTCGCGACCAACTCGCCGGGCCCGTAGTGCCCGTGCATGAAATTGCGGCACCAGTCGTTCTTCGTGAACAGGATGTGACCGCCGGCACGGTCGAACACGTAGCCGTTCACCGTGTCGCTGCGGACCAGCCCGCCGGGCTCGCGGTCCTTCTCGAACACGGTGACGGAGTGGCCGGCGTCCACGAGGAAGCGCGCCGCCGCCACACCGGAAATGCCGCCACCGAGGATCGCGATCTTCATGCGGGAGAGCTTCGGATCGAGGAATGGTCGAGCTTGATCGGCTCGCCGGACCGGGAAGAAGGGGCGCGGAGCATAGCAGTCCGCCGAAAAAGTCGGCCGAGCCGTTGGCCGTGCGCGATCGAGCGGGGCGATCCTCCGCGCCGCATCGCGCGTCCGCGCACCTCCGACGGTAGAGTCTCGCCCCGTGACTTCGCCGACGACGCCGTCCGCCCTGACCAAAGCGCACTCGTTCGGACTGTTCCTCGCCGTGTTCGCGGCAGCGGCCGGCACGCAGGCGTTGGTCGCGTTGCACCCACAGTTGGAAGCCCGCTACGCGATCGGCACGGTCACCGCACGTTGGCTGACCGGCGTCTACACGGTGGGCTACGGCGTCGCCGGGTTCGCGCTGGGTTCGCTCGCCGCGCGCTTCGGTCGCGCGCGCCTGCTGCGCCGCATGCTGATCGCGTTCGCCGTCGCGAACGTCGTACTGTTCCTCGGTCCGCCGCTGCCGGCGTTCTTCGCGTTGCGGCTGCTCTCCGGCGCCGCGGCCGGCGCGCTGCTCGCGTCGTTGCAAGTGGTCATCGCCGATGCGGTGCCGTTCGAGCGCCGCGGCCGCGCGCTGTCGATCGTCATGGCCGGGACCTTCGCCTCCGCCATTCTCGTGCTGTGGATCGCGACACGCTTGTCGCGCTTCAGCGTGTTCGGCGTGTTCGCGTTGATCGCGGGCTGTGCGCTGCTCGCGTGGGCACTGGCGCCGCGTCGCTCGGTCACGAACTGCGAACCCGAGCGCGTCGGCGCCGCCGCGCTGGTGAGCGATCGCCGCGTGGTGGCCGCGCTGGCCGTGACTCTGCTGAACACGCTCGCGGCATTCGCCGTGATCGGGTCGTTCGCGCAACACCTCGGTGAGCGCTTCGACGCGACGCAGCACCAGCGTGAGGTGTTCTTCCTCGTGCTCGGCCTGTCGAGCGTGCCGGGCGTCGGGCTGGCCGTCGCGCTCTCCGATCGCATCGGTAAGCGCAAGACGGTCGCCGTGGCGTTGGCGTTGTCGCTGGCGCTGTCCCCGGCCCTGATCTTCACGTCGTCGTTCGCCGCGTTCGTGGTCTGCGGTGGCGTGCTCGCCGCTTGCAGTGCGCTGCGGCAAGGGCCGTTCGCGGCGCTGTTGACGCAACTGGTCGATTCGAGGCAGCGGCCGCGCCTGTTGGGCTGGAACGGCTGCGCCTCGGGCATCGGCATCGCGCTCGGGCAGGCGCTCGGCGGCAAAGCGCAGGCGAACGGAGGGTTCTCGCTCGCGGTCGTGGTTTCGGCGGTCGCGCTCGTGCTGTCGTTGATCGCTCTGTTTCAGGTCCGGATCGACGAATCGCCGAAAAGGAGCGTCACCGCAGGAGGCTGAAGTGCTCGCGAGTGCGTGGCTCACCATCTTGATCGTCGCCGCGGATCCGCTGCCGCGCGAACGCGTGGTGCTGTGCGGATTGTCCGCGGCCGCCGCGCAGCACCTGACGACGGTCTGTGAGCGCACTCCGGGTGTCGTCGTCCGCACGATCGATCCCCAGGCGTTGCGCGAAGTCGTCGCCACGGATCAAGCCGCGATCATCGCCGCCTACGGCTTTCCGCTGACCGCGCTGCGCGCCGCGGTGGGGGCCCAGGTGCTGGCGCCGCTGCCCGCGGAGCTGCCGATCGAGTGCTCGGATCTGATCGATCCCGCGAAGTCCGCGCTGCCGCAGTTCCTCGATCCGGTCGTCGTCGTGCGCGGCGCGCGTGGCGAGGCCGCGTGGCAGCCCACGTGGGATGCGCTCGACGTGAGCGGCGCGGCCGATGCGTTGGTGTTCGAGATCCCTCGCCACGGCACCGCGAGCGCGGCGTGGTTCGCCGCGCTGGCGACGCGCGCCGACGCGTCGGCCGAGCGCCACGCGCAGCTGTTGGAGTTGGCAGGCGCCAACGCGCTCGCCGACGCGCCCGCGGTGCTGGCGCGCGTCGCGGCCCTCGGCACGCGAGCATTCGCCGTGGTCCGCCGCAGCGCTGCGCGACGCGTACCGGGGGCCGTGTTCGACGACCTCGCGGAAGCAGCCGTCGAGGCTCCGATGGTCGTCCTCGGCTCGGCGCTCGGGTTCGGCGCCGCCGCGGTGGATCCGGCGTTGACGACCGCGTTGTTCGACCGCGAACTCGCACGTGTCGTGGCCGACGCCGAGGGCCTCATCGTCGCACTGCCGCTCGATGCGACGCCGCGCGACGTGTTGCCCGCGCGCAAGCTCGCGGCGCGCACGCTCGAACTCGAGGACGCCGTGCTCGCCGCGTTGGCGCGTCGGCGGCTCGAGGGTCGCACGGACCGCGCGAGCGAAGCATCCGAATGGTTCGACGTGATCGCCATCGTCGTGCTGGTCGGCGCTCTGACGCTGTACCTGTGGCGACGCCGGCGCGTGGACGCAGCAGCCGGCTGACGCGCGGGCGCTGATCCCCGGTCACGGCCTCGAGGTCCGCGCCCCGGAATCGATGGTTCCGTTCCCCTTCGCGGGGCGTGGACGTCGCCGACGAAAGTCCGGTTTTCGACTGCCTGGCGTACAGTCCGGCCCGTAGAACCGTCGATTCTCCCCCCGTCCACAGGATGTCCGAGCTCATGGCCGACGAGAAGCGCACGAAGCCAGCCACCGACGAAATCCCGGCCGGAAAACCCGGCGCGGACGGACGTCGTCCCGATCCGAAGCTGCGGTCGTACGCCCTGCTCGAGAAGGACACGATGGCCCTGTACATGAGCTTCTACAAGCACACGTACGGGAAGAGCGTCCTCGATCGGAAGACGAAGGAACTGATCGCGATCGCCGTCGCTCTGGCGACCGGCTGCAAGAACTGCCTCGAAGGGCACTTGAAGAAGGCGATCAAGGGTGGCGCGACCAAGGCGGAGATCTCCGAAACGCTCGCGGTGACGCTGGGCGTGGCCGCGGCGACGATCGTCGACCGTTCGGACATCGCCGCCGCGAACCTCGGTCTCGACCTGGACCGCTGGTTCCTCCCCGACGAGGACGAATCCGCCTGACGGCAGTCGCGCGGCGCCGGACCGCAATCCGCGATCCACACAACGGCGTTCAACATCGTCACGGTCGTGCGCTTCGCGCTCCGACTCTGCTTCAATCCCAGTTCCGCATTCGGCAATCCAGAAGGAGACTCTCATGTCGACGCATCGTTGGTTCGTCGCGGCCGCGGCCGCACTCGTCCTGTCGTCCGCCGTCTACGCAGTGCAGCAGGCCGCGCGGCCCGGCGTCGTCGGCGCCGTCACGTCGCTCGCGGTGGACACCGAGACCGGCGGCAAGGTCGAGATCAAGTACAGCACGCTGCCGTTCGGCCCGAAGACGTTCGAGAACGTGAAGGCCAATCCGGACCTCGCCGCGCGCTGGGAGCAGATGCTGCCGCGCATGCTCGGCGCGAAGTTCCACAGCGACGCGGCGCTGAAGTTCGGCGACAAGGACGTCGCGGCCG
Source organism: Planctomycetota bacterium (assembly GCA_052034255.1). Lineage (GTDB taxonomy): Bacteria > Planctomycetota > B15-G4 > B15-G4 > JADJEK01 > JADJEK01. The sequence goes on along the minus strand of JBPOIU010000006.1, from coordinate 100,565 downwards.
GCGATTACGACGTGTCGTTCACGCTGACCGGTGAAGCCGGCATTCAGCTGAAGCTGCTGCCGAAGGAAGGCGAAGCGATCGTGTTGCCGATGCGCGCCAACACCGGCGCTCCGGCGACCAAGTTCCTGAACCTGAACTTGATGTCGACCGGCGGCGGCGAGTTCGCGCTGGCGATCGGCTACGGCAGCGAGCAGCTCGTGATCGACGGCAAGGTCGCGCCGAAGTCGGGCGGCTGAACGCGAACGAGGTCGCGGCGGTCCGCTCCTGGCGTCCGCTGGCGATGGCCGAGGTCCGACGATGAGCCGCGGGCGAACCGAACGGTTTGCCCGCGGCTCATTGCGTTCGCGGCAGGCCGAAATGGGGGAGCACGTCGTCGAGCGTCGCGATCGTGTCGTGCGTGTCGTGCGTGTCGTGCGTGTCGTGCGCGGCGTCCGCGTTCTGGCGGCGCAGCCACAGCGCACGGGCTCCGACGGAGCGCGCTCCCGCGTAGTCGTTCGTCGCGTGATCGCCGACGTGGAGACAGTCCTCGATGGCGACGCCGAGGGCCCGCGCCGCCTTACGGAAGATCGCGCCGTCCGGCTTTTCGACCTGCGCCAGCGCCGACGCCACGACGACCCCGAAATCCCCGTGGAAACCGAGCATGCCGAGTACGGCGGGCAAATGGGGTCCCCAATTGGACACCACGCCAATCGGCACGTCCGCGCCGCGCAAGCGTTTGACGACGGCGCGGGCTTCCGGAAAGGCCCGAAAGCTGCGCTTCACGCGGAAGGCCGCCAGCAGGTCGTGCGTCAAGGCGTCGAGATCGCCGTCGAAACCGACGCCGCTCGCGACCTCGGCGACGTAGACCCGGAACCACGCCTCCGTGTAGCGAAAATGCCCATCGATGCGTTGCGGCAGGCTGGCGTGGACCGTCGCCATCCGTTGTGCGAGCTCGTCCGCGGCCCCCTCGTGCCCATGGCGGCGCAGGGTCGCCGCGTAGATCAAATGGCGCGGCGGATGCTCGTGGAACAAAGTTCCGTGGGCATCGACCAGGAACGCCAACGGTCGGCGTTCTCGTTCGTTGGGCATGCGCACTCCGCCGACTCGAGCTTGGAATGACGGAATCATGCCACCTCGCGCGTCGCTACGGAGCGAGAGACCTTCGATCTCGGTGGTCGCGGGCTTGATCCCGATCCGGGTTGCCCTTTGACTCACCGGGCTTGCGGCGGCGGGTGACGCGTCGTCGCGCCTCACCGGTCCGCGAGCGCAGCCAGAAAGGCATGAACGGCATGACCGTCGACGTCCAAATGATCCGTGAGCGGGTGCTGGCCCAGTCGGATGCGCTGCATCGTCTGCGCGCCGAGGTCGGCAAGGTGCTCGTCGGCCAGACCGAAATGGTGTCCCGACTGCTGACGGCGTTGCTCGCGGGTGGGCACGTGCTGCTCGAGGGCGTGCCGGGCCTGGCGAAGACGACGACGATCAAGGCGCTGGCGCAGGCGATCGCGGTCGACTTCAAGCGCATCCAGTTCACGCCGGATCTACTGCCCGCCGATCTGGTCGGCACGCTCGTGTTCAACCCGCGCGAAGGGTCGTTCACGACGCGCAAGGGGCCGATCTTCTCCAGCTTCATCCTGGCCGACGAAATCAACCGCGCGCCGTCGAAGGTCCAATCGGCCCTGCTCGAAGCGATGCAGGAGCGTCAGGTCACGATCGGGGACGAGACGTTCCCGCTCGATCCGCTGTTCCTCGTGATGGCGACGCAGAACCCGATCGAACAAGAAGGCACGTATCCGCTGCCCGAAGCGCAGGTCGACCGGTTCATGCTGAAAGTCCGGGTCGACTATCCGAAGGTCGACGAGGAGCGCCGCGTCATCGACCTCGCGCTTCAAGGTGGTGGAGCGGCCGTGCGACCGGTGGTGCAGCCCGCCGACATCGTCGCGATGCGCGAGACGGTTCAACTGATCTACGTCGACGACAAGGTGAAGGACTACATCTTGAACCTGGTGCGTGCGACGCGGGCTCCGGCCGAGTTCGGCCTGAAGGACCTCGCGCCGCTGATCGAGTTCGGCGCGTCGCCGCGCGCGACCATCTTCCTGGCGCTCGGCGCGCGCGCGATCGCGTTCCTCGAAGGCCGCGGCTACGTGACCCCGCAGGACGTCAAGGACGTCGCGCACGACGTGCTGCGGCATCGCGTGCTGCTGTCGTACGAGGCCGAGGCCGAGAACGTCGATGCCGACCAAGTGGTGTCGAAGATCCTCGGCGAAGTCCCGGTGCCGTGAACGCACGGATCGTCGCACCATGGAACGCGCCGCTGTCGCTGAACTGCTGAAGAAGGTCCGCCGGATCGAGATCGTCGCCCGCCGCATGGTCGACGATCTGTTCGGCGGCCAATACCACTCCGTGTTCCGCGGGCGTGGCATGGAGTTCGACGAGGTGCGCGAGTACCAGCCCGGCGACGACGTGCGCTCGATCGACTGGAACGTCACCGCGCGCAGCGGCACGGCATTCGTCAAGCGCTATCGCGAAGAGCGCGAGCTCACGGTGTTGTTCCTGGTCGACGTGTCGGCGTCGCAAGGTTTCGGGTCGAACGAGCGCAGCAAGCTCGAGACGGCGGCCGAGGCCGCGGCATTGCTCGCGGTGTCGGCGCTGAAGAACGGCGACAAGGTCGGCATGGCGCTGTTCGCGCACGACGTGGTCAAGTTCCTGCCGCCGCGCAAGGGCAAGGGCGCCGTGCTGCGCCTGCTGCGCGAATTGGTCGGAGCGGATCTCGTCCGGCGCGAGTCCCGGCTCGACGCCGCGCTCGAGTTTGCGCATCGCGTCCAGCGCCGGCGCGCGGTCGTGTTCCTGTTGACCGACTTCCTCGCGCCGCTCGCGGAGTCGTCGCTGCAAGTCGCCGCCAAACGCCACGACTTGGTCGCGATCGGGCTGCGCGATCCGCGCGAAGGCACGTGGGACGACGTCGGCTTCGTCCGCGTCGTCGATCCGGAAACCGGCGCCGAGCGCGAACTCGACCTCGGCCACCGCGGCGTGCGGGAGTGGCTCGCGAAGCGCCGCACCGAACTCGTCGGTCGTCACGAACAAGCGCTGAAGCGCGCCGGCGTCGACACGTTGATGCTGAGTACGCACGAGCCGTGCATCACGAGCCTGCAGCGCTTCTTCCGCATGCGGGAGCGGCGGCGATGAGGCGTGTGGCGCTGCTCGCGATCGCGGTCTTCGCCGGCGCGTGCTCGAAGCACGCTGCCGACGCCGACGACGCGTCGGCGGACGTCGCCCGTGTCGTCGCGACCAAGGGCGGAATCGAGGCCACGTTGACGCTGCGTCCGGGGCAACCGCGGCTGTCGGATGAACCGGCATTGGAGCTGCGGCTCGCGATGGATCCGGCCGTCGACGTGAAAGCGCCTTCGCCGCCGACGACGCTCGGAGGATTCGTCGTGCGCGCGTACGACGAGCCCAAGCCGAGCATCGAAGCCGGCCGCAAGATCGTCACGCTGCGCTGGACGCTCGAACCGCAGACGATCGGACGGCATGCGATCGCGCCGCTGGCGCTCGCCTGCACCGATCCGCGGCCCGGCGCGGAGCACGCGACGTTCACGCTCGACACACCCGAACTCGCGGTCGAAGTCACGTCCGCTCTGGCGAGCGAGGCCGCGTCCCTCGACGCGCTGCGTGGACCGGGGGCGCCGCTCGACGTCGTCGCGAAGACCGACCCCTGGCCGTGGATCGCGGGCGGAGCGGCGCTCGTCGCCTTCGCGGCCGGGCTGGCACTGTGGATCGCCAAGCGCAAAAATCGCGTCGAGGCGCCGGTGGTCCGTACGCCGCGCGAACTCGCGGAGGACGAGTTCCAGGCGCTCGCCCGTGCAGGGTTCCTCGCGCGCGGCGATCTCGCCGGGTTCTACGTCGAGTTGACCGCGGTCGTGCGGCGGTACATCGAACGCACGACGTCGATCCGCGCGCCGGAGCAGACGACGGCGGAGTTCCTGCGCGCCATGCGTGGGCATCCCGCGTTCGATGCCGAGCAGCAGACGCGCTTGAAGGCGTTCCTCGAAGCGGCGGACCTCGTGAAGTTCGCCGCCGTACGCCCGGGCCGCGACGCGGTGACGGCCAGCTTCGCGCGCGGTCAGGAATTCGTCGGCCTCACGTCGACGCTGGTGTTGGAGGCAGCGGCATGAGCCTCCCCGACTTCCGCTTCCAGGACCCCCTGTGGCTGCTGCTGCTCGCGCCGTTGCTCGCGCGTTTCGTGTGGACGCGCCTTCGGGCGAAGCGTGGGGGTGCGGAGCCTGCGCTCGTCTACTCCAGCCGCTTGCTGTTCGACGGCGCGCCGCGGACGTTCGCGCAACGACTGCGCGCGCTGCTGCCGTACGTGCAAGCCGTCGGTTGCGGCCTGCTCGTCGTCGCGTTGGCGCGACCGCAACAGGGCCGCGCGGAGACGCACATCACGCAAGACGCGATCGCGATCCAGATGGTCGTCGACCGTTCGGGTTCGATGGCGGCGCTCGACTTCGTCATCGACGGCGAGCGCATGGATCGGCTCGAAGTCGTGAAGCGCGTGTTCCGCCGCTTCGTGCTCGGCGATGGCGCGCGCTTGAAGGGCCGCCGCGACGATCTGATCGGACTGATCGTGTTCGGTGGCTATCCCGAGACGCGTTGTCCGTTGACGTTCGATCACGACGCGCTGGTCGAGATCCTCGGCGACGTGGACATCGCAGGTGGCGACCCGGCGTTGCCGGAGTCGCGGCTCGATCCGGAGTTCTTCAAGGAGGAGCGCGCGACCGCGATCGGCGACGCATTGGCCGTCGCGGTCGATCGCTTGAAGTCGGTCGAAGCGCGCTCGCGGATCGCGATCCTGCTGTCGGACGGTGATCAGACCGCCGGCACGCTGCAGCCGGACGAGGCCGCGAAGTTGGCGAAGAACGCAGGCATCCGCGTCTACACGATCGCGATCGGAACGAACGGAATCGCTCCGGTACCGGTCATCGACGCGTTCGGACGCCAGCGACTCGAGTCGTATCCGGTGACCTTGAACGAAGAGACGCTGCGTGAGATCGCCGCCGCGACCGACGGCAAGCACTTCACGGCGCAGAACACCGACGCCCTGATCGACGTCTACGCGACGATCGATGGACTCGAACGCACCAAGATCGAGCGCTCCGTGTTCACGCGTTACGACGATCGGGCGTGGTACGCGTTGATTCCCGGCGTCGTGCTGCTCGCGCTGCACGTATTGGCCACGACGACCCGATTCGCGGGTGTGCCGTGAACGTCCCGATCGAGTTCGCGCATCCCTCCGTGTTGCTCGCGCTGTGGGCGTTGCCGCTCGTGTTGGCGCTCGCGTGGTTCGCGGCGCGCCGCCGGCGCCGCGTCGGCGATCGCGTCGTGGCGCCCGCGATGGCGGCGCGGTTGCTGCCCCCGTACTCGACGGCGCGCGCGCTCACGCGTGCGGCGGTCCTCGCGCTGGCATTCGGGTGCATCGTGCTCGCGCTCGCGCGGCCGCGCTTCGGCAACGACGTCGAGGAGATCGAGGAAACCGGAGCGGACCTCGTCGTGTTGTTCGACGTCTCGCGTTCGATGCTGTCGCAGGACGTGTTCCCGAACCGGCTCGAGCGCGCGAAATCGTACGTCCGCGACCTGATGGTGCGGTTGCGCGGTGATCGTCTCGGCATCGTGGCGTTCGCCGGGCGGCCCGTGCTCGCGTGTCCGCTGACGACCGATCACGTGTTCGTGAAGCTCGTGCTCGACGACCTCGATCCCGACTTCGCGCCGCGCGGTGGAACGGCGATCGGCGACGCGATTCGCATGGGCCTGGAACTGACGTCGGACGTGCCGGAGCGCGACAAGGCGTTCGTCTTGCTGACCGACGGCGAAGACCACGAGTCGTTCCCGCTCGAAGCGGCGAAACTCGCGGCGGAACGCGGCGTGCAGATCTTCACGATCGGCATCGGCGATCCGGTCAGCGGTGCGACGATCCCGGTCGGCGCGGACGGCAGTGGCAAGCGGCTCGAGTACCAAGGTGAGCTCGTGCGGTCGAAGCAGGACGAATCCCTGTTGAAGGACATCGCGGTCGCGACTCGCGGCGCGTACGTGCCAGCGGGCACGGGCACCTACGATCTCGGGCAGGTGTACGTCGATCACTTGGCGAAGCTGCGCGCCTTCGCGCTGCGCGGAGACCAACGCGTGCGGTTGAAGGAACGCTTCCAGTGGTTCCTCGGCGTGGGGTTCGCGCTCTATCTGGCGGCGTGGACGATCCGGCCGACGCGCAAGATCGCGCTCGCGGTCCCCACGCTGCTGCTGTGGCTCGCCGTGCCGCCTGCCCAGGCCGCGTCGAACGACGCGGAAGTCGTCGAGCGCAACGTGGCGACGATGCACCGCGAGGGACTCGACGAACTCGCGGCCGGGCATTTCGAGCGCGCGGCCGAGTTGTTCCGCGAGGCGCAACTGCTGGCGCCCGGCGTGCCGCGGCTGCAGCTCGCAGCCGGGTTCGCCGCGCGCGGCAAGGGTGACCTCGACGCGGCGGAGACGTCGTTCCGCGCCGCCGCGGGCGGTGCGGACGCGGTCGCGACCCGAATCGCGTACCAGTGTCTCGCGGATCTCGAAGTGCAGCGCGCGAAGGACAAGCTCGGAGCAGCGCCCGAGGTCCTGGAGGGCGATGCGCGCGCGGAAGTGCAGGCCGCGATCGAGCGCGCCGCGAGCCACGCCCGCTCGGCGCTGCGCGTCGACGAGAGTTCGGCGGATGCGCGGCACGATCTCGAATTGTTGCGGCTATGGCTCGCGCGCATGAAGGACGCCTGGGCCGCGCACGATGCCGAGAAGGCCAAACAGGAAGCGGCGCGCAAGGACTTGGTGCAGTTGTTCGAAGAGCTGGTCGCGAAGCAGCTCGAAGTCCGCGACGCGGTGGTTCCGCTGGTGGACGCGCCGGCAACGCAAACGCGCGCCGACGCTGCACGCGCCGCGGCGGCGACGCAGCGCGAGTCGATTCCGATCCTGGGCCTCGTGCGCGCGAAGTTCGAGGACGCGCGCCGCGAAGCCGAAGCGGGGAGTCCGGGACCCGATCGCGATCACGCATTGGAGATCGCGGACGCCAACCTCAAAGGCATCGCAGCGTTGTCCAAGGCGATCGACGCCGTGGCCACGGCGCTCGACGCCGGCGAGGTCGAGCCGGCGCACGAAGGTGGACTCGGCCTGGTGTCGCAACTGCACACGGTGTTGTTCTCGATGACGACGTTCGAGCCGACGTTGAAACACCTGATCCAGCGCCAAGACGACGTCGTCGAGAAGATCCGCGCGTCGGTCGCCGCGACGATGGCCACGGCGAGCCGCGCGAGCGTCGAGACGGACCAGAGCGTCGTCGGCTTCGGTGCGGGCTTGTTGCCGATCAAGGTCGATCAAGCGCTCGAGACGCTCGCGCAACTCGAAGCGAAACAGGCTGCCGCGCCGCCACCGGCGAACGGCGCCCCGCCCGGTCCCGAGGCGCAATGGATCGAGGCGTTGCGTTCCCTGCAGCCGGCATTCGACAAGGCGAAGGAGAACGCACCGAAGATCCCGCCGCTCGCGAACGAGACCCGGGAACAGCTCGGGCGCGCGGCCGACGCCGACGCGTTGCGCAACGCCGAGGAGATCCAGCGCTTGTTGCGTGAGATCTCCGCCGCGATGCCGAAGCCACCGCAGGATCCGCAGGATCAGCACCAGCAGGACGAAGATTCGCCGCCGAAGGACCCCCAGGACCAGAACGACGCGAAGGACCCGAAGGACCAAAAGGACTCGAAGGACCAGCAGGACGCGAAGGATCCCAAGGATGCGAAGGACCAGGGGCAGAAGCCGAAGCCGGATCCCAAAGCTGGCGACGACGAGAAGAACGCGAACGAACGCGAGGCCGAGCAAGACTCGAAGGGAGCGGACGGGGAGCCGGGCAAGCTCACCGACCGGCAGTTCAAGGAGCTGATGCAGAAGGCTCTCGCGCGCGAGAAGGAATACAAGGAGAAGAAGGAGAAGCTGAAGCGGGCGCTCGCCGTCCCCGCGAAAGTGGAGAAGGACTGGTGATGCGCGTGGCCTTCGCATGGATCGTGCTGTGCGCCCTGGCGGTCGCGAACGGCGCGACGCCGGACGTCCGCGCCACGCTCGGACACGCGCGCCTGTTCATCGGTGAATCCACCGAACTGCACCTCGTGGTGTCCGACGTCGACGTCGAGCCGACGGTCGACACCTCGGCGCTGACGCAATTCGACGTCAAGAAGCTCGGCGCGCAGCAGTTCTCGAACTCGATGGTGCGGATCGTCAACGGGCAGGTCTCGCAGTCCGAACAGCGCGGCTACGAGATCGTGTTCCGATTGACTCCGCGCGAAGCGGGGATCCTGCGCATCCCGAGCTTGCCGGTGACGATCCAGGGCGAGACGATCCAGAGCGGCGCCCTGGCGATCCGCGTCGATCCGCCGACACCGACCGAGTTGGCCTACGTCGCGACCGACGTGATCGAGGCCCCGAAATACCCGATGCAGCGCACCGTCGTGCGGCTGCGCGTGTTCCTGAAGCGACTCCCCGGTGAGTTCGCGAAGGTGGATCCGCTGCGCGGTGCGGCGCGGCTGCAGATCGACTGTCCGTTCATCGACGTCCCGGTTGGTTGGCGCGCCCGCGAAGACGTTCGCGAATGGCTCGGCCCGAAGGCGCAGGTCGGCTTCCGCGGCACGGACGGCTTCGAGATCAACGGCTATGCGCCCGCCACGACGCCCCAGGCGTTGTTCGGCGGCGGTGCGCCGTTGTTCGCGCTCGACGGCCGTCCGGCCACCGAACAAGACGTCGCGAAGCTGCCGGCGCTCGTGGGGCGCCATGCCGACTACTACGTCTACGAACTCACACGCGCGTTCGAGCCGCGGCGTCCCGGGCGCGTGCGCCTGGCCCCGCCCGCGCTGAAGGGCGGTGTCTGCGCGAAGGTCCAGCGGGACGAACCGCAGCGCGAGCTCGTCTACGTCGTCGGCGATGCGCTCGAGATCGACGTTCCCGAGCTGCCGAGCGACGGTCGGCCATCGAGCTTCGTCGGAGCGATCGGCGACGGCTTCGAGATCCAATGCGCCGTGGAGCCGCGCCGCTGCCGCGTCGGTGATCCGGTCACCTACACGTGGACGCTGCGCGGACAGGGCAACCTCGAAGAGGTCGAGCCGCCGCAGTTTTCCGCGGTCCCGGGGTTTTCCGACCTGTTCGCCGTGGAAACGCCGATCGCGGAGGACGCGAAGGGATCGCGCGTGATCAAGGCAACGCTGCGCCCGCGCGTCGCCGGCGCGATCGAAGTGCCGCCGATCCCGTTCGCCTACTTCGACACGAAGCAGGAGCGCTATCTCGAACTCGAAGCGAAGCCGGTCGCGCTGACCGTCGAAGCCGTCGAGACGCTTGGCGCCGGGTCGATCACGAGCGGCGCGGCGGTGCCGACGAATCCGACGGCGATCACCCGCGCTGCCGGGGCGTACCCCGACGTCGACGAGTTCGAGCACGTTCACGACGATCGCTTCCCCAAGCGCGCATACGTCGCGTGCGCCGGCACGATGCCCGTGGCTTGGCTCGTCGTCGCCTTGCTCGCGCGGCGGCGGCGCGCGCATGCGCAGGACCCACATCGTCTGCGTCGTCGCAACGCGGCCGAGATCGCCCGTGCGCGCATTCGCGAAGCCGCGACCGCGCCCGGCGAGGTCGCACTCGCGCACGCGCGGGAAGCGCTCTGCGGTCTGGTCGCGGCGGCGGCGGGAGCGTCGGAGTCCGCGCTCGCGAGCAAGGACGTTCAACGCGTTCTCGAACGAGTGGGCGTCGACGCGGCTTTGGTTCAAGCGCTGACCGACTGGTTCATCCGTCACGACGGCGCGCGCTTCGGCGGCGCGCAAGCGGCGGAGGCGATGGTCGACGAGGCGCGGGCGCTCGTCGACCGCTTGATCCCGGCGTTGACGGTATTGCGGAGGATCGGCACGTGAGCGTCGCCTGGGTGCTGTTGCTCGCGCTCGCGGCGCCCGTCGACGACGGAGCGCGCGCCACGCGGTTCGCTGCCGCGGTCGAAGCGGCACGGCACGCGAGTTCGACGCTCGAATGCGAAGCCGCGGCGCGCGGCTTCGAAGCGCTGCTCGACGACACGTTCGACAGCGCGGACGTGCGCTTCAACGCCGGCAACGCGTGGCTCGCCGCCGGCCGCGTCGGTCACGCCATCGCGCAGTACGAATCCGCCGCGCGCGCGCGGCCCCGCGACGCGGCGATCGCGGCGAATCTCGGCCTCGCGCGTCAGCGCGCGGGAATCGCCGCGCCGGCCGCGGAGCCGCTCGACTCGATCGTGTTCTGGCAACGCTGGTTGTCGTATCGGGAGAAGGCGACGCTGGCGTTGGTCTGGCTCGGCGTCGGCTTCCTCGCGCTGTGCGTCGCGAGTTGGACCGCGTCACGCGGCTGGCGTCGCGTCGGCCTGGTGTTGCTCGGCCTGCTCGCGGTGTTCTCCGTGGCGTTGGTCCGCGACGTGATCGAACACGAGTTCACGTCGCGCGCGATCGTGGCGGCGCCGGGCGTCATCGCGCGCAAGGGCGCGGCCGACGAGTTCGCGCCCGCGTTCAACGAAGCGCTACCCGAAGGAACTCCGGTACGCGTTCTCGAGTCACGCCCGGAGTGGGCCCGGATCGAGCTGGACGGCGGCCTGGACGGCTGGGTGCGTTCGTCCGCGATCGCCCTCATCGGACCGCGCTGAACCAAGGTTCGACGAGCGCCACCCGCGCGTCGTCGAGGAGCTCCCAGCGCAGCACGAGCACCGCGTCGTCGTCGGCCGCGAGCACTTGGAACGCGAGGAACGCGGGCGCCGCGCCCTCGGAAGCCCACGCCAGGCGTTCCACGAACACGTCGCCGGCGCGCGCGTCGACGCGCTCGTCGGTGGCGATCGTCGGCTCCAGGCCGGCGGGACGCAGGGGCCAGTCCGTCACGCCACAGACGGCGAGAGCGTGCCGCTGGGAGCTCGTCATGCGGACGTGGATTCGTCCCGGCGTGTTGCCGTACTGCAGTTCCCACCGATTCCCGACCGCGCGCGAATCGCGGCGCGACGCATGGACGAACGAGTAGGTGCAAAGCTCGTAGGCGTCGGCCGCCGGCAAACCGAGGTCGAGGGCGCGGCGACGGCCGAGCAGCGCGACGACCTGCGCCAGCCGACCTTCCGCGCGCTCGAGCGCGAACGTCCAGGCGCGCTCGTGTGCATCGAGTGCGGCGTGCCAGGCTTCGCCCGAGTCCACCGGCGGCGGCACGAACGCGGGTGGTTCCACGGCACGCGCAGACGTGTTCGCGTCCGCGGATGCGGCTTGCGCGTCGTCCACCGGCGTGACGTCGGGGAGCAACCGGATCGACGACGGCGCGACGTCGAGGGGGTCTTCGGGTGCGGGCTCGCCTTTCGAGTCGGGCGCGTCGGGTGCGTCGGGCGCGTCGGGCGCATTGGAGTGCATTGGGAGCGCGCGATCGAGTCCCGGCGCGATCGCGTCTTTGGCTGGTGTCGCGTCCTGCACATCCGCCGCGTCGAGGACCGCGCGCCACGCGTCGGTCAGCAGCGGGGAGCGTAGTGCGCGCGACCGCAGCGCGAATGCACGTTCGCGGACAGCGTCCCGCTCGCCGAGCCGCGCGCGCGCCTCGAGGCCAAGCAGTTCCACGCGCAGGCCCGCCGGCGTCGCCGGATCGACGTCGTCGCACGCGCGCAAGGCCGCGAGCGCGGCCCGTGGATCGTCGGCTTCGTGCAGTGCTCGCCACGCCCGCTCGAACGGGTCGCTGGCTCCGTCGATCCCGAGCACGAGGACGCCGCAGCCGAGCAGCCACGCGAGGGTGCTCATCGGTCGCGCTCCGGCAGGACCTCGAGGCAGTATCCGACGCCGTGGATCGTGCGCAGCACGCGCGGAGCGTCGGGCGCGGGCTCGATCTTCTTGCGCAGCCGCAGGACATGCGTGTCCAGCGTGCGCGTCGAGCGTGGACCGAGGTTCCACAGCACGCGCACGAGTTCTTCACGCGCCACCAATTCACCCGGGCGACGGCCGAGCATGCGCAGCAGTTCGACTTCGGTCTTCGTCAGCGAGACCTCGCCGTGCGGCGTGCGCAGCCGATGCGTCCGTAGATCGACGATGCCGGATTCGAGGTGGAGGCGTTCGGCCGCAGGCGCGTCGGCGGCGTGCGCGTGCAGTCGGACGCGGACGCGCGCGAGCAATTCGCCGAGCGCGAACGGTTTGGTGACGTAGTCGTCGGCGCCGAGGTCGAAGCCCTTGACCTTGTCCAGTTCGCCGTCGCGCGCGGACAAGATGACCACGGGGAAGCGCGCGCCGCCCTTGCGCAGCGTCGACAGCACGTCGTAGCCGCTGCGACGCGGCAGCATCAAATCGAGGATCATCAAGTCGGGAGGTCGCGCGCGTGCGTGCTGGATGGCTTCGGCGCCATCACGGACGACGTCGACGTCGTACCCCGCGCGGCGCAGGTTGTAGTCGAGCCCGGCCGCGAGGGCGTCGTCGTCTTCGACGATCAAGATCTGGGCCATCGGTTCAGGTCTCCGCGGGCACCGCGATGCGAAACGTAGCGCCTCGGGACTCGGACGTGGGGAGCAGGTCGACGCGTCCACGCAGCCGTTCGACGCAGCGCCGCACCAGGGCGAGGCCGAGGCCGGATCCCGGCGTCGCCTGCGCCACGGCGGAACTCGCGCGCCAGAACGGTTCGAACACGTGCGGGCGATCCTTCGGCGCGATGCCCGGCCCTTCGTCCGCGACATCGATCAGGATCTCGCCGTCGTGAACGCGGACGCGGACTCGAACCGTCGCCGCTCCGCCGAATTTCACGGCGTTGTCGAGCAAACCGGAAACGGCTTGCGCCAGCAACTCGAGCGAGCCACGAACGCGTGGCACCGGCCCGAAGCTCGCGAGCACGAACGTGGCGCCTTTCGCCTTCGCGCCGGGCGTGGCTTCGGCGATCACGGCTTCGACGACCGCGAGCGGTTCGAACGTGGTGCCCGGCGCGGCCTCGATCGCGTCGCGGCCGGCCGCCACGTCGAGCACTTGTTGGATGCGGCCGCGCAAGCGCTCGGCTTCGGCGCGAATGGTGCGGGCGAATTCCGGTACCCGGCCGGGATCGGCGCCGTCCAGCCGTTCGAGCGTCTCCGCGTACAGGAGGATGTTCGACAGCGGAGTCTTCAGTTCGTGCGTGACCGAACAGACGAAGTCGTTGCGTTGGCGATCGAGGTCCGCGCGGCGGCGTGCGAGTCGCACCAGGAGTGCGGTGCACGCGCCGCACAAGACCAACGACGCGAGGACTTGCGCGAGTCGCGTGGCGTAGGTCGCCGCGCCGGCGGCTTCCGCGCGGGCGAGCGCGCTGGCGCTGGGCTGGAAGCGCAATGGCACGGTCCGCAGCGTCAGGCTCGGCGAGCCATCGCGTTCGTTCCCGTCGGCGATCGGCTCGATGTCGGGCGCCGCAGCGACGCAGCGCGCCGCGTACGCGTCCGCGCCGATCCACACGAGCTGCGTCGCGCCGTCGGTCGATGGACGGCGCCACGCGAACCCACGGCTGCCGTCGACGCGCGTGAAGGGATGGGCTCCGTCGCGGTCGGGCTCGAGCGCGAGCGCGTCGAGCGCGCGCAAGGCGTCGATCGTGTCGTTCGGCGCCGCGTGATCCTGCGCCGCGTAGGCGCGCTCGAGCGGAGGCACACCGTCGTAGTCGCCCGCGGTCAAACGCTGCACGAACCCGTCCACGTCGATGCCACGCCGGGCGCGAGCGCGATCGAGCGCGAACCGGGCGCGGCCGTTGGTCGCGACGGGTAGGGCATCGTCGGTGGCGGCGTCGGCGGAGCTGCCTTGTGTGGATGGCGTGGAGCGTGCGCGGTCGAGCGCCGCCGCCCGTGCCAGCGTTCGCACGTTCAGGTCCACGTCGACATCGGCCGCGAGCGCCGCGAACGCCGCCGTCGCATTCGGATCGTCGTGGGCGGCTCGTAGTCGCGGGTGATGCGGGCGCTCCTCGGGAACGTAGTCCACGCTGGCGCCGACGAAGCCCTCCGGCACGCTGCGCGCATCGTGCGTCGCCCACTGCGTCAACGCGTGCGCGCTGGCAGCGTCCAGCGTGGCGAGTGCGTGCGTCGCTCGAGCCCACGCCGCGTCACGGAACTCGTCGATCGCCCGCCGCCGCGCTTCGTGGGCGCCCGACCAACCCAGGCCGGCCAACGCCGTCAGCGCGGCCAGCGCGAGACCGGCGGCGATCGTGTCCCAGCGGGGGGCGCTGACGTGGAGCGGCATGACGGCATTCGACCCGGTGAGGGGTGGCGTCGCCAAGGTCGAGCCCGCGCGCGGAAGAACTGTCACAAGTCCGTGACCGGGCCACGACCGACTTCGCCGGAAATTCCGCCTTCGGCCTGGCCGCGTGTTCCCCTGTGGGTTCCGACGGTGGCGTTTGGGTCCGTACGATGCCGACCCGACGGCCCCGAGCCTCGAGCGGAGTGAGTCATGGTCGACAGCGATAGGCCTGTGAAGAGCGAAGCGGGCGCAGCCGACGGCGTCGAAGCCCTCGCCGCGGAGTACGTCCGCCTGCGCGTCGGCGGCGAGCCGGTCCGGCTGACCGCGTTCCTCGATCGTTTGCCGACTCCCGCCGAGCGCGAGCGGCTGCGCGAACTGGTCGCCGGTGTCGAAACCGTGTCGGCACTGATGCCACGCGCGATCCGGCCGGGGAGCACCGTGGGCGGTCGCTACCACGTGCGCAAGGAGCTGGGCAAAGGCGGCATGGGCCGCGTGTTCGAGGCATTCGACGAGCGCTTGCAGCGGCGCGTCGCGCTGAAGGTCTTGGATCAGCAGACCGCTCAGAAGCCCGAGTTCGCGGCGATGTTCGTGCGCGAATCGCAGGCGCTCGCGGCGCTGCAACACCCGAACATCGTCGCCGTGCACGAGGCCGGCCAGGACGGCGACGCGAACTACATCGTCATGGACGTGGTCGATGGCGTGTCGTTGAAGGACGTACTCGAGGTTCTGGCGCAGAAGCTCGGCAGCGGGCGACCGCCGGTCGCTGGCACTGTGCTGGACGAAGCAATCGCGCGCCCGGTGCCACCGGGTGGCGAGATCCTGATCGATCCCACGTCGTACGTCCGCAGCGTCGTTCGGATCGTCTCCGACATCGCGCGCGCGCTGGAGGCTGCGCACGCGCGCGGCGTGTTGCACCGGGATTTGAAGCCCTCGAACGTGCTGCTGCGCGGCGGCGGTCAGCCGGTGTTGCTCGATTTCGGTTTGGCGGGCTGGCTCGACGGGGACCGCACCGATCCGGCGCAAGGTCTGTACGGAACCTGCGCGTACCTCGCTCCGGAGCAAGTGCGCCAGTCGCGGACCGGTTCGGATCCGAAGTCGGACCTCTATCAGCTCGGATTGCTGCTGTACGAGATGTTGACGCTGCAGCGGGCATTCGCCGGCGACGACGCGTCCGAGCTGATGGAGCGGATCGTCGACGGTCGTTTCGATCGGCCACGCAAGATCGCCCAGCATCTGCCGCGCGACTTGGAAGCGATCGTGCTGAAGGCGATCGAACTCGAGCCGCGCGCGCGCTACGACTCGGTGCGCGCGATGCGTGAGGATCTCGCGCGCTTCCTCGCCGGCAACGAGGCGCCGGTGGCGGCTCGCGGCGGCGTCGTGGCCGGGGCGGCGCGTGAACTGCGTTACTTCATGAAGCGCCATCGGTTGGTCGCTGGGATCGCGTGCGCGTTCATCGTGGGGCTTGCCGTCACGTTCGCGTTGGTGCAGCCGAGCGACGCACCGGAACTGCGCGTGTTCGTGCGCGAACTCGGCTCGCCGGAGGCACAACTCGCCGAGCTGGTGCAGGCGGTGCGCATCGGCGACCAAATCGGTGTCCGTGTGCGCTGCTCCCGGCCGGTCTCGGTGTACGCGGTGTCGATCTTCGGCTCGTCGGTTTCGGGACCGGAGCGCATCGCGCCGATCGCGTTCGCGAAAGCCGACATGACGCTCGGCGATCGCGGCAGCCGTTTTCGCAAGGACGTC
Organism: Planctomycetota bacterium; assembly: GCA_052034255.1. GTDB lineage: Bacteria > Planctomycetota > B15-G4 > B15-G4 > JADJEK01 > JADJEK01. The sequence goes on along the minus strand of JBPOIU010000006.1, from coordinate 84,603 downwards.
ACGATCGCCGAGGACTACGTGCCCTGCGCGATGATCCGCCAAGACGAACTCGACGCGGATCCTGAGCGCCGGTTCGAAGGTGTGCGCATCTTCGTCACCGACAAGCCTTCGGCCTCACTGCAGGCGTGGTTGTCCCGCATGGAGATGACCGCGCGCACGGCGCCGCAGCTCGGCGTCGCACGCGAGCAGGCGCTAGCGCTGCTCGACAAGGAACCGACGCTGACCCGGGGCGGTTCGTTGACCGACGCCGACCGCCGGGAGTTCCAGGAGATCAAGCTCGAGGTGGCCGAGTCCCTGGCGCGGCAGGACGACGTGCCGGCGCCGTTCCGCGGCGTGCAATCGGTCTGCGCCTACTTCCGCATCGAAGGTCGGTGAGCCAGCCACGTGACCGTCGAGGAGTTGCCGCGCGCGGCCGCGGCTGGTTCACTGTCGGCCATGAACAGCGACGTCACGCGCTCGCTCGACTTGATGGCCAAGGCTCAGCACGGGGACAAGGACGCATTGGCTCGGCTGATCGCGCGGTACTACGACCGCGTGCGCCGCATCGTGCGTGCTCGCATGGGCGGCAAGCTGCGCGCGACGCTCGAATCGGGCGACATCCTTCAGGAGGTGTTCGCGAAAGCGTGTCGCATCTACGACCGCTTCGACGTCGACGAAGAAGCGAGCTTGATCGGTTGGCTCGCGCAGATCGCGCAGCACCAGATCACGGATGCGGCGGACAAGCTCGCGGCCGAGAAGCGCAGCGCGGCGCGCGAGATCGCGCTCGACGTGGGCTCCGATGCGGCGTCCGGCGCCGTCTCGATCGATCCGCCGGAGCCGTCGCTGCCGCCGCCCGCGTTGGCCGAAGCCGGTGAACGCGCGGCCGTGGTCGAGGAGTGCTTGCGCACGCTGAAGGAAGAGCATCGTGAGCTGATCTTGCAGCGCGACTACATGGGCGCTTCGTGGGAGGCGGTCGCGAAGGCCGTCGGCAGACCGTCGGCCGCGGCGGCGCGCATGATGCACGCGCAGGCGCTGATCGAACTCGGGAAGTGCGTGAGCGCGAGGTTGCGATGAACGGACGACCGGGGGATGCCGTGTCGAGTGCGCCACAGCCGCGCCGCGCTCCGGTGCGGAGGCGACCCCGCGTGATCCCCAGCCCGGCGAAGGGGCTGCTGGGGGTTGTGTTGCTCTTGGCATTCGGGTTCGTGCAGATGTGGGCCACGCCCAGGATGGCGCCCCACGTCGCTCGTTGGTCTCGGCTCGAGCTGACGTTCGAGACGCGATGGGAGAGTCGCGAGGATCCCGCGACCGCACAACGCGAGGCTCGACGCGAGGCTGCCGCGCTCGCGGGTTTGGAGTTCGAAGCTGCGGCGTTCATCGAGAACGTCGCGCCGAGGACCGACATCGAAGTGCGCGTCGTCGACTCCGAAGGTCGACCGATCGCGAACGCGACCGTCCTCGCGACGCACCCGGAGGAGCGCTCGCCCGATCCTTGGCGGAAGTCGGCCCGCGCGTGCTTTCCAAGCGCGTCGACGCTTCGTTTGCAAACCGACGCCGAAGGCCGTGCGCGCGTGGAGTCGGCGATCGGACGGCCGCGCGCGATCGGAGTGATGGCCGACGGATTCATTGCGACGACGCGCACCGATCGAATCGCGGGCGACGTGGTGACGATCGTCCTCGCGCGCGGGCAGCGCCGCGACGGGATCGTCGTCGACGAGGCCGATCGCCCGATCGAAGGAGCGCGCGTGCGTCTGCGCGGCATCGACGACGCGCCGTGGACCGCGACCGACGCCGCCGGCCGCTTCACGCTGTGGGGGACGGGGCACGAAGAAATCGTCGAGTGCATGGCGCGCGGGTTTGATGCGCGCGTCGCATGGATCGCGGTCGGCGAGACCGATGCCGCACCGACTTCCGTTCGCATGCTCTGGAGCTCCGGAGGGTCCGGCGAGAGACCCTCGGTCATCGCCAGCCTCGACGCGCCGAGGGCCGGAGCCCGCGAGTTGCGGATCCGCGTCGTCGCGCGCGAAACCGGACAAGGAGTGTCCGGAGCGCGCGTTCTCGCGCGCGACGACTTCCGAGGTGGGCCGTGGCCGTCGGCGTCGTTCCTGGACACGACGCAGGCCGACGGCTTCGTGCGCGTGCAAGTGCCACAGGTCTGCGACGCGCTCGTCGTGACCGCGCCCGATCGCGTCGGTGTCGAGGTTCCGTTGCCGCGCGCTCCGATCGATGGCGTCTTGCGCGTCGCACTCGAATTGGGCTCGCGCGTGCGTGGAGTCTGCGTCGACGGCGAAGGTCGTCTTGTCCCGGGCGCCCGCGTCGAATGGCGCGACGACGCGTCGAACGGGGCGCCTGAAGGACAGCGTGCGAACCTCACGCAAGGCGAGATCGACGCGGACGGGCGCGGCGAGTTCGAGTTCACGGTCGCCGACTCCGATGCGATCGAGATGCGCGGCGCCTCGGGTTCCGTCGTCGGCGATTGGATGCCGGTGTTCGGCGGCGATGCGCGCGAGACGCTCCCGGTCGTCCCAGGCTCCGCGCAGTTCGTGCGCTGCGTCGACGCGACCACGCGCGAGCCGCTGCGTTGGGTGCTGGCGCGCGGTTCACGCCGCGACGCGGAGCGCGCGATCGAGCACCGGGCCGAGCCTAAGCGACGACCGCTCGCGACGAACGATTTGATCGACGAACCGACGAATCGGGACTCACGCTGGCCGGACACGAAGAGCCTCCCGTCCGCACGCGAAGCGATGTTCTTCGTGTCGCCGGGCTACGCCGTCGCCGAGTTGCCGCAACACGCCGGCGCCGATTCGGGACGTCGCGTCGTCGAACTCGCGCTGACGCGCGATGCGTCGGGAACTCCGCCTGGACCGGCGCGACCGGATCTGCGCGTCGCATGCGAGAGCGTCTCGCTCGAGGAGATCTCGCTCGTGATCTGGTTTCCGCGATCGGGAAGTTTCGAATTCGAGGTCCCGCTCGCGCGTGGCGGCGAGGCCAACGTCCCGCAGGCTTGGCGCGAACCCGCGCACATCCAAGCCATCCGGACCACGTGGGGGCCGACCGGGCCGATCACGCGTCAATGGCTCGCGTGTACGCCGCGCCTCGTCACCGTCGATCCGGCTTCGACCGAGCCGGTCGTGCTGCAGGTCGCGCCCGCGAGTTCGGGGAGTTGGAGCGGCGAACTCGTGATGGACGACGACATCGCGGGATCGACGTCCGATTGGGTCGTCCGATTCGAGCCAGGAAGAGGCACCACGCGCGCGGTCGGATTGCTGCCCGACCCCGCACCCGACGACGTCCTGGATGGTTCGTTCGCGGCGGAATGGGTGGCGTACGTCGGACCGGATCGGCGCTTTCGATTCGAGGGCATTCCGACCGGTGATTACGACGTCGAAGTGTTCGCACGGTGGCGCGGGCCGCGCGATGGCTCCACCTACGAGACGATGCGCGCGGGGACCGGGTTCAGTCGGCATTCGGTGATCGGGAACATGCGCTTGAATGCGGACGAGTCGTTCACGAAGGACATCCACCTCGACTGGGATCGCTGACGCGACCGGAGCGCAGCGGCGAGAACCCGCCGAACCGGATCGAGGTCGCGTCGTTTGCGAGTCGAAGCCATGGACGGCAGGGGTGTCCCGATGACGTCGCGAACGTGGTCGATCCTCGTCGGCATGAGCTTGGTCCTCGGGCTTGCCGTGCTGCTGTGGACGGATCGTCCCGCGGTCGATTCCGTGACGACGACGTCGACCCCCGTGACGTGCCAGCTCCCGCTCGAAGACGTCGTTCCGCTGGAGGAGTCGACGCGAGAGCAAGCGCCCGACGCCACGTCGACCGCGCATGCCGCTCACGCATTCGTCGGTCGCGTCGAAGATATCCAGGGAGTTCCGCTCGCGGGAGTCCTCGTCGAGAGCATCGATCCCGACTCGGTCGAGCGCGTGGTCGAGAACGCGGTCCGGACGCTCGCGGATGGCAGTTTCCGCGTGCCGACGACGCGCACGCACGGGGGTCAGCTCGCGTTCGCCGCGTCGGACCACCTCGGCGTCGTGCGGGACGACGTGCTCCCCGACGTGCCGATCGTCGTTCGACTCGAGCCGGGGTTGCGCGTGCGTGGACGCGTCGTCGATGCGCGGACTCGAGCGCCGATCGGGAAAGCGCTCGTGTACCGCGCGTCCGTCGGCGGCGTCGTCGGCAGCAGCGTCGAAAGCGACGCCGACGGCTCGTTTGCGCTCGTCGTACGCCGCTTCCCTGCGGTGCTCACGGCAAACGGAGCGGGCTACGGCGAGAGTTCGACGGTCGTGTACGACGCGCACGAGTTCGTGGAGCTCGCGCTCAGCAACGGCGGAACCGGCAAGTCGCTGTGGGTCCGCGTCGTCGATGCGGAGACGCGTTCCCCGGTCGACGACGCGTCCATCGTTCCCGGACCCGCGCAGCGCGTCGAGCCGGGTCTGTACGTCGCGACGACCTGGGCCGGCATGGATCAAGGCGGGTCGATCCAAGTCACGTCGCCGCGGCATCTCACGAACTTCGTCGACGTCCGCGGCGGAAGCGGGAGCGGCGCGATGCGACCGGTCGACGTCGCGCTCGTGCCGGCGAGTCGACTCGTGGGCCGACTCGTGGCGGCGGATGGAACGGGGATCGCGAACGCGCGGATCGACGTCGAGCTCGACCGCGAAACGGGTGTGGTGGACATGGGCGCCGCGTTCTTCGGAGCGCAGGGGACGACGCGCGGCGATGGACGCTTCGTCGTCGACGGCGTTCCGATCGGCGTTCCGCTGCGACTCGTGGCGACGGCGGACGCGGACGATCTCGCCGCGCGCGACGCGATCGTCGTCGCCTCGCGGGATCCGTTCGACGTGGGCGACGTGCAGGCCGAGGAGCGGCCGCGCTGGGTCGTGCGCGTGAAGCGTGCGACGGATGGCGCTCCGGTCGCGAACGCGGAAGTCCGCGTCGCGGTGAAACGCGTGGTGCGCTCCGTGCTCACCGACGAACGCGGTGAAGCCACGTTCGGATTGTCGAGCCGACCGAGCTTCGTGATCGCGCGCGCGCGTGGGTACGGTCCGACGTGGCGCGCGATCGGGGACGACGACGCCGCCGTCGTCGAACTCGCGTTGCCACGCGCCGGCGTCCTACGCGGCGTCGTCCGCGACTCCTCGGGCGAGTCGTTGCCGGGCGCAAGCGTGCGCGCGCGACTCGTCGAGGAACCCGGCGATTCGCCGCCGAGCTCGATCCAAGCCGTCCGCATCGCGGTCGCGAACGCGCGCTTCGACCCGACCGTGGCGGAGGTCGCGGCGGACGCGCAGGGCCGCTTCGAGCTCGTCGACCTCGCGCCGGGGACGTACGAGTTGACGGGGCGTCACGAATACGCGAGCGAGCGGGCTCTGGGCGTGAACGCGGCATCCGCGGTCCGAGCGCGAACGGATCGCGACGACGTCGTGGTCACGCTGCGATCGATCGGGACCCTGATGCTGCGTGTGACGTCGGCTCGGAGCGGGGAGCGACTCGATCACATCGCGTTCGAGGCTCGCAGCGACACGGGGTGGGGAGGCAGCCTCCAGAACACGAACGGCGTCACGCGCCTCGACGTCGCATCCGGTGTTCCGTTCCACCTGACCGTGTCGTCGAGCGGATTCGCGGCGCGCACGTTCGAACGACTCGAACTCGAGCCGCGCGAAGTGCGCGTGCTCGACGTCGCGTTGATCGCGGAATCCGTGGTCGAGGGGGTCGCGCGTCGCGCCGACGGGACGCCGGCCGCGGGCGCCGAGCTGCGCTTCGTCGCCAACGGCGAGGAAGTGGCCGTCGTGCACTGCGCGAGCGACGGCGCGTTCCGCGTCGAGCGTCTGCCGTCGGCTGAATACCGCGTCACCGCGCGACTGCCGCTCGTTGGCGCCACCGACACGTTCGTGCCCGCGCGCATCGAGCCGTCGACGCTCGTGCTCGGCAGCGGCGAGGCGCGTGCTCTCGACGTGCGTGTCGACGCGGGCGAATCCGGTCCGCTCGAGTTCACGATCGCGGTCGAGCGCGCGCCGGAGTCCGAGGGTGTCGTCGAGTCGATCGGTCTCGGTCTCTACGCGCGCGAGGGCGACGCGTGGATCGCGTGGAACCGCGTCGACGCGGGTTCGCGGCTGGAACTGCCGGGTTTGCCCGCGGGAGTGTGGGACGTGCGGGCACGACTCGGGATTCGCTTGGCGTCGGGCGCCTTGCGTTCCGTCGCCGCGACGGGATCGCCCGCCGACATCACCGTCGTCGCGGGCGGGGGAGCGACCTACGCGCTGCGGTTGGTCGAAGTCGCCGACCGCCGCTGACGCCCCCCGCGGGCCGCGGCCCGGGCCACGGCCCGGGTGGCGGCCCGGGCCACGGCCCGGGTGGCGGCCCGGGTGGTGGCCTTCGACTGCTGGGCCGTCGATGGGAGCGAGCCAACCGCGCGTGCTGGCCACCGTATGATCCGCGCTCTTCTTCGCCTCGATCGGAATGAACGATGTTGAACCGCCGCTCGCTGTCGTGCTTGCTTTGGATCGTCTCGTTCGCACCGGTCGCTCGATCGGCGGAGACGACCCCCGCGGAAGTCCTCGTGCTCGAACCCGCCGCAATGCCGCCGCTCGTGGCCGCGAACGAGGCCGCCGCGCGCGCGCCCGCATTCGTGGCCGAGCTCGATGCGCGAACGCTGTGGCCGCGTGCGGGGCAGGCAGTGGAACTGCTGCCGGGGGTAGCGAGCGCATTCGCGGCGCGCACGGTCGCGGACGGGCACGTCACATGGAACGCCACGCGCGGCTCGGTCGGCTTCCTTGCCGCCTACTTCCACGTCGATCGCTTCGGCGCCGTGAAACTCGGGGTCGAGGCTCCCGGCGACCTGCGCCTGTTCGTCGACGGCAAGGAACTCGCGCACGCCGGTAGCAGCTCTGCGGGCAGCACGACCGTCAGCGCGGAGCCGGCGTTGGCGACGGGCCTGCACCGACTGCTCGTGCGCATCGAGGCCAATGCCGCCGGCCGCATGCGGTTGACCGCAGACGCCCGCGCCTCGCAGAACCTCGCGTTCACGATCGATCCGCAGCACGCGCCGGCGTCGTACGAGGACTGGCGCGGCCTCGTCGGGCTCAGCGGACTCATGCTGGCGCCGGGTGGAGGAATGCTCGCGTACCGCGAAACGCGGCGCGACGTCGAAGGCGAGGGCTCGCAGACGCTGCTGCATGTCGTCGACGTCGCGACGCGACGCATCGTCGCTCCGGCGCTGCTCGGCGCGGGCGCGAGCGCGGTCGCTTGGCGTCGCGACGGCGATCAATTGCTCGTGCGGCGCGGCACGAGTCTGTTCACGTGGAATCGCGGTGACGGCGCGATCCGGGAAGTGCTGCGCGATGAGCCCGGCCTCGGCGCGGTGTCGTGGTCCGACGATGGCTCATTCCTCGTGTTCGCGTCGACGCGGGGCGCGCCGGATGCGCCGAAGACGTCGGGCGGCGCGAAGCGGCGTACCGAACTGCGCGAGAAGCTCTCCGATTGGCCGACCGAGCCGCACCTGCACTTGCTGATGCTCGAATCCGGCGCGCGGCGGCGGTTGACGTCGACCGGCGATTGGACGTTCGATGCGTTCGCGATCGGTCCGCAGGGCGTGAACCTCGTGTACCTGCGCTCGACACCGCAGCCGAAGCGGCCGTGGATGCGATCGGAATTGCACGTGCTCGGCATCGCCACCGGCGAGGACCGCACGATCGCGACGCTGACGATGGGCTTCGAGAATCGGCCGGGGCTCACGAGCTTCGCGCTGTCGCACGATGGCCGGCGGGTCGCGTTCACCGGTCCACCGAGCGAGCTCGGCGCGGGAGCCGAACCCAACGCATTCGACCCCGACGCGTGGGTGGTCGATCTCGATGACGGCAAGGCGACGAAGGTCACCGCGGACTTCGCGCCGACGTGCGAAGGGCACTTGCAATGGCTGAGCGATGGCCGCCTGGCGTTCCTCAGCGCCGAGGGCGCGTTGAACCGCGTCGTCGTCGCGGCGGATGCGGGTGGCGCGTGGTCGCTGACCGCGCTGACTCCGCCGCGTGACGTCGAGACGATGCTGGATGTCCATGGGTCGAGCGACGGTGCGCACTTCGCACTGGTCGGGACGGCGACCGATCGCTTGCCGGCGCTGTTCGTCGACGATCAGGTATTCCACGCGCCGAACGCGGCGCTGCAGGAGCGGCTGCTGTTGCCGGCGCCGATGGACGTCAGCTTCACGAATGCCGGTGGCACGCGGATCGAGGCCTGGCTCTATCGCCCGGCGCCGTCGGCGTTCCGCCCGAGCGGCAAACTGCCGCTGATCACGTACTACTACGGCGGCGCGACGCCGACTCCGCGCGGCTTCAACGAGCTGCACCAGTTCCTGGTCGCGAACGGCTACGCGTTGCTCGTGGTCAATCCGCGCGGCGCGGCCGGCTACGGCGAGGCGTTCTCCGCGGAGCACGCGAACGACTGGGGCACGAAGGCCGGCGCGGACATCCTGGAAGCGGTGGCGAAGACGCTCGCGCAGCACTCCGATCTCGATGCGGCGAAGGTCGGCGGCTACGGCGGTTCGTACGGCGGGTTCATGACGATGTGGCTGGTGTCGCATAGCAAGACGTTCGCCGCCGCGGTGTCGATGTACGGGATCTCGAATCTCGCGTCGTATTACGGCGACGGAGTGTGGGGCTTCACGTACGGCGACCAGGCGATGGCGGCGAATCTGCCGTGGCAGAACCCGCAGTGGTGGACCGACCACTCACCGTTGTTCTCTGCCGACGACATCACGACGCCGTTGCTGTTGATGCACGGCGAGGTCGACACGAACGTGCCGGTCGGCGAAAGCGAGCAGATGTTCACTGCGCTGAAGCTGCTTGGTCGTCCGGTCGAGCTCGTGCGCTTCCCGGGTGAGGATCACGGCCTGCGTGGCACTTGGGCGAATCGCGTGCAACACCGCACGATGCTGCTCGAGTGGTTCGACAAGTGGTTGAAGGACCAGGGCGCGGCGTGGGACGCGCGCTGGAAGTGATCACTTCGACGGCGGAGTCGCGTCCGGTTCGAGATTCGCGTCGAGAAACGCTTTGACCTTCTCCCACGCCTCCGCGGCGTGCTCGTGGTCGTAGCGCGGGCTACTCGGATTCGCGAACGCGTGTTCGGCCTCGTACGAGTGGATCTCGTGCGGGACCTTCGCCTCGGTCAGCGCTTCGTCGAACTGCTTCACCGTCGGCGGCGGAATGCTGCCGTCCTTCGTGCCGAAGATGCCGAGCACGGGGCAGCGGATCGCCGCCAGTTCCTTCGGGTCGGTGACGAGCCGACCGTAGTACAGGACGCACGCGTCGAGCTCGGGCACATGCAGCGCGGTCTGCAGCGACATGGCACCGCCGAAGCACCAGCCGATCGAACCGACCTTCACGGCCTTGACCCGCTCGTCCGTGGTCAGGAACTCGTGCGCGGACTTCAAGTGCTCGACGGCCTTCGCGGAGTCCACCGCGCGCATCGCCTTCATCGCTTCGTCGGACGACGTCGCGACCACGCCGTCGTAGAGGTCGACCGCGAGCGCCGCGACGCCGGTCTCCGCGAGGCGATCGCACCAAAGTTCGATGTGGCGATTCAGTCCCCACCATTCGTGGATCACGATGACGGCGGACAGCGGGCGTTTGCTCGGATCGGCGTCCTTCGGCAGCACGAGGTAGCCGGTCGCGCCGGACGCGAGCTCGACGTCGACGCCATGGCGCTCGCCCTGCTCTTCGGCTTTCAACTCGTGGAGCTTCTTGAACTCGTCTTCGGTCAGTTCGCCGAAGCGTTCGGCCGGGGGCGCTTCCTGGGGTGCCGTGGCCGGAGCGGGCGGGTCCTGTGGCATGAGCGCGGAGAGGGCGAGGACGAGCGCGTACGGAAGCATGAGATCCTCCAGGATCAGTGGATCAGCGAGTCAACGGCTTCGGCGCTTCTGCGCTGAACCACTCCGAATGGCCTTCTTGACCATCGCGGTCGTGCGCTCGACGCCGCCGATCGCGTACTGACCACTCTTGATGTCGTCCCACAGCACGATCGTGCTGGCTCGCACGCCTTCGCTTTGGATGTCGACGACGGCTTGCGTGATGCGGCGCACGAGTTCTTGACGCTGCTTCGCGGACCACGCGCCTTCCATGGCGCGCACGTGGATGAAGGGCATGGGGAACTCCGGTTCTGGCGATGGGAATTTGCGCGACCTGCGTCGGAACGACGGCACGTACCTTACCGGGCCGCCGCACGGATCGACGAGTCGGAGGGCAGGGGGCGAACTCGATGAGCGAACTGCCGAAGCCGGACGTCGAACCGCTGGTCCCGTTCGACGCGGTCCACGACGAACGCGTGCGCATCCGCCCGTTCGACGTCGGCGTGTTCGTCGTGCTCGTCCTGCTCATCGCGATGGGGCAGGGCCGTTGGCTCAGCATCCCGATCGGGACGTGCGTGCTCGCGTTCGCGTACGCGTGGCGAGCGCGGCGCGTCGCCGACGTCCGCGAGCGGTTGAGTGCGGTCGAGATGTTCGCGGCAGCGATCGGATTCACGGTCACCGCGTGTATCGGGTACCGGTTGGCGATCGAGATCGACTACGTCGCACGGACGTTCGCTCGCCCCGCACTGACGGTGCGTCTGGCGGGTCTGAGCGTCGGCGCCATCGCGCTCGGAGCCGCGGTCGCATTCGCGGGTCGGCGATGGGCATGCGTCGCGAATCGCGGCGGGGATCGAATCGTCGACGTCGAACTCGTCGCGGGCCTGTGGGCAACGGAATCGGAGCGTGGGCTCGACGCGCGGCGCGTCGCGATCGCGGCGAGCATCGCGCTCGTCGTCGGTGCGGCCGCATTCGCGGTTCCGGTGCCCGCGCAGGTTCAATTCGGTCTGGTCTTCCCGGTCGCAATGGGAGTCGGATGGTGGTGCGGGCCGCGGTCCGTCCTCTTCCTCGGCGCCGGCGCGGTGGTGGCAGCGACGGTCGCGGGCGTTCCAGCTCCAGTGGCTCTCCGCGCGCCGTGGTGCGCGGTGGTGGCCTTCCTCGGAGCCGGCGTCGCCGTTTGGTTCGAATCGGTGCGGAGCGCGCGGGCGGCGGACGTTCGATTGGGAGGCGGCGAGCGCTTTCGGCTCGAGATCGGTGGACTCGGAACCCGAGCGGAGCCGATGGTGCCGCGGACCGAGCAGCAGTTCTCGTTCGCGGCGTGCGTCATGTGGGTGCTCGTCGGCATCGGCTTGATCGTGTTCGCCGCGCCGCACGCGATGTGGAACGTCGCGGCCGGCGCATCCGCGGTGACCGCGGCGATCGTCGTCGTCTGTCTCGTGGTCGCGGCGGCGGCGACCGCCGCCAGCACCCGCGTCAGCTCGCAACTCGTCGGCGCATTCGGACTGTTCGTCGTGACGCCAGCGGGCGTCCCGCTCGCTCGGCTCTGGGGCGGCGTGGAGCCGGCACTCGCGCTGTGCGGCGGGTGCGCGATCGTCGGCGCGAGTGCCGCGACCTACGTCCTGCAAGTCGGAGCTCGCGCCGGAGCGACGCCGTTGCGCACGCAGCGGGCCTGGATCTTCGGCGCATGCGTCGGACTGCTCGTGATCGTCGGACTGGGACTCACGTTCGCGAGCGCGGATCGCGAAGCGCTCGGGCCGGCGATCGGCAACGAAGCCGTGGCGGCGGAGTGGACGCGCGTTCGCGCGCAGCTGGATGCGGACGTCAGCGTGCCGACGACCGTTGCCGCGTTGGTCGGATTCGGACTCGAGGTCGGTGTCGGCGGCGGCGCCGGGTTGGCGACGGCGCTCGGATTCCTGCTCGGTCCCGTCGGCGCGGCTCTCTTGGGACTCGCCGCGTTCGTCGCGGCACGCATGCGCCGTCGCGGCTTGTCCCTCGAGCACGATCGCTCGATCGGCGCCGGCCTGACGCTGGGCGGCCTGTTCGTGTTCGTCGTTCAGTTCGTCTGGTTGCGTTGGTGAGTCCGATCCAACGCCAGGCCGTCCTCGCGCGTTTACAGCCCGTCGAAAGAGTCTGACGGCATTCGGCCGGCTGCGACCGGGCATGGCTTCGTTCCGCCTCCTCGCCGTATTTCGTCTCAATACGCCTCGTCGGCGGGCCTCGCCCTGCTCGTTCTCGCTCGCTCGCCCGACCGCTCGGCAGACTCTTTCGACGGGCTGCTAGACTCCGCGCCCTCTCGGCTCGAAAGGACATCGCATGCGCCAAGCTGCCGCGTTCGTCGTCGCACTCGCCGCCCTGATCCACGTCGCCCCTGCGGGTGAGAAGCTCACGCTCGACGACGCGTTGTCCGCGGCGTCGAAGTGTCGCGCGCCCGGCGTGCGGCCGATGGAATGGCTCGACGGCTCGCATTACCTCGCGTTCGATCAAGCCGACGGCGGCACCGACCGCATCCTCGTGTCGGTCGACGCGCGCACCGGCGCCAAAACGCCGTACCTCGATCCGGAGGTCGTGCAGAAGTCGCTGGCGACGCTGCCCGGCATCGGCGAGGACGGTGCGAAGTCGATGGCGCGTGGCGGCGGATTCGCGTTCAGCGCGGATCGTGGTCGCGTGATGTTCAACGCGTTCTCCGACTTGTTCGTGTGGACGAAGGAGAACGGCCGCGCGCGCCGACTGACCGACGATCCCGGCGAAGAGGTCGGTGAGTCCTTCTCACCCGACGGCTCGATGATCGCGTACGTCAGCGACTGGAACCTGTGGGTGGTCGGCACCGACGGCGGCAAGGCGCGCGCGCTGACGACCGAAGGGCACGAGAACCTGCTGACCGGTCGCCTCGACTGGGTCTACCAGGAGGAGATCTACGGGCGCGGCAACTTCGGCGCGTACTGGTGGTCGCCCGATTCGAAACGCATCGCGTTCTTGCAGCTCGACGAGTCGAAGGTGCCCGACTACGCGATCGTGCGCAGTGAGGGCACGCTGCCATCGACCGAACACTGGCGCTACCCGCGCGCTGGCCAGAGCAATCCCACCGTGAAGGTCGGCGTCGTCGCCGCGGCCGGCGGGACGGTGAAGTGGATCGATCTGTCGCGTTACGCGAGCGGCGAGATCCTGGTGTCCCGCGTCGGCTGGACGCCCGACGGTTCGCGCGTCGTGCTGCAGGTCCAGAACCGCATCCAGACGTGGCTCGATCTGGTCGTCGCGGATCCGCGCACTGGCAAGACCGAAGTGTTGTTTCGCGACGCGACCAGCGTCTGGATCGAGCCGAACGACGGTCCGTACTGGTTCGCGAACGGCTCCAAGTTCGTGTGGCCGTCGGAGCGCGACGGTTTCAAGCACCTGTACGTCTACGGTCGCGACGGCAAGCTCGAGCGCCGCCTGACGGAAGGCCCGTTCGAGATCGACGACGTGCTGCAGATCGACGAAGCGCGCGGAGTCGTATGGGTCGGCACCGACAAGGACGACGTGAAGGGCAAACAGCTCCACACGGTTCCGCTCGCGGGTGGCCCGATGACGCGTGTGACCAAGCAACCGGGCTCGCACGGCGTGAAGCTGTCGCCCGACGGTTCGCTGTTCTTCGACGAGTTCTCGTCGCTCGCCGATCCGGGGTTCGCGGCGATCTGCGATGCCAGCGGCGCGGAAGTTCGACGGATCGGCACCGGCACGAAGGAACCGCTCGCGAAGTACGGCCTGCGTGAACCCGAGTTCCGCAAGGTGAAGACGCGCGACGGCTTCGAGATGGAGGCGATGCTGATCCTGCCGCCGGACCACGATTCGGCGAAGCGCTACCCCGTCGTCAGCTACACGTACGGCGGGCCGCACGCACCGTCGGTGGCCGACTCGTTCGCGCCGCGGTCGTACCTGTGGCACCAAATGCTCGCGCAAGAGGGCTACGTGATCTGGGTCTGCGACAACCGCTCGGCGTCGGGCAAGGGCTTGGCGTCGGTCCAGGGCGTCTACAAGAACCTCTGCGAACAGGAACTGCGCGATCTCGAAGACGGCATCGACTTCCTGGTCGCGGAGGGCATCGCCGATCCCGCGCGCATCGCGATCTGGGGCTGGAGCTACGGCGGCACGATGACCGCCTACGCGCTGACGCACAGCACGAAGTTCAAAGTCGGGATCGCCGGCGCGCCGGTCACCGACTGGAGCATGTACGACTCGATCTACACCGAGCGCTTCATGGACCTGCCGCAGAGCAATCCCGAGGGCTACGCGAAGTCGTCGGTGACGAAGGCCGCGGCGAACTTGAACGGCAAACTGCTGCTGATGCACGGCACGATCGACGAGAACGTCCACATGCAGAACTCGCTGCAGTTCATCGAGGCACTGCAGCGGGCCGGCAAGAGCTTCGACGTCATGCTCTATCCCGGCAACCGCCACGGCATCGGCGATCCGGCGCAGCGCAAGCACCAGTTCATGACGATGACGGAGTTCATCCGCGAACACCTGTGACGAATCGCGCCTGATAGGCCGTGCGATCAGATCGAGCTCGTCAGCACGAACTCGGTGGTGCGCAACTCGTCGGCGATCGCGGGAGTCGCGAGCAGCGTCGCCGTCGCCAGCGGCTCGAGTCCGCTCGCGCGCGCCCGTCGCGCGAGGTCGCCGTTCGCGAGCGCGCAGAACATGTGCGTCGATTCGTCGCGAGGCTCGTCCGCGACCGCGTCACCGTCGAACGTGCCGTGCGGGCCGAACTGCGCGTGCAGCAGCGCGAGCGGTTGCCGGGTGCTGTCCAGCACGATGTCCTTGATGCCGGCGAGCGATGACCACACGAGGCGTGCGTCGAACGCACGCAAGACGTCCGTCGCGCGCCGTGCCGCCGCGGCGTCGAGCGAGAACACCTCGAGTCGCGCCACCGCGGCGACGACACGTTCGCGCGTCAGCATCGACACGACACGGTTCTCGCCGTCCGCCGGATCCATCGACACGGCGTACGCCTGCGCGCCCTGGGCGATCGTGGCGGCCGCGAACGCGCGTGAAAGACGCAGACCGACGTGGCGACCTGCGCTCGTCGCCGCGACCTTGAGGTCGCCGACGTACAGCGTGCGTCGCCCCGATGGCAAGGTCCGCTCGACCGCGGTGATGGTGCCGACGAGTTCGCCGCGGTCGTCGCGCGCGATCCACGTCCGCAGGGGGCGAGGCGCGTCGCGCGCGGCGAGCCGCGCGAAGAACGCGAAGTAGTCGGCGCCGTGATCGATGTGGAAGAAGTCCGTGCCCAGCGGATACCGCGCCGCGGCATCGAGCCGAGCGAGCTCGAGCCCGACTGCATGGCGCTCGCCCTCGGTGATCTCGCGCACCGACATCGTCATGCGCGCGTGTGCAGTCCGTGGTTCCCGTGCCCGGCGCACGACACACGCCGTGTGCGCGCGCGCCACAGGTCGTCGTACAGCCGCAAGAACACGTAGGCGCCGAGCTCGAGGCCTTGCTCGATCACGTACGCGTCCTGTCCACCGCGCGCGTATGTGGGACGCAACAGCGCGAAGAAGTCGTCGGAGTGGCGATGGTCGAGCTTCTCGTGGAGGTCGTAGTGGATCAGTTGCGATTCCGCGAGGAAGCCGCGCCGCACGATGCCACGGCCGATCCACGTCGAGATGTCGGCGAACAAGCGCTCGATGATCCCGAGCACGCTCGCGCCGACGAGGTACTCATCGAGCACGCAGGCGCCGACGAGCACGGTGTTGAAGGCGCGCACCTCGGGCCACAGCGCGCGCTCTTCGACGTCCTGCGGCGTGATCCCGCCGAGGCGGTGTAGAAGTTCGAGGAACGTCGTGCCGTGCATGAACGAGCGTTGGCCTTCGCCGTGCTCCTCCCAGACGTTGCGCAGGATCTCGACGCGCTGCTCGGCGTGCGGGATCTTCGCGGCCAGCGCTGCCATCGGTCGGCTGAAGAACACGACGGCGAAATAGAACTGGATCTGCGTCTCGACGAAGTCGTCACGCGTGAACGAGCCGTCCTCTAGCGCGCGGAAGTACGGGTTCGCCGACGCGTTTCGTGCGGCCACGATCTGTTCGACTCGATCGCGCAATGGATCGCTCATGCGGGTCCTCCGGATCCACGACCTGGCTCTGCAACGCGCGTGCCGAGATGCAGTCCGTCGTAGAACACGCTGCGTTCGCTGGCGAGCAACTCGGCAGCGCGCGCGGCGTCGAACGTGAACCACGGCGCGAATCGGGCTTCCAGGTCCTCGGGATCGTTCAATTGCCGCCACAGCACGCGAGCGCCCGGCCGCAACTCGTGGCCCAATCGGCGCGCGAGAGCGTCGATCTGCGTTCGGTCCGACCAGTCGAGGACGTTCGAGAGATCGACGAAGTCGAACGGCGCGAACGAGGGCACGGCTTCGAGCGTCCCGTCGATCCACGTCGCGCGCAGCGGCCGCGGCGTGAGGCGCAAGAACTCCGGCCACGACTCCCGACGTGCCATGTACCGACCCAACAAAACGTGCTGCAGGTACGGGTTGTCGAACGCATCGACGCGCTGCAGGCCACGCTCGATCGCGCGCCGGAAGTAGTCGGGGTAACTGCCCGGTCGCGCGTGCTGCGTGGCGGCCGGGCCGAACATCGCGTGCAGCATCGGGTCGGCGAAGAACAGCTGGAACGCGACCGGCCAATACGGCTGGCCGAACACCGCCCAAGCCGTCGCCGCAATCGCGCCGCGCTCCATGAACCACGCGTCGAACGTCGACGCGGGCGCGACGAACTCACGCAGGAACGCGCGCAACTGGCGGAACAGGGCTTCGAAGTTGCCCCGCTCCGACAGGCCGCCCGGATCGTCGGTGCCGACGTTGAACACGGACGGCGGTTCCGCCGCGAGCCACGCGGCCTCCTTCGCGAGCACATGCAACTTCTGCGCCGGGTTCGGCTCCACGAGCGTGAGCGCGAGATCCGGGCAATGAGCACGCAGCGCCAGCGCAGTGTCGCCCGCGGACGCGATCAGCAGGGCATGGCGAGCGGGGCGGTCGCGCAGGAGAGCGAGCTCGATCCGAGGGTCTTCGCGAACCGCGGCGAATTGGACGGGGGACATGATGGAGAGGATAGCTGGGTGGGGAGGCGCGGGAATGAGCGGGAATGAACGGGAGTGAACGGGAGTGAACGGGAATGAACGGGAGCGAACGGGAATGAACGGGAATGAACGGGAATGAACGGGAATGAACGGGAGTGCGCGGGAGTGAACGGGAGCGAACGGGAATGCGCGGGAGTGAACGGGAATCAACGGGGGCGCTTCGCTTTTCGTACGCGAGCGGAGCTCGCTCTTTGGGTGGCGTGGTCGCGAGGGGGGGCGTTCGCGGCATGCGGCGTGGGTACCGCGAGCGCACGCGACTCCGGCACCGATGGTTCAAGGCCCCGGGGACGGTTCCCTCTCCGAATCAAACAGGCGCGAGCTGCGCTCGCGTACGAAGGCGCGAAGCGCCCCCGCGCAATCCCGTTCACTCCCGCGCAATCCCGTTCACTCCCGCGCAATCCCGTTCAATCCCGCGCAATCCCGTTCACTCCCGCGCACTCCCGTTCGCTCCCGTTCACTCCCGTTCACTCCCGCGCAATCCCGTTCAATCCCGCGTACTCCCGTTCACTCCCGCGTACTCCCGTTCAATCCCGCGCAATCCCGTTCATTCCCGCGCACTCCCGTTCATTCCCGCGCATTCCCGTTCCCTCCCGCGAATCCCGCCCTCCTTTCCCGTCTTGACACCGAGTGTATGGGTGATACCATACACCAGAACACCACACGGTCCCGCCCCCGGAGTTCCGCCTGCTCCTTCGCATCAACACCTCCAGCGGAGTGCCGATCTACCGGCAGATCGTCGACCAAGTGAAGGTTGCGATCTCGCTCGGCACGCTCGCTCGTGGGACCAAGTTGCCGTCGGTGCGCCAGCTTTCCGAGGACCTCGTCGTCAATCCCACGACTGTGCAGCGTGCTTATCTCGATCTCGAGAACGAAGGCGTCATCGAGACGCGGCGTGGGCAGGGCACGTTCGTGAAGAGCGATGGGGATGCGTTGCCGCGCCGCGAGCGGCTTGCTCGGTTCCGTGAGCACCTGCGCAACTCGCTCGCCGAAGGCCACCGGTTGCAGCTGTCCGAGGACGACTTGCGCGCCGCGTTCGAGCAGGAATTGAAGCGGATCGATCTCGATCAGGAGGTTCGCGATGGATGACGTCGTAGTTCGGTTCGACGCCGTGGCCCGGCGCTTCGGAGCGGTGGACGCGTTGCGCGGGTTCTCCGCGAGCGTGCCCGCCGGCTCGGTGACTGCCTTGCTCGGTCGCAACGGGTCCGGCAAGACCACGGCACTCCGCTGCGCGATGAACCTGCTGCGCCCCGATGCGGGACGGATCACCGTGCTCGGGGCCGGCAGCACGCAACTCGGACCGGCCGAGTTCGCACGCATCGGCTACGTCTCCGAGCGCCAGCAACTCGATCCGCGACTGACCGTCGCGCGGACCATCGAGTGGACGCGCAGCTTCTATTCCGCGACGCGGTCGTGGGACGACGCGCTGGCGACCGATCTCACGCGGCGCCTCGGCCTCGATCCCGGCGCTCGTGTCGGATCGCTGTCGCTCGGTCAGAGTCGCAAGCTCTCGCTGCTGCTGAACCTCGCGTACCGGCCGCAACTCCTCGTGCTCGACGAGCCCGCGGCGAACCTCGATGCCGTGGTGCGTCGTGAGTTCCTCGAGTTGATCCTCGATCGCCTACGTGACGAAGGTCTGACGGCCGTGTTCTCGACGCATCACCTGACCGACGTCGAACGTGTCGCCGACCGCGTGATCCTGATCGAGGACGGGCGATGCCGCGTCGAGCGCGGACTCGATGACCTGAAGGATCGCGTCAAGACCGTGCGCCTGCGCGCGCGCGACGGGGGAATCGTCGCCGAACCGAAGGTCCCCGACGGCGCGGCCGTGTTGCGCGTGCGTCGCACGAGCGTCGACTTGCAGATCACGATCGACGGCTTCGACGACGGTTTGCCGGCGCGGCTGCGCGAGCTCACGGGCGCGGACGTCGACGTCATCGACCTGCCGCTCGAGGACGTGTTCATCGCGTACGGGCAATCGCGGGATCCGGCAACTCTCGAGGAGGTGCGCGCATGAGTCTCGCTCGATCGTTCATGCTGAAGGAATGGCCGCTGCATCGGACCGTGCTCCAAGACGCCGTCGTCTTCGCGGTGTGCGGCAGTTTCATCGCTCCCTGGTCGACGGTGGCGTGCGTGCTCGTGTTCAGCGGTCTCGTCGCGGCGCGCGTGGGTGCGCGTCTCGGGCAGGATCTCTGCCGGTCCGACACGCTCGAGTTCATGCTGACGCGTCCCATCGATCGCGGCGCGTTCGTGCGGCACCGCCTCGCCTTCGGAAGCTTGCCGGTCTTGGTTTCGTTGGGGCTCGTGTTCCTCATCGTCGGGTCCGGCCTTCGTCGCATCGTGCTCGATGCCCTCGCCGGAGCGGCGCCATGGCTCGAACACGAGGCGTCGGCGGGCACGCATCCGACCCTTCACGGAATCGCCGTCGTGTTCGTCGGGTTGATCTACGTGTGCGCGTTCGAGGTCGGGTTGTCCCGTTCGACGCACGACCCGCCCGGCAACGTCGCCTTCGAAGGGGCAATGCGCGCCGGATTCCTCGCGTTGATCGCATGGCTCGTCAGCGCCGCCGTGCCGAGCATGGTGTGGTTCGTTTGGCGTCGTTCGAGCGCGGACGAATCCACGTCGCTGGGTCCGCTCTTCGGGCCGGAGTGGGGGATCGGTCTGCTCTCGATCGCCGCGCTCACGGGGATGCTCTGGCTTCGCGTGCGTCGTAGCGAACGTTGGGTGCGGGACTACGAAGCGGGCGTCGATGCCGACGGCCCCGTGAACGCGCGGCGTTCGCATTGGATCGTCGCCGTCCTCGTCCTCGTCCTCGTCGGTGGATTGCTGGTGGTCTGGTTGTTGCCGGTGACATCGTCGCCGAGGGTGGTCCCTGCCGGGGCATCGACGATTGGAGGGAAGTGATGAACCCTGCTGGTCAGCTCGAATGGCTGCTGATCCTCGTGGTCGCGATCGCGATCTTCGTCGTGAGCGTGGCGTGGGCGATGCGTGCTGCGCGCGCTGCCGAGCGACGTCCCGAGCGGCGCCGCGTCCCGTTCGTCGTGCGACTCGCCATCGTCGTCGCGATCGCGCTGGCGATCGGTTGGTCCGCGCACCGCGTTGCGCACGATCGCAGCTCGATCGCGGAAGTCGGCGTCGTGCGCGGCACTCCGACGTCGAACGTGCCCGATCGCCTGCAATGCGTCGTCGCGCTGACGGACGCCCAGCTGATTCGGCCTCCCGTGCCGGTCCACGCGTGCGTCGTGGAGCTCGCGCAGATCACCGAGGAGCCGCGCTCGTTCTCGGTCGCGGCAGGCTTGGGGTTCAGCGTGCAGCGGTTGCCGGGTGCGGTCGACTTGGAACACGTTCAAGTCACGATGCGATCCTTCGGGCTCATGTCGTTCTCGATGTCGATGGGCAACGGGACGACGTGGCGGAAATTCGACGTCGGCGACGGCGGTTTGCCGTTCGAGATGCAGGCCGGCCACATCGAGGTCGGCTCGTTCTGGGTGCCGCTGACGTCCGAGGATCTCGAAGCCCGCGTCTTCATGCGCCTCTTGCGGCCCGGGGAGCGACTCGAGCCGGGCGCGGCATCGGCGTGGTCCGCCGCGGTGGGTCGAACGCTGCGCGAGGCCGCTCGCGCCGACGCCGTCGACGCCACTTCGATTTTGCGCGAGCCGCAACCCACTCCGCATGACGCGGCCGCGCGACTCGCGGAGTCGTTGGACTTCCAAGGTTCGGCGCTGCTGTTTTGCGGCCTGTGGTTCCTGCTGCATCGGCGTGGCGCCGGCCTCTCTGCCGCGGCGCTCGCGCTGGTCGCGACGTTCTGCATCGGCGGCGCGGTCCTGCGTCGGCAACACGTTGCGTGGCGTGAACAGGTCGCCGCGGTCGAATCGGAACCTACACGCGCGGTCGTGGCGGCGGCGTCCATGGGCGGAGCCGTGGTCTTCCCGGAGCGGAACGGAGCCGCGTTGCTCGACGCGTACGCGAATGCCACCGATCCCGCGACGCGGTTCGACCTCGTCCACGCGGCGGGACGCGGCAACGATGCGCTGCGCACGAGTCCCGCAGTGATGGAACTCCTGGCGCGCGCCGCGCTCGATGTCGACCCCTCGGTGCGGTCGTTGGCCCTGCGATGTGGAGGAGGTCGATGAGCCTCGCGCTCGCGTGCGTCGTCGCTCTGGTCGCCCAGACGACACGGAAGCCGCTGTCCGCGACGGAGCTCCCGAAGCTCGTCGCCGGCCTCGACGCCGCGATGCGCGCACCGAGCGAGACGCAGGCTCTCGCGGCGTTTGGCAAAGTCGAGAACCTCGCTCTGCGCGTCGACCCGATGGACTTCGAGGAGCTGCTGCGCGACGCGGTTCCAGGGCGGCCGAAGAAGTGGAAGCCCGGGTTCACGCACGGACTCGAGTTCACGTCGGGCGACACGAAGTTCGCGTACTCGATCCACTTGCCGAAGAAGGCGCCGCACGGACTGCTGCCGCTCGTCGTCGACCCGGGGCACATCTCGTTCGCGAAGAAGACCGACGCCGATTGCGAAGGCGTGATGACGACGTGGCTCGAACTCACGGGTGCGACGGACGACGTGATCTACGTGCGGACACGCGTGTTCGACCAACTCGAGGTCGCCGGCGACTACGCGACGTACTGGGAGCCGCAGCGCCCGAAGGGAAAGCCCGATCACGATTGGATGGCGACGGCGCTGCTCGATTGCGTCGCCGACGTCAGCCGACGCTTTCCCGTCGATCCCGATCGAGTCGTGATCCACGGCATCTCGATGTCGGCGTATTGGGCGTGGTACGCCGCGGCGGTCGCCCCCGATCCGAAAGCCGCCGTCCGCACGGTCTGGCGACGGGGAGACGGGGGAGCGGCGTACGCGGCAAGCGTCGTCGTCGACGTCCCGAAGCGCTGACGGGGCGCCCTCGGGTTTCCTTCTGCGGCGCTCCGGCGCTGAAATCCGTGCGTACGACTCCTATCCTCGCCTGCCCCCGGGCCGTGCCCGAGTGCAACGTTGGAGTCGCCGATGCATCGTTTCCCTGCGTTCTTGCTGCTGAGTGCGGTCTTGTCGGCGTGCGGTGATGCGCCGGAAGCGTCGAAGCCCGCTGCTTCCGATGCGCCGAGTTCGGGTTCGACCGACGATGCCGCGACCGCGGCCGATCCCGCGATCCAGCAGATCGATCGCTTCATCGCGGAGCAAAAGCAGTTCGCGGCCGACATGAAGGCCAAGGGTGGGGCGGGTGGGCTCGACCAGACCGACTCACTGTGGAAGCGGTCGTGCCCGAAGCCGCCGCAACTGACGTTCACTCCCGGCAAGACCTACCTGTGGGAGCTCGAGACCAACAAGGGCACGGTTCGACTGAAGCTGATGCACGACGTCGCTCCGATGCACGTGTCGAGCACCATGTATCTGTCGCGGATCGGCTTCTACGACGGCCTGATCTTTCACCGCATCATCACCGGATTCATGGCGCAGGGCGGTTGCCCTCGCGGCGATGGTCGCGGCAGCCCGGGTTATTCGTATGCCGGTGAGTTCGCGCCGAATGTGCGTCACGACCGTCCGTACTTGTTGAGCATGGCGAATGCCGGGCCGAAAACGGATGGCTCGCAGTTCTTCATCACGTTCGTGCCGACGCCAAGGCTCGACGGCAAGCACACGATCTTCGGCGAAGTCGTCGAAGGGATGAACGTCGTGCAGGCGATCGAAGCCGTCGGCATCCCGCCCGAACTCGACGGACAAGCCAAGCCGCGCGAGCGCGTGGAAATCAAGAAGGCGAGGATCATCGTTGAATAGTGCATCGCGGCTGCTTGGTTCCGTTGTCGTTTGCGTCCTCGGCGCCTGCGGTTCCTCACCGACGAAGTTCGCGACTTCCGAGCCGGCGAGTTCGGCTGCGGACGCGCCGCCATCGCTGGCGAAGCCGTCCGCGGATCCCGCGATTGCGGCGATCGACGCGGCACTCGCGAGCGCACGCAGCGCGGGCACGTGGGACGTCGGTGTCGCCGGTTGGCGGACGCGCATGCCGGCGCCGCCGGATGTCCTCCCGACAGCGAACACGGCGTACGACTGGGTGCTCGAAACCGATCTCGGCACGCTGCGCTTCGCACTGTTGGGCGACGTCGCGCCGCGCCACGTGATCAGCACGATGTGGCTGACGCGGGCGGGTTACTTTGACGGCCTCACGTTCCATCGCGTGATCCAGCAGTTCATGGCGCAAGGCGGCTGCCCCGAGGGCAGCGGCCGGGGCTCGCCCGGCTACCGCTACGGCGGTGAGTTCGCGCCGTCCGCCGCCCACGATGCCCGCGGCACGCTGTCGATGGCGAATGCCGGGCCCGGCACCGACGGTTCGCAGTTCTTCATTACGTTCGCGCCGACCCCGTTCCTGAATGGCAAGCACACCGTGTTCGGCAAGTTGATCGAGGGCGACTCGGTCCTCGACGCCATCGAGGCGATCGGCACGCCGCCGCGCAGCGAGGGCAAGCCGAAGCAACTCGTGAAGATCTTGCACGCGTCGATCGTCGCGCGCTGAACCTCGCATTCGAATCGCGCCAACGTCGGCGCGGTTCGTTCGTCTTCGTTTCCGTCGCCGCGCGTCATCTTCGCGTCGCGACCAACCTCGTGGAGTCCCCGTGTCCGATCACGTGCTGCCCGCCGGCAACGCTGCCGTCGACGAGTTGAATGCGTTCATCACCAAGCAGAACATCGACCGCGCCGGTTCGTGGCGCTCGAAGCTGACCAAGCCGCCGCAACTGAAGTTCGACGACAAGTCGAGCTGGACGTGGCGGCTGAAGACCAATGTCGGGACGCTCGACGTCAAGTTGCTGACGAAGACCGCGCCGATGCACGTATCGAGCACCGCGTACTTGACGCTGCTCGGCTTCTACGACGGCCTGGCGTTCCACCGCGTGATCACGGGCTTCATGGCGCAGGGCGGCTGCCCGCTCGGCACGGGCACCGGTGAACCTGGTTACCGCTACAACGGCGAGTTCGACCCGAAAGTCCGTCACGACAAGCCCGGTCTGCTGAGCATGGCGAACGCGGGCCCGAACACGGACGGATCGCAATTCTTCCTGACGTTCGTCGCCACGCCGTGGCTCGACGGCAAGCACACGATCTTCGGTGAAGTCGTCGCCGGTCAGGACGTGTTGAAGAAGCTCGAAGAGCGCGGGTCGCAAAGCGGCCGCACCTCGTCGCCCCTGAAGATCGAGCAGGCCACGTTGATCGTGAAGGCGGGCTGAACATGATCGGATCGGTCGTCGCATTGGCGTTGTGCGTTCCGCAACTCGTCGAGGACATCGGCGCCCGCACGCAAGCGGTCGCTGCGAGCGCGAAAGCCGCTGTCGAGACGCTGGGCACGAGCGCGGAGCGTCGACCGATCCACGTGTTGCGCCTGGGCGTCGATCCGGCGACGCATCCGGCCGCGAAGGCCTTGCTCGTCGTCGCCGGCATCGACGGTCGCGCGACGTTCTCGACCGACGCCGCGCTGGCGCTGTGCGAGCGCATCGCGGCGAAGGCGGGCGACGCGTTGAACGCGTCGACGCTGTACGTCGTGCCGTGCTTGAACCCGGATGGACGCGCGCGATTCCTGAGCGGTGGCGCACGCACCGACTTCGGCGGCGCGCCGGGAGCATTCGACGACGACCACGACGGCCGCGTCGACGAGGACGGTCCGCGCGACGTCAACGGGGACGGACGCATCGGCTGGATGCGCGTGTTCGATCCACCGCGCGGCATGGCTCGGACGCACGTCGCGGGCAAGGACGATCCGCGCACGCACCACGAGGCCGATCGCACGAAAGGCGAGGAGCCTCGCTTCGCGCTCGTGATCGAAGGCATGGATGGTGACGGCGACGGTCGTTTCGCCGAGGACGGTGTCGACGGAGTCGACCTCGATCGCAACTTCCCGCACCTGTGGAAGGAGCACGTCGTCGCTTCGGGCCCGTATCCGTTGAGCGCGCCGGAGACCAACGCACTGGTGCGTTGGATGCTCGCGCACGAGGAGATCGCAAGCGTGCTCGTCTTCGGAACCGGCGACACGTTGGTGAACGTCCCCGAGGTCGGCCGCACCGATGTGACGAAGCAGTCGCCGCTGGGCATCGAGAACGACGACAAGGCGTGGCACGAAGCGATCGCCGCGAAGTTCAAGGAACTCACCGGCCAGAAGAAGGCGGCGCGCAAGGACCTCGCGGGCAGTTTCGTCGCGTGGGCCTACGCGCAGTACGGCGTGCCCGCGTTCGAGACGCCGATCTTCGTCGCGCCGCAAGACGCGAAGGCGAACGGCGGCGAGAAGTCGGACGGCAAGGAGGGGGATTCGCCAAAGGACGGCGAGGACTCCAAGGCGGGCGCCGACGGCAAGGGCCCCCCGGCCGCGGGCGGTGGCCCGGGCGGTGGCCCGGGTGGTGGCCCGGGTCGTCGCGGCGGGCGAGGGCCGGGCGACGGCGGTGGTGCTGCCCGGGGCGGGGACTCCGCCAAGCCAGCCGAATCGGAGGCCGACGAGAAGCTCTGGATCGACTTCGCGACGGCGCAGAGCGCATTCACTCCGTGGACCGCGTTCGCCCATCCGCAGCTCGGCCGCGTCGAGATCGGCGGCTTCGCGCCGGGTGCGCGGCTCGCGCCGCCGGCGGAACAGCGCGACGCGCTGATCGAGCCGCAAGTGGCGTTCGTCGCCGACTTGTTGACCAAACTGCCGCGCCTCGAGGTGTCCGCCGCGACGGTCGAATCCGTCGACCCTGCGGTGTGGCGCGTAACGGCGACCGTGACGAATCGCGGGTTCCTGCCGACGACGAATGCGATCGGGTTGAAGGTACGGCGCCAATTGCCCGTGGTGTTCCGGCTCGACGTGAAGGACGACGCGCTGTTGTCCGGCGATCGCGTGCAGCGCGTCGAGACGATTCCGGGCTCCGGCGGCGACGCTCGCGCGACGTGGCTCGTCGTCGGAGCCGCCGGGTCGACGCTGCGCTTGACGATCCGGCCGCAAACGCAGGCGGCCATCACGCAGGACGTGCGCTTGACGGAGGGCGGACGATGAGGCGCTCATGGACGCTGCTTTGTTCGGGTGCGCTGGCTGCGCTGGCTCCGCTCGCGGCCGCACAGCCGTTTCAGCCGTCGCGCGTCGAAATCGCGTTCGACCGGTACTACGACCATGACGAGTTGCTCGACAAGGTGCGCGCGATCGCCGCGGCGTACCCCGATCTCGTGCGGCTCGAACCGATCGGCAAGAGCCTGCAGGGGCGCGACCTGATCGTCGCGATCGTGAACTCGAACAAGACGGGGCCCGACACGAGCAAGCCGGCGATGTGGATCGACGGCAACGTGCACGGCAACGAGATCCAGGCGTCCGAAGCGGTGCTCTACACGCTGTGGACGCTGACGAAGTCGTACGGCAACAACGCCGACCTGACGAAGCTGCTCGACCAGAAGAGCTTCTACCTGTTGGTCTCGCAGAACCCCGACGGCCGCGCGTACTGGTTCGCGCACGCGAACAACTCGAGCAGCAGCCGTTCGAACCAGCGCCCGGTCGACGACGACCGCGATGGCGTGTTCGACGAGGATCCGCCCGACGATCTCGACGGGGATGGCTCGATCACGCAGATGTGGAAGGAGGATCCGGACGGTCGCTTCGTGCGCGACACGAAGGACCCGCGCGTGTTCCGCCGCGTCGGTGACGGCGAGGTCGGCGCGTGGACGATGCTCGGCTCGGAAGGCATCGACAACGACGGCGACGGATCGATCAACGAAGACGATCCGGGCGGCGACGACATGAATCGCAACTGGCCGAGCGATTGGCAGCCCGAGCACGTGCAGTTCGGCGCGGGCCCGTATCCGCTGAGCCATCCCGAGACCCAGGCGGTCGCGCGCTTCATCGCGACGCACCCGAACATCGGTGCGGTGCAGAGTTATCACAACTCCGGCGGCATGATCCTGCGCGGGCCCGGCGCGGACTACCTCGAGGGCGACTACTCGGCTGACGATCGCCGCGCGTACGACGAGATCGCGAAGGTCGGCGAGCTGCTGCTGCCGTACTACCGCTCGATGGTGATCTGGAAGGACCTCTACGTGGTCCATGGCGGGTTCGTGAACTGGACCGCCGAAGGACTCGGGATCTTCAGCTTCACGAACGAGATGTGGCCGGCGGAGAAGGCGTTTCAACGCCCGCTGAGCGAGCCCGCCGCGGCGGGTGGCGGCCCGGGCGGCGGCGGCGGGTTCTTCGGCGGCTCGCAGGAGCAACAAGACCGCATGTGGACGTTCCGCGACCGCCTGCAATTCGGCGCGGTGTTCAAGGACTACACGGCATTCGACCATCCGCAGTACGGCAGGGTGCTCGTCGGCGGCCTGAACAAGTGGTCGTCGCGCGTGACTCCGACGTTCATGCTCGAAGAGGAGTGCCATCGCAATTTCGCGTTCACGATGCTGCACGCCGATCACATGGCGGTGCTTTCGGTCGAGCGGTCGCAAGTGAAGCGCATCGCCGACGGACTGTGGTCGATCACGACGACGATCGCGAACGAGAAGATCCTGCCGTCGCGCAGCGGTCGTGCCGCCGACGCGAACATCGGTACGCCGGATCTGCTGACGTGCGAGGTGTCCGGCGGAACGGTCGTCGCGGGCGGGACGGTCCGCCGCTTCGACGACAAGGCGATGGACGCGGTCGAGCACGAGCCGGCTCGGCTGCTCGTGAACCGCGGCATCCCGGGACGCGGGCAGAGGATCTTCCGCTTCCTCGTTCGCGCGCCCGAGGGCGCGAAGGCGACGCTGCGCTACGCGGCCGAGAAGGCCGCGGACCTGACGTACTCCGTGGATCTGCGCGACAGCCTCTGAACGGGTCGCCGGATCGAGAGGCCAGCCTCGTGGCCACGGGCCGCCGGCCGCAAGGCGCCGGCCTGACGATCGATCGGAATTCCGGATCGCACGGATGACGCGGACGGCGTGGGCTGAATGCCACCGGACTTTTTGGATCGGCTGCTAGCATGCGCGCCCTCGTGTCCAACGTGAGGCGACGCGTGCGTTCGATCCTGGTGCTGCTGTCCGCGCTGTGCGCGGGTTGTTCCGTGTTGCTGCCGCCGGATCGTCCGGCGTTGGTGCCCGCGCAAGACAAAGCCGAAGCGGCCGCGCTCGCGCCCGTGGTGGAGCAGCATCTGGAGCACGGCGACCTCGACTCGGCCGCGGAGCGGTCGCGCATGCTCGTGCTCTACGACCCCGTGACGCCGGAGATCAGCGTGTTGGCCGCGCGCGGAATCGCCGCCAAGGCCAAGCGCGACGGCGACGCGAAGAGCTACGAGGACGCCGTCAAGCTCGCCCGCAACGCCGTGGAAGCGGCGCCGCGCGATCCGTCGGCGCAGCTGGTCTACGCGGATCTGCAACTCGGCCGCAGGTACTACACGGCGGCCCTCGCGGGCTATCGCGCCGCGCTCGAACTCGAACCCAAGTCGCTCGCCGCGCGCCGCGGGATCGCATTCGCGCACCGCGGGCTGCGTCAGCCGAAGGCAGAACGTCAAGCGTGGGAAGACGTGCTGTCCGCCGCTCCGGACGACGCGGAAGGCAACGCGCGCCTCGGTTTCCTGCTGCTTCAAGGCGTCGGCGGCGAGGGCTCCGACGAGGAAGCGGAACGCGGCCGCGAGCTTCTGGACCGCGCCGTGACGGTGAACTCGAACGACGCGTTCACGCTGCAAGTGGTGGGGCTGTTGGACGCGGAGTCCGGCGACCTCGACGCCGCCGAGAATCACCTGCGCCGCGCGTTGGTCGCCGCGACCGGAACCGACTCGCGACTGGAAGGCGACGCGGCGTTCAACCTGGGCGTGCTGATGCAGGCCCGCGGCCGCACGACCGAGGCGCGCGATCTCTACGAACGGTGCCTGTTGCTCGACGGCGACGACGTGCGCGCGACGACCAACCTCGGCTTCCTGCTGCTCGACCACGGCGCTCCGACGCAAGGTCGCGCTCTGCTGAACGAGGCTCTGGCCCTCGGCGTCGACAAGACCACGGCGACCGCGATCCGCACGAAGCTGGAAAGCGCCTCGACGCCATGACCGATTCGAGGAAGTTCGACGACGACGACGCAGTGCTGCTCCGCGCGAAGTTCGTCGTGGACCGCGTCGACGGCCGCCCGCTGCTGCTCGGCCACGCCGATTGCCCGGTCTGCGCCGTCCGCCTGAAGCTGAAGCCCGTCGGCAACATGGAACTCCGCGACGCGGAGATCAAGATCCGCTTCTTCGTCGAATGCGGTCAGTGCTCCCGTGAGCTGAGCATCGAAGACTCGTTCCACTGGGGCCCGTAGCTCAATTGGTTAGAGCAGGGGACTCATAATCCCTTGGTTCTCGGTTCGAGTCCGAGCGGGCCCACCATCCGTTTGGATGGGGCGGCGGCGAGTTGATCTCCTGCCGATTCGGTGCAGCACCGGCCAGTCCCCCGGTGATCGAGCGCGTCGGTCCCCGGCGCTTGCCGATGCAATCCCTCGTCGATACCGTCGCTGATCGCGATCGGGTTCGAGGTCCTCCTGCACTGCCCGGATCGACGAAGGGTGGATCGATCGTGCGCCACACACATTGGGTCGTGAGCGGAAGCGTCTTGTTCGCGGCGCTCGGAGCGTGCGCGAGTCGGCATGCCGCCGAGAGTGCGGAATTCGATCGTGTGCTGCGCGTCATGCCGACGGCGACGTTCGTCGAGTCGATCGCCGCGGAGACCGCCGAGCCGATCGATGGCGGGGGCCTGCGGTTGCGGGCGGGCTTCGTCGAAACCGCGCAGTCGTACTCCGCGCCGTTCGACGTCACGGTCGGCATCTTCGCTCGTGGCGGCGAGCCCGTGCGGATGCGCTTCGGCGCGACCGCGCTCGTGTGGAACGACGGCGTCGGGCTGCGGGT
The DNA here is from genome assembly GCA_052034255.1 of Planctomycetota bacterium. Classification (GTDB taxonomy): domain Bacteria; phylum Planctomycetota; class B15-G4; order B15-G4; family JADJEK01; genus JADJEK01. The sequence goes on along the minus strand of JBPOIU010000006.1, from coordinate 54,848 downwards.
CGAGGGCGGTCCGGCGGACGGCGTGTCAGTCGCCTCGGGTGGTTCGCTGCCGCGTGATCGCGCGGTTGAACTACGGGTCGTCGTGCATCCCGAAGGCATCGCGGCGTACGCGGACGGAGCGTATCTCGCGGATTGGACGGGTGACTTCCGCGACGCCGCGCCGGTGCGGATCGAGAGCTCGGGCACGCTCGATGTTCGCAGCCTCGTCGTCACCCCGCGCACGAATGGAGTGCCGTTCCTCGAGTGCCTCGATCCCGTCACGCAGCTCGCGCGTGGTGTCGATGCGCAGGGCCGCCGGCCGGGTTTGCATGTCGCTGGCGAAGTCGATCCGCGCAAGGGCGACGCCGTCGACGTCGTGGCTCCGTTCGACCTGCGGGGCGACTGGCGACTCGAGTTCTCGATGATCCCAGGCTCCGTCGATCAGTGGGGACAGATGCTGTTCGTCTGGGGCGACCGGCGGGCGGGTCGCGACACCATTTGGGTGAGGCAGCGCGCGCGTGGTCTCGAAGCCGGCACCTGGGCGAAGCCCGACTCCTACCTCGTCGCCATGCTCCCGGAGTCCACCGAGCCACGGTGGGTCGTCGTCACGTTGGCGTACGACGCGCAGCGCAAGCGCATGACGTTGGCATTCGACGGCCGCGTCGTCGCGGAGAGCCCGACGGGCGAAGCGACGTTCGATCGCCCGATGCCGGCGTGCGTGGGGCAGGCGTTTGGCGGCGACCAGTTGTTCACGGGCCGAGTCCGCGACGTCGTTCTCGAGAATCGCTGAGCGCGCGGTTGTGCGCGCCGCTCGATCGAGTTCGCGCGGCGCGTTGACCATTTCGTCATGTTGCCCGTGCCCACGGCCGCAACTCCGTGGCGTGCCGTGCTGGACCATGTGCCGTGCGCTCGCGGGCCATTTCCCGATGACCGCGATCGATCACGCAGGTGCGGGCCGACTCTCCGATCGACCTGCACCGCGAGGAATGCGGCGTGCGACGGATGACGTTGCCGATGGCATCGGCGTGATGTCGTCGCGCGTCGTGCGAATCGCTCGCACGGACCATGGGTCGAACTCGGAGCTGGAACGTGAAACTCTCGTCATCGATTGCGGGCGGCGTTCTCGGATCGTTGGCGCTCCTGAGTCTCGCTCCGGACGCGCATGCGCAGTCGTGGTCCAGTCCGGGCGGCGGCGCGTCGGGCTGGGTGTACGCATCGACCGTATGGAACGGGAAACTCGTCGTCGGCGGAGCGTTCACCTTTGCGGGAGGCACGCCCGCGAATCACGTCGCGATGTGGAACGGTTCGACGTGGCAGGCCCTCGGCGCGGGCTTCGACGGCGACGTATGGGCATTGACGGTCTACAACGGCAAGCTCATCGCGGGCGGTACGTTCATCTTCTCCGGCGGCGTCGAGGTCAAGTACATCGCCGAGTGGACGGGCTCCGCGTGGACGGATCTCGAAGGCGGCATGGACAATCGCGTCGTCGCGCTCACGACGTACAAGGGTTCGTTGATCGCGGGCGGTTACTTCAACGACGCGGACGGCCCCGCGAACCACGTCGCTCGCTGGGACGGGCACTCGTGGTTCCCGCTCGGGAGCGGAACGGCGGGCGGAACGCAGGGCCAGGTGATGGCGCTGACGGTTCACGGCGACGACTTGATCGCTGGCGGATTCATCTCGTCGGCGGGTGGGATCGCGGCCAATCACGTCGCGAAGTGGAATGGTTCGACGTGGTCGCCGCTCGCGGCGGGTGTGAACGGGATCGTGTACTCGCTCGCGTCGAACGGGAGCACGCTCGCCGCGGGCTGCCTGAACGGCATCCAGGGTTGGAATGGCGCAGCTTGGTCACCACTGGGTACGGGGACCGTCGGTGGGACGTATCCGTACGTGCTCGCGCTGGCCGTATACGGCGGTGACTTCTTCGCCGGTGGATTGTTCAAGTCGATCGGCGGCGTTCCCGCCGAAGGGTTCGCGCGTTGGAACGGAACCGAATGGACGGCGGACGCGGGCGGCGTGTTCAACGGTGGTGCGACGTCGGGGCTCTACACGCTCACTCCCTTCGGGACGTCGTTGGCCGCTGGAGGCATCTTCTATTCCGCGGGCGGCGTGTCGTCGGGTGACGTCGCGATCTGGAACCAGCCGTACTTCGATCACGGCGTCGGTTGCTCGGGGATCGGCGGCATCCCGCAGTTGAGCGGCGTCGGCGTGCCGGAGGCGAACTCCGTGGCGGGGCTGCAGGTCACGCACGGTCGTCCACTGGGCACGGGCTTGTTGCTGCTCGGGACGCAAGCCAATGCGGCGCCGTTCTTCGGTTGTTCGCTGCTCGTCGGTGGCACGTTGGTGGGGCCGTTGTCCTTCGGCTTGAACGGCGCGGGTGCCGCGACGTTGACGACTACGTTCCCGGCATCCGTACCGACTGGGGTCGGAGTGCGGGCGCAGTTCTTCGGCCTCGATGCGAACGCGGCGAACGGTCAATTCTCGGCATCCAACGAGTTGTTGCTCGTCGTGCAATGAAGCGAACTCGTGGGGCGCTACAGTCCCGGCCGGTTCGGCGGAGACTCACGCGTGCGCACGATCGGACTGCTCGTCCTCTCCAACATCTTCATGACGTACGCGTGGTACGGCCACCTGAAGGTCAAAGGCGACGCCAAGCCGCTGCTGCTGATCATCCTCACCTCGTGGCTGATCGCGCTGCCGGAGTACTGCTTGGCCGTGCCGGCGAATCGCCTCGGGCACGTCGAGCACGGTGGGTCGTTCACCGCGCCGCAGCTGAAGGTCTTGCAAGAGGGCATCAGTCTTCTCGTGTTCCTCGGCTTCTCCATCGTCGTGTTGCGCGAGTCGCCCACGTGGCGCGATCTCGTCGGCATGGGGCTGATCTTCGCGGGGCTCGTCGTCGCGTTGTCGAACGGCGTGAAGTGACGAGATTTCGCGCCGCGTTCCGGCCGCGTCGAAGAACCCGTGCTAGGTTCCGGGTGTCCAGCGGCGCATGCCGTCACGACCTCTGCTCGCGACGCGGCTCTCTCCCGCGCGTCGCCGGCTCAAGGCCACGAAGGCCGACGCCGCATCGCCCAGGTCCGCTGGATCCAGGTCCAGCACCAGACAGGAGAGACCATGCACGTCACGTTCACGGTGAAGTCCGGTCGGAAGGATGCGGAACTCGAGGCGCTGTTCCAGCGCGAGCGCTCGCGGATCGAGCGTCGACTCGAGGGCACTCCACCCGACTCGGTCACGCTCCACGCGGAAGGTTCGCTGAACCCGCACCTGAAGGAGTGTTACTTCACGCTGGCGTTGGCGTTGCCCTCGGCGCGCATGGCCGCGCAGGGGGTCGGAGCGACGCTGCTCGCCGCGCTGCGTGACGCGTCGCGTGAACTCCTGCGCGAACTCGTTCGTCACCGCGCACAGCTCGCGCGGACCTCGAGCGTCAAAGCCGCGTTCCGCGCGGCCGTCGAGCGCGATGGCTTCGCCGCGTTCGACGCGTTGGAGAAGCCCGACCACGAGGATCCCCGCGTCGAGATCGAGCGCGCGCTGCCGCAGCTCATGCGGTTCCTGCGCGCGGAGCTCAAACGACATGGGCTGTGGGAGCGGCGTCCCGCGTATCGGCTCGACGTGCGTGAACTCGCGGACGAAGCGGTCCTGGCCGCCTTGCAGCGCCGCGCGTCCAAGCCGGAGTCGCTGACGTTCTCTCGGTTCTTGATCGGTTGCGCGTACGACGTCGTGCTCGGAGTCGAGGACGCCGCGCGGATGGGGCGATTGGATCCGCCGCAGCGCTGTCGTCGCGTCGGTTGAATCACGGCAGAAGACGCGCGAGGCCCGCCGCATCGGTCGCGATGGGGCGGGCCTCGGCGCATCGGGCGGCGACGGACTCGATCAGAAGTCGTCGAACGGCTCGCGATACGAGCCGCTGTCGTAGTCGTCGTAGCCTTCTTCTTCGTCGTACGACGGCTCTTCGTCGTCTTCGAACTCGCCACCCTCGTCGTCTTCGACTTCGAGCGCGGAATCGAGATCACCCACGTCGACGTCGTCCATGCTCTCTTCGTCGGGCTCGGACGTCAGCGGCGGCAGTCCATCTTCGTCGAGTTCGCCCTTGTTCTTCGCGGCCTCTTTCTTGCGACTCGCGAGCTTCTCTTGCAACGCGGCGCCCGCGGCCGACGGGCCCTTGCTCGGGGGCTTGGGCGGCGTCTTGGATCCTGGCTTGCCCGGCTTCGCGTCGGGTTTGGTCGACTTCGCGTCTGGCTTGGTCGGCTTCGCGTCTGGCTTGGCCGGCGTCGCATCGGACTTGCCCGGTTTCGCGTCGGGTTTGGTCGGCTTCGCCTCTGGCTTGCCCGGCTTCGCCTCTGGCTTGCCCGGCTTCGCGGCGGGTTTCGCACCCTTCGCGTCCGGCTTCGGCGCTTCCGTGGCCTTCGGCGCATCGGCGGGCTTCGCGGACTTCCCGGGCTTCGACGGCGCAGCCACCTTCGCTGGCTTGGTCGGCGCCGGCGGCGTCTTGGTCGCGACGGGTTTGGTCGGCTTGCTCGGCGTCGGCGGGGCGGTCTTCTTCCGGGACGGGGAGGGCGGGCTCTGCTTCGTCGACTTCGTCGGGGGCGCGGCCTTCTTCGGCGCCGCCGCCTTGGGCTTGGCTCGCGTCGCGGCGGCTTTGGCCGTTGCGGCCTTCTTCGGTTTCGCCGACTTCGCCGCCGTCTTCGCGGTCTTCGGCGCCGGTCGAGCGGCCTTCTTCTTTCCTGCCACTGGTTTCGAGCCTCCGCGTGGAGCGCGACCCGCCGCGCTTTCAGGCGCGGCCTTTCGGGTCGGCGGCGGACACTAGCGACGCCACCAAGCCTATGCAAGCAACGTCGACCTTGGAAAAGGGCGAAATGCTCGGCTTCGGTCCCACTTGCGCCCCGGATGCGGAAGACGTTTGTGGCCACGATGTTGCGAGCGACCGCCGAGGTTGGTTGCATTCCGGCCGCGGCGTCGGCGGTGCGCCGGCGGCAGCGACGCGGAGGGCAGGACGGCGGTGGCGAACGAACGACGGTCAACGGGAGCTTGGTCGCGGGGCGGGACGCTCGCGTTCGCGCTTGCCGCGTTCACGTCCTGCGCCGGTGATCCGAACCCGCTCGATGCTCCCGGCATCGCCTGGAGCGAGGACGAGGTCTTCCGCTACCGCGAATTCCCCGGACACGACGCCAACGAGGTGTTCTCGATCACGCGTGGCGTGCTGCGTTGGCGGTTCGCGGGCGGATCGATCATCGAGGACACGGCGGCCGGCAAGCTGCAGACGCGTCCGCGCGGCTTCTCGCGCATGAACCGGCGAGTGACGCTGTATTGCCAGGTCACCGCGGTCGACGGCGGAGCTCGCGTCGAAGTGTTCGCGCCGATCGACGAGTTGCTCGACGATCCGCGCGAAGATCCCGAGGATCCGTGGCGCACCATCGGTCGCGACGGCCGCCTGGAGAACGTGATCCTCGAAGACGTCTTCGCCGCACTCGAGACGCGCGGCTGACGGCAACCGCGGCGCGGAGTCCGGCCCGCGCTCGGAAGGATCGCCCCGGGCTCTTCACGCTGGCGATCCGCCCGAGCGATCGCCCCGACGGACGCCGAGCCCAGGAAAGGCCCGTTCCGGCTCAAGCGCCGGTGGAGCTGCGTTCGAAGAGGACTTCGATCGCATGGATTCCTATTCGCCGCCCCCTCAGAAGCCGCGCGCCGGTCCGCGTCCGAGCGCCGAGATCGGGACGCGCCGACAGCGCATGTCGGGGCGACCGCTCACGGTCATCGCGCTGTTCGGGCTCGGCTTGTTGTTCGCGGCGTGGATCCTGCTGCATCGCTACGACCGCGCGATCTGCTGGGGGCACGCGGTGGTCGCCGTCGCGGCGTGCGCGCCGTGGCTCATCGCGCCGCGCGAACGCTGGGGACGCGCGGATCGACTGGACAAGACCGGCAGCCTCGCGCTGGCGCTCGGACTGACGCTCGGCTTCGCGCGTGATCGGCTCGCGGGCAACGCGGCGACGCTGCTCGTCGTCGAGCTCGGACTCGAAGCGGTCGGCGCCATCGCGTTCGCGCTCGTGTTCTATCGACGTGCGTCGCTGGCGCGGTTGCGGCTCGGCATCGACGGCGGCGAGCTGCTGAAGACGGCCTGCGATTCGGTCGGCGAGCCGATCGTCGTCGTCGGGCCCGGCTGTCGCGTGCTGGAGGTCAATTGGTTCGCCGAGATCCTGTTCTCGACGCGCCTTATCGGGCAACTCGCGTGCGAAACGCCGTACTTCACGCGCGAGCGCTGTGACGGATGTCCGGTCGGCCGCTGTTTCGACGAGCGCCGTCCGGTGTTCTTCGTGCAACGCGGCGAGGACGCGAGACCGCAACACGAGATCGCCGCGTTCCCGGTGGTGCACGACGGAGTGTTCATCGGACGCCAGATCCAACGCGTGACCGACGTCGCCGTGCGAACGCAGAGCGAGCGCCACCTGCGCTTCCTCGCCCACGTCGTCGACGCGGTCAGCGACGCCGTGCTCGGTCTCGACCTGAATGGAGTGGTGACCACGGCGAATGCCGAGGCCGAGCGCCTGTTCGGCGCGTTTCACCACGCGCTGGTCGGGCGGGATGCCCTCGACGTGCTCGGTGTGGAGCCCGGCGTCGATCGCGACCGCATCGCACGCCTGCTCGAGCGGCGCGAAGCGGGGCGCTTCGAACTCGTGGTGCAACTCAGCGGGCGCACGGGGGCGCGCGACATGGTGGTGTCGCTGTATCCGGTGGTCGACGACACCGGCGCGGCGGCCGGAGCCGCGCTGTTGTTGCACGACGAAACCGACACGCGCGCGGCGCAGGAACGGCTGCGCCAGGCGGAGCGGCTCTCGCTGCTCGGGCGCTTCGTGTCGAGCGTCGCGCACGAACTGAACAACCCGTTGGCCGTCGTCTACGGCCGCGCCGAGCACTTCGTCACGGTCGCGGACGGCGAGTCCGCGCCGGCGCGCCAGGCAGCGCGCGACGTCCTCGACGCGGCTGAGCGTTGCCGGCGGATCGTGGCCGGCTTGCTGCGCTATGCGCGCAAGGACGGCTCGAGTCGCGACGTCGTCGATCTGCGCGACGTGGCGCGCGAAGCGCTCGAACTGGTCGCGCAACTCGAGCTCGCGCGGCGCTGCGGTGCGCGCATCGAGCTGCAGACCGATTCCGATCCGGTCGTGGTGCGGGGCGATGGCGTATTGCTCGCGCAGGTCGCGACGAACTTGATCACGAACGCCTGCCATTCGATCCGCCGCGGCGGCGTGCCCGGCATCGTGAGCGTCGTCGTCGCGCGTCATGGCGATCAATGCACGCTCGAGGTCGCGGACGACGGTCCGGGACTCGATCCCGCAGCCGCCGCGCACCTGTTCGAGGCGTTCCACACGACGAAGCGCGAAGGCGAGGGCACGGGAATCGGCTTGTGGTTGTCGTTCGCGTTGGTCGAGGACCACGGCGGCTCGTTCGAGTTCCAAGAGCGCCGACCGCACGGTGCGTTGTTCCGCGTCCGCCTACCGGCGACGACGATGCCTCGGCCGTCGTGCGCGATCGATCCGATGCACGAGGTTCGCGCGTCCCGCGCGCCACGAGAGCGGACCGGAGCGCTGTCGTTGCTGGTCGTCGACGACGAAGAGGGGATTCGCGAACTGCTCGAGGCCCAACTCTCGCACGCAGGTCACCATGTGGTCACGGCTGCCGGTGGTCGGGAAGGACTCGATCGTGCGATCCACGCCGAGCGCCTGGATGCGGTGGTTTGTGACCGCATGATGCCGGACCTCGCGGGCAGCGAGCTGTACCGGCGCGCCGTCGAAGCCGTGCCCGCGTTGCGCGGGCGTTTCGTGTTCGTGACCGGCGACGTGCTCGGTGAAGACGCGAACGACGTGTCTCGCAGCGACGGCAACGAAGTGTTGTCGAAGCCGTTCCGCAGCGCCGATCTACTGGCGGCCGTGGAGCGGGTCGCGGCGCGCTCGATCGACGTCGCGTCGACGTGATGCGTGAGCGTTCGTTCCTGCGGCGCGGCCTGCGCTCACGGTGATTCACTCGGAAAAGGAAGCGGGGAGACCCGACGTCGTCGTGTCTCCCCGCGTCACGGACTGCTGCGCGCCCCGCAAGGGGCCCGCCGGCCAGCTTGCCCTAGGCGAGCAGCCTCCGTTGGTCGAAACAGCTACACATAGCCGGACCACCTCCTTTCAACGTGGGGCCATCGGTCCGCGCGATTCCTCACGGTGAGGTCGCCGCGAACCAGCTCCAAGCCATCGCGCCGCGTACGCGCGAACGAAGATCACCGGTTTCAGCCGATGACCGGACCGCCTTCCGCGCGAGCCGCGAGGTGCTGGTTCAGTGCGCCTCGAAGCCGCCGTGCGGCGGGAACGCGCCGGTCGAAGCAATACGCTAGGCTTCGTCCGTCGCCGTCTTGATGATCGGTGGAAAGCATTGAACTCCGTACCGAAAAAATCATTCGATCTGCGGACGTCGCTGATCGTGCTGGCTGTCGTGGCGGCCATCGTCGTGTACTTCCAGCGGGTCCGCGGCTCGGTCGAAGCGTTGCTTCCGGTCGTCCGTGAGAGCCGGATCGCATTGATTCCGCGGCTCGACCTAGCCAAGGAAGGCGCGGGCTTCCATCCCGACGAGCGCTTCCTGACGATCCTCGGGGACGAACACGAGAGCGTCGATCACGACGGGCTGGCGTTCCCGCTGCCGCAGAGCGGCGACGCGACGTTCGAGGACCTCGCGGTCCACGCGAATGCGCGGCTCGTGTTCGCGTACGGCTTCGAGTGGGTGAAGGCCGTGGAGGCGGAAGGCGCGAGCGTGGAGTTCGTCGTGCGTGGACGCGTCCGGCGTACGGGTGTCGAGCGCGAGTTGTTCCGCGCGTCGCGCACCGTCGGCGCGCCGACGGAGATTTCACTGCGCATCGATGCCTCGGCGCCGCTTCCCGTGGACTGGGTCGGAGAGCGCGTCGACCTCGTGTTCGCGACGCAGTGCGATCGCACGTTGCCGGAGTTGTCGTTCTTGCCGGTGTTCTTGTCGCCGGTGCTGACGTCGGACGGCATCAAGGTGCGCGTCGGTGAACTCGCGCAGACGGCGACGCTTGATCTGCGCGATCTGCTCGCCGACTACGACGCGGCGCTCGAGATCGACGACGAGATCGTCTACCGCGTCAGTGGTCCCCCGACGCGTGAGCAGTGCTTCGCCGTGAAGACGGTGGCGACGCCCTCGGGCCCGCATGTCGAGTTCCTGCCGCTCGTGTACTCGGAGCTCACGGGATCGTTCAGCACCACCGAGCACGAGTTCAGACACGCGAACGGCGGCGCCTGGCCCGCGCTGGCGTTCTGCGGCGACGAGACGATCGTGCGCTACGACGTCGACGTGCCGAAGGAAGGCGCGCGGCTCGAGTTCCTGATCGGTCAAGACTTCCGCACGCTGAACGTCGGCGACACCGAGTACATCGTCACGATCGACGGCAACGAGGTGTTCCGTGAGCGGCTCCGTCCCGGGCAAGCGACGCAAGACGTCGGCTGGCACGGGCGCTCGGTCGATCTCTCCGACTACCGCGGTCGGAAGATCAAGTTGGGATTCGCGGGCCGCGTGAGTCGGCGGACGACGGCGACGCTCGATCTCGTCGATCTCTCGCATCCGCTTGGTCCACCGCAGCCGTACACGCTGGAAGTGCAGTGGCCGCGCGGCGCATTCGCGCTGCCGCGCATCGTGCGGCGGTTCACGGTGCCGCGGCGGGCGGCGGCCAAGGACCGGCCGAGCGTCGTGTTCGTCTGCGTGGAAACTTGGCGGCGCGATGCGGCGGGTTGCTACGGCGGCCCCGATGGCATCACTCCGACCGTCGATCGCTTGGCGGCGGAGGGTCTGCGTGTCGACGAGTGCATCACCGCGGCGCCATGGACCGCGCCGTCGGTCGCGTCGATCCTGACCGGCCTGTACCCGCAAGCGCACGGCGTCACCGCGCACCGCAAGGCGTTCTTGGCGAACGGCGTGACGACGCTCGCCGAGCGCGCGCAAGCCGACGGCGTGACGACCGCGGCATTCACCACCAACGAATACGTCAGTGCGCGGCGCAACTTCGATCAGGGCTTCGAGACGTTCGTCTGCGCGAAGTACGCGAACGCGCGGCAAGTGGTCGCGCAGTTCGAGGATTGGCTCGCGGACAACCGCGACCTGCAGTTCTTCGCCTATCTCCATCTGTTCGAACCGCACGATCCTTGCAACGCCCCGGGTGAAGACTTCGACGCGTACGTCGATCCCGCGTCGAAAGGCGCGGACTCGCGTGCGGCGCTGGCGCGGATCACCGGCAACGTGCTCGCGGGCCGCGCGCTCGATCCGAACGATCCGGACATCCGCTTGCTGCACGGTCGGTACCTCGGCGAAGTGCGGTACTTCGACCGCCAACTCGCGCGGCTGTTGCGCGCGCTGCAAGAGGCGAAGCTCGAGCAACGCGTCGTGGTGGTCGTGACCGGCGACCACGGCGAAGAGTTCGGCGAGCACGGGCTCATCGGTCATGGTTCGCAGGTGTACGGGGAGTCGGTGCGTGTGCCGCTCGTGCTCTGGGGGCCGGGTCACGTGACTTCGGGCGCGACGCTCGCGGGCCCGATCGAGAATGCGTCGCTGTGCGCGACGGTGCTCGACGTGTTGCGTGTGCCGTATCCCGTCGACGAGTTGCGACCGAAGCTCGATCGCATGGGTGGTTCGAGCGGAGCCGGAATCGCCTACACGTCGACGTCGCAAGGCATCCTGCGGCTCGCTCCGCCCGACATCCTGACCCGGCCCTTGCATTCGGTACGCGGCAAGGACGCGACGCTGATCTACTCGCCGATGGGCGAGAACTCCGAATGTGCAATCCTGCGCCTGTTCGATTTGGCGGTCGACCCGCACGAACGGACCAACGTGCGCAAGTCCCAACCCGAGCTGTTGCGCAAGACCTCCGACGCATTGCGGCGGTTGGTCGGCCTCGCGACCAAGGAGCTGGTCGGCATCGACGTGGTCGACGAATTCGGTCAGGTGGGGTACGTGCACGGCATCGGCGCGGACCTGGTCGCCGACGAGATCCTGCCGGACGGCGAGTGCTACGAGGACCCGTGAAGTGGCGGTCGCTCGCGTTCCTTGATTGTGTTTCGGGCCACCCGTAGCATCCGGCTTTCAACACGGCGGATCGATTCCATGCCCGTCACGTGCGTCATCGGCACCCAGTGGGGCGACGAAGGAAAAGGGAAGATCATCGACCTGATCTCGTCGCGAGCCGACGTGGTCGTCCGCTACCAAGGTGGCGCGAATGCCGGCCACACGGTCAAGGTGCGCGATCAGAAGTTCGTCTTCCACCTGATCCCGTCCGGGATCCTGCACGGCAAGATCAACGTCATCGGCAACGGCGTGGTCGTCGATCCGGCGCAACTGCTCGGCGAGATCGAAGAGTTCACGACCCGCGGCGTGAAGGTCGAAGGCAACCTGTTCGTGTCCGAGCTCGCGCACGTGGTGTTCCCGTACCACAAGGCGATGGACAAGCTGTCGGAGGGGCGCCGCGGCGGCGCGCGCATCGGCACGACCGGGCGCGGAATCGGACCGGCTTACGCCGATCGCGCGACGCGCGCCGGCATCCGCTTGGCCGAGTTGTTCGATCGCGACCATTTCGCGCGTCGGGTGCACGCGAACGTCGCCGAGCGCAACGTGATCATGAAGGCGCTCTACGACGGCCCGCCGCTCGACGCGGACGCGATCGTCGAGGAGTACGTCGGCTACGCGGCGCGACTGAAGCCGTTCGTCACCGACACGGTTCGCCTGCTGCGCCGGGCGTTGAACTCGGGTCGCTACGTGTTCGTCGAAGGCGCGCAGGGCGTACTGCTCGACGTCGACTTCGGCACCTACCCGTTCGTGACGTCGTCGAACGCGTCGACGTTCGGCGTCGGCATCGGCTCGGGCTTGCCGCCGCGACGGCTCGACGAAGTGATGGGAGTCACGAAGGCGTACACGACGCGCGTCGGCGAGGGACCGTTCCCGACCGAGGATCTCGGCGAGACCGGCGAATACCTGCGCAAGAAGGGCGGCGAGTTCGGTGCGACCACCGGCCGTCCGCGTCGCTGCGGTTGGTTCGACGGCGTCGCGATGCGGTTCGCCGTGGATCTGCTCGGTTGCGATTCGATCGCTCTGACGAAGGTCGACGTGCTGACCGGACTCGACGAACTGAAGATCTGCACCGCGTACCGTGTGAACGGCGAGGTCGTCCACGACTACCCGACGAACCCGCTGCTCTCGAGCCGTTGCGAGCCGATCTACGAAACGCTTCCCGGCTGGAGCGAAGAGACGCGCGGCGCGCGCCGCTTCGAGGACTTGCCGGTTCGCTGCCGCCAGTACATTGAGGCCATCGAACGGATGATCGGCCGTCCGATCGGTTTGGTCTCCGTCGGACCCGATCGCGAAGAGACGATCTACCGCTGAACCCCCGATGACGCAGTCGCAACGCACGAATCTCCCGCGCCACGTCGCGATCATCATGGATGGCAACGGTCGCTGGGCGGAGCGCCAGGGGCTGCGGCGCGTGAAGGGTCACGAGGCCGGCATCCGATCGATCCGCGAGATCACGGAGGAATGCGCGCGGCTCGGACTCGAGCGGTTGACGCTGTATTCGTTCTCGGTGGAGAACTGGAAGCGCCCGCGCCCGGAAGTCCTGTTCTTGATGAAGTTGCTGAAGAGCTACTTGATCGACGAACGCCCGACGCTGGTGAAGAACGACGTGCGCCTGACCGCGATCGGCCATCTCGCCGATCTGCCGCGCGTGGTGCGGCGGGAGCTCGACAAGACGATCGAGCTTTCGGCGAAGCACCGCGGATTGAATCTCTGCCTCGCCCTGTCGTACGGCGGACGCGCCGAACTGGTCGACGCGATGCGTTCGCTCGCGGAGCGCGTGCGCGCGGGCACGCTGAAGCCGGATCAGATCGACGAAGCGGCGGTGGCCGGTGCTCTGTATCAACCCGGTCCCGACCCGGATCTGCTGATTCGCACGGCGGGGGAGTTCCGGGTCTCGAACTTCTTGCTGTGGCAGATCTCGTACGCGGAGTTCGTGATCAGTGACGTCTGCTGGCCCGAGTTCAGCGCCGCACATCTGCACGATGCGCTGAATCGGTATTCGGGTCGCGTGCGGAAGTTCGGCGGCTTGGTCCAGCCCGATCCCGCTCCGGCGAAGACGACGGCGCGCGCCCGATGACGGAACTCCGTCCGCCCCGCAGTCCGTCGCTCGCGCCCGCCACCCCGGCCGCGTCGAGTCGACCGGGCCCGAGCATGGGAGCGCGCATCGCCGGCGGCACCGTCGCGATCGCGATCCTGTTCGGCGTGTGGAAGTTCGACGGCACGACGCGCATTCCGTGGATCGCGACCGTACTCACGCTGGTGTTCGGCATCGTCGCCGCGATCGAGTTCGCGGCGCTGCTGCGGTTGAAGGGCCTCGTGCGCCGTGGCGCGCTGCTGCCGACGCTGTGCGCCCTGTACTTGCTCGGGCGCGCGATCGTGCTGGAGCGCGGCGCCGACCCGGGCGCGTTCGCGGAGTGGGGGATCCTGCTGGCCACCGTCGTGGTGTCGTTCGTCGAACTGCGGCGGGCGGAACCCGAAGTGGGTGTGCCGCGGGCCGCCATGCAGCTCTTCGGTTTCGTGTGGATCCTGCTGTTCGGGATGTTGCTCGACGTCCTGCTGACTCCGGTCGCTCCGCGTGGCATCGAGCTCACGCTTTTCTTGTTGTTCACGAGCAAGTGCAACGACATCGGCGGCTATCTGGTCGGCAAGCTGGTCGGAGGTCCGAAGCTTGCACCGAAGGTCAGTCCCGGCAAGACCATCAGCGGCTCGGTCGGCGGTGTCTTGCTGTCGCTCGGCTTCGCGTTCGCAGCGGGTCGGGCCGTGCTGCCGGAGTGGAGCGTTTGGCAGTTCTGCGTGTTCGCGGTCGTGGTGTCGGGCGTCACGCAACTCGCCGATCTCGGGGAATCGCTGTTCAAGCGCTATTGCGGGGCAAAGGATTCGTCCCACATCGTGCCGACGTTCGGAGGAGCTCTGGACATGATCGACAGCCTCGTGCTCGCCGCGCCGGCGGGTTGGGCTCTGTACGACGTGTTCGGGGTTTGGTGAATCGCGCAGACGATCGGAGGTCCATGGAACAGGTCATCGCGTTGCGCAGTGTCGACGAAGAACGAGTCCTGCTCGGAGCTCAGGATCGCCTGCGACGCATGCTCGGCCAACGCTTCGGCGTCGAAGTCGTCAGCCGTGGCGGCCAGTTGCGGATCCTCGGCCAAGACGATGCGGTGAATCACGCCCACGTGGTCGTGATGCGCGCATTGGAAGCGATCCGACGCGGAGTCGACGACGGCGTCGTCGAGCGCATCCTGTTCGAGGCGTCGGTGCCCGAACCCGCGACCGATGGTCAGCCGCACGTCACGCTCGCACCGGGCATCAAGCCGCGGTCGGCTGGACAGCAGCGCTACGCCGAAGCCCTGCACCAGGATCAGATCGTGATCTCGGTCGGTCCGGCCGGGTCGGGAAAGACGTTCCTCGCGGTCGCGTGCGCCGTCGCGGCGCTGAAGCGCGGGGAGTATCGCCGCCTCGTGCTCGCGCGCCCCGCGGTGGAAGCGGGCGAGAAGCTCGGCTTCTTGCCCGGTGACATGCAAGCGAAGGTCAATCCGTACTTGCGGCCGCTCTACGACGCGTTGTTCGCGTTGCTCGATCCGAATCAGGTGCGTCGTTATCTCGAAAGCGACGTGATCGAAATCGTGCCGCTCGCGTACATGCGCGGTCGCACGCTGGAGCGTTCGTTCATCATCCTGGACGAGGCCCAGAACACGACGCCGAAGCAGATGAAGATGTTCCTCACGCGCATGGGCGAGGCCTCGCGCGTCGTCGTGACCGGCGACGTCACGCAGACCGACTTGCCGCCGGGAATGGTGTCCGGACTCACGCATTGCGTCGACGTGTTGCGCGACGTGAAGGGCATCTCGATCGTGCGGCTCGATCGCGAGGACATCGTGCGGCACCCGCTGGTGCAGCGCATCGTCGATGCCTACGACAAGCTCGAGGGCACGGACGCCGCGTCGCCGCAGCAGAAGCCGTTGTTCGGAAAGCGGACCTCGTGACGGACCGCGCTCGCGCGAACCCGCGCGCGACGCGGCCGATCGACGTCCGCTGTTTCGTCATGCTGTCGGCGGCGGAACGATCCACGTTGATCGCGGCGGCGACGGCGGCGACTCCGCGAGGGCGATGCTGGTCGCTGGTCGTCGTCGGCGACCGTCGGATGCGCCGCCTGAACCGTGACTTCCATGCGGTGGACGAGACCACGGACGTGCTGGCGTTCCCCTTCGACCGGGGCGTCGGCGATGGCGTCGACGGGGAGATCATCGTCTGCGCGCCGTACGCTCGACGCGAAGCGCGGAGCCGAGGGTTGCCATTCGCGACGGAACTCGCGCTGTACGCG
Source organism: Planctomycetota bacterium (assembly GCA_052034255.1). Taxonomy (GTDB): domain Bacteria; phylum Planctomycetota; class B15-G4; order B15-G4; family JADJEK01; genus JADJEK01. The sequence continues at coordinate 39,448 of JBPOIU010000006.1, read as the reverse complement.
GTCCATGGCATCCTGCACTGCCTCGGCGAGGACGACCACGAGCCCGCGGCCGCCCGCCGGATGCGGCGGCGCGAACGCGACGTGCTGGCGCGGGTCGGGGTGAAACTGCCGATCGACCACCTCGCCGAACTGAAGTACCCCGAAGGGGCGAAGACCCTCCGCTGACGCCACCGCGTCCGGTTCATGACGAGTTTGTCCAGAACTTGCCTGAAACCTGTGACTTGCGCACTTCCGTGACTACTGGAAGGCGGTGCTTTCGCGAGTGGTCGGAACGACCCTTTCCTCCGCGGCGGTCCTGCACTTCGGTCGTTTGACTCAACTCGTGATGGCGCGTAGACTTTCGTCGCCGCGGCCAGGACGCGGCAACCCGGAACCAGATTGAGCCCAGGGGGCAGCAGCCCTTGGAGAACCCACGATGATCAGGACTCTCGGTCCGCGTCCATCGACGCTTGCGCTTTGTCTCGCGCTCGTCGGCTTCGCGTTGAACGGTGACGCTCGTGCGCAAGACGCCGAGCTCACGTTCAACGAGAAGTTCAAGGGGCTGATCTCCGACCCGCTCGACACCGACACCGTCGGGTTCGAAGAAGTCGAGGGGTCGAAGCTGACGATCGTCGTCAAGCGGGACAAGGGCAGTGTGCTGACTCCCGCCGTGACGCTGCTGGATGGCACGTCGCTGACGCCGATCAACGTCGGTACCGCGCTGAAGCAGACGCCGTCGTCGGTCACGATCAAGAACTTCACGGTGCCCGCATCGGGCGCCTACATCGTTCAGGTCGGATCGCTGTCGGGCGCGACGGGCGGGTACTCGGTGTCCGTGACAGGGAAGCCGCCGACCAAGTTCAACGCGATCGGAGACATCGCGGTCGGCGGCGAGATCGACGAGATCGAGTTCGTCGCGCGCGCGGGAGCAACGCTCTCGGGTTTGATCACCCCGACCGCGGCGACCCTGACGCCGGTGTTGATCGAACTCGAAGACCCGAGTGGTGCGCTGGTCGCGATCGCCGGCTTCAATTCGCTCGCCGCCAACACGAAGAAGCTGACGCTGAAGAACATCGCGCTGCCGCGGACCGGCACGTACCTGTTGCGATTGACCGGTCTGAACGCGTCCACGGGCACCTATTCGAGCAAGCTGACCGTGAAGAACCCGAAGCCCGCGAAGGGCACGGTGATCGAAGAGGGCTTGCCGTCGGGTGGTGGTGGTGGCGGTAAGGGCTCGTTCACGCTCAGCGAGATCCAATTCGGTCGCGGCATCCTCTCCGTCGACGGACTGTCGATGCAGGTGGTGTCGCCGCTGTCGACGCTCGATACGAACCCGATCTCCGGCGTCGCGATCGATGGCACGCTGCAAAAGCTCTATCAGCAAGTCGATCTGAACGAGCGACTCGCGTTCGGACTCGGCGCGTTCTTCACGCCGCCGATCGTTCCGCGGAACTCCGTGCTCGAGCTCGTGTTCTCGAAGCCGATCGACATCGACTCGCTCGAGCTGGACGCGGATCGTCGCCTCACGGCGGACTCGCCGATTCAAGTCGCGGTCAACGCCCAGGTGTTCTTCCCGCAGGTGTTCGTCGCGGGCTCGCGCGTGATCCTGAATCCGATCGTCGGTGACGACGTCGGATTCCCGCCCTCGCCGGTCGTGTTGAACTCCGTGGGCAAGGGAGTCGCGTCGACGACTGGCGCGGCGACGATCACGCTCGATCCCGTCGGTTCGCACGTGTTGAAGGCGCAGGGCGGCGGCACGTTGAAGCCGCGCTCCGACCTGCTCGGCTCGACCGCGTCCGGCGGCTCACCGATCGGATTCAACCCCGGCAACTCGGTGCTCGACTTCATCGATCAGAGCAACCAGGGCCCGGTCGATCTGACGTTCAACGGCTTCCTGCCGGACGTGAAGGCGCCGCGCCTCGTGCGCGAGTATCGCTTCGACGGCACGTTCAGCTACGCGAACGGTGACACGATCGGCGTGAACTCGATCACGCTGCGCACGACGGTCGGCTTCAGCAACCTCGCGAAGAACGGCAAGGGCGAGTGGGCCGAGGGCATCCTCCGTCTGCGTCCGCAAGGACCGAACAAAGAGACGGTCGTGGTGCTGGCGAGCCAGACCACGAATCTCGGCGGCGGCTTGTTCCAGACCACCTTCCAGCTCGCGACCGGCATCAAGGTGCCGCTCGCCGACGGGCAGAAGTACGAGCTCGCGCGCGCCGAGTACTACGAACCGGATCCGGGCAAACCGCTCGATCCGACGGTGTTCGATCCCGCGAACCCGCTGATCCTCGAGAACGAAGTCATCAACAACTTCATCGAGTTGAAGGACGTGAACGGCAACACCGTCGAATTGACGGACGGCATGCCGTCGACCGGCACGGTGACCGTGCGTTTCTCGGAACCGATGGAGTTGACGTCGTTCCTGCCGTACGAGACGTTCTACGTCACGGACGATCCGGCTCCGACCAACCCCGGCATCAACAACATCGGCCGCGTGATCTCGAGCGAGGGCGGGCGCGCAATGACGTTCGCTCCGGACCGCGCGATCCAATTCGGGCCGCAAGCCGGGACGTTCGAGCGCGTGGGCTTCGGCGCCGATCCGCGTGCGTTGCTGCTGCACCTGCAAATCGTCCCGCCGCCGGACGTGCTGATCGGCCTGCTCGGCGAAGCCGGATACAAGGACCTCTTGAAGGATGGTCAGCGCGGGCTGACGGACCTCGCGGGACGCTCCGTCGCCGTCGAGCCGACCAGTCTGACGGCGCAAGCTCCGATCGTGAACATCGCGATCCCGGTCGAAACGCTGGGTGACGTGACGCTCGACGACCTCGGCGCCGTGGTGTTGCGCTTCCGTGGCGCGCCGATCACGGCATTCGCGCCCGATGGATCGGCGGGCGTGACGTACCGCGATGTGCCCGAGTCGATCTGTGGCCCCAACGGCAACGTCTTCGGTCCGCACATCCCCGACATCAACCTGTTCTCGAACGGGTTCTTCTCGGGCGCGCCGGTCGCGTTCTTCCAGAAGATCCACGACGACTTCAACCCGCCGATCGACGGTCAGTTCTCCGCGTTCGCGTTCGGATCGTCGACGCCGATCGGTGGCTTCTCGGTCATCGGCGGCGCGCGCTTCCAGCACGTGTATCGCGCCCAGGACTGCTCACCGGACTCGGACGGACTGTCGGGAACGTTCCTCGATCTGCGCCAAGTGAACTACGCGCCGGCCGGTGGAAACGTCGTCAACACGACGATTCCGGACTTCCAGGTGCACGGTGGCCACACGCGCTACATCCCGATCACCGCGCAGGGCAGCGGGATTCCGCAAGGGCCTGAGACCGGACTCGGGTTCTTGATGGGCGGCACGTTCAACACGGTCGGCAATCCGAACTCCGGTGTCCTGGCCGGCAACTACAACGCGACGAACGTCGACACCGGCGTGCCGTTCGAACGTGAGTTGCTGTACGGCACCGAGGTCGGTCCCGATTCCTACGTCGGTGGGCCGTTCGTCATCGACAACTCGAACCTGTTCACCCCGGCGGGGACGTCGCGCGCGTATCACCCGATCCCGCACGTTCCGTTCGAGAACACGTTGCCGTACGACAACGGCGCTCTCGAAAACCAGACACCACCGAACGGCACGGGAACGAGCGGCACGCACTCGCTGCTGCTCGAGTACCGCGTGCGGGGCGCGACCGCGGGCACGATTGCGACCGGTAACAGCTTCACGTTCGCGGTCGGCATCCTGACCTCCGCCCGTCCGCGCTTCCGCGTGTACACGGTCGGCGCGGGCTGCGGTTCGTGCTTGTTCCAGGGCACGTGCTTCGCCGGATTCACGTCGGCGGTCAATCCGCCGCTGAATCCGGACCTGATCCGCAACGCGGCCGGGCCGAACCCGGCGCCTCCTGGGCTGGCCTGCGACTGCCCGCGTAACCCGGCGACGGGCAACGTCGCTCCGCCCGGTGCGCCCGCCGGCTGCACTCTGACCGGGTCGGGCCAGTCGATCGTCACGCTGTCGACCACGACGAACGGTGGGTTGTTCGCCGCCGATCAACACAACTACGGCGACAACTCGCGGTACTACATGGTGTTCGACTACGTGAAGAAGACGTCGTTCGTGCGATCGCCGTGGGTGCGCGCGCAGCCCGGTTCGCTGGCGTCGCTGACGTGGTTGGCGCCGATCTTCGATCCGCCGCTGTCGAATCTGCCGGTGGGCTCGACGTTCGACATCCGCTTCCGCGCGTCGACCGACGGCGACGGCGGTTTGGAGACGAACCTGCTGACGCCCGCCGAGTTGGCCGACGAGAACAACGAGTTCAACCAGGGCACGGCGCGGCCGTTCGTCCAATTCGAAGTCACCATCAACGCGAACATCTCGTCGCAACTCGTGCCCGTCGTCGACACGTTGGTACTTCCGTTCCGGAAGTAACCAGCGAGTCCCGCCTCGCGCAATCGGCGCGCGAGCGGGCACGCCACGCGCACGGATACTGAAGCGGAAGCGGGCGCGTTCCTCACCGGGAACGCGCCCGCTTCGCTTTTCTGCGCGCGTTCGAATCGCTCAAGAGTTCGTGCCGCACCGCCCGATCTACGGCCCCTCCAATGTTTGGACGAGGGTGACCCGTGGCCGGCACAGCGCGATCGAGCTTGAGCGGACTCTTGGGTTTTCTCGTCGTCGCTGCCGGCGTTCTCTCGCCCAGCCTTGCGGTGGCGAATGACCTGGTTCCGGGGGATCAGTACTTCGGCCGCGTCGCGTTTGCCGACGACATCGACGTGTTGGCCATCGACGGGCTCGCATCGTCGCGTCTCGACCTCACGGTCCGCGCCGAGAAGGGGTCGCCGGTACGGCCGCGCATCGCGCTGTGGAAGGACGGAGCACCACTTGCCGGCGTGAAGGGTCGTGTCACGTCGAAGGGCCGAGCGCACCGCGTGCGCACGTCACCTCTCGTCAGCGATGGTCCGATCGAGATCCGCATCACGAGCGTCGGGGGAACGCTCGGGCCGTACCGGGTGACCACGAAGGAACGCGTACCGAAGCGTCGCAGCGCGTCGGCGTGGCTGGCCTCCGGCGAAATGCAGGAAGTCGAGTTCCCCGCGCGGGCCGGCGACGAAGCTCGCTTCGTTCTGCGCTCGGGCTGGAAGAGCGCCGCCCTTCCCGCGCCGCAACTGGTGTTGCCCGGTGGCGCGAGTCTCGATCTCGCGATCTACGCCAATGCGGCGTCCAACAATGCAGTGGTCGAGGTCGGACCCGTACCGCTGACGTTGGACGGCACGTACCGGTTGCGCGTCACGGGCATTGCTCCGACTCCCGCGCATGTCCGTGTGCGCTGCGAAGTCACGCCGGAGCACGGAGCCGACACGGCGCAGACGGAAGCTCCGGGGAGCGCCTCGATGAGCGCGACGTTGGCGCTGGAGGACACGCATTGGCTCGGCATGGATGGCGTGTTCGTCGCCGACGAGATCCTCGTGCACGCGCGTCCCGACGCGGATCGTGAAGCGCTCGCGCGCGACCTCGGCTGCGACGTCGCCCAGGTGTCGCCGAGCGGTTGGGTCCGAATGCGCACGGTCGCCGCCCGCACGCGCGCTCCACGTCGCGCGCAGTCGCTCCAGGAACGCCGCACCGTGCGAGAGCTGTTCGACCGCGCACGCGTCGACGCGCGCGTCGCGCTCACCCAGCCGAACTTGGTGCGCCAGCGCTTCGATCTGCCGACGGGACCGAACGATCCGCTGTTCGTCGAGCAGTGGGATCTCGCGAAATGCGGCCTGGTTTCGGCTTGGGACGTCGAGCCCGGTGACGGACAGCGTGTCGTCGCGGTGCTCGACACCGGCATCCGGCCCGAACATCCGGATTTGAACGGTCGACTCGTTCCGGGCTGGGACTTCGTCAGCGACGCGTGGAACGGCGGCGATTCGACCGGCGTGGATCCGGATCCGACCGATCCGTTCATTGGTTCCGGGACGCACGGGACGCACGTGGCGGGGACGATCTTGGCGCGCGTCGGCGACGGCGTCGGGGTGTCCGGCGGCGTCTTGAACGGCAAGCTGATGCCGGTGCGCGTGCTCGGCGCATTCGGCGGCACGGACTTCGACATCGCCGAAGGAGTGCGCTTCGCCGCTCGCCTCGCGAACGTGTCCGGGCACCTCCCGGCCAAGCGGGCCGAGGTGATCAACATGAGCCTCGGTGGCCCGGGTGATTCACCGTTGCTGCGCCAAGCCGTCGCCGACGCGGTCGATGCCGGCGTGGTCGTCGTGGTGGCCGCCGGCAATTCCGCGAGTCTGCAACCGATGTTCCCCGCCGCGTATCCCGACGTGATCTCCGTGACGTCGACGAACGCGGGTGACGCGCTCGCGTTCTATTCGTCGTTCGGGGATCACGTCGACATCGCGGCGCCCGGCGGCGATTCGACGAAGGACACGAATGGCGACGGCTTCGCCGATGGGATCATCTCGACGGTCGTGACGACGGCGGAAGGACCGAGCTGGGGCATGAAGATGGGGACGTCGATGGCGACCCCGCACGTCGCCGCGGCGGCGTTCCTCGTGCGCTGCGCGCGTCCTGAACTGACGCCGCTCGAGGTGATGGCCGTGCTCGCGGCCGGGTCGAAGGACTTGGGGTCCGTGGGACTCGATCAAAAGTACGGGCACGGTCGATTGGATGCGCGTGAGGCCGTCGAGATCGCGTCCGCGGCGACCGGTCTCGCATCGAGTCCGTTCGCTGCACCCGCCACGCTGCACTTCGGTCAACAAGCGTCCAGCGTGGAGTTCGCTCTGATCGATCGCGCCGGCAGCACGGCGTTGACGGTCCAGAGCGCGTCATCCGACGCGTTCTGGCTGACGCCGCCCGCGGCGGGACAGGTCACGCCGTGCGAGTTGGTCGCCAGCGTGTCGCGCGTCGGACTCTCGCCCGGCAACTACCAGGCGAAGCTGACGATCGTCACGGACGGCGGAACGCGCGTGGTCCCGGTGACGATGACCGTTCCGACGTCCGGCTCGCCGATCCCGGTCCGCGAGGCGCATCTCCTCGCGGTCGACGTGGTGTCGAACACGGTCGCCAAAGCCGTGACGGTGGACGAGAACGGCGCCGCCAACGCGGTGTTGTCCGGGTTGCCCGAAGGGACGTACCGCATCGTCGCGACGACCGATTTGGACTTCGATCACATCGGCGCCGAGGGCTACGACTACGCCGGCGCGTATGTCGATCCGCTGTCGGGCTCCGACTTGTTCGTGCTGAAGGATGGGGACGTCGCCGCTCCGATCGAGCTGTTGCTCGTGCCGGGAGGCGCGTACGGGTTGCCGACGGGGATGAACCTGCTGATTCCGTGAGCGTCAGCCGTTCACGGCCGCACGTTCGGGCATCGAGTCCACGAGCAGGTAACCGCGCTCGGCCAAGGCCGCGACGACGCGCGCGGCGTCCTTGGGCGTGGCCTTGATGTGGCGCGCGGCCTCGCGAACCGTCGTCTCGCCGTCGAAGCACGAGACCAGCATCCACACCCATTGCGGGATCGGCACCGGCCCGCAATCGTGCGGGAACAGGTAGTACGACTCTTTCGGGCCGATGACGGGAACGGCCGCCGCCTCGGCTTCCCACGTCGTGCGCCGCACGTCGCGTAGCTCGTTCTCGAGACGATGGGTCAGTTCGGCCGTGCGTTCGCCGACGTGGGCCGCGAGCGACTCGAGGTCGTAGGGGAGATCACCGAGTGCGAGTCCGTCCGCGGGCCGCGGACGCGCGTCGAGCAGGCGGAACGGATCGAACTTCGCGCAGGCTCCGTTGCGCGCCTCGACGGCGACACGTTTGAACACGTCACGGCCGAAGCGATCGAACCACAGCATCGTGTGCGCGACGGAGACCGAGCCGGCATACGGGTACGAGCGCCGCCCGTAGGCCGAAGCGAGCTTGTCCATGCGCCGCTTCAACCGCCGGTATTCGTCGGCGTTCTTCGCTTCTTCCTTCATCTGGTAGCGCGCGCGGAGTTTGAAGCGATCGCCGGCGGGGAAGTAGATCTCCTGCACGCCGTACTCGTCGGGGAAACGGAACACGCGCGAGCCGACTTCGAGATCGAACTCCTCGACGAAGAACAGGTCGATGCGGTCCTGGTTGTGTTCGAGCAGATCGAGCGTGAGATTCGCTTCGGCCGCCGTCTCCGTCGGGAAGTCGATGAACGTCATCGCTTGGACGGCGACGCCCGCGTTCGAGAAGTTCTCGAACACCGTGCGGTTGGCCTTCGGGTCGGTGCCCTTGTCGATGAGCTTCAACATGCGTGGCGCGTCGGATTCGGTTCCGAATGCAGCCGCGATCAACCCGCTCTTCGCGAGCTTGTCGCAACGCTCGGGAGTGAACGAGCGCTCGATGCGCAGATCCGACGTGTAGCGCACGTCGAGTCCGTTCTCGACGATGCGATCCGCGAGCTGCTGCAGGTAGCGCGGGTCGATCAGGTCGCCGGCGAAATAGAACATGCGCGCGCCGTGCTTGGCGCGCATCACCCGCAAATCGTCGACGAAGCGGTCGACGTTGCGGCGGCGATAGGGCGCCGTGCCGGCGTCCGTCAGCCCGTAGTGGCAGAACGCGCACTTCTCCCAGTAGCAGCCCCGGGTCGGTGCGAGGTAGAGCATCGGTTCCGGCGCGAAGTACAGGTCGAGGGGGAGGTCCGAGTAATCGGGGGTCGGCCAGGCGTCGAGGCTCTCGTTCGTCGGTTCGCGGACGTGGCGCGTCGCGTCGGCGACGACCAGCACGTTCTTCACGTCGGCCGGATCCCCGCCGGCCGCGATGCGATCGAGCAGGTCGTTCACCGTTCGCTCGCCTTCGAACAGGACGATCGAATCGACGAACGGAGTCAACGTGCGCAGGACCTCGGGCTCGGAGCGCAGCGCGAGCTGCGTCGGAGCCGTTCCGCCCATCGTCACGTGGATGCCCGGGAAGCGTTCCTTGACCAGACGGCCCACGGTGAACGCTTGGAGGAGCTGCGCGTTGAACGTCGCCGAAATGCCGACGACGTCGGGTCGGTCGCGCTCGATCCGCGGGATCAGATGCTCGAGGTAGCTCGCGTAGAACGGATTCGCCGACGCTTGGCCTTCGCGCTGAATTTCGTCGGCGTCGTTCAGGTGGAACGGCGTGCGCATCGTCGTGAACGCCAGCTCGAGCGGATAGTGGCGGGCCGAGATGAGGTTCAACGCCCCGTCGAGCGTGCGGACGATTTGGTCGTAGCGCGCGCGGTCGTAGAACTGCTCGGGATCGCGTAGTCCCGCGACCGCATCGTCGATGTGGGCCACCACGCGTTCGGCATCCGCCAGCGCGAGTTCGAGCGCGAGATACTCCGCGGCATGTTGGAAGCGCAGGCCGTCGAGCGGCAGCCGTTGGGCGCGCTCGCGACACTCGTCGGCGATGCGCTGCAGCGTCGGTCGGCGCAGCAGCCAACGGTAGCCAAGGATGTTCAGATCGAGAACGCTGGCGACGTGCCCGTGTGCCCGCACCGCGGAGACGAGGTACGGGATCGACAAGTACGGACCCGTGGGATCCGCCGTCGGTGGATACAGGAACAGGATCGACGCCAAGGGAGAACTCCGGTCCGCTCGCGCCCGATGGTAGCCGGGCATGCCGCTGGCACGCACGCGGCAGGTGAGCGTCTTTACGCGGTCGCCGCGCCCGCCGTCACTCGGCCTTGGTCGTTTCGAGCAGGGTTCGGGTCTCCGCGCTGTCGGGCCAGATCTCGAGTGCCCGCGTGAACGCGGCGATGGCGGCCTCGCGTTGACCGAGTTTCAGCAACACCCGTCCCCGTGCCAGGTGGAACCGGCCATCGGCGGGGGAGAGCTCGAGCGCTCGGTCGAGATGGAGCAGCGCGTCCTGCGGGGCTTGATCGGGCTGCACCAGTGCCCGCAGGTATCGCGCTTCCGCGCCGTCGCGCATCGCCAACGAACGGTCGAGAGCCGCGGCGGCGATCGCGGCTGCACCGCGTTTCGCGGCATCGAGCGCGAGCGCCGCCTCCCGTTCCGCGTTCCCGGCGGCCCAGGCGAGCGCGCTCTGCGTCGCGCGCTGCTCGTCGGCCGCGAAGCCCGCTGCTCCAAGGCGAAAGCCCCAGCGCAGCATCGCGTGCCCGTCCGAACGCGCGAGCGGCTCGCAAACCCAATTCCAATGGACGAGACGCAACAGTGCTTCGGGCTGCGTCGCGGCGAACAGCACCGGTTCACGATCCAGGAACGCCGCCACGGCGGCGTCCGAGTCGTCTTGCAGGAGCTGCAGCCCGCGCGGTTCGGCCGAATCCTGGACCAAGCACTCGAATCCGGCGTGGACCAGCGCTCTGGCACGCTGTTCGTCGCCCGCGGAACGGGCCGCGCGCGCCGCGAAGAACAGCGGCAGGGGTTGGCCCGGCCCGGCGTCGATCGCGCGCTGCAGCGTGCGCACGGCTTCGATAGGGTCCGAGCCGAGTTGCGCCATCCCATCCGCCAACTCACCGATGGCCGACGAGGAACGAGGCGTGGCCCGGAGTGCGTCGACGCGAGTTCGATCACCACGGTAAGCGGCCCGGATCAAACCGAGTTCGCGCAGCGGAAGCGGCGCCTCCAGGCGTTCGAGGGCGGCGAACCGCGCGTCGTTCGTCGCGGCGAGCGGGGACTCGACGACCGCGCGCAGCAGCTCGAATGCGGGCAAACCCGTGTCGTCGACTCCGAGTGTGTGCAGCGGTTCGGCGAGCTCCGCCGGCGGGGCGGCGATCGGTCCGTTGCGCACGAGAACGCGCGCGACGTCGAACGCGGCGAGTCGAGCGGCGGCGCGGACGCGCGCGTCTGCGGCCTGTGCGCGCGACGCCACGCGTTCGCGGACGCCGTCGTCCTGCAGGCAGGCGTCGATCAATGCGCGCGCGACGATCGCGTGGCCACGCTCGGACAGCCGCGGCCGATTCACGCAGAAGGCGAATGGATCGGCGCCGAGGCCCCGCGCGGCGTCGATGTACGCCGCGCCACTTGCGGCGGCGACGCGGCGCACGCACTCGCGATACAGCGTCAGCGACGCGTCGCGCGATTCCTGGCCAACGCGACCCGTGGGCACGGTCGGCGCGAGCAGCAAGGGCTTCGCGCCGCGCGTGCGCACGTTGCCGACGAGCGTGGCCAGCGCGTCGGAGAACTGGGTCGCCGATGCACGGACTCGCGCGGGAGCGTACGAGGTCGCCGGCGCTCCCGCGAATGCGTCGCGCATCACGTCGATCGCTCGCAACGGCGAGCGCGTCCGCAGCTCGTGCGCCGCGTCGATCCACTCGGCATCGCTGCGATCCGCGCGGGCGGGCTCGAGTTCCACACCGTTGCCGTAGGCGATGACGACCAGGTCCGGGCGCCAGTCGGCGAAGCGCGACTCGAACCAAGCGGCGCCCTGGACCACGGTGTGGCCGATGACCGCTCCGTTCTTGATCGCGATCGTGCCGCGCCCGAACGCACGATCGAAGAACTCCTGCGCACGAGCGCAGTACGTGCGGGATCCGTCGACGTCGGCGCCGAATGCGTTCGCGTCGCCGAGGACCAGCACACGCACCGCGTCGCCCAGCGGATCTTCGCCGTGCGGGGCGCGCAAACCGAGCGCGTCGGTGTCCGCGTCCGCGGTCGCGGCGGTGCGCCAAAGCGCGGCGTCGTCGTCGATCGCGGTGTAGTTCGTGTCCGCGTACTCGAGGGGTGTTCCGATCGCCGGCGGCGCGTCGGGCAGCGGATGGACGCGTCGCGCCAGCCACTCGCCCGCGGCGAGCAGCGACAGCGCCAGCGTGCCGAAGTACGTCAACGACCGCAGCCCGGCGCCCGTCATGGAACGAACATCTCGAGCTCGAGTGCGTCGGCGCCGCGCACCACGGCGAGGCGCAACGTCTTCGGTTCGTCCGCGAGGCGCCGCTCGAGCGCCGTCGCGAACGCGTCGCTGGTCGGAGTGTCGATGCCGTCGAGCATCGTCACGCGATCGCCGACGCGCAATCCGCCGCTTGCCGCGGCTCCGTCGCGATCGACGCGGGTCACGTGGACTCCCGTGCTCGAATCGCGCAGCGCGAAGCCGAACAGGTCGAACGGAGCTTCACCGAAGTTCGTCGCGAACCAGCGCTCCAGTACCGGACGCACTTCGTCGATCGACATGAGGACGGCCTTGCGCCGGCCGTTCTCGTATTCGTCGGGATCCCGATCGAGCGGACGTTCGAGCCGCCGCTGCGGATCGGTGGCCCACGCCGGAACGGGATCCGACTTCGGTGCGATGCCGACGATGGCCACGAGCGCGCCGCCGCGATCGAACAACGGCATGCCGAGTTGGAAGCGTCCGATGCCCGGGAGCGAGGGCCGGCGGAACGAGTTCTTGCCGTTGGGAACGTGGACCACGTAACCGTTGACGCTGCCGTCGCGGTACGGATCGGCGAACAGCGTGATGCCGAGGTACGTCGACTCGAGCGGGCGACCACTCGTCGGGATCGGCAGATCGGTCTTCCATTCGGCGGGAGCCGACTCGGGATCGACCGGCCGCAACAGCATCAGGTTCATCGTTTCGTCACGCGCGACGATCTCGGCCGGCACGACGCGATTGTCGCGCGTGAGGATCTCGTAGCGGTCGGGCGAGATCTCGGAGAACGGTGACGGTGCGACCGGATCCGGGAGCTTCGGCAGGTCGACCTCGGCGATCGAACCCGACACGAGGATCAACGGGTCGGCGCGCACGATGATGCCGTTGCCCTGCAGGCCGTTGATGCGGCGGCGGTCGTATTCCACGCCGTCGACGCGCTTCGAGACGATTTCGTACCACGTCTGCACGCGGACGACGTGCGGGCCGAACGTCTCGACGTGCGGTGCGAGGTCCGCTTCGGCGGCCTTCACCTTTTCGCGATTCGCGCGACGCAGCGCCCGTGGGTCCTGCGTCGGAGTCGGTTCGGGCTCGTCTTGCGGAGCGGGCGACGCGGGCGCGGCCGGCTGCGCGTTCCCGTCGACCGTGGGTGCGGGAGGTGCGTCCTGTGCGCTCGAACGGCACGCGGCCGCCCCCGCCAGGAATCCGATGCAGAGCAACGCCGCCGCGAAGTTCACGCGCATGGGATCTCACCTCGAGCGATCGGGGGGCGCAGGGTGTGGATCATGGCCCCGGCTCGTCGGGCGCCGTGGTCGTCGCCGTGCTGACGGTCGGGATCTCGCGGAGCGGGCGCCATCGCAGGTACCGTCCTTCGATCACGACGATGCCGTTGACCATCGTCTCGAAGCGGCTCGGTACGCGAAGGCCGTCGACGTCGATCGGATCGAAGAACCGGGTGATCAACGCCTCACGTCCGCTCTCGCCGACACCGGTCCACGTGTTGCCCTCGATCGACAGCAGGTCGAACGTCGTCGCATCGAACGTCAGCACACGCTCGGACATGTTGACGTGAGCGACCGCGAGCCGCACGCCATTCGCGGCGGGGTGGGCCGCGTCGGGTTCCAGCAGTTCACGTGCGAACGAGGGGTCGCGCAGTTCGGCGAGGAACAGCAACGCCTCGTCGAAGATCGCGTCGCGGAAGATCTGCACGTCCTCGGGATGCATGCGCGCGCGCATGCCGCCCGCTTCGCGGAAGATCTGCTGGCCATCGGACACCGTGATCTCGGCGTGGCCGAGGCCGAACGGCTCGAACTCGTGCCGCAGCAGCGTCGGGCGGCCGTAGACGACGTGGGCCCGGAACGGCATGCCGCGCCACATGCCTTCGACGTCGCGTTCCCAGCCCCCGAAGCCGACGAGGGTCTCGCTGGGCGCACGGGCGGCGAACGCGCGGTCGAGCGTGTCCCGCAGTGGGTCCTGATTCGCACAGCCGACGAGCGCGAGGAGCAGAGGGGCGACGGCGGAAGCGAGTGTGCGCATGGGGTGGATCGAGTTCAGCTTGGAAGGAAAACTGGTTTGCCGCGCGGCTCGAGGCGACCGGAGAGCGCTTCGGCGAGCGCCGTCAGCGAGGAGTCGTCCGAGTCGTAGACGAACAGCGTCGGTACGCGTGCAGCGTACGGAGCTGCCGCCTGCGGGCAACCGATCGAGGCGAGCACGGCCTGGGTACCGGCGGTCCGCAGCCACGCTTCGAGCTCGGCCGATTGATCGGCGCCGAGCAGAACCCTGCCCTTCCAGGCGCGCACATCGGAGAACACTGCGATCAAGCAGCGGCCGCGACCGCTCGGGCGTTCGACGCGTCGAACGCGCAGGCCGCATGCCGCGAAGCGCTCGAGCAGCCGAGGCCAGGCATTCGCCGCGTCGCCGTCGTCGATGCATGCGCACTCGATGTCCTCGTTCCGCCAGTCGTCGAAGCTACCTGCGGTGGCGCCAGGTCCGAGCGTGACGCTCGCGCGCGCGATCCGGAGGGCCAGCGGCTCGCCTTCGGCTTGCGCCTGACGGTCGGGCAGCTGTCGCACGGGAATCCGCGCGACGGCCGCGCGCACGCGCGCGGCAGCCTCGAGCAGACGCTCCCGGGGCAAGATGCCGCGCTCGACGGCATGCAGCATGTTGCGTGCCGCGCGCTGCGGGTCGTCGGGCAGCAACGCCACGTCGGAACCGGCCACCAGACAACGCACCGCGGGCTCGGCCGCCGGGTCGTCGCCGGTCGGGCGTGCGATTGCGCCCATGTCGAGTGCGTCCGTGAACACGAGTCCCTCGAATCCCAGGCGGGTCCGCAGCCGACCGTGGATGACCGCGCGCGACAGGGTCGCAGGCACGTCGCGTTCGGGCTCGACGCTCGGCACGTGGAGGTGGCCGACCATCATCGCGCCGACGCCGGCGGCGATCGCCGTGACGAACGGGATCTCCTCGAACGCTTCGAGCTCCGCGACGCTGCGGCGCAGGACCGGCAGCTCGAGGTGCGAGTCCTCGGTGGTGGCGCCGTGCCCGGGGTAGTGCTTGCCGGTCGACACCGCGCCGGTCGATTGGCAGCCGCGAATCCACGCGGCCGCGAGGCGTCCGACCTGTCGCGGATCCGCCCCGAACGCGCGGGTCGCGACGATCGGATTGCGCGGTTCGTTGGCGACGTCGAGGACTGGCGCGAACACGAACTGGATCCCTGCCGCGAGGGCCTCGAGACCAGTGATGCGTCCGGCGTCGAACGCCAACGCCTCGTCGTTCGCGGCGCCCAGAGCGAGCGCGGGCGGGAGTCGCGTCAGGCCGTCGATCTGCTGACCGCCGCCGCGCTCGAAGTCGGAGCAGACGTAGGGCCAGCCCGGTTCAGCGCGCCGGAGCCTCAATTCGCGCAGTCCGTCCAACGCGCCGGGCAGCGTCGCGCGGAACACGCAGTAGCCGCCCGGCTGCAGCAGCGGGCCGCCGTCTCCGAGATCGAGTCCGTCGCGACCGAGAGGCCAGCGCGGACACGTCACCACGCCGATCGCCGCTCTCAATTCCGGAGCGACAGCCATGTGCGCCCTCCCGTGCTCTTGGTCAGACGGAGGCGGCGACGCCCTTTTGAGCCTTGGCGCCGCTGTGGCCCAGGGTGCGGTCGAACGCCTTCACCAATTCGGTGTTCAGCGAGTGAGTCCGGGCAACGGCTTCCGCACGCGGCAGGCGATCGCGGCCCGTCGGCTTCTTCGCGAACTCGGCGGCGCGCTCGAGCGCCTTGGCCGCTTCCGCCGGCACACCTTCGCCGAGCACCTTCGCGACGCGCTCGTGCGCGTGCGCGAGTCCGTCGAACAACTCGAGCCCGATCGTGCCTTCGCCCGCCTTGGTGTCGTGCAGCAACGACGCGGTCAGCGCGATCGCACCGGTCAACTGCTGACGCAGGCGCTCGCTCTTCGACGTCCCGTCCGGATACGCCGCGCGGTAGAGCCGGCGCAGCCACAGTCCGCGACCGACGATCGGATCGATCGCGTCGGCGGCGTACTGCGCGTCGATCAGCGTACGCCCGTGCGGTGCGAGGCTGCGGGCGGCGAGTGCGTCGGCCGCGACCGTGCGCATCAGGTCGAGCGGATAACCCTCGGCCTTCAGGTCGAACGCCGGAGCCGTGTCCCCGCCGAACGTCGGAACGCGTGCGCCGTGCGTCAGGATCTCCGTGACGAACTTGTCGACGGCGCCCATGCGGCCTTGCGACGGCTGCGCGAGCTTGACGTCGTTGCGGGTCTTCAGGTGGTCGCCGAGTCGCGCGATCGCGGCTTCGGGATCGGCGCCGCTCTCGATGCCGACCAAGCTGACGCCGAGCACCGCCGTCTCACCGCGGAACGTGCCCGCTTCGCGCGCGAGCGCCGCCGCCGGGTCGGAGCTCCAATGGGTGGTGCGGGCCTCAGTGCGCGGAATCGGAGCGAACGGCGGCGTGATGAACGCGAGCTTCCACAGGTCGACGTTCATGCGGACGTCGTCGGAGATCTCGACCAGCGACAGCAGCTTCTGTTCGCAACCCAGTCCGGACGTCGGCACCGGCAGCAACTTGCCGCGCGACAGGCCGTCGGTCAGTGCCTTCTTCTCGGCGGGGTCGGTCAGTGCGCGCAGCAAGCGCTCGTTGGTCAGACTCACGTAGACCGGAGATCCCAGACTGTTCGCCAGGCGGAGCACGGCCGGTAGCGAGCGGCGGGCGGGCGAGCTCTCGGCGGCACCCTTGTCGACCGCCTTGCGCGCGGACCGCAGGATCGGTCCGTCGGTCTCGTAGCCGTGGAAGTAAATGGAGAGCAGAGGCTTCGCCATGGTGTGGATCTCCTCGGAGCGACCGGCTCAGTCCCGCACCCTCGCCGCGTGCAGCTGCGATGCACGTGCGGAAACGTCCGACACCGCACCGGCGGTGCGGACCGAAGGACGTAGGGCGTTGGAACGACTTCGTTGCATGAGATCTCGCGTGACCCGCGAGAACTCGACAGTTTCGCCGAGCCGGGCTCCGACCACAAACGAAAACTCGCTCGGGAGAGCTGTGCGAATTCGCGCAGTCGCTCGCCGGACGCGAGCCGCGAGCTCGACGCTCGACCCTGCCTCGTGGGCGGGTCCGTGCTACAAGGCGGGTTCGGCGCGACGTGCGCCCGTTCCGCCCGTCCCGCCGAGATCCAACCACGAAGCCCGATGAACCGACTCGAACACGAAACCAGCCCGTACCTGCTCCAACACAAGGACAACCCGGTCGACTGGTATCCATGGGGTCCCGAGGCGTTCGCCAAGGCGACGACCGAGGACAAACCGATCTTCCTGTCGATCGGCTACTCGTCGTGCCACTGGTGCCACGTGATGGCGCACGAGTCGTTCGAGAACGCGGCGATCGCGGCGGTGCTGAATCGCAATTTCGTCTCGATCAAGGTCGATCGCGAGGAGCGGCCCGACGTCGACGAGATGTACATGAAGGCGGTCATCGCCCTGAGCGGTCAGGGCGGCTGGCCGCTGTCGGTGTTCCTGACGCCGGATCGCAAGCCGTTCTACGGCGGCACGTACTTCCCGCCGGTCGACCGTTGGGGGAGGCCCGGGTTCACGTCGGTCCTGACGTCGATCGAACGCATCTGGCGCGAACAGCGCACGCGCGCGGTCGAGAGCGCCGACGAGCTCTTGAAACACGTTCAGGCCGAGGCCGCGCCGGTGGGTGGCTCGCGCGCCGACGTCGGGCCGGAGTTGCTCGAAGCAGCGCTCCAAGCGCTCGACGCAGCGTTCGACGCCAGCGACGGCGGTTTCGGCAGCGCGCCGAAGTTCCCCCACGCGATGGACCTCGCGCTGCTGTTGCGCTTGGAGGCCCGGCGATCGTCCGAGCGCGTGCGCACGATCGTCACGCACTCACTCCGCAAGATGGCGTACGGCGGGATCTACGACCAGCTTGGCGGCGGCTTCCACCGCTACTCGACGGACGATCACTGGCTGATCCCGCACTTCGAGAAGATGCTCTACGACAACGCTCTGCTCGCTCCGGTCTATGCCGAAGCGTTCCAGGTCAGCGGCGATCCGACGTTTGCGCGCATCGCGCGCGAGACGCTCGAATGGGTCCTGCGCGAGATGCGTGATCCGAGCGGTGCATTCCATTGCGCGCAAGACGCCGACTCCGAAGGTGAGGAGGGCAAGTTCTTCGCCTGGACGCGGCCGGAGTTCGACGCGGTGCTCGGCAAGGCCGCCGCCGAGCCCGTCGCGCGCTTGTTCGGTCTCGATCGCGGGGCGAACTTCGAGAACGGGCGGAACGTGCTGCACCAAACGGGCAGCGAGGCCGAGCGCGCAGCCTGCGCGGATGCCATCCGGAAGCTCGAGCGCGCGCGCTCGTCCCGCGTCCGGCCGGGCCAGGACGACAAGGTGCTCGTCGAGTGGAACGGGCTGATGATCTCGGCGCTCGCGCGCTGTGGCGCGATCCTCGGTGAGACACGCTACGTCGAGGCCGCGATCGCGGCGGCGACGTTCGTGCTCGATACGTTCGCGTTCACCAGCGGCGACGAGTTGCGGCTGCTGCGCACGTGGCGGGCGGGGAAGGCTCGCGTCGGCGGGTTCCTGTCGGACTACGCGAACACGATCGAAGCGATGCTCGACCTCGCCGCGGTGTCCGCGGACCCACGTTGGATCGCGACCGCTCTACGCCTGCTGGCAACCGTGCGGTCGCGCTTCGCCGATCCCGCGGGTGGCTTTCATCTGGTGGCCTCGGATCAAGAGCAGATGCTCGCGCGTTCGAAAGACCCGTACGACAACGCGGTGCCGTCGGGGAACTCGACGATGGCGGCGAATCTGGCTCGGGCCTACGCCTTGACCGGCGATGCCGCGATGCTCGACGCCGCGTGGGGGACCGTCGCGAGCGTGTCGCCGTTGCTGCGCCAGACCCCGCACGGGTTCGGACGCATGTTGGCCGCGCTCGACCTGCTGGTGACACCGCCGACCACCGTGGTGATCGCCGGCGACGACGGGGCCGATGCGTTGGCTCGCGCGGTCCAAGGCACGTTCCTGCCGGGAGTCTTCGTCGTGCGCACGAGCGGCGCGGATTCCGCGAGCGCGCCGGTGCTCGACGGCAAGGCTCCGATCGCCGGCCGTGCCGCGGCGTACGTGTGCGTCGGCTCGACGTGCAAGGCTCCGGTGTCGGACGCGGTCGCGCTCCGCGCCACCTTGGCGGAAGCGCGCGGATGACGGAAAACAGCGCTGGCCGCGCGCACCTCCTGACCTACTGCATGAACGTCCACGCGACGGAGTCGCTCGAGTCGTTGCTGCACGCACTGGACACGATCACGGGGCCGGTCGCGCGCGCGTTCACGCCGGAGCGACCGATGGGCGCGGGCATGTGGCTGCCGGCGCCGCTCGCCCAGGAGTTGCGACACGACCCACGAGCGCGGACCGAGCTGCGTCGAGCGCTCGCGCGCAACGGCCTGTTCGCGCTGACTCTGAACGCGTTCCCGTACGGCGGATTCCACGACGCGCGGGTCAAGGAACGCGTGTTCGCTCCGGCTTGGAACGATCCGGCGCGCGTCGCCTACACGCTCGACTGCGCGCACGTTCTCGCGGAGCTGTTGCCGCTCGGCGTCGTCGGCTCGATCTCGACCGTGCCGATCGGCCATGCGGCGACTCTCGACGCGAGCGCACGCGCCGACGCGCTGACGCATCTGCGCGCGACCGCCGACGCGTTGCTCGACCTCGAACGGATCAGCGGGCGCCGCATCGTGCTCGCCCTCGAGCCCGAGCCGTTCTGCGTGCTGCAGACGATCGACGATGCCATCGAATGGATCGAGCGCTTGCTGCCGCATCGCGATGACCCGTTGCGCGCAGTGCTCGGGGTGTGCCTCGACGCTTGTCACGAAGCGGTGGCCGGCCGCGACGCCACGGCATCGTTCCGCCGACTGACCGAGCGCGGCGTGACCCTCGGCAAGATCCAAGTGACGGCTGCGCTCGAGGTCGAATCTCCGGGCGGCAACGCCGCGGGTCTCGAACGGCTGCGCGGGTTCGTCGAGCCGCGTTACTTCCACCAGACATGCGTGTTCGCGCGCGATGGGTCGCTGCGGGCCTTCGCGGATCTCGATGCGTTCTTCGCCGCGTGGGACGCCGGTGACGTCGCGCGCGACGCCCTGCGCGTGCGCTCGCATTTCCACGTGCCGGTGTTCGCGGCGCCGCGTGGCGGCCTGACGACGACCCGCAGAGAAGCCGAGGCGTTGTTGTCCGCGGTCGCGCAAGCGTCGATGCCGGTGACGCTCGAGGTCGAGACCTACACGTTCGACGTCGTGCCGCAGGACGAGCGCGACGAACTCGGAGCGACCACGCTGCCGAAGTTGATCGAGCGGGAGTTGCACTGGACCGCGAACGCCTTGCGCTGACAGAACGTGAATCAATCCGATCGATCTGAAGGCGCGTGGTTCGAACCAGTGGATACACGTTCCTTGCCGCGGCGCGCGCGCGCGCGTGCGCGTTCGCCCGCGCGCAGCGCTGCTCGTGATCAGCGCGCGCGTTCGGCCAATACCGCTCGGTAGACAGCTTCCGTGCGCGCGACGCGGACGTCGGGGTGCATCAGCGACAGCACGAGTGCGCGGCCGGCTTTGGCCATCGCGGCCGCGCGGTCGCGGTCGTCGAGCAGCCGAGCGATCGCCGCCGCCATCGCGTCGGGATCGCGCGGCGGCACGAGCAATCCGGTCAAGCCGTCTTGCACCAGCTCCGGGTTGCCGTCGACCGCCGTGGCGACGACAGGACGTTCCATCGCCAGCGCCTCGCGCAGCACGCCGGTGAGACCTTCGGAGTCGGTCGACGAATTCACGACGACGTCGGCTGCCGCGTAGATGTCCTGGACGTCGCGCCGGAAGCCGAGCAGCCGCAAGCGATCGCCGAGCTTCAGCTCCGCAGCCAGCTCTTCACAGCGGCCGCGCAGCTTGCCCTTGCCGACCAATGCGCCGACGGCGCTCCCATGCAGTCGCGTGAGCGCGCCGATCGTCCTCACGAACGTCCTGGGCGCCTTCTTGCGATTCAGATGTCCGACTTGGACGACCAACGGCGTCGCTTCGTCGAGTCCGAGTTCCGCCCGGACCCGCGCGCGATCGCCGGCCGCCGGCTCGAAGCGATCGACGTCGAACGAGCCGTAGACGACGTCGACCTTGCGCGCGTCGACACCGAAGCCGACCAGCGCGTCCTTCACGGCGTTCGCGACCGCGATGATCCGATGCACGCGCGGCGAACGATGGACGCGGCGCACCAGTGGGCTGGTGAACGCGTGCGTCGTGCCGCGCTGCGCGATCAGCGCCGGCATGCGGATTCCGAACGACGAGAACCAGACGAACAGCAGCGCCGTGTCGCGATGGACGTGGACGACGTCGGGCGTGACGGTGCGCAGGAAGCGCCGGAAGCGCAGAGCCTCGCGGGTGGACGCCATCGCGAACGGTTCGAGAGCCAGGCCGGAGCTCGCGAACGGCGCAAACGTGGGATGCGGCGGCGCGTGAGGGTCACCGTTGAAGACGACGCGCACGGCATGACCGGCCGCGTGCTGGGCGCGCGCGAGCCACAGCGCCTGGAAGGCGCCGCCTCGCGTGACTTCGCCGTGCGACAACACATGCAGGATGCGGAGCGCGCTCATACGCGCACCATACCGACCGCCGCTCCAGCTGCTAACGTGTGCGGCTCGACTCCCGGCGGAGGTGGCTCGTGACGGAACAGGACGCGCTGGCGCGAAGCCGATCGATCCATGTCGTGCTGCGCGTGGGGACGTGCGTGACGCGCGCGCTGCCCGTCGCGTTCGCGCTGCACGCGCTCGAAGCCGTCCTCAGCATGCGCATCGACAACGCGGCGACGCGGGCGCTGCCGGACGCGACGTTCACGCGCTACTTGATCGGCGTCGTTCTGGCCGCGGGCGCGACGGCGTTCGTGTGCGGCCTGTTCTGCGCGATGCTCGATCTGGTGGCGGAGCGCCTCGTGCGCGTCCTGGCTCCGGCACTGCCGGGCTTCGCTCTCGGCGTCGAGGCGTTGCGCAAGCTCGAGGACGTGCGGGGACCGGAACTCACCTGGTACGCAGCGACGGCGCTCGCACTCGGAGTGCTGGTGGCGCTGTGGATGTGGTTGCGTCCGCCGGCGCGCGCGCGCTTGCAGCACGACGCGACCGCGTGGAGCGTGTTGATCGCGACCGTGCTCGCCGCGGTGGGGGCCGTCTACGTCGCCCGCGTGGACGCGCCGCAGGACGGCGACGCCGACGCGAGCCTGCCCGCGCTGGTGGCGACTCCGCGCGCGGAGCTGCCGGCGGCGAAGAACTTGGTGGTCGTGCTGATCGACACGCTGCGTGCCGATCACCTGTCGTGCTACGGCTACGCCCGCGAGACGTCGCCACGCCTCGACGCATTCGCGAAGACCGGCGTGCTGTTCGAGCAATGCATGAGCCCGAAGCCGCAGACGACACCTGCGGTGGCGTCGCTGTTCACGGGCCTGTTCCCGCGTTCGACGGGCGTCGTCAAGACGATGACCCGACTCCTGCCGGAGCTGAAGACCCTGGCCGAGTGCACGCGTGACGCGGGCTTCGTCAACGTCGGCTGGTCCGCGAACGCGATGATCACGAAGGACTTCGACTTCGACCAAGGCTTCGACACGTTGCAGTTCGTCCCCAAGGCGAATCGCAGCGAAGACGGCGCCGACGGCAAATTGGTCACGTTGGCCGCGCTGGAGCGCATCCGCGAACTTCGGCGGGATGGGCGGCGGCACTTCGCCTACGTCCACATCGTCGAGCCGCATTCGCCGTACACGCCGCGACCCGACGACCTGAAGCCGTTCCGTTCCGACGCGCAGTACGCATCCGCGCCGGAAACCGCGCTGCCGATGAACTCGGTCTCGTATCTCGATGGCATCGTGAAGCACGTGTGGTTGAACCAGGAAGGCGGCAACGGCAAGGGTTACATCGCGCGCTACGACGCCGAGATCCGCCACGCCGACCGCATCGTCGGCGAGTTCATCGACGCTCTCGATGCGCTGGGCGCTGGTGAGGACACGGCGATCGTCGTGGTCGCGGACCATGGCGAGTCGATGCTCGAACATCACGCGTGGTTCAACCACGGCATCACGACGTACGAGGGTCAGGTCCACGTGCCGTTGATCGTGCGCACGCCCGGAGTGACACCGGGTGCGCGGCGGAGCGAAGTCGTCTCCCTCGTCGGACTGATGCCGACGATGCTGGATCTCGTCGGGGTCGAGCGCTCGACGGTGAACGCGCAGGAGCCGTCGTTCCACGCGTTGCTCGAGCCGGGTGCGCCGACGTCGAACGATCGCTGGACGATGCTGTCGTCGGGTTACCACATGCAGCGACTGGCGTTCGCGATCCGCACCGACGCGGACAAGCTGGTCGACAACAAGACGCGCCGCTCGCCGCTCGCGCTCTGCGCGCTGGGCACGGTGCTGCGCCCCGGCAAACGCTTCGAACTCGCGTTGTCGCGGTTGCAGGACTACGAGCTCGACGTCGAGCTCTACGACTTGCGCGACGATCCCGGAGAGACCCGGAACCTCGCGTACGAACGGCCGGAGCGCACGGCACTGCTGCGCCGGCACTTGGAGCGCTTCCGCAGCTCGGTCAAGCCGCCGAAGACTCTGCCCAAGGTCCTGACGGGGGACCAGTTGAGCCCGGACCTCAGGGACGATGCGGCCGGCAATGGCTACATCGGAGGCGGCGGGCGGGGTGGTGCCGGCAGTGCGGACGCGACGGAATCCGAGGAAGCCGAGCGGGAAGAGCGTTGAACGCGTCCACGGGCGCCCGCCGCGTGCGCCCCTGCGACAAATCGTGCCCATCGGTGGGGAGTCCTTGCCGGTGGAGTCCCCGCCGCCGTTCTGGTTGAATCCCCGGTCTTGTCGTCGTCCCGGAGCACCCTGGTGCGAAGCCGCGCCAATCTCGATCAACCGCAAGGCAAGAAGCCGTCCTGGATTCGCGTCCAGGCGCCCGGCGGCGAGAACTACGTCCACATCAAGGAGACGTTGCGCGAACGGGGCCTGCACACGGTTTGCGAAGAGGCCCGCTGCCCGAACCTGGGCGAATGCTGGCGCGGTGGCACGGCCACCTTCATGTTGCTCGGCGATACCTGCACCCGGGCCTGCGCGTTCTGCGCGGTGAAGACCGGGAATCCGAAGGGCGTCGTCGACGCCGGGGAACCGGAGAAGGTCGCGGCCGCCGTCGGCGCGCTGAAGTTGCGCTACGTGGTGCTGACGACCGTCGACCGCGATGACCTGGCGGATGGCGGAGCGGCGCACTACGCGGCGACCGTGCGCGCGATCCGCGCGCACGACGCGAACGTCCGGATCGAAGTCCTGACCGGCGATTTCCAGGGCAACGAAGCCTCGTTGCGCACCGTGCTCGCCAGCGAGCCGGACGTGTTCGCACACAATCTCGAGGTCGTCGAACGCTTGTCCTCGGTCGCTCGCGACCGCCGCGCGACGTATGCGACTTCGCTCGAGGTCCTGGCGGCGGTCAAGCGCATCGCGCCGAGCCGTTTGACGAAATCGTCTCTGATGGTGGGGCTCGGCGAAACCGAAGCCGAGTTGATCGCGTCGATGCGCGACCTGCGCGCTGCGGCCGTCGATTTCCTGACCATCGGACAATATCTGCGGCCGACGCCGCTGCATCTGCCCGTCGTCGAGTTCGTCGAACCGGCGACGTTCGAGCGCCTGCGTTCGATCGGCATGGAACTTGGATTCCGCTACGTCGCGTCCGGACCGCTGGTCCGTTCGAGCTACAAAGCGGCCGAACACTTCATCGAGAGCATGCTGCGCGGCGAATCCCGCGCTGCCGGCACACAAGCGGAGAGCGTCGTCCGATGACCCCGATGAGCGAAGAACTGCTGTGCGTCCTCGAGCCGAAGTCGGCGAAGGGCAAGGCCGCGAAGGTCGCGCTGCCGAAGGGTCTCGATCAGGCCAAGGTGCAGCGCATGTACCGCCTGATGGTCCAGACCCGCCAGCTCGACGACCGTGCGATGAAGCTGCAGCGCCAAGGCCGCATCGGCTTCTACGTGCCGTCGATCGGCCAGGAGGCGTGCGCGGTCGGTTCCGCGTTCGCGCTGTCGGACAAGGACTGGTGCTACCCGTCGTATCGCGAGCCAGGCGCCGCGCTCGCAGTCGGCGTCAGCATCCAGGCGATGATCCACCAACTCTACGGCAACGCCGAGGACGTCACGAAGGGCCGTCAGATGCCGGTCCACTACGCGTTCCGCAAGCAGCGCTACGTGTCGGTCTCGAGCCCGATCGGCACGCAGATCGTCCAGGCCGTCGGCACCGCGATGGCGCAGCGCATCCGCAAGGAGAAGGCGATCTCGATCACCTACTTCGGGGACGGTGCGACGTCGTCGAACGACTTCCATACCGGTCTGAACTTCGCGGCCGTCTACAAGGCGCCGACGATCTTCCTGTGCTCGAACAACCAGTGGGCCATCTCCTGCCCGCTCGGCCAGCAGACCGCGTCGGACACGATCGCCGTGAAGGCGAAGGCGTACGGCATGCCCGGCGTGCGCGTCGACGGCAACGACGTCCTCGCAGTGTGGCAGGCGACCAACGAAGCGCGCGCGCGCGCGCTCGCGGGCGAAGGCCCGACCTTGATCGAAGCGTTGACGTTCCGCATCGGTCCGCACTCGTCGTCCGACGATCCGTCGCGCTACCGCCCGAACGAGCAGCTCGAGACCTGGCAGAAGAAAGACCCGATCGAGCGCTTGAAGAAGTTCATGAAGAGCGCCGGCATGTGGAGCGAGGCGTTCGAGAAGGACGTCGTCGACTCGGCGATCGACGAGGTCAACGCGGCGGTCAAGCACGCGGAGACCGTGCCGCTGCCGCCGTCGTCGACCTTGTTCACCGACGTGTACGCGACGATGCCGCCGCACCTCGTCGAACAACAGGAACGTCTGCTCGCACTGGAGAAGGCCCAGGGCGGCGCCGAGATCGACAAGAACGCCGCCTTCCCGCTCTGACGCCGCGCGACCCGCCGCGTCCTCGACCGTCCATTCGTCCGCAAGTCCCCGCATACGCCAGTCAAGAACGGATCCTCGCGATGACCACGATGACCCTGCTTCAGGCCGTGAACTCAGGCCTGAAGGACATCATGCAGGACGACGACCGCGTGGTCGTCTTCGGTGAAGACGTCGGCATCAACGGTGGCGTATTCCGCGCCACCGAGGGCCTGACGAAGGCCTACGGCGAGGAGCGCTGCTTCGACACGCCGCTCGCCGAATCGGGCATCATCGGTGTCGCCGTCGGCATGGCCCTGTACGGCATGCGCCCGGTCCCCGAGATCCAGTTCGCCGACTTCATCTTCCCCGCGTTCGACCAGATCGTGTCGGAGGCGGCGAAGATGCGCTACCGCTCCGGCGGCGAGTTCACCTGCCCGATGGTGATCCGCACTCCGTACGGCGGCGGCATTCGCGGTGGCCATTACCACTCGCAATCGCCCGAGGCGTACTTCTGCCACACGCCAGGTCTGAAAGTCGTCGTCCCGTCGACGCCGTACGACGCGAAGGGCCTGTTGATCAGCTCGATCCGCGACGAGGATCCGGTGCTGTTCCTCGAGCCGAAGCGCATCTACCGCTCCGCCAAGCAGGACGTGCCCGAAGGCGTCTTCGAAGTGCCGCTCGGCAAGGCCCGCATCGCTCGCGAAGGCAAGGACGTCACGATCGTGACGTTCGGCGCCATGGTGTCGATCTGCGAGAAGGCCGCCGAGGACGCCGCGGCGAAGGGCATGGACGTCGAGATCGTCGACCTGCGGACGCTGTTGCCGCTCGACGAAGAGGCGATCCTGACTTCGGTCGCGAAGACCGGTCGGTTGGTCGTCGTCCAAGAAGCGCCGCGCTTCTGCTCGTTCGGCGGCGAGATCTCCGCGATCGTCGCCGAGAAGGCGATCGAGTACCTGCAGGCGCCGATCCTGCGCGTCGCGGGCTTCGACACGCCGTTCCCGTATTCGCTCGAACACGTCTACATGCCCGACGCCAAGCGCGTGCTCGCGGCCGTCGAACGCGCCGTGAACTTCTGACGCGCGATCGCCAAACGTCGGTTCCACACTCAACGCACGAGGGTTCATCGTGATCAAGGAATTCAAGCTCCCCGACATCGGTGAAGGCATCCACGAGGGCGAGATCGTCCGCTGGCTCGTGAAGGAAGGCGATGCGGTCAAGGAAGACCAGCCGATCGCCGAGGTCATGACCGACAAGGCGACGGTCGAGATCACGTCGCCGTACACCGGCCGCGTCGCGAAGTTGAACGCGGCCGAAGGCGCGACGGTGCTCGTCGGCGCCACGATCATCGAGATCGACCAGGGCGCGTCCGGTGCGGGCAACGGCCAGTCGTCCGCGCCCGCCGCGGCGGCGGCACCCGCTGCCGCGCCGACTCCGCCTGCCGCGGCCCGTCCGGCGCCGAGCGCGCCGGCGGCGCCGACACCTGCGCCGGCAGCTGCCGCTCCCGTCGCGCAGCCGGCGCCGATCGTCAACGACGGCCCGATCCTCGCGGCGCCGGCGACGCGCAAGCTCGCGCGTGAGCTCGGTGTCGACCTGCGCACGGTGCAAGGCACCGGTCCGCGTGGTCGCGTCCAGCGGGACGACGTCCAGCGCGCGACGAGTGGTGCGGCTCCCGCGGCCACTGCGCCGCGCGCGGCAGCTCCGGCTCCGGTCGCGGCTGCTGCCGCTCCACGCGCTCCTTCGGCGCCACCGGCACCGAAGGCTCCGGCGCTCGCGCTCGGCCAGCCGGGGACCGAGACGCGCATTCCGCTGCGCGGCCTGCGCAAGAAGATCGCCGAGCACATGGCGCTGTCGAAGCGCACGGCGGCGCACTTCACGTACGTCGAGGAAGTCGAGGTCACCGACCTCGTGAAGTTCCGCGCGCAGGCGAAGGAGAGTGCGGCGCAGCGCGGGGTGAAGCTGACGTATCTGCCCTTCGTCCTGAAGGCGATCGTCGCCGGCCTGCGCGAGTTCCCGATGCTCAACTCGTCGCTCGACGAAGAGCGCGGCGAGATCGTCGTGCGCAACGTCTACAACTTCGGCATCGCGGTCGACACGGAGGACGGACTCGTCGTTCCGGTGGTGAAGAACGTCGACCAGCGTTCGATCCTCGACCTCGCACGCGAGATCGATCGGCTCGCGACGGCTGCCCGGGAGGGCAAGCTCGCGCTGGACGACCTGCGCGGCGGCACCTTCACGATCACGAACGCCGGCAACATCGGTGGCCTGTTCGCGACGCCCGTCATCAACTTCCCGGAAGTCGCGATCCTGGGCATCCACAAGATCGCCAAGCGGCCGCTCGTGAAGAACGACCAGATCGTGATCGGCGACGTGATGTTGCTGTCGATCTCGATCGACCACCGCGTCGTCGACGGCGCGGACGGCGCGCGCTTCATGAACCGCGTGGTCGCGCTGCTGCAAGACCCGCGCCTGCTGCTGTTGGAGTGATCGGCGCGTGACCCCCGTGAAGTCGAAGTCGAAGGCGAAGGCGAAGCCCGTCGCCCGATCGAAGCCGAAGGCGAAACCGAGCCACAAGGCCGCGCTGGTGCGCAAGCCGGCCGCTGCGGCGAAGACGCCGGCGCCCGCCCGCAAGGCCGGAGCGTCGAACGCAGACGTTCCGTGGTCGGTGCTGCGCGCCGACGGCACGGCATTGCCGGGCCGCGACCCGAAGCTCGCGCCCGAGTTGCTGCTGCGCATGTATCGAGCGATGACGCTGATCCGTGCGCTGGACGGCCGCATGTTGATCCTGCAGCGCCAAGGCCGCATCGGCTTCTGGGGCCCGACGCGCGGTCAGGAAGGCGCGACGATCGCGTCGTGCGCCGCGTTCGAGGATCGCGACTGGATCCTGCCGGCGCTGCGCGAAGGCGGCTGCGCGCTGTATCGCGGGTTTTCGCTGACGGAGCTCGTCGCGCAGACGATCGGCAATGCTCTCGATCGGGTGAAGGGGCGGCAGATGCCGTGCCACTACTCGTTCAAAGAGGGCAACTACGTCGCGATGTCGAGCGTGATCGGCACGCAGATCCCGCACGCCGTCGGTGTCGCGCTCGCGGCGAAGACGCGCGGCGATGATGTCGTCGCCGCCGGGTACATGGGCGATGGCGCGACGTCGTCGTCGGACTTCCACGTCGCGATGAACTTCGGCGCGGTGTTGAAGGCGCCGGTCGTGTTCATCTGCCAGAACAACCAGTGGGCGATCTCGGTTCCGCTCGAGAAGCAGACCGTGTCGAACACGATCGCGATCAAAGCGGTCGCCTACGGCATGGAGGGCGTCCGCGTCGACGGCAACGACGTGCTCGCGGTCTACAGCGCGACCAAGCGCGCGGTCGACAAGGCACGCGCCGGCGGCGGACCGACCTTCCTCGAACTGCTGACGTTCCGCGTGCTCGGCCACTCGTCGTCCGACGATCCGACGCGCTATCGCGACGAAGCGTGCGTGAAGGAGTGGGAGGCGAAGGACCCGATCCAACGCTTCCGGCGCTACCTCGAGTCGCGCAAGCTGTGGAGCAAGGCGCAAGAGGACGACCTCGACGGGCACCATCAGGCCGCGATCTCGCAGGCGATCAAGGCCGCGGAAGCGGCTCCGCCGGTCGCTCCCGCGACCTTGATCGACGACGTCTATGCGGACGTCCCAGCGCATTTGAAGGAACAACTGCAGCGCACCTTGGACGATCTCGGCGCGTGAAGCGCCGAGCGCGGGCAACGGTGCGCCCCGATCCGATTTCGATTCGCGGCTGAACGCGGAAGGAAGCTCATGGCCACTCGCAACGTGCAGACCCTCGTCCTCGGCGCCGGTCCCGGCGGTTACGTCGCGGCGATCCGCGCCGCGCAGCTCGGCCGCAAGGTCACGGTCGTGGAGCGCGAGTTCATCGGCGGCGTGTGTCTGAACGTCGGCTGCATTCCGTCGAAGGCCATGATCCACGGTTCGACCGTCTACGACCGCATCCAGCACGCGGCGGAGATGGGGATCGAAGTCAGTGGCGCCAAGGTCGACCTCGGCAAGCTGGTCGATTGGAAGGCCGGCGTGGTGTCGAAGCTCACCGGCGGCATCGGTCAGCTGTTCAAGGCCCACAAGATCGAAACGGTCATGGGGACCGCGACGTTCAAGTCGCAAAACTCGCTCGAGGTCAAGTCGAGCACGGGGACCGACACGCTGGTGTTCGAGGAGTGCGTGATCGCGACCGGTTCGTCGCCGATCCAACTGAAGGGCTTCGAGATCGACGGCAAGCTCGTGATGGGCTCGACCGAGGCGCTCGCGTGCAAGACGCTGCCGAAGCGGGTGGTCGTGCTCGGCGGCGGGTACATCGGTCTCGAGATCGGGACGATGTGGCGCAAGCTCGGTTCCGAAGTCACGGTGGTCGAGCTCATGCCGACGATCCTGACCGGCATCGAGAAAGACTGCGCGCGCGTGGTCCACACCAAGCTGAAGAAGCGCAACGTCAACGTGATGCTCGAGACGAAAGCGATCGGGCTCGAGAAGAAGGCGAACGGCTGTGTCGTCCACGTCGAAGGCAAGGGCGGCACGAAGTCCACGATCGAGTGTGACGTCGTGCTGGCGACGATCGGCCGGCGGCCGAACTCCGCGAATCTCGGGCTCGAAGCGATCGGTGTGAAGATCGATCCGAAGGGCTTCATCGTCACCGACGACCAGATGAAGACCGCGGTCAAGGGCATCTACGCGATCGGCGACGTCGCCGGCCAGCCGATGCTGGCCCACAAGGCGAGCTACGAAGGCATCGTCGCGGCCGAAGTCATCGCCGGGAAGAAGCGCTTCCGCGATTGGAAGTGCGTGCCGGCGGTGGTGTTCACGGACCCGGAGATCGGCTCGGTCGGCCTGACCGAGGACGACTGCGCCGCGAAGGGCATCGAAGTCCTTGTCGGCAAGTTCCCGATGGGGGCGTCCGGCCGCGCGTTGTCGCTCGGTGAGGCCGAGGGCTTCACGAAGGTGGTCGCCGACAAGAAGACCGGCGTCGTGCTCGGCGTCCACATCGTCGGACCCGAGGCGTCCGAGATCATCGCCGAGGGCGGCCTCGCGATCGAGATGGGTGCCACGCTCGAAGACCTCGCGTTGACGATCCATGCCCATCCGACGCTGCCCGAGACGATCATGGAAGCGGCGGAAGCGGCGATGGGGCACGCGATCCACATGTTCCAGCCGAAGCGGTGACGGCCGCGTCGCCACGGCTCGACGTGTTCCGCTTGGGTCGCGTGGAATACGCGGCCGCGCGGCGCTTGCAGCTCGCGTTGGTCGAGAAGCGGGCCGACGATCGCATCGCCGATACCTTGCTGTTGCTCGAGCACGACGACGTCGTGACCATCGGGCGCGGCGCGGGAGCCTCGGACGCGGCCGACGTGCCGTATCCGGTCGTCGAGGTCGAGCGCGGGGGTGAAGCGACGTGGCATGGGCCGGGGCAAGTGGTCGGGTACCTGATCGCGAAACTCGAGGGCGAACGCCGTGATCTGCACCGAGTCCTGCGCGCCGTCGAGGAAGGCGTGATGGAGGCGGTGCGCGAACTCGGGGCCGCCGCGACGCGCAATCCGCCGCACACGGGCGTCTGGGTCGGCGACAAGAAGGTCTGCTCCGTCGGAATCGCGGTGCGACGCTGGGTGACGTATCACGGCTTCGCGCTGAATCTGCGGACCGACCTCGCCGCGTACCGGACGTTTCGACCGTGCGGGCTCGACGCGGCGGTCATGGATTCGTTGCATCGACTGCTGCCGAACTTGCCCGCGACCCACGTCGTCGAGACCATGCTCGCCACGCATCTCGCGCGCGTGTTCATGCGGGAGCCGTCGTTCCGTCCGAACTCGGACCTCGAAGCCTGACGAGGAGCCGCCGTGAGTCCAAGCCCAACTCCGTCCGACGCCCAAGTGCGCGCGTTGGTGTCGTTGCTCGACGACCGCAGTGCCGAAGTCGTCACGCGGTGCCGCGACCGTCTGCTGGAGATGGGTGAGGCCGCGTTGCCGGTGCTGCGCGAAGTCGCGGACGCCGGCGGCGCGCTGCGCACGGTGCTGCTCCAGTTGCTGCGGCAAATCGAGGCGCAGCCCGCCGAGAACGAGTTGATCGCGTTGTGCGCCGACAAGCAGGCGGACATCGATCTCGAGCGCGGCGCGATGTTGCTCGCGCGCTGTCACGATCCGCGGGCGGAGATCGAGACGATCCGCGTCGGCCTCGATGCACTGGCGGACCGCTTGCGTCCGCGGCTCCAGGACGCGAACACGCCGGGCGCCGTGGCCGCGCTGCTCGGCGCGTTCTTCGCCGAGGAAGAGGGCTTCCGCGGCAATGACGAGGACTACTACGACCCCGACAACTCGTTCTTGCATCGGGTGCTGGCGCGACGCACCGGCATCCCGATCTCGCTGTCCGCGGTGTATCTGCTGGTCGGGCGCAGGCTCGGCCTGGCGTTGGCGCCGATCGCGATGCCGAGTCACTTCCTGCTGCAATGCGGCCCGGACGGCCACTTGTTCGTCGACGCGTTCGGCCACGGCCGAACCCTGACGCGCTCCGACTGCGTGCGCTTTTTGGTGCAGCTCGGCGTCGGGGCCGACATGAACTTCCTCGCGCCGGTCAGTGATCGCGTGATGCTGACGCGCATGGCCGCGAACCTGGTGACGATCGCCGCCCGCCGCGAGGACCTGTTCGAGTCGGGGCGCTGGCGCAAGTTGTTCGAGGCGCTGCGGGGAATCTGACGGCGCGCGCCTCAAGCCGCGCGCTTCGAGTTCTCCGCGCCCCCCCCGTTCGGCCGCCTCCCGACTGCCGCCGGACGCCTTCGACGCGAGGTCAAAGGCGCGATTGCAAAGGCCTGCGGGAAAATCACCGAGCCCTGGTGTACCGTGCCCTCGCGCGTCCGGTGATCGGAGGCGCGGATCCCGGGGGGGATCCTTCGAGCTGTCGGAGTCTTCCCATGCTCGAGCCCGTGGACTCGCTGGTCCACGGCGCGCGCCTGCCGGGGCGCGCGCCGGAACCGCGGGACGAGGACGTGCCGTGGTTCCTGCCGCGGCCGCCGCGCCTTCGTGAGTCCGGCGACGCGCTGCTCGACCGGACGATCCGCGCCGACCGACTGCTGCGTCCCGCGCAACACGCGAACCTGCGCGCGATGGCCGACGACCTGTTCCTGCGGCGCTCGATCTGGAACAGCGTCCCGGTGCGGTTGTTGTTCGAGTTCAACCGCCGCTGCAACGTCAAATGCGTGCATTGCGACATTCGTCGGGTCGGAACGCAGGACCTCGGGCTCGACGTGTTCGAGCGCGTGCTCGACGCGATCGGCCACGGCGCGTTCGAAGTCATGCCGATCGTCGGCGGCGAGCCCACGCTGGCGCCGATCGAAGGCGCGGCCGCGCTCTGCCGCCGCTACGGCCAATGGCTGAACTTCATCACCAATGGAATCTTGTTCACCCGCGAGTGGTTCGAGCCGATCGCGGACGTGACGGCTCGTGTCCAGTTCTCCTTGCACGCGCACGAGCGTGAGCGCTTCGCGCGCGTGATCCCCGGCGCCGACTTCGACGTCGTCGTGCGCAATGTGCGCGACGTCGCCGCGATCGGCAGGCAACGAGGCATGCAAGTCCTCGCGTGCATCGTGCCGATGTTCGGCATGCTCGAGCGCCTGCACGAATACGTGCGTTTCGTCGCGGAACTGGGCGTCGATCGGATCATCGTCCAGAACCTCTATCCCCACACGACGCGCAAGGCCGCGCTCGATCCGGAGGGAATGACCGATCCCGGCCTGCGCCGGGACGCATTCGCGCGCGCGCTCGAGGCCGCCATCGAGGTCGGGGTCCACGTCGAGACCAACGTGCCCGAGTTGTGGGGCGACCCGCGCAACGTGCCGCGGGAACGCAGCCGCTTCGACCTCCTGCAGGACTCCGCCGAACTCGTCGCGCAGTTCGCGCCCGAGTTCTGCATCTCCACGGCCATGCAGGCCGTCATCGAGCACGACGGCACGGTCTTGCCGTGCATCCGCGATCGCATTCCCCTGGGCAACGTGCACCGCCAGCCGTTCCTCGAGCTGTGGAACGGTGAAGTGATGCAGTCGTTGCGTGAGTCGCACTTCCGAGCGACACCGCGTCCCGCGTGCCGCAGCTGCCGCAGCTTCTACTTGGGGCATCCGTGATGGTGCTCCGCGTCTTCGTCACCGGCGGGTCCGGACTCCTCGGGCAAGCGCTGTTGCCGCAGCTTCGCGCGCGCGCGGACCTCGACGTCGTGCTGTTGACGCGGCGGCGCGGCTTGCGGCTTCCGGGTGTGCGCGTCCTCGAGGGCGATTTGGAGGAGAATCAGGCCTGGGAGAAAGCCGCGCGGGCCGCCGACGTGATCATCCACGCCGCGGGAGCGATGAGCGCCGATGCGCGAGCCATGGATGCCGTTCAAGTCGACGCGACGGGGCACCTGCTGGATGCGGCGTTCGTCGGTGCGGCTCGGCGCTTCGTCTACGTGTCGAGCGTCGCCGTCTACGGCGACGACGCGCACCGGACGATCGACGAGAGAGCCCGACCCCTACCGCGCAGCGCGTACGCGCGGTCGAAGTTCGACGCCGAGGAGTTGGTGCGGCGTGCGCACGCGGAGGGGCAATTCACGACCTGCGTGCTGCGGCCGTGCCCGATCGTCGGCAACGGGGTCGGACACTTCGCGGACGGGCTTGCTGAGCTGGTCCAGCGCGCCGTCGTGCCGTTGCCCGATGGTGGAGTGCGACCGCTCGACCTCGTCGACGCGGACGACGTCGCGCGCGCGGTGATGGCAGCTGCGTTCGAACGCAGTCACGTCCACGGGCCGATCAACGTCGCGAGCGGCGGACCGCGTTCGTTGCGCGAATACGTCGAAACGGTCGCGTTCGCTCTCGGCGCGCAGCCCGCGTTCGACGACATGACGCTGGAGGAGGCTCGGGTGCGCAACGGCTTGGCCGAGCGCGCGGGTGCGCCGCCGCCCATCCCACCGGCCCTGATCGAGTACGCGCGCGTGGAGCGCACGTACGCCACGACGCGCATGCGCGAGGAACTCGGCGTGATTCCAGCGCGTCCCATCGATCAAGCGCTCGCCGTCGCGGCACGCGGCGGGCAGTGAGCGCGAGCGGGTCGCGAGGAGCGGCAACGAGGCATGTCGACGCAGCGACACGTCGCACCGGCGCGACGAAGCGCTGCGCGTTCGCGGCCAGCCGAATGCCGGCGGACTTTGTCGACGGGGTGCTAGGCTCCTCGCCTTCGATGTTCCCGCTCGAGGCCAGGACGATGCCGCACTCGCTTCCGCACCAAAAGCTGTTCCTCGCCGGTCGTTGGGAAGCCACCGACGACGCGATCGACATCGTGCACCCCTTCAGCGGTGAGCGCGTCGCGACCGTCAGCGCGGCAGCATCGACGACCGCGGTCGAAGCGACGGCCGCGGCGGTCGCCGGCTTCGAAGTCATGCGGCGGTTGTCCGCCTACGCGCGCGGCGAGATCTTGAAGAAGGCCGCGGCTTCGATCGGGCTCCATCGGGAGGAGTTCGCGCGCGTGATCACCGGGGACAACGGGAAACCCCTCCGCCAATCCCGCACCGAAGTCGATCGCGCGATGCAGACGTTCACGGCTGCCGCCGAGGAAGCGACGCGGATCTGCGGCGAGACGATCCCGCTCGACGTGCGTCGCGGCACCGAAGGGCGCTTCGGCGTGGTCCGCCGGTTCCCGGTCGGACCGGTGCTCGGGATCGCTCCGTTCAATTACCCGCTGAACCTGGTTGCGCACAAAGTCGCTCCGGCGCTCGCGGCCGGTTGCTCGATCGTCCTGAAGCCGGCATCGCGGACTCCGCGCGCTGCCCTGCTGTTGGCGAAGGTGCTCGAAGAAGCGGGCTTGCCGCCCGGCGGCTTGTCCGTGATCCCGTGCTCGCGACACGTCGGCGACCTGATGGTGCAAGACGACACGTTCAAGCTGCTGTCGTTCACCGGCAGCCCGGAAGTCGGCTTCGAACTGAAGGCGAAGGCGGGCAAGAAGCCGGTCGTGCTGGAGCTCGGCGGCAACGCCGCGGCGATCGTCCACAAGGACGCGGACCTCGAGCATGCGGTCCGCGCGTGCGTCATGGGCGCGTTCACGTACTCGGGCCAAGTCTGCATCTCGGTGCAACGCATCTTCGTCCAGGACTCGATCTTCGACGCGTTCGCCGATCGCTTCGTCAAAGCGACCGGCAAGCTCGTGATCGGCGATCCGATGGAGGAGATCACCGACGTCGGACCGATGATCGACGACGAGAACGCCGCTCGCATCGAGCAGTGGATCCACGAGGCGAAGCAACACGGCGCCCGAGTGCTCGCCGGCGGGGAGCGGCGAGGACGGCTCGTGGATCCGACAGTGCTCACCGAGGTCGACCGCGGACTCTCGATCGATTGCCGCGAAGCGTTCGGACCGGTCGTGAACCTGCACCGCTACAAGGAATTCGACGAAGCGATCGCGCACGTGAACGATTCGCGCTACGGGCTGCAGGCGGGGGTGTTCACGCGCGACCTCGGCGTCGCCCTGCGCGCCTACGATCACCTCGACGTCGGAGCGGTGATCTTGAACGACGCGCCGACGTTCCGCGTCGACACGATGCCGTATGGCGGGACGAAGGACTCGGGACTCGGTCGCGAAGGTGTCCGCTACGCGATCGAGCACTGCACGAGTCCGCGCTTGCTCGCGGTCCACGCTCCGTACGACGGCTGATCGACTACGTCCGAGAGTCGTCGCGTCCAGCGACGATGCTCGGCCTCTGACCGTCGCACCGCGCGCACCGCCGCGCAACGCTGGATTCGCGCTCGATCCCATTGGTCCCACGAGTGATCCATGTCCGACTGCACCGACGACCGTCTCGACGCCGTTTCCCGCTTGCTGCGCATCGTCGATCGCCTGCGTGATCCCGGCGGCTGTCCGTGGGATCGCGATCAGACCCTGGAGGCGACCGCGCCGCACGTGCTCGAGGAGGCCTACGAAGTCGCCGATGCGATGACGCGCGGCGATCGCGCCGTGATCGCGGGTGAACTCGGGGACTTGCTGATGAACGTGCTGCTCGCCGCGCGCATCGCGCAGGACGCACAGTCGTTCACGCTGAAGGACGTGGCCGACGCGATCGCGGACAAACTCGTGCGGCGCCACCCACACGTATTCGGCGAGGTCAAGGCGACCGGGGTCGAGCAAGTGCTTGCGAACTGGGAAGAGATCAAGCGCGCCGAACGTGCGGAGGACGCCGATCCGTCGGTGCTGGCCGGTGTTCCGGCCGCGTTGCCGGCACTGCTGCGTGCGTTCCGCATGGGCGAGAAAGCCGCGCGCGTCGGCTTCCGTTGGCAGGACGGCAGCGGCGCGTGGGCCAAGCTCGACGAGGAGCTCGGCGAGTTGAAGCATGCGCTGGAGGGCGCCGACGCCGACCGCATCGACGAAGAGCTCGGCGACGTGTTGTTCTCGGTCGTCAACGTCGCGCGCCACGCGGGGGTGAACCCCGAGACCGCGCTGCGCCGGGCGGCGACGCGTTTCGGCGAACGCTTCCGCGTGCTCGAGCGCGAGCTCGGGTCGACGATGAAGCAGTGCTCCGAAGCCGAACTCGCTGCGCGCTATCGAGCGGCGAAGCTGGTGGTCGACGTCGATCTCGCCGCGCTGCCCGAGCGCGCCCCCGACGAATGGCGCGACGCCGTGCGGCAGGCGGCCCGCGAACGGCGGCTGCTGCTCGACGCCGTGCGCGACTTGCCGACGGACTTGCTCGAGCGCCGCCCGGCGGACGGTGGCTGGTCGATGCTGCAAGTCATCGAGCATCTCGGCATGGTCGAAGCGCGGATCGCCCAGGGCTTGTCCGCCGCGCGCGCGCGATTGGCGGCCGCGGGGCCGCTCGAACCGTTCCCCGTGGAAGGGCTCGCCGCGCTGCCCCCGACGAATCGCCTGTTCGCGCCGATCGAGCGCGTCGATGCACCGCAGCGCATGGTGCCGACCGGCGCCGTCGATCGGGCGCGGGCGTTCACGGCGCTCGAGGAAGCGCGCGCCGCCGCGTTCGCGTTGTTGCCCGACGTGGTTTCGATCCATCCGCGCCGACTGACGCAACCGCACCCGTATTTCGGAGAACTCGACGTGTTGCAGTGGTTCGAGTTCCTGGCGATGCACGACCGCGTGCATCGCGGGCAAATCGTGCGCTTGCGGACGGCGTTCGCGAAGGAGGGGTCATGAAGCGCGAGCGCGCGAACTCGAAAGGCGGGCGGCGGGCGAGTTCCGCCCCGGCTCCGTTGACGGTGTTGTTCGAGCCACGCTCGGTCGCCGTGGTCGGCGCGTCGCGTCGACCGGGATCGATCGGCGCCGAGATCCTGCGCAACCTGATGTCGTTCGGGTTTCGCGGTCCGGTCTATCCTGTCAACAAGGCTGCCGAGGTCGTGCTGTCGTGCAAGGCCTACCCGCGCGTATCGGCGATCCCCGATCCCGTGGATCTCGCGGTGATCGCGGTGCCGCGCGAGCACGTACTCGACGTCGTGCGCGATTGCGGCAGGAAAGGCGTGAAGGGCCTCGTCGTCATCACCGCCGGATTCAAGGAAGCGGGACACGAGGGCGTCGCCCGCGAAGCCGCGCTGCGCAAGTGGACGCAGCATTACGGCATGCGGGTGATCGGTCCGAACTGCATGGGGCTCATCAACGCGGCGGACGACATTCGCTTGAACGCCTCGTTCGCCGGTGGTGTCCCGCTGCCTGGGCGCGTCGCGTTCGCGACCCAATCCGGCGCGTTGGGCGAGGCGATCCTCGCCGACGCGCGCGATCTCGGCCTCGGCATCGCGAAGTTCGCGTCGATCGGCAACATCGTCGACGTCACGGCGACCGACCTCGTGGAGGCATTCGGCGCCGATCCCGCGATCGACGTGATCCTGCTCTACATCGAGTCGTTCGGTGATCCGCGGCGCTTCACGCAGATCGCGCGCTCGATCTCGCGCCACAAGCCGATCCTCGTCGTGAAGTCCGGACGCAGCGCCGCCGGAGCGCGCGCGGCCGCCTCGCACACTGGTTCATTGGTCGGACGCGACATCGCCGTGGAATCGTTGCTCGAGCAATGCGGCGTCCTCCGCGCCCAGTCGGTGGGCGAGTTGTTCACGATGGCCTCCGCGTTCGCGAATCAGCCCGCGCCGAGCGGGGATCGGGTCGCGATCGTCACCAACGCCGGCGGGCCCGGGATCCTCGCGACGGATGCATGTGTCGGGTTGGGACTGCGTCTCGCGAAGTTCTCGACGGCCACGCGCAAGGCGCTCGAGCGGGCGCTGCCGCAGGGTGCCGCGACGCAAAATCCGGTCGACCTGATCGCGGACGCCGACGCGACGCGTTTTCAGAAAGCGCTTGGCGCGGTGGGCAAGGACCCGGGTGTCGACGCGATCCTCGCGTTGTTCGTGTCGCCGGTAACGACCGATGCGCTGGCCGTCGCGCGCACGATCGCCGCCGCGCCGCGCGCCAGCGGCAAGACCACGCTCGCGTGCTTCATGGGCAAGGAGCAGAGCGACGAAGGTGTGCGGATCCTGCGCGAGGCGAACGTTCCGGTCTATCGCTTCCCGGAAGAAGCCGCGAGCGCGCTGGCCGCGATGTGCCGCTGGCGGCGCTTCCGCGAACGCAAGCCCGGCGTCGCACCGCGCTTCGCCGTCGATGCGAATGCGGCGCGCCGCGGGATCGCCGCCGCGCGCGCGGCGCGGGGGCCGCGTTTGGTCGGCGGGGTGTGGGAGCCCATCTTGCGCGCCTACGGGTTGCCCGTCGCGCGGTCCAGCGTCGC